>NZ_JBIDDQ010000032.1:0-100747 GCF_043195415.1 Streptomyces sp. Y7
GAGGCTCGGCGGGGGGGCGGGGACCGGCCGGGGGCGGTGTGCGGGCCGGTTGTGGCTGTTCGCGGGGTTCCCCGCGCCCCTCAAGGGGTTGCACTACGCCCCTGTTGCCCGGCGCGGCCCGCTAAGTAATAAGCCCCCCCGGGGGGGGCCGCGCCCCCGCACACGACAGCGAACGTTGCTGGAAAGCCGATTGAGGAGAGGGCATGGCCCCGCGTACGAACGACAGCGCGCCGGAGAACGAGGAGAACGGCAGGATCCAGCCCGTCCGGCGTCTGAGGACGAGGCCCGTTCAGGGCCGAAGCGGGGGTTCGGGGGCGGCAGCCCCCGAGGACGGGAAGGGCAAGGGCGGCGGCGGGGGCGAGACCCGTGTCGCCGCACTGCGGCGTTTCGCCGCGGCCGCACGGCGTCACCGGGCGCTGCACCTCGCCGGCTGCGCGGCGCTGCTGGCCGTGGCGCTCACCGCCGGTTCCATCGCCCTCGGCGCCGCCCGGGACAACACGGGCCAGCACGTCGCCCCGGCCTCCGCCGCCGTCTCCCCCGGTCTGCTCACCACCGGTGACCTGGACACCGGCATCGCCTCCCTGCAGGCCCATCTCCGCGACCAGCCGAAGGACTACGGCAGCTGGTCGACCCTCGGCCTCGCCTATGTGGAACAGGCCCGCACCAAGGGCGACCCCTCCCGCTACCCGCAGGCCGACCAGGCGTTCAAGCGCTCACTCGCCCTGTCCCGCGACAATGACCAGGCCCTGGCCGGCCGGGCCGCCCTCGCCGCCGCCCGGCACGACTTCGAGGACGCCCTGAAGTACGCGGACCAGGCCCTGAAGGTGAACCCGTACAGCGAACGGGCCCTGTGCACCCGCGTCGACGCCCTCGTCGAACTCGGTCGCTACACCGACGCCGCCGAGGCCGCCGACACGGCGGACGACCGCCGACCGGGCATCCCGGTCTTCACGCGGTACGCGTACGTGCACGAACTGCGCGGCGACGTGCGGACGGCCGAGCGCGTCCTGCGTCAGGCGCTCTCCTCCGCCGTCTCCCCCGGCGACCTCGCCTACGTCGCCACCCAGCTCGGCCAACTCGCCTGGAACCAGGGCGACTACGACACCGCGCTCACGCACTACGCCCGGGCGCTCGCCGCCGACGAGAACTACCTCCCCGCCCTGGAGGGCCGCGCCCGCGCACAGGCCGCGAACGGCGACAGGGCCGCGGCACTCGCGAGCCTGGAGGACGTCGTCGCCCGCTACCCCCTCCCGGGCCCGCTCGTGGAACTCGGTGAGCTCTACGAGTCGGCCGGCGACAAGGTGAAGGCGGACGACCAGTACGCCCTCGTCGACGCCTGGACGGCTCTCGCCCGCGCCAACGGCGTCAACGCCGACCTCGACACGGCCCTCGCGGCGGCCGACCACGGCGACAGGAAGTCCGCCCTGCGTGCCGCCCGGGCCGAGTGGGACCGCCGGCGGACCGTGCACACCGCGGACGCCCTCGCCTGGGCGCTGCACGTCAACGGCAAGGACGAGGAAGCCCTGCCGTACGCCCGCGAGGCCACGGCGACCGGCTACCGCAACGCCGCGTTCCTCTACCACCGAGGCGTCATCGAACAGGCCACGGGCCACGCCGAGGACGCCCGCACGCACCTGGCGGCCGCGCTGAAGCTGAACCCCGGGTTCTCCCCGCTGGGTGCCCGGACGGCCCGTACGGCACTCAAGGACCTGGAGGCGGCCAAGTGACTCCCCGTCGTCTGTTCGCCTCCGGCGCCGCCGTCCTGACGGCGGCCTGCGCGCTCGCGATGTCCGCCTCCCCTCCCGCGAGCGCGCACCCCCTCGGCAACTTCACCGTCAACCGCTACGACGGCCTGGTCGTCGCCCCCGGCGAACTGCGCGTCCGGCACGTCGAGGACCTGGCCGAGATCCCGGCGACACAGGCGAAGCCCGACATCGAGAAGGCGGGCATGACGGCGTGGGCCCGGCAGCGCTGCGAGAGCGCCGCGCGGGACAGCGAGGTCACCGTCGACGGCCGTACCGTCGAGCTGACGCTGACGAGCAGCCACGCGCGCGTGCGGCCCGGACGGGCGGGCCTGGACACGCTCCGGGTGGAGTGCCGGCTCTCGGCCCCGCTCTCCGAGAACGCCACCGTCGCCCTCGGTTTCCGCGGCGCGGGCGCCGAATCCGGTCCCGGCTGGCGGGAGATCACGGCACGCGGTGACCGGATGACGCTCACCGCGTCGGACGTGCCGAAGGAGTCGGTCTCCGACGAACTGACCACCTACCCGGCGGAGTTGCTGTCCTCGCCGGCCGACACCGCGACCGCCGCGCTGCGCGTGCGCCCCGGCGGCCCCGCCCTCGCCGAGGCCGAGCAGGACGCCCCCGCCGCCTCGGTCCTGCCCCGCGGCGCCGACCGCTGGACGCGCGCCCTGGACGACCTGGTCTCCCGGCACGACCTCACCTTCGGCTTCGCCGCGCTCGCCTTGGTCATCGCGGTCTTCCTGGGCGCGATGCACGCGCTCGCGCCCGGTCACGGCAAGACCCTCATGGCCGCGGTCGCGACGGCACGCGGCGGCCGGGCACGGCTCAAGGACGTCATGCCGCTGGCCGCCTCGGTGACGGTCACCCACACGCTGGGCGTCGTCGCCCTGGGCCTGCTGATCACGGCCGGTTCGGCCGCCGCGCCCTCGGTGATCACCTGGCTGGGCATGGCGAGCGGCGCCCTGGTGCTCGCGGCCGGCGCGACCCTCGTACGCCGCGCCTGGCACATCCGCAAGCACGGCTACGGGCACGGGCACGCACACGATCACGAGCATCCCCACGACCACGACCACGACCACGACCACTCCCGCGATCACGGTCACGGTCACGATCACGATCACGATCACGATCACTCACACGACGACCACGAGCATCCCCACGAGGCCGACCACACCGCCGACCGCGAACGCGAACCGGTCCTGGTCGCCGCGCACACCCACGCCCCGGCCGATGCCTCCCCCTCCCCACAGGCCCACTCCCACTCCCCTTCACCCTCCCCCGCACCCGTGAAGCACCACAGCCACGAACGCGGCCACGCACACCCCCATCCGCACCCCCACACACCCACCCCCACCCCCACCCCCACCGCAACCCGCAAGCACGGCCTGCTCACCCACACCCACGGCGGCTTCACCCACACCCACTCCACCGCCCCGACCCTCCGCGGCACGATCCTCCTCGGCTTCGCCGGTGGGCTGGTTCCCAGTCCCTCCGCCGTCGTCGTGCTGGTCGGCGCGGCGGCGCTCGGCAAGGCGTGGTTCGGGCTGCTGCTCGTCGTGGCGTACGGCGTCGGGCTCGCCCTGACGCTCACCACGGCCGGGTTCGCCGTCGTCAAGCTGGGTACCGGTGTCACCCGGGTACTGGACAGGCGCCCCCGCTGGACCGCGCATCCGGTCACGACGTTCCTGCGCAGGACGGCCCCGCTGGCGTCCGCGCTCCTGGTCGTGCTGCTCGGGGCCGGATTGGTGTTCAAGGGGGCGGCATCCGTACTCGGCTGAGCTACTTTTGGGAAGAAATCGCACGGAGTGGAGATTTCGCACGGAGGCGAATGGGGGACGCCCGTGTCCGAAGAACACGGCAGTGAACGGGTGATCGCGGGCCGCTACCGCCTCCTGTCCCCGCTCGGCGAGGGCGGCATGGGCACCGTGTGGCGGGCCCGCGACGAGGTGCTGCACCGCGAAGTGGCCGTCAAGGAGGTGCGCGCGCCCGCCGGGCTGGCGACGTCCGAGGTCGAGCGGATGTACGCCCGGCTGGAGCGCGAGGCGTGGGCGGCGGCCCGGGTCGCCAACCGCAATGTCGTCACGGTGTACGACGTGGCCACGCAGGACGGCCGGCCCTGGATCGTGATGGAGCTGGTCCGCGGCATCTCGCTGGCCGAGCTGCTGGACGCCGAGGGCCCGTTGAGTCCGCAGCGCGCCGGGCACATCGGTGCCGAGGTGCTGTCGGCGCTGCGGGCCGCGCACGACGCCGGGGTGCTGCACCGGGATGTGAAACCGGCCAACGTCCTGCTGTCGAACGACGGCCGGGTCGTGCTGACCGACTTCGGTATCGCGATGGTCGAGGGCAGCTCCGCGCTCACCATGACGGGCGAGGTGATCGGCTCCCCCGAGTTCCTCGCCCCGGAGCGGGCGCTGGGCCGCACACCGGGCCCGGAGTCGGACCTGTGGTCCCTCGGGGTGCTGCTGTACGCGGCGGTGGAGGGCAACTCCCCGTTCCGGCAGAACACCCCCCTGAGCACCCTGCGCGCGATCGTCGACGACGACCTGCCCACGCCGCACCGGGCCGGTCCGCTGGCCCCCGTCATCGAGGGACTGCTGCGCAAGGACCCGGCCGAGCGGCTGCCGGCCGAGCAGGCGGAGCAGGATCTGCGGATCGTCGGCGCGGGAGGCACGCCACGCGCGGACACCGTGCGCGCGACCCCGTACTCCCCGACCGTCGCGGCGTTCCCGGCACCGTCGCAGACCGGCCCGACGGCACCGGTCCCCGCGCCCGGGCCGACCCGGCCCGTGACGCCCGGTCCGGCGACGGCCCCGGTCCGGAACCGCGACCGCCGTGCCGCGCTCACCCTGATCGCGGGCATCGCCGTTCTCGCGCTGGCCGTGGCGGGGCTGACGTACGCCCTGCTCAACCGCGGGGGTGGAGGCGGCGGGAACGAGGGGAACGACGGCACCACGAGCCAGGTGGGCGGCGGGACCTCGCAGAAGGAGACCGAGGACGAGGGCGGCTCCGGCGGGGACGACAGCGCGGAGCCGAGTCCGAGCGAGAGCCGTACCAGCGCTCCGGCACCGCAGACCGTGCAGGTGGCGCTGACGGGCTCGAACCTGGAGTACGCGGGGGCGTGTCCGCCGCCCAACGGTGCGGCGCCCGCCTTCACGGCCTCGTTCACGGTGGGCCGGCTGCCCGCGGAGGTCACCTACCGCTGGGTGTCCGAGGACGGCAAGGTGATGGACCAGGGCTGGAAGACCCTGTCGTTCCCGGAGGGCGGCGGCCGCACGAAGCAGGACCGGGCGTTCGTGACGACGTACGACGACAGCGGGACCTTCGAGAACCGGATCAGCGTCGAGGTCCGCGACCCGGTGAAGACGAAGTCCAACTCGGTGCCGTTCTCGGTGACCTGCGCGACGGAGACCCCGACGGGCGGGGTCTCGCAGACGCCTACCGAGTCGCCGGAGTCGTGAGGGAGGCGGCTCGGCGGGGTTCTCAGGCCGCGCTGTTCAGGACCGGCAGGTAGCCACCCGACTGGCCCGCGGCCGTCGGGTGGTACGACTCGGGGATGTTGAGCCAGTTGACGGCGTGCATCCACGGGCTGCCGGAGCAGAGTTCGTGCCCGGTGAAGGTGGTCCGTACGTCACCGAAGGTGAACCCGTGGTCCAGGGCGCGCTTCTCGGTGGCCGCGTCGATGTAGTCGGCGGCCTCGTTGAGCGCCTTGCGCTTGGTCTCGGACAGGCCGATGCACCCGGACGCGCCCAGCTTGTAGAAGCGCGGGTAGCCGAGCACGACCACATGGGCGGACGGGGCCTTGGCCCGGATGGCCGAGTACACGGTGTCGAGCCGGCCGGGCAGCGTGGAGTCGACGAACGCCTTGGCGGTGTTGATGCGTGCGACGCATGCGCTGTCGGACTGGAGCACACAGGTCGTCATGATGTCCGCGAAACCGGCGTCGTTGCCGCCGATGGAGACGGACACCAGTGCGGTGGCGGAGGTGAGGGGGCCGAGCTGACTGGCGGTCACATCACCCGTTTGAGCGCCCGAGCAAGCCGTGAAGTCGAAGGACGAGGGTGAGTTCGCGGCGGCCCACAGGTAGGGGTACGCCTTCGTGCTGCGCTTGCAGTCGCCGCTGGAGCCGATGTAGCTGCCCGAGCCGAGGCCCGAGGAGTAGGAGTCGCCGAGCGCCACGTACCCGCCGATCGCGGCGGTGTCTGCGGCCTGCGCGGTGGCTGCCCCGGTGAGGGCGGTGCCGACGGCGAGGAGGAGTGAGGCGACGTATACGGAAAGTCGGGAACGTCTCATGGAACCT
The DNA here is from genome assembly GCF_043195415.1 of Streptomyces sp. Y7. Taxonomy (NCBI): domain Bacteria; kingdom Bacillati; phylum Actinomycetota; class Actinomycetes; order Kitasatosporales; family Streptomycetaceae; genus Streptomyces; species Streptomyces sp. Y7. Next base: position 6,040 of record NZ_JBIDDQ010000032.1, read on the forward strand.
CCCTATAGCAGGATCTCTGCCATAACCGTCGTACCAACTACGCGTGTTGACGGGAAGTGTCCATGCCAAGACTTTTCCGGGCATCGCGCCGCTCTCCCTATGAGTACCCAGTGCGTTTGATTTCGTGCTCATGACAAAACTGTTGACAGGTCGTCAACTCTCTTGTCCGTCACATGGGGACCGCAGATCCTTTACCTCGGCCCGGAACGGGAACGCGACGTTCCGCGCTGTGCGTGCGCCCCGCACGCACCCCCCACATGTGCGCCCACCACATGCGCACCGCCTGGAGGAGGACTCCCTCGCAATGGCACAACTGCGTAGCAAGAACTTCCGGTTCGCCGCGATAACCGGCCTGGCGACCGCCGCCCTCGTCGGCTCGCTCACCGCTCTGCCCGCCCAGGCCGCCCCGGCCGAGGGCAAGGTCCTGGCCGCCGGCTCCCCCACGGCCGTCAAGGACAGCTACATCGTCACGCTGAAGAAGAGCGCGGGCCTCAAGGCCACCTCCGGCGCGGGCAAGAGCCTGATCAAGGAGTACGGCGGCTCGGTGGACAAGACGTTCGGCACCGCGCTGAACGGATACACCGCCACCCTCTCCGCGACCGAGGCCAGACGGCTCGCCGCCGACCCGGCCGTCGCCTCCGTCGAGCAGAACCAGCGCGTCCGGCTGGCCGACACCACACAGACCAGCGCCCCCTGGGGCCTGGACCGCACCGACCAGGCCGCGCTGCCGCTCTCGGGCACCTACACCTACCCGGACAGCGCGGGCAGCGGCGTGACCGTGTACGTCATCGACACCGGTGTGCGCATCACCCACACCCAGATCAGCGGCCGTGCCTCCTACGGATATGACGCGGTCGACGGCGACACCACCGCCTCCGACGGCAACGGCCACGGCACCCATGTGGCCACCACCGTCGCGGGCACCACCTACGGCGTCGCCAAGAAGGCGAACATCGTCGCGGTCCGGGTGCTGGACAACAGCGGTTCCGGCACCACGGCGGGCGTGATCGCCGGCATCGACTGGGTGACCGCGAACCACTCCGGCCCCTCGGTCGCCAACATGTCGCTCGGCGGCTCCGCCTCCACCTCGCTGGACACCGCGGTCGCGAACTCCATCGCGAGCGGGGTGACCTACGCGGTCGCGGCCGGCAACAGCAGCGCCAACGCCTCCTCGTACTCCCCGGCCCGCGTCGCCACCGCGATCACGGTCGGCGCCACCACCAGCTCCGACGCCCGGGCGAGCTACTCCAACTACGGCTCCGTGCTGGACATCTTCGCCCCGGGCTCGTCGATCACCGCGGGGTACAACACCAGCGACACCGCCACCGCCACGCTCTCCGGCACGTCGATGGCCACCCCGCACGTGGCCGGCGCGGCCGCGGTCTACCTGGCCGGCCACACCTCGGCCACCCCGGCCGCGGTGGCCTCCGCCCTCACGGGCGGCGCCACCGCCAACGTGGTCACCAGCCCCGGCAGCGGCTCCCCGAACCGGCTGCTGAAGCTCGTGCCGTGACGCACTCCCGCACCACCTGAACCAGCGGTCCCCGCGGGCCCCACTCCCGCGGGGGCCGTTCACGCGCGGGTGCCACTCGAACACCTGTCAAGAGGTCGTTCGCATCTTGACGACCGATACGGCACTGAGCCACATTGAAGCCCGGCATCCGGCGCTTCGGGGGGCAAAGTCGCCAATGCAGACCTTACGTATCAAGGCACGTATCAAGACAGACTCGGCCGAGGACGCCGAGCGTGCGCGACCAGGTCCGGGGAGGGATCTGACGCCGCTGCTCGCGGGCGCCGCGACGGCCGTGGGGGTGATCGGCGCGATCCTCGCGCTGGTCGACTCGGGCTCGCCGCTGCGCGGACCCTTCACGCTGTTCTTCCTGCTCGCGGCACCGGCCGTGGCCATCGCCGCCGCGCTGCGCGGGCTGGAACCGTTCGGACGGGCCGTGGCCTCGGTTGCGGGCGCGGTCGTCGTCAACATGCTGGTGACCCAGGGCATGCTCGCCGTCCACCGGTGGTCGGTACGCGGCGGCATCGTGGCCGTGACCGCGATCAGCGCCCTGATTCTCCTGCTGGTTCTGCTGCGGCGGCTGCACGGCCGTACGACACGAAGGCGGACTGACTGACGTGGACATCAGCGTGTACCGCCCCGGGGAGCTCAGCTCCGCCGACCGGGCGGCGTGGACATCGATGCAGTCCAAGGCCCATCTCCAAGGCTCGCCCGAACTCGCCAACCCCTTCCTCTCCCCCGAGTTCACACTCGCGGTCGGCCGCTGCCGGCGCGGGGTGCGGATCGCGGTCGTACGGGAGGGCGGTGAGCCGGCCGCGTTCTTCCCGTTCCAGCGGACGGCGTCCGGCGTGGGCCGGGCCATCGGGCTCGGCGTCTCGGACGCCCAGGGCGTGGTGCACCGGCCCGGGTTCACCTGGGAGGCCCGGGAGCTGCTGAGGGCGTGCGGGCTCGCGGTGTGGGAGTTCGACCACCTGGTCCAGGGCCAGGCGGCGTTCGAGGCGGAGGCCTCCGGCACGTTCCCGTCCCCGGTCATGGACGTCGACCAGGGGTACGAGGCGTATCTGACCCAACTCCGGGAGCGGTCACCGAAGTTCACGCGGACGACCCTCGCCAAGGAGCGCAAACTCGGCCGGGACCACGACGGCGTGCGGTACGTGCACGACGAGCGCGACCCGGCCGCGCTGCGCACGCTGATGGGCTGGAAGTCGGCGCAGTACCGCAGGACCGGGCGCAGCGACCGCTTCGCGCACGCGTGGATCACGCTGCTGGTGGAGCAGCTGTTCCACACCCGCTCGGAGCCGTTCGCCGGGATCCTGTCGGTGCTGTACGCCGGCGGCAGGCCGATCGCCGCGCACTTCGGGCTGCGCACCGAACGGGTGCTGGCCTGCTGGTTCCCGGCCTACGACCCGGCGTTCTCGAAGTACTCGCCGGGACTCGTCCTGCATCTGCGGATGGCCGAGGCGGCCGCCGCCGACGGCATCGGGTACCTCGACCTCGGCCGGGGCCAGAAGGAGTACAAGGACTCCCTGAAGACACGCGAGCTGTCGGTGTCCGAGGGGTGGGTGACCCGACGTCACCCGGTCGCGTTCGGACACCGGGCACGCCGTGCTCCGGTCCGGGCGCTGCGCAACACCGTGCAGACACGGCCGGAGCTCTTCGAACCGGCGGACCGGCTCCTGAAGCGAATGGGGAAGATCCGCTCCGGACGTAGTTAACTCCGGTCAAACCAACAAAAACGTGAGGGCTCGTTCCAGCTCTTGCCATACAGGCGCAATCGTCAATACCGTCGTATATCTCACTCGCATCGGACAGTCGTCAGCGGCTCTGGGGGAGGGCTCAAGAACCGCGACGGCCCCGGCGTGGGGCGTGGTAGGGGGGTGCTCGGTGAAGGTGTCCGCACTTGCGACCGGGTCGTGCCGCGCGACCGGCTGCCGTTCTTCAGGTGGCCGGCCAGAAATGCCAGCTCACCACACGCGTACGGAGATCCGTTCCTCCGTGCCGTGAGTGAGAAGAACCCCCCTTTCGAACCGGACACATAGCCGGGCCGCCCAGGGGCGGGCGGTCCACCGGACGAGAGGGACCTGACTCATGAGTTCTGTGCTGCGCCCGGCGGTCGCGGATCAAGATCCGTCACCGGAGGGCAAGTACCGGCCCGTTTCCATGCACCTGGCCATCGCGCCGCCGGTGAGCGTGGTGATCCCGGCCATGAACGAGGCGGAGAATCTTCCGTACGTCTTCAAGACCCTTCCGGACTGGATCCACGAAGTGGTCCTGGTGGACGGCAACTCCACCGACAACACCGTCGAGGTGGCGCGCGAGCTGTGGCCCGAGGTGAAGGTCGTGCGCCAGCGCGGCAAGGGCAAGGGGGATGCCCTGATCACCGGGTTCGAGGCGGCGACCGGCGACATCATCGTGATGGTCGACGCGGACGGCTCGGCCGACGGCAACGAGATCCTGTCGTACGTCTCCGCCCTGGTCTCGGGCGCCGACTTCGCCAAGGGGTCGCGCTTCGCCAACGGCGGCGGCACCGACGACATGACGCCGATCCGCAAGCTCGGCAACTGGGCGCTGTGCACGGCCGTCAACCGCAAGTTCGGCGCCCGCTACACCGATCTCTGCTACGGCTACAACGCGTTCTGGCGGCACTGCCTGGACAAGATCGAACTCGACTGCACCGGCTTCGAGGTGGAGACCCTGATGAACATCCGGGTCGTCAAGGCGGGCCTGAAGGTGCAGGAGATACCCAGCCACGAGTACCTCCGCATCCACGGCACGAGCAATCTGCGGGCCGTGCGGGACGGGCTGAGGGTGCTCAAGGTGATCCTGAAGGAGCGCTCCAACCGGCGTGCCCTGCGCCGCCGCACCGCCGCGGCGCACTCCCCGACGCTCGACTCGGTCCAGTCGGTCCAGCCGGTCCAGCCGGTCCACTCGGTTCGGGGAGAAGCGTCTTGAGCGGTCCCGACATCTCCGTCGTGATCTGCGTGTACACCGAGGACCGCTGGGAGGACATTCTCGCGGCGGTCTCCTCGGTGCGGGCGCAGGCGTATCCGGCCCTGGAGACGCTGCTGGTCGTCGACCACAACGAGGCGCTCCTGGACCGGCTGACCAAGGAGTACAAGGAAGCGACCGACGTACGGGTGCTCGCCAACGCGGGCCCCCGCGGTCTGTCCGCCGGCCGCAACACCGGCATCGCCGCCTCCTACGGCGAGGTCATCGCGTTCCTCGACGACGACGCCGTCGCCGAGCGCGACTGGCTGCGGCATTTCGCGGCGGGGTACGCCGATCCGCGGGTGATGGCCGTCGGCGGGCGCACGGAGCCGATCTGGGCGTCGGGAAGACGGCCGCGATGGTTCCCCGAGGAGTTCGACTGGGTCGTCGGCTGCACCTACCGGGGCCTGCCGCAGGGGCTGGTCGAGGTCCGCAACGTCCTCGGCGGCAACGCGTCCTTCCGGCGCACCGCGTTCGACTTCGCGGGCGGTTTCGCCACCGGCATCGGACGCGACGGCGACCGGCTGCCGCTGGGCTGCGAGGAGACGGAGCTGTGCATCCGGCTCACCCGGTCCAGGCCCGACGCGGTGCTGCTGATCGACGACCGTGCGGTGATCCACCACCGGGTGCCCGGACCGCGCGAGCACTTCCGGTACTTCCGCACCCGCACCTACGCCGAGGGCCTTTCGAAGGCGCTGGTGGCCCGCAGCGTGGGCGCCGACAAGGGACTCGAGTCCGAGCGGCGGTACGCCACCCGGGTCCTGCCGGCCGGAGTGGCGCGCGGGCTGCGGGACGCGGTGCTGGCCCGGCCGGGCGGTGCGGGGCGGGCCGGTGCGATCGTCGCGGGGGTGCTGACGGCGGCCGGTGGGTACGTCGTGGGCAGTGTCCGGGTGCGCCGAGGGGGCGTTACGTACTCGGTGGCGGGCATCGAGGGGGAACCGCGCTCCGAGGGGGGAAGCAGATGACCGACGGGCGCGTGCCCATTCTCATGTACCACGCCGTCTCCACGTCGCCGAACGACGCCACCCGTGAGCTCTCGGTGGCGCCGGAGGCGTTCGCGGAGCAGATGGCGCTGATCGGCGGCCTCGGCCTCAGTCCCGTGCGCACGGCCGACCTCGCGGAACGCTGGCGCGCCGGCAAACCGCTGCCCGAGCGGCCGGTGCTGATCACCTTCGACGACGGCTACGAGGGCGTGCACCGGCACGCGCTGCCCGTACTGGCCGAGCACGGCTTCCCGGCGACGGTGTTCGTGTCCACGGGCTGGCTGAAGGGCCCGCACGACATGGGCGGCGGCCTGGACACCATGCTCGACTGGGACCAGGTCCGCGAACTGGCCGGGGCGGGCGTCGAGATCGGCGGCCACAGCCACACGCATCCGCAGCTCGACCAGCTCCCGGACGACAGGCTGCGCTCCGAGCTGATCCTGTGCAAGGAGATCATCTCGGACGTGCTCGGCACCGTCCCGGCCTCGTTCGCCTATCCGTACGGCTACTCCAGCCGCCGGGTGCGCGAGGCGGTGCGCGAGACCGGGTACGCCCAGGCGCTCGCCGTCAACAACGGGCTCGCGCGGCGCCGTCAGGGGCCGTACGCGCTCACCCGTCTCACCGTGCGCCGCACCACCGGCATCGAGGAGTTCCGGCGGATGGTCGAGGGCCGTGCGATCGCCCGCACCTTCGCCAGGGACCGCGCCCTCACCAAGGGGTACGCAGTTCTCCGCAGAGCCCGACAGGTCCGCCGGAAGGCCATTCGTTCCCGTGTCTGACACGACGACCACGACCGAGCCCGCATCGACCGACGCGACGGCGCCCGAGCAGTCGGGGCGCCGCCTTCGCCTGCCCGGACTGGGCAGGTCCTCCGGCGGCAGCCAGCTGTTCCGCAACGCCTACGCCCTGATGATCAACACCGGCGTCTCCGCCGTGCTGGGGCTCGGTTTCTGGCTGGCCGCCGCCCGCTACTACTCCGAGTCCGCGGTCGGCCAGGGGTCCGCCGCGATCGCCGCGATGAAGTTCCTCGCGGGGCTCACCGCGGTGACCCTGACGGGCGCGCTGGCCCGCTTCATCCCGGTCGCGGGACGGGCGAGCGGCCGCCTGGTCTTCCGTACGTACGCGGGCAGTTGCGTGATCGTGGCGCTGGCCGCGGGCGTCTTCCTGCTGACGCTGGACCTGTGGGGGCCGTCGTACCGGTTCCTGAACGGGCCGCTGAACGGGCTGTTCTTCGTCGTGGCCGTCATCGCGTGGAACCTGCTCACCCTCCAGGACGGGGTGCTGACCGGGCTGCGCAGCGCGGTGTGGGTGCCGGTCGGCAACACCGTGTTCTCGGCGGTGAAGCTGGGTCTGCTGGTGGCCTTCGCGGTGGCGATCCCCACCGCCGGCGTCTTCGTCTCGTGGGTCGCGGCCATCGCGGTGTCGGTGCTGCCGCTGGGCTGGCTGGTGTTCCGGCGGCTGGTGCCGCGCCATGTGGCGGCGACCGAGGAGCACGTCCGCCCACCGGCGCTGAAGGAGATCGGGCGGTTCCTGGCGGGCGACTACACCGGCTCGCTGTTCTCGCTGGCCGTGGTCTACCTCATCCCCGTGATCGTGGCCTCGCAGGTCTCCTCCGAGGACAACGCGTACTTCTACATCACGGCCACCATAGGCGGCACCGTCAATCTGCTCGCCATCAACATGGGCGCCTCCCTCACCGTCGAGGGCTCGCACGACCCGGCCCGGCTCGCCGCCAACACCCGTGCCGCGCTCAGGCGCATGGCGCGGATCATGGTGCCGGTCTCCGCGGTCCTGTTCTTCGGGGCGCCCTGGATCCTGGGCGTGTTCGGCCCGGGATACGCGGATGCCGCGACCCCGTTGCTGCGGTGGTTCGCGGCCGGCGCGCTGCTGCGGGTCGTCATGGAGACGTACTTCGCCGTCCTGCGCGCGCAGAGCCGCACCGCCGGACTGGCGTGGCTCCAGGGCCTGTTGTGCGCCCTGGTGCTGGGGCTGACGCTGCTGCTGCTCCCGCGCATGGGGCTGACCGGCGCCGGTGTCGCCGAGATCGCCTCCCTGTCGGTGATCGTCGCGATCGCGGCGCCCAAGCTGTACCGGACCGTGCGGGCGTCCTCGGCGGAGGTTCCCGAGGACGCCGCTCCCGACGGCGACCTCGCCGACCTGGGGGCGCGCGAGACTCCCGAGGGGGCGCGCAAGCGGGGGCCCGGCTGGGCGCTCGACACCGACACCCTCGCGCTCGGCATCCACGTCGACTTCGACCACCTGGACCGCCGGCCCGACGTCCGGCCGGGACCGGGGACGCCGCCCACCGGCACCCCGCGGATCCGGCCCGAGCACCGCCCGGCCTGGGCCCGCACACCGGAGTTCGGTCCGCCGGTCGGGCAGCGCCGGGCGGAGCCCGCCGAGGTGGACGCCCCGTTCGAGAACGAGTTCGACGCGGGCAAGGGCGCGGCGGCCGTACCGGAGGAGCGTGAGGAGGCTGTCGTACGGGAGGAGGCCGCCGTTCGGCAGGAGGCTGCCGTACGGGAAGAGCCGCCCATGCACGAAGAGCCCGCACCGCTGCCCGAGGCGGCCGTGCCGAGCGGGCGGGAGCGGCTGCTGCCGACCCGGCTCGGGGTGATCCTCGGCTGTCTGCTGATCGCCGCGCTGCTGCTGTACTGGGTGCCCGCGTTGCGGCTCGGCGAGAGCGACCTGGACGGCATGGGCGGGCTCGGGCTGATCTCGGTGCTGCCGCCGCCGACACTGCTCGGGGCGGCGCTGCTGGCGGTGACGTTCGCGTCGCTGCTGTGGCTGGGGCGCGAGCACCGGGCGCTGCTGCTGGTGACGCTGCTCGCGACGGTCGTGTCGCTGCACGCGCTGCCCGCCCTCATCGAGACCGAGCCGCGGTTCGCGACGGCCTGGCAGCACCTGGGCTTCCTCGACTACATCGACCGCACCGGCTCGGCCGTGCCCGACCTGGACGCGCGCTGGAGCTGGCCGGGCTTCTTCGCGGTGGCCGCGTTCACCGCGAAGGCCTGCGGAATCAGCGACCTGACCGAGGTCATCCGCTGGTGGCCGCTGACCATGCAGCTGCTGTACCTGGTCCCGATGTTCCTGCTGGTGCGCCATATGCGGGCGAGCTGGCGGGCCAAGTGGACCGGCATCTGGGTGTTCGTGCTCAGCGGCTGGGTGGGCCAGGACTACTTCTCGCCGCAGGGCTTCACCTATCTGCTGTACCTGGTCTTCGCGGCGGTCCTGCTGGTCTGGTTCCGCGCGCCGCGCGTGATCTGGACGAAGCGGCGGCCCGGCGAGCTGGAGGTCGAACCGACGAACCGGCGGCAGAAGGCCGTGCTGCTGATGGTGGTGACCGGGCTGTTCGCGGCGAGCGTCCCGGCCCACCAGCTCACGCCGTTCGTGATGCTGGGCGTGCTGACGGCGCTCGTCCTGATCGGCAGGTCCGAACTGCGCGGCCTGCCCATCCTGTTCGGTGTGATGGTGACGGTGTGGATCGGCTTCCTGGCCGAGCCGTACTGGTCGGGTCACTTCGACGAGCTCTTCGGCGGGGTCGGCGGCGTCGGCTCGAACGTGTCGTCGTCGGTGTCCGGACGTATCGAGGGCGGCAGTTCGGCCCACAAGCTGGTGCTGTACGTCCGGGTGCTGCTGGCCGGCGGTGTGATGGCGTTCGCCTGCTGGGGCTGGTGGCGCCGGCGCTTCCACCACTACCGGGAGCGTTCGCTGCTCGTCCTCACCTTCGTGCCGTTCCTGGGCTTCGGGATGCAGTCGTACGGCGGTGAGATGGCCCTGCGGGTGTTCATGTTCGCCCTGCCCGGCGCGGCGCTGCTGGCGGGTCTCGCGTTCTTCCCGCGCACCGGCGTCACCGCCAAGGAGCGCGACAAGGACCGGGTGAGCCTCGCCCCGCTGGCCGCGCTGATGGCGGGTCTGGTGCTGATGGGCGGCTTCCTGGTGGCCCGCTGGGGCAACGAGCCGTTCGAGCGGGTCAAGCCCGGCGAGGTCGCCGCGATGGAGTACGTGTACGCCCATGACGATCCGAGCCTGAGGCTGCTGTGGCTGAGCAGCGACCCGGTCAACGACGTGACACCGGCGATGCCGTGGGGCTCGCGGGACATGGAGAAGGTCTCCTATCTGCCGACGCAGGCGCCGGTGGACCCGGTGCTGGTGTCGGGCCTGGTGAAGGCGTTGAAGGACGCGGGTCCGAACTCGTATCTGATGATCAACCGGGGGCAGGTCACCTATCTCCGGATGGACGTGGGCTATTCGGCGAGCTGGGAGACCCGGCTGCTGCGGAACCTGGACCGGCGCCCGGAGCTGAAGCGGGTCTTCGCCAACGACGACGTGACGATGTACGCGTTGCGGAAGCAGCCGGCGGGGGCGGTCCCGAAGGCCGATCCGGGGCCCATCGGGCCGCAGGTGACGTGGACGCCGTGGTCGGTGGTCGGCGGGCTCGCGGCGGTGGCGCTTGTCGTGCTGCTGATGGCCCGCGAGCTCGTCCGGGTGGCGATGGCGCCGAGTGTGCGGCAGCTGCGCCGGCTCCAGAGCAGCTTCTGGTTCTCGCTGCCGCTGCTGGCGGTGCTGCTGGCCTCGTTGGTGCAGCGGTTCCTGACGATCAAGTGAGGGCCGTACGAGGTCAGGTGGTCCGGCGTTCGAGCCACCTGACCTCGTAGGCCTGCAGCTCGGTCTTCCTGCCGTCGATCTTCACGGTGGTCTGCCGGTCGAGGGTGTTCACGGCCAGGATCGTCCGGTCGGTGGCCAGGACCCGGACGTCGGGGCCGTCCACGGACACCTGCCGGTACTCGGTGCCGGGCCGGAACTCCTTGCCGAACCGCGCGACCAGGTCGTACATCGGCAGCTTCGCACCGCCGGCCGCGGTGTCGGTCGGTGTCCACAGGCAGCCGGCGCACTCGGTGCCCTTCCGCTCCTGCGGGTTCCAGTAGAAGGCCGAGGTGGTGCCGCCCTTGGCGAGCGCGATCATCCCGGCGGCCTGGACGGCGCCGCGGCGGGCCTCGGACCAGCCCTTGCGGTCGTCGTTGCCGTCGGCGGGCTCGACGTAGTACTCGGCCCACCACAGCGGGAGATCACCGGTCTGCTCGCGCACCCAGCGGCTTACGGCGGTGAACTTGTCGGTGGCCGTGAACTCGTCGGGCAGCAGCTCGTCGTCCCGGGTGTAGCTGGAGCCGTCCACGACGACGAAGTCGGCGCCCGCCTTGTGCTCGTTCCAGTACCTGAAGGCGTCGACGGTACGCCGGTCAAGGGCGCCCCAGGGGCCGGTCAGGGCCTTCGACGCCTCCTCGGCACGCGGGTCGACGCTGTCCATCACGATGTACGGCCCACCCACCATGATGTCCGGGTTGACCTTCTTGAGCGCCCGGTGGACGAGGTTGTACAGCTTCGTGTAGCCCTCGTAGTCCCAGCGGGCCTCGGCGTCGTTCCAGAAGCCCTTGAACTCGTTCCAGACGATGAAGTGCCGTACGTCCGGATACCGCTTGGCGACGGTCACGGCGAGCGCGGCGAAGTCGTCGAAGTGCTCGGGGTCGGGCGCCGTCTCCAGGGCGGCCTGACTCCAGTCCGTGTTGCCGACGCCGGCCTCACCGCCCTTCATCCAGTCGGGGGCGCAGCACAGGGTGACGACGGGTGTGCTGCCCGAGGCGCGGACGAAGTCGATACGGCGGTCCATCGCCTCGAAGTCGTAACGCCCCGCGACCGGCTCGGGGTTGTCGGCGCCCCAGCCCATGATGTGCTGGATCTGCGGCAGCCCTCCGGCGTCCGCGAGCCGGCGCTCGACGCGCCCGACGGCGGCCGCCGCGCCCTGGTCGGCGCTGTGCTGGGTGTGGGTGAAGCCCCAGCCGACCTCCGGGTTCGTCGCGTCCGGGGTGGCGGTCGGGGTGCCGTGCGGCCTGTCGCCGTCGCGTGAGGTGCCGTCGGTGTTCACGCCGTTGCCCGGAAGCGTGTTGAGGAGGGTCACGACCAGGGCGAGCGCCGCCGCGCCCACACCGAGCAGCGCGGTGAGCCGCCACCGCCGTGCCCCCGAATTCCACCCATGACGTCCCATCAAGGACAACGGTAACGGGGGTGTCGGCCGCTCGGGCAGGTTTCGGCTCCACACGGTCCTGTAACAGAGCGCGGAGGGCCGGGGCGGATCCGCCGGGCGCTTTCCCCCGCGCGCGTGGTGGGCACGGCCGCCCGGCGCGGAGCCGCGCCGGGGAATGCGACGCACGCACCGGACGTGCACCGTTGGCGGGACGTGGCACGGAAACCGGGTGCACGGGGCCGCCGCGTGCCGGATCATGGCCGCATGTCTGCGAACCCACACGACGCTCTGCCGATCCGGCTCAACGTCGACGACAGCGACTCGCCGTCCGACGTCGTCGACGCGCTGTTCCTCGGCCGCTTCGCGACGGGCGAGCAGCCGTACTCGCACGCGGCGAACATCGACCGCGTACGGTCCGGGGCGACCCTCCTGCCGCCGGGCGCCCGTGTGCTGCGCACCGCCCGCGACGACGACCGCAGCGCGACGCTGGCCGAGGGCGACGGCTGGACCCTGCTGATCTCCCGCTGGAACCGCGGCGCCGACGTCACCGTGACCGCGACCAGCGAGGAGCTGGCGGAGCGGGTGCTGGGCGAGGCGACGGACGGCGCGGCCGACGAGCCCGAACCGCAGCCGGAGAACGTGACCATGGGCTTCTGGTACGTCTCCCCCAGGCGCGGTCCGCACCGCACGACCCGGCAGATCTCGGCGGGCACCTGGGACGAGGTGCGGGCCAACTACACCGCGCCGGTGGCGGACGCGATGGACCGCCTGATGAAGACGACCCCGGAGGACATCGCGGGCCGGCTGCTCCTGCTGCACGGCCCGCCGGGCACCGGCAAGACGTCGGCGCTGCGGACGCTGGCCCGTTCCTGGCGGGACTGGTGCCAGGTGGACTGCGTGCTGGACCCGGAGCGGCTCTTCTCCGACGTCGGCTATCTGATGGACATCGCGATCGGCGAGGACGACTCGACGGGCAAGGGCCGCTGGCGGCTCCTCCTGCTGGAGGACTGCGACGAGCTGATCCGGGGCGAGGCGAAGCACACGGCGGGCCAGGCCCTGTCGCGGCTGCTCAACCTGACGGACGGCCTGCTCGGGCAGGGCCGCAACGTCCTGGTCGGCGTGACGACCAACGAGGACCTGGAGCGCCTGCACCCCGCCGTCGTCCGCCCCGGCCGCTGCCTGGCCCGTATCGAGGTGGGCCCGCTGACCCGCGGCGAGGCGGTGGGCTGGCTGGGCACGGACGAGGGCGTCGGCCGGGACGGCGCCACGCTGGCGGAGCTGTACGCGCTGAAGCGGGGGACGTCCCCGACGTCCCTGCCGGATCCCCGGGACGGGGCGGACGCGGGGCTGTATCTGTAGTGCTTTGATGGACGTATGACCCTGTTCGTGGGCACGTCGGGGTGGCAGTACAAGGACTGGCGGGGCGTGCTGTACCCGGCCGGCGTACCGGTACGGCTGTGGCTGGAGGAGTACGCGGCGCACTTCGCGACGGTCGAGATCAACAACGCCTTCTACCGGCTGCCGACGCGGGAGAACTTCGAGGCGTGGCGGGACCGGGTGCCGGACGACTTCGTGGTCGCGGTGAAGGCGAGCCGCTATCTCACCCACATCAAGCGGCTGCGGGATCCCGAGGAGCCGGTGAGCCGGCTGATGTCCCGTGCGCGGGGGTTGGGCGCCCGTCTGGGCCCGGTGCTGCTGCAACTGCCCCCCACGCTCCGGGCGGACGCCGGGCTGCTGGACGCGTGCCTGGCGTGTTTCCCGTCCTCGACGCGGGTCGCGGTGGAGCCGCGGCATGACAGCTGGTGGACGCGTCAGGTGCGCGAGGTGCTCGAGTCCCGGGGTGCGGCCCTGTGCTGGGCCGACGTCGCATCACGCCCGGTGACCCCACTGTGGCGCACCACCGACTGGGGCTACGTCCGTTTCCATGTGGGCCGCGCACATGTGTGGCCGCACTACGGCCGACAGGCCCTGGCGACATGGGTGGAGCGCATCACGGACATGTGGCCGGACGCGGAGGACGTGTACACGTACTTCAACAACGACCCGACAGGGGCGGCGGTGCAGGACGCGATGACGTTCGCGAGGGCGGCGACGGCGGCGGGCCTGGAGCCGACGCGCACCCCACGGCGCCTTCTCTCACCGGCCTAGCGAGGTGCCTACTTCCCGTAGGCCGCGCGCAGCGCATCCCGGACGGCGGCGAGCGCGTCGGCCTCCGTCAGCCCCAGCCGGCGGGCACGATCGACGTACGCCTGGGCAGCCGACGCGAGCTCCCGTTCCGCGGCCGAGCCGGCGGCGGCCACGAACGTGCCGTTGCGGCCCCGCGTCTCGATCACCCCGTCGCTCTCCAGCGCCCGGTACGCCTTGGCGACCGTGTTGGCGGCCAGCCCCAGCGACTCCGCGAGCCCTCGCACGGTGGGCAGCCGGTAGCCCACCGGCAGCGCCCCCGACCGTGCCTGCTCCGAGATCTGCGCCCGCACCTGCTCGTACGGTGCGGCACTGTCGTCGATGTGGATCTTCAAGGTCACAGGGCCGATTGTCCCGTACCCGCCGGAAAATGAGAGGCATCCGCGCACATCCCCCCGTAGCGTGCGCCCACATGACCGTGACCGTGCGCGATCTCCGCCCCGAAGTGCCCGCCGACGTGGAGCGTTTCGCCCACAGCCGCCATCTCGCCCTCCCCTACATCCTGTGGACCCCGGAGGCCGTCAGACACCGCCAGGCCCACACCCATCCCGACGCCCACTACCGCTCCCTCGTCGCGGAGGAGGACGGCGAGACGATCGGCACGGCCCAGGTCGGCATCGCCCACGACAGCCCGGAGCCGGGCCAGGGCTATCTCAACGTCTATGTGCGCCCGGACCGCACGCGGCGCGGCGCCGGCGAGCTCCTGGTCCGCGCCGCCGAGGAACACCTGGGCTCGGTCGGGGCGACCAAGCTGTTCTCGTGGGTCCTCGACGAGCCGGGCAACCGTGCGTTCGCCGAGCGGCACGGCTATCGCGCGAGCCGCTCCGCCCACTTCCTGCGCCTGGACCTGGCGAGCGGCTCCCTGCCACCGCTCCAGGACCCGCCGCCCGGCGTCGAACTGCGGACCTTCGCCGACTTCGCGGACGACCCGCGCCCGCTGTTCGAGCTGGACGCGGAGACGACGTCGGACGAACCGAGCGACGTCGGGACCGACTTCGGCGAGTACGAGACCTGGGTCGAGGAGACCTGGAAGCACCCGCTGCTCGACCGGGACCTGGGCACGGTCGCGGTCGTCGACGGCCGTCCCGCCGCGTTCAGCGCCGCGTTCACGGACCGCGCCACCCGCTACTCCACGGCGATGACCGGCACCGCCCGCGCCTTCCGCGGCCGGGGCCTGGCCAAGCTCGCCAAGAACGCCTCCCTGCACCGGGCCCGCGCCGCCGGCTACCGGGAGGCGTTCACCGGCAACGACACCGACAACAAGCCCATGCTGGCGATCAACTTCTGGTTCGGCTACCAGATCTGCGCGACGGAGGTCCGCCATGTCCGCGAACTCGGCTGAGCGTCCGCCCTTTCTGGAGGTGGTCCTCGTCAAGGGCGGCCGTACGAAGATCCGTTACCCGGCCGAGCTGGTAGCCGACGACGGCACCCGGATCGCCGTGCGCGCCCCGTGGTCCGGTGAGGGCGTCCGCGACTTCGGCTTCGTGCGGTTCGAGCCGGGCGACGTCTTCACCGAGTACTACTGGCGCGACCGCTGGTACGCGGTGAAGGAGGTCCGCGACGCGGCGGGCGCCCTCAAGGGCTGGTACTGCGACATCACCCGCCCGGCGACGCTGTCGGGCGCCGAGCTGGTCGTCGAGGACCTGGACCTGGACCTGTGGCGCTCCGCCGACGGCACGGACGTGCTGCGGCTGGACGAGGACGAGTTCGCCGAGAGCGGCCTGGCGCGGTCGGACCCGGAGGCGGCCGCCGCGGCCGTGGCCGCCCTCGACGAACTGGAAGTGCTCGCCACCGTGGCGGGCGGCCTGGAGTCGCTGCTGGCTTAGGCCCGTCCGGAACTGCCGTTCGTCGAGGCCGTCGCCACCACGGCGTACCGCTCGTCGGCCACCGGTCTGCCCCACAGGGCCTCGTCGTCGGACAGGCGCTCCACGCGCAGCTGCCCGGCGAGCGGGGCGAGGAGGCCGGTGAGCCGGTCCGCCGGCAGGCCGGCCGGCGCGGCCCCGGCGACGGTGTGCCACACGCCCTCGACCAGCACGAACCGCCCTCCTGGGCGCAGCAGCCCGCGCCAGTGCCGCAAGGCCCGGCCCGGGTCGGGCAGCGCCCACAGGACATGCCGTACGAGCACCACGTCGAACCGCTCCTCCCCCACCGGCGGCATCGCCGCGTCACCGGCGAAGAACACCGCGTCACGCCCGGCGAGCTTGGCGCGGGCGAGGCCGACCATCGCCGGGGACCGGTCCACCCCGGTGACCCGGTGTCCCTGCTCGGCCGCGAGGAGCGACAGGCTGCCGGTGCCGCAGCCCAGGTCGAGGACGTCACAGGCGTGCTCGGGCAGCCAGGAGCGCAGCCGGGCGGCCCACGCCTGCCGTACCTCGGGGTCGCGCAGGCCGTGGTCGGGTTCGTCGTCGAAGGTGGCCGCGGCCGAGTCCCAGTCCATGTCCGCCGCTGTGACGGCGTGTTCACCGTTCGTCATGCGGCCAAGAGTGACACCCGCCACTGACAGTCGAATGGTGACAGCCGCCACTGACAGGACCTGCACCGATGAGGAACTCTCCCCGAACGGGTCTACCCCGGTGAGAACACGGAACTCGGTAGGCCCTTGAAGGAGGCAGCCATGCGCCGTGCAACCGTGCAGAAGCCCCTGAAGAGGCAGTCCAGCACCCGCCGGGTCCAGGAGGAGGCCGAAGAGCGCCCCTCGGGACGACCCGAGGTCCGCAAGGACATCGCACGAACCTGGTGGCCGGACGCCTGAGAAGCCCCGCCGGCCGCGTCCGACCCGTCAGCCGAGCCGCTTGCGGTAGTGGATCCGGTCGTACGGGCCGTCCACCCGCCGCTCGACGACCTCATAGCCGTACTTCGGGTAGATCTTCTGGTTCTCCCACATCAGGGCATTGGTGTAGAGCCTGACCTCGGGCAGACCCAGAGCACGCGCGCGTGCGTCCACGAAGTGCAGCAGCCGTCTCCCCACGCCCCTGCCATGGGCGTCGGGGCGGACGGCGATGTTGTCGAGGAACAGATGGTCCTCGTGCGCCTCGATCACCACGAGCCCGATCACGGGATCACCCGTCACGAACACCTTCCCCGCGGCCACGTCCGCCGCGTGGTCCGCCGTCATGGGCACGGGGACCACTCCGATGCGCTCGATGTACGGCGTGTACGCCGCGTCCGTCACGGCCTTCACCGCCGGTACGTCCGCGGCCGTCGCGGGCCGGATCTCCTCGCTCGTCATGACCCGAACGCTACCGAGGCCCGTTCGGACTGCCTGTCCGCGGTCCGGCGCCGGCCCCGTCAGGGCCTTGTCCGCATGCACGTCCTCGGACCGGCCCGTAGCGTGGATCACGTGCGTTCCGCCAACACCGCCTCGGTGGTGCCCGGGAGTCCCCTCGGCCGGTCCGGCGTCGGCCGGCGCAGCGTGGATGAAGGGCCTGACGACTTCCGTGCGGCGGACCAAGTGCCGGGCAGCTGGACCGAGTGATGCGTCCGGGCCGTCCGGTGGCACCTGCCGACTCGCCTCGCCCACGACGCTCCGGGCGGTCCGTCCTGCCCGTGCTCATCTCCATCGCGGTCCTGATCGTGGTGGCGGTGGCCGTCGGCTCGTGGCTGCAGTTCACCGAGCGGCAGACGTCCGACACGGTGCACACCGTCGGGTCCTCGGCCGCCGACCGGGTGGACGTGGAGGCCGCCGTCCAGAGCGTCGACGCGGCGGGCAGAGAGCTGGTACTGCGGGTCTGGGTCATCCCGCGCGGGACCCTCGGCGAGGCGGACGGGGCGGCTCCGGTGGCCGACCTCAGCCTCCAGACCTCGGGGGCGACCCACAGCAACCTGGAGTTCGCGGCGCACGAGCGGCTCGCGACGAGAGACGTGCAGGTCGCGCTCACGGGCGGATCGATCAGTGACTACCCGTTCGACACGTACGAGACGGTCCTCGCGTTCCGGGCGCAGCTGGGCGGCGAGCAGGTGCCGGTACGGCTGCTGTTCTCCAACAGCGACACGCTCTTCTCGGTCTCCGCGGAGCCCGTGCCCTCCCGGCAGGAGGCCGTGGCGGCGCTGCGCCTGGAGCGATCGGGCAGCCTGCTCGTCTTCGCGGTCTTCATGATGGTGGCGATGTGGGCGCTGGCGGCGTCCGTGATCATCGGGGCCTGGTACCTGACGACCGGCAGCGAGGGCCTGGTCTGGCCCGGTCTCGCCTGGATGGCCGCCACCCTGTTCGCCCTCGCCGCGTTCCGCAACACCGCCCCCGGCACACCCCCGATCGGCTGCGTCCTGGACTGGTTCGCCTTCCTGTGGGCCGAGTCGGTCATCGCCCTCTGCCTCATCACGGTGGTCATCACCGGCGTCAAGAAGTCCCTGCGCCAGGAAACGCGACCCACGTAGTGGCTCCGCCGCGGGTGCGGCCGGGCTCTTCGGACACCCATCCTGAGCCCCTGGTTAGCCGTACCTTAAGGCGACCCTAAAGATCGCCATCACCCGCCTCCAGCAGGCGATTTCCCGGTTTTCTCGGGCTAGCTTCTGATCGCCCCCACGGGATTCACCCCATGCATCAGGCCCCCTTGAGGAGATCTTCCATGTCCGCACGCCGCAAGGCCGCCGCCGTCACCGCGCTCGGCCTGACCCCGCTCGCGCTGACCGCCCTCGCCGCCGCGCCCGCCTCGGCGCACGGCTCGATGGGCGACCCGGTCAGCCGGGTCTCGCAGTGCTACGCGGAGGGTCCGGAGAGCCCGAGGTCCGACGCGTGCAAGGCGGCGGTCGCGGCGGGCGGCACACAGGCGCTCTACGACTGGAACGGCATACGCATCGGTGACGCGGCCGGCCGGCACCAGGAGCTGATCCCGGACGGCAAGCTGTGCAGCGCGAACAGCGAGGAGTTCAAGGGCCTCGACCTGGCCCGTGCCGACTGGCCGGCCACGAGCGTGAGCAGCGGGTCGTACACCTTCAAGTACCGCGTGACCGCCCCGCACAAGGGCACCTTCAAGGTGTACATCACCAAGGCGGGCTACGACCCGGCGAAGCCGCTGGCCTGGGGCGACCTGGACCTGGCGAACCCGGTGGCGACGGTCACCGACCCGGCGGCGTCGGGTGGCTTCTACACGTTCTCCGGCACCCTGCCGCAGCGCTCCGGCAAGCAGCTGCTGTACGCGGTCTGGCAGCGTTCGGACAGCCCGGAGGCGTTCTACTCCTGCTCGGACGTCACCTTCGGCGGCGCGAGCGGGGGCGGAACCGGCGACTCCGACAGCTCCGGCGACACCGGCAGCTCCGACAGCTCCGGCAGCTCCGGCAGCGGCAGTGGCGAGGCCGCGCCGGCTCCGAGCGCCTCCGCGCCCTCCGAGGAGCAGATCGAGGCCGGTGCCGACCAGTCGACGATCGAGCACCACGGCCACGGTGACCAGGACGCCAGTACGTCGGCGGAGCCTGCCGCGGCGGCGGACGACCCGTCGACCGCGCCGGCCAATCAGCCGAAGGCGGCGGGTGCCACCGAGAACCTGGCCGAGACCGGTGGGGACAGCAGCACGGCGTATCTCGCGATGGGCGGTGCGGCGACGCTGGCGCTGGGTTCGGCGGTGCTGTTCGCCTCGGTGCGCCGGCGGGCGGCCGGCGGCGGTCGGCACGGCCGCTGACGCATGGACTCCGGGGCCTGAACGGCGGCTCAGGCCGGTCAGGCCCCGGCGGTGTGCCCGGCGCTCACCCGCTCAACTGATCGCGGACGCGCAGGTGGTGGGGCGGGCGTGGGCCGGGTCGAGCGCGTTGGCCACCTCGTGGAAGGCGATCCGGTCGGTCAGGCCCAGGAGCGCGTGCTCGGAGATGTCGATCGCGCACAGGTCCTGGATCAGGACGTTCCTGACGTCGGGTCCGGTCAGGAACTGGGTCCGCCACGGTGTGACCACCTCGTCGTACCTGGTGGCTATGACCGTGTAGCGCACCCCGGGGACGGTGTCGCCGCCCGCGTTGAGCCTGGTCATGAACTCGGATCCGGCGACCTGCTGGGCGAGGGCGGGGGTGGCGCCGGTGAGCAGGTCCTCCGCGCCGGGGAAGTACGGCAGCAGGTTGGTGAGCCCCGACAGCGTGGTGCCGTGGTTGTTGGGCGCGATACCGACGAGGGCGTTCACCTTGCCGGCTCCGCCGAGGAACTTGAGGTAGTAACGGGGCATCATGCCGCCCTGCGAGTGACCGACGAGGTCGGCCTCGGCGGCACCGGTCGCGGCGAGCACCTTGTCGACATAGGCGGACAGCTGTTCCGCCGACTTGTCGATGGGGCCGAGGGCGTGGAAGAACGGCACGCCCGGCAGCTGGCCGTAGTCGAGGGAGAAGACGCAGTAGCCGCGGTCCGTCAGATAGGGCGCGAGCCCCAGCCAGTTGTCGACGGAGTTCGCGAAGGTACCGTGCACGAGGACCACCGGGCGGGGGTGCGCGGCGGACGGCTTGCAGGTGTAGTCGTTCCAGCCGCTGCTGGATGCCGCCGTCGTCTCGGCGGCCTGGGCGGTGGTGGCGGGGACGACGGCGACCGTGGCGGTCAGGAGCAGTGCGGCCAGCGGTCTGAGCACTCGTTTCCAGGGCAGCATCGGGTGATCTCCTTGCGGCTCAAGGGAGGTACGACGGCCTTACGCCCTGTGATCCGGATCACGAGGATGCTGTTCACTCGTCAAGTTACGGGCGAGTAGTAGACGTGTGAAGTTACGCGTCAGTAAAAACTTCCAGTGATAGTCAGAGGTGCACTACATCTACTGATGAACCGTCACCATGTGGGCCTGATGGGGCCATTGGGAGCGATCCGCGCCAACTGCCCGAGCAGCGCCCGCACCTGCGTCTCCCCCAGCACACCGACCCACGCCCGGACCGCTTCGGCGGCCGCCTCCTCGGCAGCCCGGGTGCACGCCCACCCCCGCTCGGTCAGCACGACCAGCCGGGCCCGCGCGTCATCGGGGTGCGGCCGGCGCTCGGCGTACCCCTTGCGCACGATCTCGTCGACGAGCTGACTCGCGGCCTGCTTGGTCACCCCGAGATGGACGGCGAGGTCGGTGGCGGTGGCCCCCGCCGGGGCGAGGCGGGCGAAGGCGAACCCGTGCGCGGGCCTGACCCCCTCGAAGCCCCGGGCGACCACGCCGTCATTGATGCGCTGCGTGAGCTCACCGGCGACGGCGAGCAGGGTGGCGGACAGGGCCATGGCTTCGGAGTTCTGCACGCAGGCATTGAAACACCCTTGACGAATCGGTCAAGCAGCTTGACCATAGCCCTATATAGTCAAGCTGCTTGACCATTTTTCGAGGAGGCACCCATGCCCGTGATCCGAGCGTCCGAAGCCGTCACCCACGAGATCCACGGCGCCCGTTTCGTCTCGTACGCCACCCCCCTGACCGGCAGCAAGGAGCTGTGCGCCTGGCGCGGCGAGATCCCGGCGGGGACCAAGGCGCCCGCGCACACCGTCAACCGGGAGGAGATCCTGCACCTCCTCGACGGCGAACTGCTGGTCACGCTCGACGACCGCACCGACCGGATCACCGCGGGCGACACCCTGATCATCAATCCGGGCGCGACCCTGACCGTCGAGAACCCGACCGGGCGGACCGCCCTCACCTGGGTCACCACGTCCATCGGCCTGACCGCCGAGCTGGCCGACGGCACGCTCATCACGCCACCGTGGGCCAACTGACCCGCACACGGGGGAGCTACGCGGCGAGCGCCCCCGGCATCACCGCGTGCGGCCCGAACTTCGCCCGCGCGCGGTCCGCGACCTCCTCGATACGGCGGGCCTTCTCGTCGAGCGGGTCGAAGGTGAGCTGGTAGGAGGCCTGCTCCGCGGGGTCGAGGCCCTCGGCGCGCAGGGCGAGAGCCCGGACCCGGGCGCGCTGGAGGCCGAGGACCTCGTACATGCCGTACGCCGCCCTGGTCAGCGCGGCCGAGTGGGCCGTGGGCTCCTTCAGCGTGCGGCTGCGGGTCGTCGAGGAGCGGTCGGCGTAGCGGACGGTGAGCGTCAGGGTGCGGCAGACCTTGTCCAGGGCGCGCAGCCGGGCTCCGAGCTCCTCGGCGGCCGACAGCAGGGCGCGGCGGTGCCGGTCGGGGTCCAGCTCGTCGCGGGTGAAGGGACGTTCGGTGGCCAGCGCCCGCGACACGCCGTCCGGGACGACCCGGCCCCGGTCGACACCGCCGGCCTTCTCGCGCAGCTCACGGCCGGCCCTCGCGCCGATCAGCCGCTGGAGCGTGGACAGCGGCGCGGCGGCGACCAGGCCGAGGGTGTCGAGGCCGTACTCGCCCAGGGTGCGGGCGGTCGCGGCACCGACGCCGGGCAGCGCGGCGACGGGCTTGCCGGCGAGGAACTCCGCGACGGCGTCCGGTTCCTCGGGCACGGCACACGTCACCCCGGGCCGTGCGTCACCCAGCGCCACGCGGGCCAGCATCGGCCCCGGCCCCGCGCCGATCAGGCAGTCGACCCCGTGATGGGCGAGGGCGCGCACCCGGATCACCGACGCGAGCTCGACCGCGTCGCGCCCGAAGTACCGCTCGGCGCCCCGCAGGTCGACCAGCGCCGCGTCCGGCGGCAACGCCTGGACGACCGGCGTGAAGTCCTCCAGCACGCCGAGCAGCCCGGGCAGGGCCGCCTCGTGCGCCGGCGGCAGCTGGAAACGTACGCAGAGGATGGTCATCCCGCACTCCCCGGACTCTGGTGCCACAACTTCCGTACCTGTGAAGGCTCTTGACCCGCCGGTCGCAGATCGGCCCACGGATTCAGTTCGTATCCGGTGGGCATGTGGATTCGCCGGCCGCGCGCCGGATCCCCCTCGTCCCCCTCCGGCGCCGCCACCGGCTCCGCCAGCCGCGCCGCCACCACGTCCAGGCCGCCCTCGGCGCGCAGCTCGATCAGCTCGGCGAGGTTCCAGGCGGCGGATCCCACCACGCTCAGACTGCGCGGGCCGCGGCGCTGCACCACTCCCCGCACCAGCAGCAGCCAGGAGTGGAAGACGGTGTGGGCACAGGCGTCGTGCGAGTCGTCGAAGAACGCGAGATCCACCAGGCCCGTCCCGTCGTCCAGGGTGCTGAAGATGACCCGCTTGCCGGACCGGATCGGTGGCGTCTGGGTGGCCGCCTTGGCCCCCGCGACCAGCACGGTCTCGCCGTGCCGGGCCTCGCGCAACCGCCGCGCCGACACCACGCCCAACTCGTCGAGGAACGCCCGGTGGTCGTCCATCAGATTGCGCGAGGCGTCCATGGACAGCACTCCCAGCTCGGCGCTGAGCCGCTCCGCCGAGGTGAGGTCGGGCAGCCCGGCCGCGGCGGTCTTCCGCCCGCCGGCCAGCGGAAGCTGCCCGCCGCCACCGCTGCGGGCGCCCCGGTGCAGTTCGGTCAGATGCAGTTGCAGATCACGCCGGTTGGCCCCGAAGGCGTCCAGCGCGCCGACCTGCGCGAGCCGCTGGGCCAGCGGACGGCTGGGCCGGGCCCGCTCCCAGAAGTCGAGCAGCGAGGCGTACGGCTGTCCGTCCGCGACCCGTGCCGCCTCGGCCTCGCTGATGCCGTGCACGTCGGAGAGGGCGAGTCGCAGTCCCCACACCTTGCGCGAGCTCTTCGACTCCCCCGATTCAGACACCAGTTCGATACGGTGGGCGACTCCCGACGCGTTCACGTCCAGCGGCAGGATCGGCACCCCCCGCCGCCGCGCGTCCGCCAGCAGCAGCCGCTTCGGGTACATCCCGGGGTCGTGCGTGAGCAGCCCCGCGTAGAAGGCGGCCGGATGATGGGCCTTCAGCCAGGCCGACTGATAGGTCGGCACGGCGAAGGCGACCGCGTGCGCCTTGCAGAAGCCGTACGACCCGAAGGCCTCGACGATCTCCCAGGTCCGCCCGATGGTCTCCGCGTCATACCCCTTGGCCGCCGCGTGCTGCGCGAACCACACCCGGATCCGCCCCTGCGACTCGGGATCGGACAGCCCGCGCCGCACCCGGTCGGCCTCGTCCCGCCCGCAGCCGGTCATGATGTGCACGATGTCGATGATCTGCTCGTGGAAGACGACGACCCCGTACGTCTCCCGCAGCGGCCCCTCCAGATCCTTGTGCGGATAGCGCACGGGCGCCCGCCCGTGCCGGGCCTCGATGAACGGCCGCACCATGTCGGCGGCGACCGGCCCGGGCCGGAAGAGCGAGATGTCGACGACGAGATCGTGGAAGGTGGCCGGCTGGAGCCGCCCGACCAGATCCCGCTGTCCCGGCGACTCGATCTGGAAGCAGCCCAGCGTCTCGGCGGACCGCACCAGCCGGTACGTGGCCGGATCCCCGTCCGCCACCCCGTCCAGGTCGACCCGCTCCCCCGTGGCCCGCTCCACCTCCGCGACCGCGTGCGCCATCGCCGACTGCATCCGCACGCCCAGCACGTCGAGCTTGAGCAGCCCGAGGTCCTCGACGTCGTCCTTGTCGAACTGCGACATGGGGAAGCCCTCGCCGCTGGTCGGCATGACCGGCGTACGGGAGAGCAGCGAGGCGTCCGACAGCAGCACCCCGCACGGATGCATGGCGATACCGCGCGGCAGGGCGTCGAGCGCCTCGACCAGCTCCCACAGCTTGCCGTACCGCTCCCGCTCGCCGGCCAGTTGCCGCAGCTCGGGCAGCTCCTCCAGCGCCGCGCGGGCGTCGCGGGCCCGGATGTGCGGGAAGGACTTGGCGATCCGGTCGATGTCGGCGGGGTCCATGGACAGCGCCGCGCCCACGTCCCGTACCGCATGCCGCACCCGGTAGGTCTCCGGCATCGAGACGGTCGCGACCCTCTCCCTCCCGAACCGGTCGATGATCGCCCGATAGACCTCCAGCCGCCGGGCGGACTCCACATCGATGTCGATGTCGGGCAGCACCATCCGGCGCTTGGACAGGAAGCGCTCCATCAGCAGCCCGTGCTCCACGGGATCGGCGTGCGCGATGCCGAGCAGATGGTTGACGAGCGACCCGGCACCGGACCCACGGGCGGCCACCCGAATCCCCATCCTCCGCACGTCGTCGACAACTTGAGCGACCGTCAGGAAGTAGGAGGCGAACCCGTGGTGGGCGATGATGTCCAGCTCCTGGTGCACCCGCTCCCAGTACGCCCGCCGCCCGTCGTAGCCGCGCAGCACCATGCCCGCCGCCGCCCGCGAGGCGAGCGCCTGCTGCGCGCCGCGCCGCCCGGCGCCGACGAGATGCGGTTCGGGGAAGTGCACGGTGCCGATGCCGAGGTCGTCCTCGGGATCGACGAGGCACTCGGCAGCCGTCGCCCCGGTCTGCTCCAGCAGCCGGTACGCGGTGTCACGCCGGAACCCCGCGGCCTCGACGACCCGCTCGGCGACGCGCGCCATGTCCTCGGCGCCCTTGAGCCAGGCCTCACCGGAGTCCAGTTCCTTGGTGGAGTCGATGGGCACGAGCCGCCGCGCGGCGTCCAGCACATCGGCGACCGGCCCGAGGCCCGGGTCGGCATAGCGGACGGCATTGCTCAGCACGGGCCGCAGCTGCTGCTCGGCGGCGAAGCCGACGGTACGGGCGGCCAGCCGCAGCGACCCCGGGCCGGTGCCCTTGCGTCCGTGCCACACGGCCTCAAGCCGCAGGGAGTCGCCGTAGATCTCCCGCCACGGCACGAGCAGCCTGGCCGCCCGGTCGGGACGGCCGGCGGCGAGCGCACGTCCGACGTCGGAGTCGGGCCCGAGCAGGACGATCAGGCCGTCCCCCCGGTTGTCCTCCCGCGGCAGCATCGGCGGGCCCTCCCCGCCATGTGCGGCCGAAACGATTCGGCACAGATCGCCCCACCCCCGGGCCGCATCGCGCCCGAGAAAGGTGACCCGAGGGGTCGACTCATCGACAAAGGCCCCACCCCGTACCGGAGCCCGCCGGCGCCCCGCACTCTCCCCCGAGTGCCCGAACCCCTCCACGGCCAGCTCCACACCGAACAGCGGCCGCACCCCCGCCGCCGCGCACGCCTTGGCGAACCGCACCGCACCCCCGAGCGAGTCACGATCGGTGAGCGCCAGCGCGTCCATGCCCCGCTCGGAGGCGCGCTCGGCCAGTCGCTCCGGGTGCGAGGCGCCGTACCTCAGGGAGAACCCGGAGACGGTGTGCAGATGCGCGAAGCCCGACACACGCACCTCCCGCGCCAGCGATTCCGAGCCACCGCTCGAACATCAGTTCCCAACTCTCCCACCCCCACCATAGACCATTCCCGGACCGTTTATCGAACACTCGTACGACATCCGTTCGGCCGCCTCCCACCTGCGCAAACACCCGCGGCCCCGGACCGTGGGGGCATGACGCAGCCCCCCGGTGCCGACACTCCCCACCCCTCCTTCCTGACCGAGGTGAAGGACGCCGTCACCCCACGGGCCACGATCCTGGTGACCGGCACGGTGGTCCTCGCCCTGCTCTTCATCGCCTCCTATGTGGGCGCCCTCCATGACCCGACACCCAAGAACGTGCCCTTGGGAGTGGTGGCCCCCCAGGTGGCCGCCCAGCAGACGGTGGACCGACTGCAGAACCTGCCCGGCGACCCGCTGGACCCACGTGCCCTGCCCGACGTGGAGACGGCCCGCGACCAGATCCTGAACCGCGAGATCGACGGCGCCCTGGTGATCGACCCGGCCGGCACCACGGACACGCTCCTGGTCGCCACCGGAGGCGGCAGGGCGCTGGCCGCCACCCTGGAGGCCCTGGTCGCCACCCTGGAAAGATCCGAGGCCCGCGCGCTCCGCACCGTCGACGTGGCCCCGGCCGACCGCCACGACTCCAACGGACTCACGTCCTTCTACGTGACCGTGGGCTGGTGCGTGGGCGGCTACCTCTGCGCGTCGATCATCACGATCAGCTCGGGCGCCCTCCGCCCCACCCTGAGACGCTCGGTGATCCGCCTCGTCGTCATGGCCCTGGTGGCCGTCGTCGCCGGCCTGGGCGGCGCCCTCATCGTCGGCCCCATCCTGGGCGCACTGCCCGGCAGCATCGCCGCCCTCTGGGGCGTGGGCGCCCTGATCGTCTTCGCGGTGGGCGCGGCCACCCTCGCCTTTCAGGCCGTCCTCGGCATGGCCGGAATCGGCTTGGCGATCCTGATCGTGGTGATCCTGGGCAACCCGAGCGCGGGCGGCGCCCTGCCGCCCCCGCTGCTCCCCCCGTTCTGGCACGACATCGGCCCCGCCCTGCCCCCGGGGGCAGGCACGTGGGCGACCCGCTCGGTCGCCTACTTCAAGGGCAACGACACGACCGCCTCCCTACTGGTCCTCTCGGCCTGGGCAGCCGCGGGAACAGCGATCACCCTCCTGGCGGCGGCGCTGCGCGGCAAGGACCGAACACCGACCGCACGTGCCGCACCGGGGCCGACGGCGCCTGCGGGCCCGTAGCGACGGAGTTCCCCGCGCGCCCCTGCGGGGGGCTGGGCCGGATTTTCGACCGCGGGTCCGTCGTGGCCGGTCGCGCAGTTCCCCGCGCCCCCGAGAAACGGCGTTGCAGCCACCCTGCCCCGAGACGTGACCGCCACCGTCACCACCGTCCGCGCAGTTCCCCGCGCCCCTGAAAGAAGGGCGTTGCAGTGGGCCTGCGCCACGACGTGACCGCCACCGTCACCACCGTCCGCGCAGTTCCCCGCGCCCCTGAAAGAAGGGCGTTGCAGTGGGCCTGCGCCACGACGTGACCGCCGCCGCCACAACCGTCCGCGCAGTTCCCCGCGCCCCTGGAAAGAAGGGCGTTGCAGGCGCCGACGGCGAGAAGGGGACGTGCCGGGGGGTGTCCGCCCGCAGCGGCGGGCGTCAAGAAACAGCACCTCTGGAGGCACAGCAACCGCCCGACCGAGGACGGACACCCCCCGGCGCGGCCCCGACCCACCCACCGACACAAGGCGCTACGCGCACCCCACTCCACCCGCACAGGCCGCCGCAGGCATACACCGCGCACCCCCACCGCCCCCGCCGCAGGCACAAACGCGGAAGTCCCGCCCCACACCCGGGGACGGGACTCCGCAAAAGCTACGTACCGTCAGCCGATCTCAGTACCCGTGGCAGACAGCGCCTCGGTCACCGGCTGGAAGAACGTCTCCCCACCGGCGGTGCAGTCACCACTGCCACCGGAGGTGAGCCCGATCGCCTTGTCACCGGAGAACAGCGAACCACCACTGTCCCCGGGCTCGGCGCACACGTCGGTCTGGATCAGCCCGTTGACGATGTCACCGTTGCCGTAGTTCACGGTGGCGTCGAGCCCGGTCACCTTGCCGTCGTGCACCTGCGTCGTCGACCCGCT
Source organism: Streptomyces sp. Y7 (assembly GCF_043195415.1). Taxonomy (NCBI): domain Bacteria; kingdom Bacillati; phylum Actinomycetota; class Actinomycetes; order Kitasatosporales; family Streptomycetaceae; genus Streptomyces; species Streptomyces sp. Y7. The sequence goes on from NZ_JBIDDQ010000032.1 coordinate 33,943, forward strand.
ACGGGTGACCGCCATACCGACGGTGGCCTCCGCGGCCCCGCTGATGGCCTGCGCCGACCCGTTGTAGAGGTTCACCTCACTCGGGTGGTCGACCTCCGCGGTGTACTTGACCAGCCCGTAGTCGTTGTCCGGGAAGCTGGACGACTCGTTCGAACCGATCTGCGTCCCGTTGGAGTCCGACCACTCCGTGATGCCCTCGGTGCAGTGCCCGGCGGTCAGGAAGAACGGCTCGCCGCCCTTGACCACGTTGAAGCCGAGCGAGCAGCGCCCGCTGCCACCGGTGATCGCGTCACCACCCGCGATGAAGGGCTTGAACTCCCCCTTCGACCGCTTCAGTTCCGCCTTGGCACCCAGCCCGTCGACGACCTTGCCGAGCTTGGCCCACTCGGTGTCGGACACCGTACGGTCGGCGGTGACGACGACCTTGTTCGTCGCCGGGTCCGTCACCCAGGCGGTGCCGGGAATGGTGGCGTCCTGCTTCAGCGTCGTACGCGCGCTCTTCAGCTCGGCGAGCGAGTTCTCGACGATTCTGGCCTTGGCGCCGGCAGCCTCGACGGCGTCCGCGGCGGCCTCGTCGAGGACGTTCACGACCAGGCTCTTGGCCTGTGCGTCGTAGTACGAACCCGCGGCATCGCCACCCAGGTCCTTGACCAGCGACGAGGCGAGCTTTCCGGCCGCGGAGACCGACAGGGTCTTCGGCGCGGAAGTCTCAGGCGTCTCGCTGGCGTTCGCAGTCTGCAAGGTCACGCCCGCAGCAACCAGTGCGGCGATACCCGCACCTGCCACGGCTGCACGCCGCTTGGGTATGCGTCGGTGCTTCAACTCACGTCCTCCTGTGGGGGGTCGGCCCGAGAGGTTGTGGGGACCTCGGCGGACCGGAAGGCGTACGGCCACGGGGACGGCTCACAACAAAAGCCGCGTCCGTGCCGGTTGAACAAGGTTCACTATTCCTAGGTTCGAAGGGAGCACACAAGGTCGACTTCAGGACGCGCGTAGAACACGTTTGCACACCCCTCCCGTCTTGACCGTGCACAGTCACGCACGCTCTCTTCGCTCAGCAAATACCGCAAGCGAGCGAACCATAAGCAGCGCGTGAGGTCTACTCCTGTCTCAAAATCGACTCTTCAGTGCCCGGATCCAAGCGAGGTTCACCAGAGGGAAGTTCGTCCTGTCCGGTCCGGGATTCAACAGATTCCGGCTGCCGCACGCCGTCACCCGGCTCCTGCCCGGAAGCCGCAACCGCCGTCCCTTTCTCCAGAAATCGCAGCAATTCCACCGGAATCGGCAGCACCAGCGTGGAGTTCTTCTCAGCCGCCACCGCCATCACCGTCTGAAGCAGCCGCAGCTGAAGCGCCGCCGGCGCATCGGACATCTGATGGGCCGCCTCAGCCAGCTTCTTCGAGGCCTGGAGCTCCGCGTCGGCGTTGATGACCCGCGCCCGCCGCTCCCGGTCCGCCTCGGCCTGCCGCGCCATGGACCGCTTCATGGTCTCGGGCAGGGAGACGTCCTTGATCTCCACCCGGTCGATCGTCACGCCCCACTCGACGGCCGGGCTGTCGATCATCAACTCCAGCCCCTGGTTGAGCTTTTCGCGGCTGGACAGCAGATCGTCCAGCTCGCTCTTGCCGATGATGGACCGCAGCGACGTCTGCGCCATCTGCGAGACCGCGAACCGGTAGTCCTCGACCCGCACGACCGCCTCGGCCGGCGCGGTCACCTTGAAGTAGACGACGGCGTCGACCCGCACGGTCACATTGTCCCGGGTGATGCCCTCCTGGGCGGGAATGGGCATCGTCACGATCTGCATGTTCACTTTGCGCAGCTTGTCGACGCCCGGCACGATCATCGTGAACCCGGGCCCGCGCACTTCGGGCCGGAGCCTGCCGAGGCGGAAGACCACGCCCCGTTCGTACTGCTTGACGACCCGCGCGGCCGCCGCCACATAGACCAGTCCGGCGGACGCGAGTGTCACTCCCGCCGCCACCAGCTCCTCGACCATCACCGACCCCCAGGGTCCGACGTGGGCGCATTACAGCGGAGTGCTGCCTGTCCGTCGACGGTAACCCCGCCGCCGGAGCAAGGGCGAGCCCCCGCACGCCAGTTGCGTGCGGGGGCTCACCTGCTGCCGGCTGCCGTTCGGGCCGAAGAGATCGGACCGAGGGTCAGTAGACGCTGACGCCGTACGCGCTCAGGGCCTCGGTGACCGGCTGGAAGAACGTCGTACCGCCGGAGGTGCAGTTGCCGCTGCCGCCGGAGGTCAGACCGTACGCGGTGCCGTTGCTGCCGTAGAGCGAACCGCCGGAGTCGCCGGGCTCGGCGCAGACCGTGGTCTGGATCAGGCCGGAGACGATGTCGCCGCCACCGTAGTTGACCGTGGCGTTCAGGGCGGTGACCCGGCCGCTGTGGGTGCCGGTGGTGGAACCGTCACGGATGACGGTGGTGCCCACGCTGGGCGTGGCCGCGCGGGTGATGTCCACGCCGTTGGCGGTGCCGGGCCGGCTGACGGAACCGGAGTAGCGCACGATGCCGTAGTCGTTGCCCGGGAAGCTGGAGCCGGCGGTCGAGCCGATGACGGTGGTGTGGCTCGAGTTGGACCACCAGGTGCCCGCGCCGTCGGTGCAGTGGCCGGCTGTCAGGAAGTACTGGTTGCCGCTGCTGTCCTGGACGTTGAAGCCGAGCGAGCAGCGCCAGCTACTCGCATAGATGGCGTCGCCGCCCTGGATGAACTTGCTGAACTTGCCGGGGACGCTCTTGATGGTGAGCGCGTCGGCGTTCGCCCCGGCCTGTTCCTTGATCTTCGCTATCTCCGCCTGGGAGACCGTGCTGTCGACGGTCACCGTGACGCGGTTGGTCTTGCTGTCGACGGCCCAGGCGGTGCCGGGGACGTCGGCCTTCAGCACGGAGCCGCTGACGCTCTTGAGCTGGGCGGCGCTGAAGGTGTCGGGGGTCTCCGCGGCGGTCGCGTTGGGGATCGCGATCGCGGCCGCGGCAACGAGGCCGGTGGAAACGGCGATCAGCCGGGTCCGTCTCGTGATGCCGCTGCGGGGGGTGGTGCGCTTGATCCTCACGTTTCGTTCCCTCCAAGGGAAGTCGGGGGCCCGCGTGGGGTCGGGGCCCGGTGAGGCGCAGTCAGTCGGGCCGTTGTCCGGATTTCGAACAAGTCGTGCCCCTGACAAGCGCTGAGGGGAGTATTCGGCCGAACGACCGGTCGGCACAAGGGCGCCTTTCGGCCGTCAACTTTTGAACCATCTGTGCGAGTTGGCCGCTCCTGCCCCGGTCAGAGCCGGTCAGCACCACTCGGCGCAGCTTGCGCTCACCCGGCCGGACAACGAGGTCGGACGTGTTGCCAGGTGGCGCAAACGAACGCACGGATTGGTCGGCGGAGGCAGGGAGCGGCAACATGACGCGGTTGAGCCCGTACGGCACGGTCCCCGTATCAGGGATGTCCGGAAGTAGCCGCCATCTACGCGCGTGCGTTCAGCAACCGTCGCAGGGGCAGCAGCAGTCGCACCCGTCGCAGTCGCAGTCACGGCAGCAGCCCTCGCGCTTCTTGCGGGACCAGGGACCCTCGTACTCCTTGGCGCAGCACAGCTTGCAGGTGCAGCACAGCAGCCAGAACATTCCGCAGCCGGCCCAGAATCCACGCCGCTTCGGCGGCTGAGGGGCCGGCCCACCGCCGAACCCGCCGAAACCTCCGAAGTCACCGCCACCGCCACCGCTTCCACCGGCACCACCGCCGGGCGCGCCTCCGCCCCCGGCGTACGGGTTCCCGCCGGCGTACGGATTCCCGCCCCCGGCGTACGGATTCTGCGGCGCGCCGTACGGTCCCGGCTGCTGGGGCTGCTGCCCATAAGGCCCGGGCTGACCGTGCTGCCCCGGCTGATGCGAGGCATGGGCCCCACAGGTCGGCACCGTGCCGAACGCCCGGTCCACCGAGCGCCGCAGCTCGTGCACGAGCAGAAGGTGGGCGAGCCCCGGGTCCGTGAACTCCACCTCGCGCAGCGCCAGCCGCACTCCGTGCACGGCGTCGTCGGCGAGCCGGCGCGCCTCGGCGAGCGAGGTCCCGGTCGCGGTGAGGGGGTTCCACGCACCGGCCTCGGCGTCGGCCGCCCGGTCCTCGACGGCGTCCAGGAGGTGGGCCAGCCGCCCGAACAGGCGTCCGGCCTCGGCGAGCGCGGCGGCGTTGTGCGGCCGGCCGGCCAGGATCGCGGTGTGCGCGAAGGCGGCGGCGGTCGCCGTCTCGGTCGGTTCGGTCACGGCGAGGACCGGTGTCCCGATGCCGGCGAGCGCCTCGATGCCGGTCTGCCGGTCCACGGCGTCGACGAGTACGGCGGTGTCGAAGCCGACGGCCGAGCCGCTGCGGGCACCCGCCGCGCCCCACCCCGCGGCCACCCGGCGCGCGGCGAGCGCCAGCGGCCTGCGGGCCAGCAGCCCGTCGCGGTCGGCCACATGGTCACGGACCTTGGCCGAGGCGAGCACCAGCGAGACGGCGGCGGCGAGCCGGGCGCCCTCACCCTGTGCGACGGACGCGGTTCGCATCCCGCGCAGCGGGCAGGGTCCAGCTGTACGCCGTAGTCCGCTGTCCTTCTCCGCCTGAGCTTCCGTCAGGACGGAGATGAGGAGTCCGTCGTAGTTCGTGACGATCCGCGCGAACTGACCATGGTCCCCGCGCAACGAGAGGCACAACCCGCACAAATGCGCCATCCACTGCCCCGTGAGGTTCTCTCCGAGCCGATGACGACAGGGCCTGACGATTCCGAACACGACACTCCCCCGAGGTTCTTACGACGTAGCCAGGACGCTGAGCTGCCGCATCGTACCGGCCGCCGGGTCGAGCGCCACGGCCGCTCGTTCACCCGTACGCACCCCGCCTCACCCATACGCCGCGAAGAATCATATTTCACTCCCAGTCAGCAGCCGTACGTGGCATGCCCCTTGGGGGACACGGGCTCTCGACGTATGCGCTGTGCACCAGTACCGTCACAAACCCCCCGCGCGGCGTCTATCCACTTGGCGCGACGTCCGCATCATGGATGACCATAGGGATGCGGAAGGCAACAGAGACCGCTGTGAGAGGAGGCGTCCATGGGATCGGTACGCAAGGCGAGCGCCTGGCTGGGCCTCGTCGACGACAACGATGACGAGCGTTACTACGACGACGACTACTCCGAAGGGACCGAGCCCGGGGAGGCCTGGGTCACCGACCCGCGGGTCAAGGTGGCCACGGACGTGGCGGAGGAGAAGGGCCGCCGGATCGGCACGGTCACTCCGGACAGCTTCCGGGACGCCCGCGCCATCGGCGAGCTGTTCCGGGACGGGGTCCCGGTCATCATGAACCTCACGGCCATGGAGCCGTCCGACGCCAAGCGCGTCGTCGACTTCGCGGCGGGGCTCATCTTCGGTCTGCGCGGCTCGATCGACCGGGTGTCCAACCGGGTGTTCCTGCTGACGCCGGCCGACACGGAGATCATCAGCGGCGAGCGCGCGGCGCACCGCGAGGACGGCTTCTACAACCAGAGCTGAGGCAGGGCCGTTCACCGGCCCTGCCCCCTGGCGGGTCAGCGGAAGGCGTCGAGCCCGGTGAGCGCCTTGCCCAGCACGAGCTGGTGCATCTCGACGGTGCCCTCGTAGGTGAGCACCGATTCCAGGTTGGTCGCGTGCCGCATCACGGGATATTCGAGCGAGATCCCGTTGGCACCGAGAATCGTCCGTGACGTACGGCAGATGTCGATGGCCTCGCGGACGTTGTTCAGCTTTCCGAAGCTGACCTGTTCCGGACGCAGACGACCGGCGTCCATGCGCCGCCCCAGATGGTGGGCGAGCAGGATCCCCTTGTGCAGTTCGAGCGCCATGTCGGCGAGTTTGGCCTGGGTGAGCTGGAAGCCCCCGATCGGCCGGCCGAACTGCTCGCGCGTCTTCGCGTAGTCCACGGCGGCCTCGAAACAGGACCGCGCCGCGCCCATGGCGCCCCACACGATCCCGTACCGGGCGTGCGAGAGACAGCTGAGCGGCCCCTTGAGTCCGACGACCTCCGGCAGCACGGCCTCGGCGGGCAGCCGTACGTCGTCCATCACGAGCTCACTGGTGACCGAGGCCCGCAGCGACAGCTTGTGCTTGATCTCCGGCGCGGAGAAACCGGCGCTGTCGGCCGGCACGACGAACCCGCAGATCCCCTCGTCGGTCTGCGCCCACACGACGGCGACGCCCGAGACGGAGCCGTTGGTGATCCACATCTTCCGCCCGTTGAGGACCCAGTCCGAGCCGTCCCGCTTCGCGTACGTCCGCATGGAGCCGGGGTCGGACCCGTGGTCGGGCTCGGTCAGTCCGAAGCAGCCGATGACCTCGCCGGAGGCCATCCGGGGCAGCCACGTCTGCTTCTGGTCCTCGCTGCCGAAGCGGTGAATGGCGTACATGGCGAGGGAGCCCTGCACGGAGACCAGGGACCGGATGCCGGAGTCGGCGGCCTCCAGTTCGAGACAGGCGAGCCCGTACTGCACGGCGGAGGCCCCGGCGCACCCGTATCCCTCCAGCGACATCCCGAGGGCGCCGATCTCCCCGAGCTCCCGCGCGAGCTCCCGGATCCCGGGCAGCTCGCCCTTCTCGTACCACTCGGCGACGTACGGCACGACCCGGTCCGCCGCCCACGCCCGCACGGTGCTTCGGACGGCCAGGTCCTCGGGCTCCAGGAGGTCGTCGATGCCGAGGGGGTCGGCGGGATCGAACGGGGGCAACTTCGAGGACGCGGACATGGAGGACCCTCCGGCAACGAATTAAACTAGCGCCGCTAGTCACGACTGTGCGCCAGACGCTACGACGCAGTGTCCCGCACGTCCAGTGCGCACAGACGTACCGGAAGCCGCCGACGGGGAATCCCTGGGGAGAGGTTCACCCGTCAAGGGACTGAAAACGGGTGGTGCGCGGGTGGCCGAAGGCTTGGTCAGGCGGAGACGCGGCTCTCCGCGACTTCCCTCGGCTTCGGCAGCTCCACACTCTCCGCCTCGCACTGCATGGTCCGCGGCAACCGCAACGCCATCGCGGCCCCGAGCAGCAACAACCCCGCACTGACGAGCAACGTCACATGCAGCCCGTGCACGAACGCGTTCCGCGCCGCGTGCTGGAGGGCCGCCCCCGCCGACCCGCCGAGCTGCCCGGCGACCTCGTACGCCTCCCCCAGCGAGTGCGAGGCAGCCGTGGAGGCCGACGCCGGCACACCCGACACGTTCGACAGCCCGGGGGCGTACGCCGCGTTCATCACGCTGCCCAGCAGCGCGATACCGATACCGGCCCCGAGCTGGTACGACGTCTCCCCGATCGCCGCCGCCCCGCCGGCCTGCTCCTGCGGAGCCTCGCTCAGCATCGACTCGTACGCCCCGAAGAGCGTCGTCTCCAGGCCGAAGCCCAGCAGCACGAACCCGAACAGCAGCAGCCCGGGGTTGTCCTCGCCGCCCATGGCGGTCAGCACGATGACCGCGAGCGCCGTCAGACAGAACCCGGCGCACACCATGCGCCGCGGCCCGAACCGCCGCAGCATCCGCGCGCCCGCGAGCCCGGACGCCATCGCCGCGAAAGTCAGCGGCAGCAGCCGCAGACCGGTCTCCAGCGGTGACAGACCGAGGACGAGCTGCAGATACTGCGCCGCGATCAGCTCGAGGCCGACCAGCGCGAGCATCGCCAGCACGATGCACCCGACGGACGTACTGAACGCGGGGCGCGCGAACATCCTGAGATCCACCAGCGGATACGTCCGCCGCTTCTGCCGCCGCACGAAGAGGACCAGCATCACCGCGCCGGCCACCAGCGGCACCAGGGTGAACAGGCTGGCCACCGGTTCCCCGCCGCCGAGCCGCTTCACGCCGAGGACGACGCCGAACAGACCGGCCGCCGCGAGGAGTGCGCCGACCACGTCCCAGGGGCCCCGGCGGTCGCCCTTCGACTCGGGCAGCAGCAGCCGGCCCACCGGAAGGCTGATGAGCATCAGCGGGATGTTGACGAGAAAGACCGAGCCCCACCAGAAGTGTTCGAGGAGGAAGCCGCCGAGCAGCGGCCCGACCGCCGCGCCGACCGCGGCGACCGCGCTCCAGATGCCGATGGCGAGGGCCCGCTCACGCCGGTCGGGGAAGACCTGGCGCAGGATCGACAGGGTCGCGGGCATGATCATCGCGCCGCCGACCCCGAGCAGGGCGCGGGCCAGGATCAGCACCTGTGGGTCGTGCGCGAGGGCCGCGAGGCCGGAGGCGAGGCCGAAGAGGCCGTAGCCGAGCAGCAGGACGCGTCTGCGGCCCACCCGGTCACCGAGCGTGCCGAAGAGGATCAGCAGCGAGGCGCAGACCAGCGGATAGATGTCGACGATCCAGAGCAGCTCTATCGCGCCGGGACGAAGGTCCTCGGTGACGGCCGGCACGGCCACGTGCAGCACGGTCGCGTCGACGGCGACGAGCAGCAGGCTGACGCAGAGGACGACGAGGACGACCCAGCGGTTGGCACCGGCCCCGGCCGCCCGACGGCGCAGCGCAGCGGCAGCCGTGGTCGTCCCGGACATGTACGTACCTCCCAGATGTTCCCTCGCCCTCGGCGGGCACACGGGGTGGGGACTCCCCGCGACTCGGCCGGAGAGGAGCGGTGGTCTCCGGCCCGCGCAACCAGGGCGAGTGACTCGTCAGGGTACGCGAGTCCGGGTCCGCGCCGAGTGGCGGACCTCTCAGACCGCACCCGATCGCGTGTGGCGTACACCACACTCACCGGCTCCGACCGGTGAGCCCCAGGAAAATTCCACCCAAGGATTCGGTGAACGAATTCATAAGCGGCGAAAAACGAACCAACAGAATGATCAAAGGAATTGAAGGATGTAGCCGCCGATGATTACGGATTCCTTGGAAATAAACCTCCCCCTGAGAGGAATCCCACATCACATCGTCATCACAAAGCCGTGGAATCGACCTTGTCCTGCGCTCACTCGCTGTAACGTCGATTGGGTGCGTACCGAACGAAAGCTGACCCGTCTGGACCGGGTCTTCGCCAGGCTGGACCGGGAACCGGAACGTCCGGCCCACATCGATGTGCCGAGGATGACCCGGCACAGGATCGTGCTCTTCTCCGCGACCCTGGCCTTCTACGGGGCCATCGTGTGGGCCGTAGTCATCACTTCGTGGCTCGTCCGGCTCGACTGGCAGGTCATGTTCTTCCGCCCCTACCAACAGTGGGCGGAGATCCACGCGTTCGTCGACTACTACGTGGTGCTGGGCCAGCGCGGCCCGACCGCGGTCATGGTCGCGGCCTGGCTGGGCTGGCGTTCCTGGCGGCAGCACACGCTGCGGCCGCTGCTCGCGCTCGGCGTCTCGCTGCTGCTGCTGAACATCACCGTCGGTGCCGCCAAGCTCGGCATGGGCCGCCTCGGACCGCACTACGCGACCACCATCGGCGCGAACGAGATGGGCCTGGGCGGCGATATATTTCCCAGCGGCCACACCGCCAACGCCGTGGTGACCTGGGGAATCCTGGCCTATCTGGCCTCGACCCCGAGAGCGCGCCGCTGGCTGTCGGCCCTGTCGGCGGTGACCTCGCTGGGCGTGGGCCTGTCCACCGTCTACCTCGGTACGCACTGGTTGAGCGACGTCCTGCTCGGCTGGGCCGCCGGTCTGCTGATCCTGCTCGCCCTGCCGTGGTTCGAGCCGCTGATCGCCCGCTCCGAGACCTGGCTCTTCGACCTGCGCGACCGCTGGCGCGCCCGGCGGACCGGCGTCCTGTCCGCGCCCGCCCCCGTCGAGGCCCCCGTCCTGCTCAAGCCGCGTCCCACGGCCGTCGACGACGAGGCCGCGGCCCGCGAGGCGTCGTCGCCGGCCAGGTCCCCGCGGGCGCCGGTCCACCTGGCTCCCGGCCCGCACACGGCCCGTGGCGAGCGCACGCCGGGCACTCCGGCCGGCAGCCGCCGCCCGCCGCACACGGACCGCATCGGCAGAGGCGGGGCCCCGACGGCCCGCCCTCTCACGGGCGGCTGACCCGCCCCCTGCAGCGCGGGTTCGGTACGCACGACCAGCCCGTACGGCGACGGCCCCGGTTCCGTTCGGAACCGGGGCCGTCGCCGTGTGTCAGCCCTTCCAGGCCCGCGCCACCTGGCCGTCCTTCACCTCGAAGTTCAGCCGTCCCACGCGGTACTCCATGGTGATGATCGCCCCCGGCGGCAGCGAACGCACCGTGCTCCACCCGCGTTCGCGGGCGAGCCGCTCGGCCCCGTCGGCGTCGAGTCCGACATACGCGTCGGGGTTGTCCTGGGGATCTGCGGGGGGTTTAGGAATGGGTGCCATGCCGTCAACGCTAGGGCCTCGTCACTGGATCGGGCCAGTGCGGACGGTGAACCTTTGCAGCGGCCGTCCGGGGTCACACGTCCCTCCGGGGTCACGCTTTTGTCACAGAATCACGACACGCGTTTCGGTCACTTCGACATCGACGGACCGTCACACGGACGAGGGATTTTCTGGGCCTTCCGCAGGCATTCGATCGTAATTCCCGCGTGTCGCGCCGACCGGTTCGATAGCGCGGCGGAAAAGTGCCCGGAGAACTGCCCGCGGACCCCTTTTCCCCTCGATTCCGCGCGGGCCACGGGAGCCGGCGCCGCACAGAAAGTACATGGTTCCACCACAGAACCTCCGTACGCCCTCTGTCGGAGCACCGTCGACGCGAGCATCATGGCGTGAGCTCGCGTCGGCGCGTGCGACGCGGGCTTCAGCGGGCCCGGGACGCGACGAGCGAAGGGGCGAGCGAGCGATGGGGACGCAGACCGTACAGGCGACGGCACGGCCCATGCGAAGCAGGCCACCGGGCGGCCGGGTGGTCGTCGACTGGCTGACCACCACCGACCACAAGAAGATCGGCCACCTCTACCTGATCACGTCGTTCCTGTTCTTCCTGGCCGGTGGTGTCATGGCCCTGGTGATGCGGGCCGAACTGGCCCGGCCAGGTATGCAGATCGTGAGCAACGAGCAGTTCAACCAGCTGTTCACCATGCACGGCACGATCATGCTGCTGCTCTTCGCGACGCCGACCTTCGCGGGCTTCGCCAATGAGCTGATGCCGCTCCAGATCGGCTCCCCGGACGTCGCCTTCCCGCGGCTCAACATGTTCTCGTACTGGCTGTTCCTGTTCGGCGGCCTGATCGTGATGGGGTCGCTGATCGTGCCGGACGGGCCGGCCTCCTACGGCTGGTTCGCCTACGCGCCCCTGAACAGCCTGGAACGCTCCCCCGGCATCGGCCCCGACCTGTGGATCATGGGTCTGGCGCTGGCCGGCTTCGGCACGATCCTCGGCGCGGTCAACTTCATCACCACCATCATCGGGATGCGCGCCCCCGGCATGACGATGTTCCGGATGCCGATCTTCGTGTGGAACACCCTGTTCACGTCGATCCTGATCCTGATGGCGTTCCCGGTCCTGGCGGCGGCCCTGCTCGTGCTGGAGGCCGACCGCAGGTTCGGCTCGGTGGTGTTCGAGGCGGCGAACGGGGGTGCGCTGCTGTGGCAGCACCTGTTCTGGTTCTTCGGGCATCCCGAGGTGTACATCATCGCGCTGCCGTTCTTCGGCATCATCACGGAGATCATCCCGGTCTTCAGCCGCAAGCCGATCTTCGGCTATCTGACGCTGGTCGGGGCGACGATGGCGATCACCGGTCTGTCGATCGTGGTGTGGGCGCACCACATGTTCGTCACCGGTGCGGTGCTGCTGCCGTTCTTCTCGTTCATGAGCTTCCTGATCGCCGTGCCCACGGGCGTGAAGTTCTTCAACTGGTCCGGGACCATGATCAAGGGCTCGCTGTCCTTCGAGACCCCGATGCTGTGGGCGACGGGCTTCCTGGTGACGTTCCTCTTCGGCGGTCTGACCGGGGTGATCCTGGCGTCGCCCCCGATGGACTTCCACGTCTCCGACTCGTACTTCGTGGTCGCCCACTTCCACTACGTCGTCTTCGGCACGGTCGTCTTCGCGATCTTCGCCGGGTTCCACTTCTGGTGGCCCAAGTTCACCGGCAAGATGCTCGACGAACGGCTCGGCAAGATGCACTTCTGGACGCTGTTCGTCGGCTTCCACACCACGTTCCTGGTGCAGCACTGGCTGGGCGCGGAGGGCATGCCGCGCCGGTACGCCGACTATCTCGCGGCCGACGGCTTCACCACGCTGAACACGGTCTCCACGATCGGCGCGTTCCTGCTGGGCCTGTCGACGCTGCCGTTCCTCTACAACGTCTGGCGGACCGCCAAGTACGGCAAGAAGGTCGAGGTCGACGACCCCTGGGGCTACGGACGCTCCCTGGAGTGGGCGACCTCCTGCCCGCCCCCGCGGCACAACTTCACGACGCTGCCGAAGGTCCGCTCGGAGTCCCCGGCGTTCGATCTGCACCATCCGGACCACGCGCTGGAGGCTCCGCAGCCCGAGCCAAAGAGCGAGCAAGCCGGCCATGAGCCGTCCTGATCGCCTCGACGAGCTCGGCCGGCTCCAGGACCTCGAACTCGAAGCCCATCAGCATCACATGGATCACCATGACGTCCAGGCTCCCGGCGCCGGTGCGCAGCAGGCAGCTGCCCGGCCCCTCCGCCTCCAGCTGCCCTGTCGTGGGCGAGACGGCCTCGGCCGCCTCCTCCAGGGGCACCAGCAGCCGGATGACGGCCTGCGCGGCGTACGCGCGCGTGGACACGCCCCGGGAGACGTACGCGGCGAGGTCCTCGGCGGGCGGCGTGCGCGGGGCGAAGCGCGGGCCGTGCGGCGGCCTGGGCGTGACGCGGTCGACGCGGAACGTACGCCAGTCCTCGCGGTCGAGGTCCCAGGCGACCAGGTACCAGCGGCGCTCGCTGCACACCAGGCGGTGCGGTTCGACGGTGCGGCGGGTGGACGCGCCCTCGTGGTCGCGGTACTCGAACCTGAGGCACTCGGAGTCCCGGCAGAGGTGGGCCAGTTCGGTGAGCACGGCGGGGTCGACGGCGGAGGGCTGCGGGCCGCGCAGCATCGGCACGGTGAAGGCGTTCAGGGCGCCGACGCGGCGGCGCAGCCGGTTCGGCAGGACCTGCTCCAGCTTGGCGAGGGCGCGTACGGACGTCTCGCCGATGCCCTCGATGCCCTGGCCGGCGGCGGTGCGCAGGCCGACGGCGACGGCGACCGCCTCGTCGTCGTCCAGCAGCAGAGGCGGCAGCTCGGCGCCGGCGCCGAGCTGGTAGCCGCCTCCGGTGCCGGGGCTTGCGTTGACGGGGTAGCCGAGCTCGCGGAGGCGGTCGACGTCACGGCGGACGGTGCGCGGGGTGACACCGAGCCGGTCGGCGAGTTCGGCGCCGGACCAGTCGCGGTGGGCCTGGAGGAGGGAGAGCAGGCGCAGCAGCCTCGCGGAGGTGTCCAGCATGATCCGAGTCTGCCAGTCGCCTAGTGGACCGGGTGGGCGGGCAGTACGGGCGGGTGCGGGTCCGTCGGGGTCGGTCGCGCAGTTCCCCGCGCCCCTAACGGCGTGGCCGTGAAGGGCGTCTCCTCGTACCGGCATTCGACGCTGAGGTTGCCCCCGCGTGTCTCGTACGGGACCCGGGAAGCGGCCGGATGGACGTCCATGGCGCCCGGCACGAGGCGGTCAGGGTGCTCGTCCCGGATGCTGGCGTAGGCGTCCCAGTGGCCCTCCGGCAGGGGAACGCTGCTGGGCAGAGCGGCGCGCAGGCGGCCGGTCGTGGCCGGGCTCAGGGGCAGGGTCACCTCCTCGTCGCCCTCGCGGTGGCGCAGCACGAGATGAGCCTCCATGGCCGGCCCGACGGCGGTGACGTCGAAGGTCAGTCCGCCGGCCGAGTCCGCGATGCAGTCGGCGCGCAGTGGTGCGGCCTGCGGCAGGGGCGTCATACGCTGCGGTTCCTCCCTCGGCTGTCGGCTCTGTCGGTTGGACCGGCGACGCGGCCTTTTGGTTGCCCGTCACGGCCGGTACGGCAGCTGCGGGACCTCGAAGCACGTGTCGTTCATGTCTCCCTGGGACACCCATCCCCGGCCGTCCGTCCAGCGGGCCACCGACAGGCAGGTCCGGCGGCTCTCGGGCGGCTCGGGCAGCCGCTCGAACGTGACCGGGAGCAGCAGGCCGCCGGCGGTGTACTCCTGGCTGCGGTTCATGTGGTCGTCGACGCACGCGCGCGTGACGCCCCGCGGGGCGCACGCCTTCGCGGCGTCCGTGAACCACTTCGCCGCCGCCCAGCCCTCCAGCTGCCACTGGGAGTGGCTCTCCAGGCCCTTGGTGGCGTCCCGGAACTCGCGTACGGCCGCCTGGCCGGTGTCCTCGAAGTTGCGGGACGACCCGGTCGCCCACAGGGCGTTGCGGCAGCGCGGGGCGTCCTCGTAGTCCTCGGCGACGGTGGACGTCCAGTTCTGTACGTTCGTCACCTTGGCGGTGACGTCGGCGCCGACGTCGTCCATCGCCTCGCACAGCCGGGCGTTGCCGTGGGTGTCGATGGCGTCGAAGACGAGGTCGGCGCCCTGCTCCTTGAGGTCGGCCGCCACCGCGCGGAAGTTCGGCAGGGCGAAGTCGACCTGCTCGGTGACGACCTTGTAGCCCTCGGCTTCCAGGCCCCGTTCGACGAGCCGGGCGTAGGCGGCCGACGCGGGCTGGTTGTAGGAGACGACGGCGGCCGTACGGGCTCCGTGCTCGCGTTTGAAGTAGCGGTAGACCTCCGTTCCGCCGTACTGCGCGCCGTCCCAGCCGGTCGTGCCGTCACGGGGCGCGAGGCTGCCGTAGATGCCGTACAGGTGCGGCCAGGTGTCGTAGGCGGCCCCGATGGGCTGGCCGCCGATGTCAGGCACGCCCGCGCGTGAGACGCGTGCGGCGCCCGCGTAGTCCAGGGCGGTGGTGGCGACCAGGGCGACGACCTTGTCCTCGTCGACGAGTTCGTGCACGCACTCGTTGTTGCCGACGCCGCTGCCGCCGTCGTCGCACAGGCGTACCTCGACGCGGCGGCCGTCGATGCCGCCGCGCGCGTCGAGGCGGTCGAAGTACGCCTTGGCACCGTCGCGCGGGCCGGTGAAGGCGTTGCCGCCGACCGGGCTGGTGGCGCTGGTGATGATGCCGACGCGGATCGGGGCGCGGTCCGCGGCCGGCTCCGAGGGTGCGCCCCGGTCCCGGTGCTCGAAGTCGCTCTCCGGCAGCCGGCTGCCGCACGCCGTACTCAGTGTCAGCAGCAGCACGGCGATCGCCGCCTCAGCACCCCGGGATCGGTGACCCATTGCCGCTCAACTGGACCAGCGCGCACAGGGTCTTGGCGGACACCTTCCAGGTGCCGTCCTGTTCGACGGCGGTTCCGGAGGCGTCCGGCAGGGCGGTGGCGCCCTTGAGGGTCAGGTCGTAGGTCACGTTCGCCTCGGTGGGCGAGGTGAACTCGATCTCGGAGACCTGCGCCTGGACCTGCCCGCCGCGCTCGTCACCGCTGAACGCCTGCAGGACCGGCGCCATCCGGTCGCCGTTCTCCAGAACGGTCTGCTTGTCCTTCAGCGAGGTCTCGGGGTCGAAGAACTTCTGCCAGTTCTGCTCGATCTCGGTCTCGGCCGCCTGCGTGTCGGCGGGCGCCGACGCGGGCGCCGACGTCCGGGACTGCTCGACGGTCGGTGTCGGCGGCGTCTCGCTGCCGCCGCCTCCCTCGTCGTCGCTGCACGCCGCGAGGGCCGGGGCGAGGAAGAGGAGCAGGGCGGCCGTCAGCGCCGTCCCCCGTCCCCTGTGCGTTGTGTGCCGCCTGACGTCGCTCCCGAGAACCATCTGGCTCACCGCCGGGTGTCGATCCGGGCCGTGCGCGCCCGGTGCTTTCAGGGTCAGCTTGCAGGAGGCATAGTGCAAGCCATTGGCTGACATGGACAGGCACATGCGCAGAAAGCCCGTGTGCACACACCCGAACCCGACGTGTGGGAGCCAGCGATGCGGACAGCCCGACTGCGGACCGTGCACCCCGTCCTGTGGGCCGGCTGGGCGGCGCTCGCGGCGGGCGCGGTGCTGTGCGTCATCGGCTGGTACGGCGTCTCCGGCGAGCGGTTCGCCGAGCGTCAGCTGCCGTATCTGGCGTCCTGCACGGTGCCCGGCGGCGCGCTGATCATCGCGGGGGCGGTGCTGCTGACCCACGGCCGGAACGCCCTCGCCGCCGCCCGCGTGGAGGAGCTGTACGGCCTTCTGGTGGCCGCGGAGCCCGAGGACGCCGGAGAGTCCGGTCCGGGCGCCGCGGCCCCGCTCGCGGTCAGCGGGGAGCTGCTGATGGTGCCCGGCGGCACGCTCTGGCACCGGGCGGACTGCCCGCTGGTCGCCGGGAAGGCCGAGGCGGTCCCGGTCGACGCGAAGCTGGTGCGCGGCGGCGAGCTGGGCCCGTGCCCGATCTGTGAGCCGGCCGAAGCGGATGACTGATGTCCTCGCTGACGTACGACCTCACGCTGGCCGGTCTCTCGGTCGGCAGCGCCGCCGCGCTCACCGGGATCGGCCTGGTGGTGACGTACCGCTCGACCGGGGTGCTCAACTTCGCGCACGGGGCGATCGCGATGGTGTGCGCGTATGTGCTGCGCCAGTGCGTCGTGGAGTGGGGCTGGCCGCTGTGGGCGGGGGCGGTGGTGACGCTGCTGGTCCTGGCGCCCGGCATCGGGATGCTGCTGGAACGGTTCGTCTTCCGGCCGCTGTCCGTCCTGGGCAGTGACCCGGCGCAGACCCTGGTCGCGTCCATCGGGGTGTTCGTGCTGCTCGTGGGCGGTGCGGCGCTGCTGTGGGGGCAGGGCGCGCGGGACGACGCGCCGGTACTGGTGTCGGCGGACCCCTGGGGTCAGCTCGCGGTGGCGCTGCTGCTGGCGGCCGGGGTGAGCGCGGTGATCCGCCGCACGCGCTTCGGACGGGAGCTGCGGGCCGTGGTGGACGACCGGCAGCTGGCCGTCCTCGGAGGGATCGACGCCGACCGGGTCGCGGCGGCGGGCTGGGCGTTCGGCTCGTTCACGGCGGGCCTGACCGGCGTCCTGCTCGCGCCGTACGTACGCCTCGACCCGTACGGCATGCCGCTGCTGGTGATGGAGGTCGTCGCGGTCGCGGTGGCCGCGCGCATGCGCAGTCTGCCGGTCGCGGTGGTGACGGCGCTGGCGATCGGCGTGGCGCAGAGCCAGCTCACCCGGCTGCATCCGGCGGGCTGGGGCGCGCCGCTGCTCCAGGCGGTCAGTACGAACCTGTTCGTGGTGGCCCTGCTGATCGCGGCGCTGGCCCTGCCGAGCGTGGGCACGCGCGACGCGCTCCCGCGCACCTCCACCGCGCGCGTGCCCACCCCTCCGGGCGCCTGGATCGTGGCGATGGTGCTCTTCCTGCTCCCCCTCGGCTTCGCGGGTTCGGACCTGCACACGTCGGTGCAGGTGCCGGCGCTGGGCGTGGTGCTGCTGTCCCTGGTCGTCGTCACGGGCCGCGGCGGCCAGATCTCCCTCGGGCAGGCGGCCTACGCGGGCCTGGGTGCCCTGTTCACGGCCCTGCTGGCGGCCGGCCGCTTCCCGGGACTGCCCCGGCTGCCGGAGCTGGCCGCGCTGGCCCTGGCGGTCGTCCTGGTGGCCCCGCTGGGCCTCCTGACCGGCTGGCCGGCGATCAGCCGCCGCGGCCTGGCGCTGGCCCTGGCGACGTTCGCGGTCGGCGTCGGCGTGAGCCGCTTCGTCTTCGCCCAGCCGTACGCGATCGCGGGTCTGTCGCTCGGCCGCCCGGCGGGCTTCGAGGGCGACCGCGCGTACTACGTCCTGGAACTCGCCCTCCTGGCGGCGGCCCTGCTGGCGACCTGGCTGCTGCGCCGGGGCCGCACGGGCCGCGCCCTGGCGGCGATGCGCGACCACGAGTCCGGGGCGTCGGCGGCGGGCGTGCGGGTGCCCTCCCTCAAGCTCCTGGCCTTCGTCTCGGGCGCCGCCCTGGCCGCCCTCGGCGGCGGCATGCTCGGCATGGGCCTGCGCGCCTTCGACCCCGCCGCCTACGACCCCGTCCGCGGCCTCCTCTGGTTCGCCGCGGTGGTGGTCCTGGGCGCCGACAGCACCCTGGGCGCCCTGGCCGCCGCGGCCCTCCTGGTCGGCCTGGACGCGGGCGCCCGCGGCGGGGTGGCCGCCGCGCTCATCGGCGTGCTGGCGGTCCTGGTCGGCCGCTTCCCCGGCGGCCCGTACGAGGCTCTCCGCACGGCGACGACCCACCTGCGCCGGATCCCACGACTCACCCCCCAGGGAACCCGCGCACGACACCTACTGCACCCACCACCCCCGGGACCACCCCCGCCCCCGACCTTGACGGGCCTGACGGCATCGGGCGCCGGGACCACGCCGGCCCGGCAGAAGCAGGCAGCAGCCGGGGAGCCACACCGGCCGCCAACGGGGGCGCGGACGACCACCACAGCCGACGGGACACGGGCGGCCACGACAGCCGACGGGGCTCGGACGGCCACCACAGCCGACGGAACGCGGGAGCACACCACAGCCGACGGAACGCCGGAGCGCACCACAGCGGACCAGGCACGACAGCCGACGCCAGGAGCGCGGGAGCCGACAGCAGCAGCGCAGGAGCCGACAGCAGGAGCGCGGGAGCCGACGGCAACCGAGCACGCGCGACGGTCCGGGGCCCCGGCGCGTCCCGCCGCGGCCGCCGGCGGTGCTCGGCCCCCACAGGGGCCACCCGCACCCGGCGACGAGACCAGCACGGGCGGTGCGGGTGGGAAACCGAACGCGGCCGAAGGCCGCGAGCCCGCCCCCGTCCCCGGCCCGGCACTCGCACCCGCACCCGCACCCGCCCAGAACCCCCCACTCACCGCCCACCACCTCCAGGCCCGCTACGACGGATTCACCGCCCTGCAGGACGTCACCCTCACCGTCCCGCCCGCCCACATCACCGCCGTCGTCGGCCCCAACGGCGCCGGCAAGACCACCCTGTTCCACTGCCTGGCCGGCACCCACCGCCCCGCCCACGGCCAAGTACGCCTCGGCACCCGCGACATCACCCACCTGGCCGCCCACGCCCGCACCCGCCTCGGCGTCGCCCGCACCTTCCAGCAACTGGCCGTCTTCCCCTCACTGACCGTCGCCGAGAACGTCCGCGTCGGCGCCGAACAGGGCAGGCTCCAGGACCCGTCGTCCGTGGAGAGGTCCCTCCGGCTCCTCGGCCTGGACGGCCCCGTACGTTCCCTGCCCGCCGCCGGCCTCCCCACCGGCACCCTCCGGCGGGTCGAGCTGGCCCGTGCCCTCGCGGGCGGCCCGCGCGTCCTGCTGCTCGACGAACCCGCCGCCGGCCTGGACACGGCGGAAGTCACCGCGCTCGCCCGCATCCTGAAGGCCCTCGCGGCGGACGGCATGGCCCTGCTCGTCGTCGAACACGACCTCGACCTGGTCGCCGACCTCGCCGACACGGTGCACGTCATGGCGGCGGGCCGCATCGTCGCCTCCGGCCCACCCGCCCGCGTACTCGACGTACTGGATGCGGCAGACACCCGGGAGGCCCCCGCATGACGACCGTCTCGCTGCGCCACGCACGCGTGCGCTACGGCCCCTTGGAGGCCCTGCACGGCGTCACGCTCGCCGCCGCCGGCCCCGGCCTCACCGTCCTGCTGGGCCGCAACGGATCCGGCCGTACGACGGCCCTGCGCGCGCTGGCCGGAACGGTACGGCTGTCCGGCGGCGCGGTGGTGTGGGACGGCGTCGACGTGACCCGGACACCCGCCCACGAGCGCGCCCGCCGCGGCCTGTGCCTGGTCCCCGAGCGGCAGGCGGTCTTCGGCTCCCTCACCGTGCGCGAGAACCTGGAACTGGCGGCCCGTTCCCATGACGCCGCCCTGGACGCCTTCCCGCCGCTGGAAGCCCTCCTCGCGCGCCGCGCCGGCACGCTGTCCGGCGGCGAGCAGCGCATGCTGGCGCTCTCCCGCGCCCTGCTGGCACGCGCGCGTGTCGTCCTCGTGGACGAGCCGGCGCAGGGCATGTCACCCGCGGTCGCCGCCCGTACGTACGAGTTGCTGAGCGGCCTCGACGCGTGCGTGGTCGTCGCGGAGCAACGACTGCCGCCCGTCCTGCGGGGCCGGGCGGCACTCGTTCACGAACTGCGGCGGGGCGCCGTCGTGTTCAGCGGAGAGGCGGGCGAGTACGAGCGCCGGGCAACGCGGCGTCCAGCCTCGCCCCCCTCGGCATGAGCAGCAGACGGGGGTTGAGCCGCTGCTTGGCGATGTCGGCCTGCGGCTTCTCCAGCTTCATACGGCCCTTGAGTCCGTACCGCCGGGAGCAGTGCGGCCAGGCCCCCCAGCCCTGTACCGCCACGACCTTGCGGGCGATGTCGATCTGCTCCTTGCGGCTGGCGAGGTCCGCGCGCGGGGCGTACTTCCGCCCGCCGAAGCCCTCCCAGGTCGGCTGCGAGAACTGAAGCCCGCCGTAGTGGCCGTTGCCGGTGTTGATGTGCCAATCCCCGCCGCTCTCGCACTTGGCGACACAGCCCCAGGGCCAATGACTCTTGGCACAGGCCAGGGACGCGGGTTTGGGAGGGGGGCCGGAGGCCGGTAGCGGAGACGCCACCTGGGGGGCGTGCGTGGCGTGCGACGTGCCCGGGGCGACGGCGGTCAACAGAGCGGTGGCCAGGGCGATCGTGAGCGGTGCGTATTTCATATCAGCACGCTAGGCAGCTTATTGTCCACGATCTGCGCGGCACGTCGGACGGTCGCGGGTGCCCCACCCGGTCGGCGGACCGGGCGGGGCTCCGGGACGGCACTCAGAGTTCGAGTCGCTGCCCCGGGATGATCAAGTGGGGATCGGCGCCGATGACGGACTCGTTGGCGGCGTGGAGCGCCCGCCAGGTGGTCCCGTGCCGGGCGGCGATGCCGCTCAGCGTGTCGCCCTCACGGACGGTGTAGTCACCGCGGGACGAGTCGCGGGTCTGGTGCCCCGAGGAACGCTCCGGCGCCTGTGACGGAGCGGCGGGGGCCGACTTGGCGGTCGAGGGGGCCGCCTTGCTGGCGGAGGACTCCGAACCGCCCGCGGAGGCCGCGGGGGCGCTGCCGTACGCTCCGGCCCGGGCCGAACAGGTCGGCCACGCGCCCCACCCCTGCGCGCGCTGGACCTTGGTGGCCACAGCGATCTGCTGGGCCCTGTCGGCCCGGTCCGCCGTCGGCGCGTAGGCGGTACCGCCGTACGCGCGCCAGGTGGAGGCGGAGAACTGCAGTCCGCCGTAGTAGCCGTTGCCGGTGTTGATGTGCCAGTTGCCGCCGCTCTCGCACTGGGCGATGCGGTCCCAGACTCCACTGTCCGCCGCTGTGGCGTTGCCTGTCGCGGCCAGCAGTCCGAGCGGGGCGAGCAGTGCCGCCCCGGCGAGGACCGCCGTCGTACGCGTCCGGCTCGTGTTCGAAGCCTTCGGCGCCTTGCGAGCGTTGTCGTGAGTGGTATCGGCACATTCGGACATGTAGGTCCCTCTCGAAGGACCCGGGCTCCCCCAGGACGGCACGCGACCCTGCACGCCATGGGACGTGCGGGTCACGCTCGCCCCGTCCGCCGGAAGGTCGTTCGGTGAAGCATGCTGGTGCGGTCGGCGGACGTACCCGAGCGGTGCTCGCTGCACACGGCGGAGGAATGTAGGGACACCGACCGGCCGGGATCAACCAACTCCTCGTCGGTCCAGGCCAGTTAGCCGTTACCTCCGGTATCGGCGATTTTCAGCCACCCACTTCATTCCCTGATTTCCGGATTTGTCGACCTGCGACCCCGACGATCTGTGATGCACCCCACGCAACCAACTTCCTTGCATTTCCCGGCACTTGACGGTGAGTGGGCGATTCCGCACACAAGGTGACCCTCCGCGTCGGATGGTTCGATTCCGTTCGCTGTCGTGCGTGACTCCCGCCACAGATCGCCCGTTGTCTTTTCATGAGCCCGGGATCCGCCCGGTTCACGGGCCGGGAGCCACCCGACCCCGCCACGCACCACATCCCGAGGAGCCACCCGTGCCGCGCATGCTCGATGTCAGCGACGAGGTACGTGCCGAGATCGGCGACGAGGAAGCCGACCGGCTGCTCGCCGGGGAGAACGCCCCCGGCAGTTACGACTGCACGTCCTGCCGCACCCCGGGCGACTCCGAACAGGAGCGCACCAGCACCGTCCTGTTCATCGGGGACGAGACCGCCGTCCTCGCCTTCGCCCACGCCACCTGCCTGCCCTCGCAGGTCGTGCAGGTCACCGAGGAGCAGCTGCAGGGCGCCGTGAAGTCCATCACCGGTGACCGGGTCGACCTGGAGCCGGAGGCGATCGTGCCGGAGCAGGCCGTACTCGGCGTGACCAGCGGACTGGTGCTCATCGCCGGGGAGCTGCACCCCGCGCTCGTCGTCGAGCCCACCGGGCCCATCGTGCGCCCCGGGGCGGTCGGCGCCGGGGACGACTTCCTTCCGCTGCTCATCGAACAGGGGTTCATGCCGGCGACCGAGCTGGCCGATGTGCCGCCGGTGCTGCACGGCTGGTCGGTGCTGCTGGCCATGGGGCAGCTGCACGCGGTGCTGCAGCCCGGCACGAACGGCGGGCAGCCGGTCGCGTGGTGGCAGGCGCACCAGCCGCTGCTGGTGACGGACGGCTGGCGGGCCGCCGCGAACAAGCACCAGCAGGTGCTGATGTTCGCCGCGCCGGTGGGATCCATCGGGCGCCAGCCCCGCGAGGACCTGCTCCGGGACGCGCTGGACAAGGCCGCGGCGAACGGGAAGTTGGTCGCGGCGGCGCTGCCGCTTGCCGGCACCTGAGAAGCGCCTGTTCAGCGGGGGCTGCACGGAGTTCGGCGGCTGCGGGTCACGGGTGGCCGGTCGCGCAGTTCCCCGCGCCCCTTTGGTGCGCTGCCCAGCCGCATCTCTTCCGGTGCCGGGTCGTTTGGACATACGTGCATGCATACGACGTTCCCCGCCATCAGGGCGGCCCCTCGCCCACGCCTATCTACGACGCGCTCTATGCCGAGTACGTCAAGTCCTTCCGTTCGCTGCCGGGTGATCGCAGTGGCGAGGAGGACCTGGGGTTCATCGCCTTCGGGAACATCGAGCGTGGTACGGGGCCGTACGGCGGGCATCGCCCGGGGTCGTTCAGCAGCTCGTACAGCGCCTACAGCGCGGGGGCGCACAGCGCGCGCCACGGCAGCGGTCAGCAGCCGCAGTGGCAGCGGGTCGGGCACATCGGCCAGCAGGGCACGGGGATGCACCACGTCCCGGCCGCGCTGCCGCCGGCGCGCCGAGGCTGAACACATGTGAAGGGCGGCCCCACTGCGGGCCGCCCTTCAGCCATGTCTGCTACTTCTTCCTGCCGCGCTTCTCGCGGACCCGCACCGAGATGTGGATCGGCGTCCCCTCGAAGCCGAACTCCTCACGCAGCCGGCGCTCGATGAAGCGGCGGTAGCCCGCCTCGATGAAGCCGGAGGCGAAGAGCACGAACCGCGGGGGCTTGGTGCCCGCCTGGGTGCCGAACAGGATGCGGGGCTGCTTGCCGCCGCGGATCGGGTGCGGGTGGGCGGCGACCAGCTCACCGAGGAAGGCGTTCAGCCGTCCGGTCGGGACCCGGGTCTCCCAGCCCGCGAGGGCCGTCTCGATCGCCGGGACCAGCTTCTCCATGTGCCGTCCGGTGCGCGCCGAGACGTTCACCCGGGGCGCCCAGACGACCTGGCCGAGCTCGGTCTCGATCTCCCGCTCCAGGTAGTAGCGGCGCTCCTCGTCGAGGGTGTCCCACTTGTTGTAGGCGATGACGATCGCCCGGCCCGCCTCGACGGCCATGGTGACGATGCGCTGGTCCTGGACCGAGATGGACTCGGAGCCGTCGATCAGGATCACCGCGACCTCGGCCTTCTCGACGGCGGCCGCGGTGCGCAGCGAGGCGTAGTAGTCGGCGCCCTGCTGGAGGTGGACGCGCTTGCGGATGCCCGCCGTGTCGACGAACTTCCAGGTGACACCGCCGAGTTCGATGAGCTCGTCGACCGGGTCGCGGGTGGTGCCGGCCAGCTCGTTGACGACGACGCGCTCCTCGCCGGCCACCTTGTTCAGCAGCGAGGACTTGCCGACGTTCGGGCGGCCGATCAGGGCGATGCGGCGCGGGCCGCCGACCCCGGTGCCGAAGGTCTGCGCGGGCGCCTCCGGCAGCGCCTCCAGGACGGCGTCCAGCATGTCGCCGGTGCCGCGGCCGTGCAGCGCCGAGACCGGGTGCGGCTCGCCGAGGCCGAGGGACCACAGGTATGAGGCGTCCGCCTCGCCGCTGGGGCCGTCGACCTTGTTGGCACACAGCACGACGGGCTTGCCGGCCTTGCGCAGCAGTCGTACGACCGCCTCGTCGGTGTCGGTGGCGCCCACCTTGGCGTCGACGACGAACACGACGGCGTCGGCGGCCTCGATCGCGAACTCGGCCTGCGCGGCCACGGAGGCGTCGATGCCGAAGACGTCCTGCTCCCAGCCGCCGGTGTCGACGACCTTGAAGCGGCGGCCCGCCCACTCGGCCTCGTAGGTCACACGGTCGCGGGTGACGCCCGGCTTGTCCTCGACGACGGCCTCACGGCGCCCGATGATGCGGTTGACGAGCGTCGACTTGCCGACGTTCGGCCGTCCGACGACGGCGAGGACGGGCAGCGGGCCGTGGCCGGCCGCCTCGATGGCGCCCTCGACGTCCTCGAGGTCGAAGCCCTCTTCCGCGGCGAGCTCCATGAACTCCGCGTACTCGGCGTCGCCAAGCTCTCCGTGGTCGTGCTCCTCGCCCGAGCCCTCGGAGTGGATGTGGTCGTTCATGAAAGTCCGTACCTCGTCGTTCATCGTGGTGATCGGTGGAACGTCCGGTTTTCTCCCGGCTGATCCACTACTCAGTGTCGCCTAGCGGCCGGTCAGCCGCCTGGCGTTTTCCAGGTGCTCGGTGAGCTGCTTCTGGATGCGCTCGGTCGCCTCGTCCAGCGCCCTGCGGGTGCGCCGCCCGCTGCCGTCCCCCGCGTCGAACGGCTCACCGAAGACGACGTCGACCCGGTGCCGCAGCGGAGGCAGCCCCTTGACCAACCGTCCGCGCTTCTCGGAACTTCCCAGCACCGCGACCGGGACGATCGGAGCGCCGCCGCGCACGGCGAAATAGGCGAGCCCGGCGCGCAGCGAGGCGAAGTCGCCCTCGCCCCGGGTGCCCTCGGGAAATATGCCGAGGACGCCGCCGTTCGACAGGACGTCGAGGGCCTGCGTGATGGCCGTCCGGTCGGCGGAGTGCCGGTCCACCTTCAGCTGGCCGATGCCGGTCAGGAACGGGTCGAGCGGGCCGACGAACGCTTCCTTCTTGATCAGGAAGTGCACCGGCCGGGGCGCCACGCCCATGACCATCGGGCCGTCGATGTTGTGGCTGTGGTTCACCGCGAAGATCACCGGCCCGGTCGCGGGCACCTTCCAGGCTCCCAGGACGCGTGGCCGCCACAGCCCGAACATCAGGCCGACGCCGATGCGCCGGCCGATGTCGGCACCCCGCTCTGACGGAAGGCTCACTTCGCGGCTCGCTTCTCCTCGACGAGCGTGACGACGCACTCGATGACCTGCTGCAGCGTGAGCGCGGTGGTGTCCACCTCGACCGCGTCGCCCGCCTTGGCGAGCGGCGAGGTCTTGCGGCTGGAGTCGGCCGCGTCACGCTTGATCAGAGCCTCACGGGTGGCGTTGACGTCGGCGCCCTTGAGCTCACCGCTGCGGCGGGCGGCACGGGCCTCCGCGGAGGCGGTGAGGAAGATCTTCAGGTCGGCGTCGGGCAGCACGGTCGTACCGATGTCGCGGCCCTCGACGACGATGCCGTACTCGGCGGAGGTCGCCAGCGAGCGCTGGAGCTCGGTGATCCGGGCCCGGACCTCGGGCACCGCGCTGACCGCGCTGACCTTGGAGGTGACCTCCTGCGTGCGGATCGGGCCGGCCACGTCGGTGCCGTCGACGTTGATCGTCGGGTTGTCCGGGTCGGTGCCGGAGATGATCTCGGGCTTGCCGGCGACGGCCGCGATCGCGGTCGGGTCCTCGATGTCGATGCCGTTGGTCACCATCCACCAGGTGATCGCCCGGTACTGGGCGCCGGTGTCGAGGTAGCTCAGCCCGAGCTGCGCGGCGACGGCCTTCGACGTGCTCGACTTGCCCGTGCCGGAGGGGCCGTCGATGGCGACAATCACGGGCTTGGCGGCACCGTTTTCCACGGGGGGACACCTTCCTGGTGCGGTGTGGCGGGAGTGTGGGGACGCGAAGGCGCCCCGCACAAGGTTACTGGGTTCCCGTCACTCGTCCGGCCGCGCGCTGTTCGGCGGCCTACTGCCGGATCGCCCAGCCCCGCTCCCGCAGGGCGGCACTCAGCACCGGCGCGGCCTTGGGCTCCACCATGAGCTGGACGAGACCGGCCTGCTGCCCGGTCGCGTGCTCGATCCGCACGTCCTCGATGTTGACCCCGGCCCGGCCGGCGTCGGCGAAGATCCGCGCCAGCTGGCCCGGCTGGTCGTCGATGAGCACGGCGACGACCTCGTAGACCCGGGGAGCGGCCCCGTGCTTGCCCGGCACCCGCACCTGTCCGGCGTTCCCGCGGCGCAGCACGTCCTCGATCCCGGCCGTGCCCTCGGTCCGCTTGTCCTCGTCGGACGACTGCAGCGCCCGCAGCGCCCGTACCGTCTCCTCCAGGTCGGCGGCGACGTCGGTGAGCAGGTCGGCGACCGGTCCCGGGTTGGCGGAGAGGATGTCGATCCACATCCGCGGGTCGGAGGCCGCGATCCGGGTCACGTCGCGGATGCCCTGGCCGCACAGCCGTACGGCCGCCTCCTCGGCGCTCTGCAGGCGCGCGGCGACCATGCTGGACATCAGATGGGGCATGTGGGACACCAGGGCGACCGCGCGGTCGTGGGCGTCGGCGTCCATGACCACCGGAACGGCACGGCAGTGCGAGACCAGTTCCAGGGCGAGGTTCAGCACCTCGGTGTCGGTGTCGCGGGTCGGCGTCAGCACCCAGGGACGGCCCTCGAAGAGGTCGCCGGTCGCCGCCAGCGGGCCGGACTTCTCGCGGCCGGACATGGGGTGCGTGCCGATGTACGACGACAGGTCGAGCCCGAGCGCCTCCAGCTCACGGCGCGGTCCGCCCTTGACGCTGGCCACGTCGAGGTAGCCGCGGGCCACGCCCCGGCTCATGGCGTCGGCGAGCACCCCGGCCACGTGCGCGGGCGGGGCGGCGACGATCGCCAGGTCGACGGGCCCGTCGGGGGCCGCGTCGGTGCCGGCGCCGAGTGCGGCGGCGGTGCGGGCCTGCTCGTGGTCGTGGTCGGCGAGGTGCACGACGACACCGCGGGCGGCGAGCGCGAGCGCGGCGGACGTACCGATGAGGCCGGTGCCGATGACGAGTGCGGTTCTCACTGGGCGATGTCCTTGCGCAGGGCGGCCGCGGCACCGAGGTAGACGTGCGCGATGTCGGTGCGGTGCCGGTCGGACTCGATGTGCGCGAGGACGCGTACGACCCGGGGCATGGCGCCCTCGATGTCCAGTTCCTGGGCGCAGATGAGGGGCACGTCGGCGAAGCCGGCGCCGAGCTTGCGGGCGGCGGCCGCCGGGAAGTCGCTGTGCAGGTCGGGCGTGGCGGTGAACCAGATGCTGATCAGGTCGTCCGCGGTGAGGGCGTTCCGCTCCAGGATCGCGGTGAGCAGGGCCCCGACCTGCTCGTCCATGTGGTCGGCGTCGTCCCGCTCCAGTTGGACGGCCCCCCGGACCGCTCGTACCGCCACGGCGCTGCTCCTTGCTGAGTCACGGATCGGCTCTTCGGGAGTCCAGCCTAGTCAGCCCGTGTGCGGCTCACGTTTCCCGCCCGCCCGCTGAGATGCCCACCGGACATACGATTCGCGCATTTTCCGCACTCCGTCCTGAATTGCTTCTTCTTCGGCACCTTGGGTGCAAAGATGCTGTTGATCCGCTCGCAGTGGCTTCCGGGCCGGCTGCCGCCCTCTGGTTCTTCCGCACCTTCGGAGTGACGACATGACCAACCGTCCGACGCGGCGCACGATCCTCATCGCCACGGGCGCGACCGGCGCGACGGCGCTCGTCGCGGGCTGCGGCGATTCCGGCGGCAACGGCAGCGGCGACTCGACGCCGACCTCCACCACCGTCACTCCGGGCCAGGACGGTCAGGACGGCGACGAACTGGCCAGCACGTCCGACATCCCGGTGGGCGGTGGCACGATCTTCAAGGACGAGAAGGTCGTGGTGACCCAGCCCGAGAAGGGCCAGTTCAAGGCCTTCTCGGCGATCTGCACCCACCAGCAGTGCCTGGTCGGCAGCGTCTCGGACGGAACGATCAACTGCCCGTGCCACGGCAGCAAGTTCAAGATCACCGACGGCGCGGTCGCCAACCCGCCGGCCACGCAGCCGCTGCCGGCGAAGAACATCGTCGTGGAGGGAAATTCGATCCGCCTGGTGTGATCCGCCGCGTACCCTCCCGGCCATGCACCCCGAGAGCCTGGTACGCGACCACACGATCTACGCCTGTGTGATGGGCTCGCGCGCCTTCGGGCTGGCCACGGACGCCAGCGACACCGATCGCCGGGGGGTGTTCCTGGCCCCGACGTCCCTGTTCTGGCGCTTCGAGAAGCCGCCGACGCATGTCGACGGCCCGCTGAAGGAGCAGTTCAGCTGGGAGCTGGAGCGCTTCTGCGAGCTGGCCCTGCGCGCCAATCCGAACATCCTGGAGTGCCTGCACTCCCCGCTCGTGGAGCACGTCGACGGCACGGGCCGCGAGCTGCTCGCCCTGCGCGAGGCGTTCCTGTCCCGCCAGGCGCACGAGACGTTCACGCGCTACGCGCTCGGTCAGCGCAAGAAGCTGGAGGCCGACCTCCGCGCGCACGGCGCCCCCCGCTGGAAGCACGCGATGCACCTGCTGCGGCTGCTGACGAGCGCCCGCGACCTGCTGCGCACCGGGCACCTCACAATCGACGTCGGCGACCGGCGCGAGCAGCTGCTGGAGGTCAAGCGCGGCGAGGTGCCCTGGCCGGAGGTGGAGTCCCGGATGACCCGCCTGGCGGGCGAGGCGGAGGAGGCCACCCGCACGAGCCCGCTCCCGGCCGAACCGGACCGCCGCCGGGTGGAGGACTTCCTCTTCCGGGCCCGCCGCGCCTCAGCCCTCCAGCCGGGTCCGTACGACGAAGGCGTGCAGGGCGTCGTGGACGCCGGGGGCGTCGGGCAGGGCTGAGGCCGCCTGCGCCTCGTCCAGTACGCCGTGCAGCCGCTCCACGTCGGCCGACACGCGCGCGTGGTCGACGTCGGCGTCCCCGTGCTCCCGCTCCGCCTTGGCCGCGATCAGCTCCGGAAGATAGCCGGGTGCCTCGACCTCGCCGATCAGCGTGGGCAGATGCGCCTGCACCTCGGCGCTGCGCATCAGATGCACACCCGTGAGGAGCGCCCGGAAGGTGTAGAGCAGCGGCTTGAGCTCGCCGGTCTTCTCGAACAACCGCCACTGGGTGCCGGCGAATCCACGGTAGTGGTGTGCGTGATGGCTGGTCAGCACCCCGGGCGCGAGGGCGACCAGCTCCCGGTGGGCGTCGGTGGTGTGCACGACCAGCGGTGAGAGCAACTGCTCCAGCACGTAGCCGTTGCGGCGCAGCATCAGCCGTACGAACTTGCGCAGGTCGTGCGTGACCAGGTCCATCTCGACGCCGTCCCGCAGCCACATCCGCGACCGGGTCTCGTCCGGCTCCCGCAGCCCGACGAGATCCTCGGTGGGCAGCAGATGGACGCCGCGCAGGTCGACGTCCGAGTCGCGGGACGGGAAGCCGTACAGGTGCGCGCCGGAGACGGTCGCGAACAGCACCGGGTCGGGCTGTTCGGCGACGACGGGCGCGAGGTCGATGTCCAGGGCGTCGATCATCCGTCAAGCGTCCCAGAGCGCCCCGAGGGTCATCAGGTCCCCCCGGTACTCGATCCGGTCCGCCCACTCCCTCGGCCAGACGTCCGCGCCGAGCCAGGCCCCCGCGAACGCCCCGGCCAGGCAGGCGATCGAGTCCGAGTCCCCGGCGGTGCAGGCGGCCCGCCGCAGGGCGGTCAGCGGTTCGTCGACGAACCACAGGAAGCACAGCAGCCCGGTGGCCATGGCCTCCTCGGCGATCCAGCCCTCGCCGGTCGCCAGGCACGGGTCGGTCTCGGGCGAGACACCGCGCACGGCTTCCTGCAGGCGGTCCAGGGCCCCCAGGCAGTCGTCCCAGCCGCGGGCGATGAAGTGCTCGGGAGTGGGGTCCTGGCTGCGCGTCCACAGATCGCCGAGCCAGCGCTCGTGGTATTGGGTGCGGTTCTCGTAGGCGTACGACCGCAGCAGCCCGACCAGCCCGGTCGGCTCCGCCCCCTGCGCGAGGAGCCGTACGGCGTGCGCGGTCAGGTCGGACGCGGCGAGCGCCGTCGGATGCCCGTGGGTGAGCGCCGACTGCAACTGGGCGGCGCCGGCCCGCTGTTCGTCGCTCAGTCCGGGGACGAGCCCGATCGGCGCGACGCGCATGTTGGCGCCGCAGCCTTTGGAGCCGATCTGGCTGGCGTCCTGCCAGGGCTTGTTCTCGTCCTTCAGCAGATTGCAGGCGACCAGACAGGTCCGGCCGGGCGCGCGGTTGTTCTCCGGTGACTGATACCAGTCCACGAACTCCTCGCGCACCGGCCGCTCCAGCCGCTTCGGCCCGAGAACACCCCGGTCCATCGCCGTCCGCAGCCCCTTCCCCAGCGCCAGCGTCATCTGGGTGTCGTCGGTGACGACGGCCGGCGTCGGCAGGTCCATCTCGCGCCACGGCCCGCACTTGGCGAGGATCGACGGCACGTCGTTGAACTCGGTCGGGAAGCCGAGCGCGTCCCCGAGGGCGAGGCCGAGGAGGGAGCCGGTGGCGGCGCGTTTGCGGACGGTGGTCGTGGTCATGCGGGGCGTCCTTCCGAGGTGGGCCGCAGCAGGGGCGGATGAAGGGTGGTGGCGGTGCCGGCGCGGTACAGCGCGGCCGGTTTGCCGCGGCCGCCGGTGAGCCGGGCGGCGCCGGGGACGGGGGCGACGAAGTCCGGCGTGGCGAGCACCTTGCGGCGGAAGTTGGGCCGGTCGAGGGCGGTGCCCCACACCACCTCGTAGACGTGCTGCAGCTCGCCGAGGGTGAACTCGGGCGGGCAGAAGGCGGTGGCCAGGCTGGAGTACTCCAGCTGCGAGCCGACGCGTTCATGGGCGTCAGCCAGGATCCGGTCGTGGTCGAAGGCGAGCGGCCCGGCCTTGTCGTACGGCACCCAGCGGGCCTGCGCGGCGTCGCTGCCGCCGTGCGGTTCGGGAGGGTGGGGCAGCAGCGCGGTGAAGGCGACGGTGACGACCCTCATCCGTGGGTCCCGGTCGGGTTCGCTGTAGGTCCGCAACTGCTCCAGGTGCAGCCCGGAGACGTCCGACAGGCCGGTCTCCTCGGCGAGTTCACGCCGGGCGGCCGTCTCCGCCGACTCGTCCGGCTGCACGAAGCCGCCGGGCAGTGCCCAGTGTCCCCGGTACGGCTGCTGCCCGCGCTCGACGAGCAGGACGTGCAGGACGCCGTCGAGGATCGTGAGGACGGCGAGGTCGGCGGTGACGGCGAAGGGTTCATGGGCGTACTTGTCGTAGTCCACGTCGTCGTGGTCTGCGGCGTCGTGTTCCATGCGAACCCACCCCCTTAATAGTCACTACGACTATAAAGAGGGTGGGGAGGTCAGGGCAACCCCCTGGCCTAGGTCCGGCCGCGGCCGGGCGCGAACGCCGCCACCGCCGCGCCGACGGCCGCCGCGCCCGCGCTCACCCACAGCGCCGCCCCGGCGCCGTCGATGAACGCCTCCGGCGAGCCGTAGCCGCCGTACGTCGTGAACACGGCCGCGGCGACGGCGACCCCGAAGACACCGCCGAGCTCACGGAGCGCGTTGTTGACGCCGGCCGCGACACCCGCGTCACCCAGCGGGACGGACGAGGTCACCGCGTTGGCCACGCTCGGGAAGACCATGGAGATGCCGACGCCCGCGACGATCAGCGGGAGGACGAGGCTGCCGTACCCGACGCCGGGTTCGAGCTGTCCGGCCAGCAGCGCGAGGCCCGTCGCCTGGAGGACCAGGCCGCCCAGCATGAACGGCCGGTTCCCGAACCGGTCGGCGAGCGCCCCGGCGATCGGCGCGACCAGCAGGGGCGTGGCGTTCCAGACGAGGATCCGCACGCCCGCCTCCAGCGGGGAGTAGCCGAGGCCGAGCTGGAAGAGCTGCGTGATCATGAACAGGGCGCCGAGCAGCGAGGCGAAGAGGAGGAAGCCGGAGGCATTGGCGGTCGAGAAGCCGCGCCGCCGGAAGTGCGACAGGGGCAGCATCGGGTAGCGGGCGCCACGGCGCTCCCAGGCGAGGAAGGCCGCAACGAACGCCGCCCCCACCACCAGCGCGGTCAGCACCTCCGCGCTGCCCCACCCGACCTCGGGCGCCCGCACCGGTGCCCAGGCGAGGCCGGTCAGGCCCACGGCCGCCAGCACCAGTCCGACGAGGTCGAGTTGGGGCCGGGTGCCGTAGCTCTCGCGCAGCCTGGTCGCGGCGAGCGGCAGCATGGCGAGCCCGATGGGCACGTTCAGCCAGAAGATCCACTGCCACGACAGGCCCTCGGTGACGGCGCCGCCCAGCACCGGCCCGGCGGCCACGCCGAGTCCGGTCACCCCGCCCCACAGCCCGATCGCCACGCCCCGCTTCTCGGCCGGGAACGCCTCGCTGATGAGGGTCAGGGTGAGCGGCAGCAGGACGGCCGCCCCCGCGCCCTGCACGACGCGGGCACCGATGAGCTGGCCCGGTCCCTGGGCGAGGGCAGCGGCCGCCGAGGCGAGCGTGAAGACGGCGAGGCCCACGAGGTACATCCGACGCCGCCCGAACCGGTCGCCGAGCGCGGCGCCGGTCAAGGTGAGACAGGCGAAGACGAGGTTGTAGGCGTTGATCGTCCATTCCAGCTGGGACAGGCCGGCCCCGAAGTCCGCCCGCAGCGCGGGCAGCGCGGTGGCGACGACCACGACGTCGAGGGAGCACAGCAGCGCGCCGAGGCCGGCGAGGGCGACGGTCCACCCGCGCCGGGCAGGCTCCCGTCCGGCGGGTGGTGTGCGCAGTTGCGGGGCTTTGAGGGTGTCGGTCATGGCCGTGCCTTCCGTGAGTCGCTCCGGTCACTCACGGAAGGCAGACCGGGCTCACCCCGGAAAGGAATCGCGGCGGCCGAGGAAGGCCAGCAGCCGCACGTCGGCACGCGCGCGTGGCGCCACCTCGACCGGCGCGCCGAAGCGCACGCCCCGGTCCTCCTCCGCGACCACCAGGCGGGCGACGCTCAGCAGCTCCGCCGCGAGGGACACCGGTATGGGCCGGGACCGGCCGCACGCCTGGGCCACGTCCCATCCGTGCACGGCGATCTCGACGGCGCCGACCGCGCCCATCACCCGCACGTCCAGCGGCCGTTCACCGACCAGGACGCGTTCCCCGGTGGGCCCGGCGGCCCAGGCGCCGAGCACCGCGCACGCGCGCGTACGCAGGCCGCAGACCCGGTCGGAGCGCGGGAACAGCCCGATCCGCCCACCCGTGAGCCCCTCGTACAGCGCGTCCAGCGAGTCGTCGAGGTGCGCGAGCAGTTCCCCCAGGTCCCACTCGGCGCAGGGTGTCCCCCGCCCCAGGCTCACGGACCGTATCCCGGCGACGCTGCCCAGCGTGTAGGCGAGCGAACGCTCCAGCAGTTCCCCGGAGTTCACGACAGCTCCCTCGGCAGTTCGAACCGGTCGAGCACCCGCGCATCGATGAAGGCGGTGATGCGGGCCAGGGCGTCCTCGCGCACGGTGAGCACCTGCACGGAGTGCCCCCGGAACACGCCGTCCGCGTCGCGTACGTACATCGCCACGGCCGGCTGTCCGTTCGCGCGCGTGCGCAGCATCCGCAGGGTGCCCTTGTCGTGCACCCGTGCCCGGAGGAACCGCAGTACGTCCTTCTTGCCGCTGAACCACTGCAGGTAGGGCGGCATCTCCAGTTCGACGCCGTCCTGGAGGAGGCCGATCAGGGCGTCCAGGTCGGCGTTCTCGAAGGCGGCCACGTACCGGTCGAGCACCTCACGGTCCGCGGCGCCCTCCGGCTCCGCCAGGAGGTCCTCGTCCGGCGCCACCTCGTCGAGCCGGGCACGCGCGCGCTGGAGGCTGCTCTTCACCGCCGCGGTGGACGTGCCCAGCAGTACGGCCACCTCGGCCGCCCGCCACGCCAGCACGTCCCGCAGGATCAGCACGGCCCGCTGCCGCGCCGGCAGGTTCTGCAGGGCCGCGACCAGCGCCAGGCGCAGGCTCCCCCGCGCGGCCACGACGTTCGCCGGGTCGACGAGCGCGTCAGGCAGCGGCTGGAGCCACGGGACGTCCGTCACAGGGGCCGTCAGCGGCTCCTCAGGCGTCTCTGCGGGCCCGCCGAGCCCCGAGGGCAGCGGACGTCGCGCGCGGCTCTCCAGGGCCGTCAGACACGTGTTGGTGGCGATCCGGTGCAGCCAGGTCCGCAACGACGCCCGGCCCTCGTAGCCGTCGTAGGACCGCCAGGCCCGCAGATACGTCTCCTGCACCAGATCCTCGGCCTCGTCGACCGAGCCCAGCATCCGGTAGCAGTGCGCGAGCAGCTCCCGCCGGTACGGGTCGGTCAGCCGGACGAACTCGTCCCGGTCCGTCGTGGTCGCACTCATCCCCGCTCCCTCCGTCACCAGTACAGACCGGCGCGGGGGCGAAAACGCATCGGCCGGCCCCGGAGCTGTTCCGGGACCGGCCGACACATGGGGCTTCGGATCGGGCTTCCTAGAGGTCGACTTCCTTCATCAGCATCCCGACCTCGGTGTTCGAAAGGCGTCGCAGCCAGCCCGACTTCTGGTCGCCCAGCGTGATCGGCCCGAAGGCGACACGCACCAGCTTGTCGACCGGGAAGCCCGCCTCGGCCAGCATGCGGCGCACGATGTGCTTGCGGCCCTCGTGCAGGGTGACCTCGACCAGGTAGTTCTTGCCGGTCTGCTCGACGACCCGGAAGTGGTCGGCGCGCGCGTAGCCGTCCTCCAGCTGGATGCCGTCCTTGAGCTTCTTGCCCAGGTCGCGCGGGATCGGGCCCACGATGTGCGCGAGGTAGACCTTCTTCACGCCGTACCGGGGGTGGGTCAGCCGGTGCGCCAGCTCACCGTGGTTGGTGAGCAGGATGACGCCCTCGGTCTCGGTGTCGAGCCGCCCGACGTGGAAGAGACGCGTCTCCCGGTTGGTGACGTAGTCACCGAGGCACTGCCGGCCCTCGTTGTCCTCCATCGTCGACACGACGCCGGCGGGCTTGTTCAGCGAGAAGAACTGGTACGACTGCGTCGCGACCGTCAGGCCGTCGACCTTGACCTCGTCCTTCTCCGTGTCGACGCGCTTGCCCTGCTCCAGGACGATCTCGCCGTTGACCTCGACCCGGGCCTGCTCGATCAGCTCCTCGCAGGCACGCCGTGAGCCGTAGCCGGCGCGCGCGAGGACCTTCTGCAGGCGCTCGCCCTCCTGCTCGGCGCCCGGGAAGGTCTTGGGCAGCTTGACGTCCTTCTTGCCGGCGTAGCGCTCGCGGTTGCGCTCCTCGGCGCGCGCGTCGTACTCGCGGGAGGTCGCCGGCGCCGAGCGGCCCCGGCCGGTGCCCTGGGACTGCTTGGGGCCGCCCTTGGCGCCGCCGCGCGCCGAGGCGCCACGCCCCGACTTCGGGCCCTCCTGGGTCGCGCCGGGGCCCACGTCGTAGCGGCGCTCCTCCGGGCGCGGCTTCCTCGGCCGGCCGCCCTGCTGGTCGTCGCGGTTGTTACCGGCGCCGCGGTAGTTACCGCGGCCGCCGCTGCTTCCGCCGCGGCCGCCGCTGTTGCCACCACGGCTCCCGCCGTTGTTTCCGCTGCTGTTCCTGCCGCTGCTGCTTCGCATCAAAGTTCCGTCTGGTCGTCTGCGTCGTCGGTGCCCCGTGGTGCCGGGGCGCCCGGACCGTCATCGGGAGCGTCCGGGTCGAACGACGGCACACCTTCCTGGGTCTCGGCCTCGATCGCCTCCGCCTCCGGGAGGAAGGGCGCGAGCTCCGGGAGCTCGTCCAGACCGCGCAGGCCCATCCGCTCCAGAAAGTAGTTCGTCGTCCTGTACAGGATCGCACCTGTTTCAGGTTCCGCGCCCGCCTCCTCGACCAGCCCTCGCTGGAGGAGGGTGCGCATCACACCGTCGCAGTTGACTCCGCGTACGGCCGAGACCCGGCTGCGGCTGACCGGCTGACGGTACGCGACGACCGCGAGCGTCTCCAGGGCGGCCTGGGTCAGGCGGGCGGTCTGGCCGTCCAGGACGAGGCGCTCCACGGCCGCGGCGTACTCGGCCCGCGTGTAGTAGCGCCAGCCGCCCGCGACGAACCGCAGCTCGAAGCCGCGCCCCTGCACGGCGTACTCGTCGGCGAGCTCCCGCAGGGCGTCGGCGACCTGGCGCCTGGGCCGCTCCAGGATCTTCGCGAGGTGCTCCTCGGTCGCGGGTTCGTCCACGACCATGAGCATCGCCTCCAGGGCGGGCTTCAGATCGAGGTCCGCGACGGTGCGCAGCCCGGCCGGCAGTTCGGTGCTCTCCTCACTCACGCCTTCTTCTCCTCCTTCGGCGGCTCGGGCGGCCGGTCGAACTCGTCGGTCACCATCGGCGCCTCGTCGCCCTCCCCGCCGGTCCAGCGCACGAGGAGCTCGCCGAGGGCGGTCTCCTGGTCGAGGGCGACGGCCTTCTCGCGGTACAGCTCCAGCAGGGCGAGGAAGCGTGCCACGACCGTGAGCGTGTCGTCGGTGTCCTCGATCAGGGACTGGAAACTGGCCTCGCCGAGCTCCTTCAGCCGCGCGACGACGATCCCGGCCTGCTCCTGCACGCTGACCAGCGGCGCGTGGATGTGATCGACGTAGACCTGCGGCTTGGGCTTGGGCTGCATCGCCTTGACGGCGAGCCTGGCGAATCCTTCCGCCCCGATGCTGATGACGACCTCGGGCAGCAGCTCGGCATGGTGCGGTTCGAGCCCGACGGTCCGCGGATAGCGCCGTGCCTCCTCGTCGAGCCGCCGGTTGAAGATGTCGGCGATCTGCTTGTACGCCCGGTACTGCAGCAGCCGCGCGAACAGCAGGTCCCGCGCCTCCAGCAGCGCGAGGTCGGCCTCGTCCTCCACCTCGGCGGAGGGCAGCAGCCGGGCCGCCTTGAGGTCGAGCAGGGTCGCCGCGACCACGAGGAACTCGGTCGTCTCGTCGAGGTCCCAGTCCGGACCCATGGCCCGGATGTGCGCCATGAACTCGTCGGTCACCTTGGACAGCGCGACCTCGGTGACGTCCATCTTGTGCTTGGAGATCAGCTGGAGGAGCAGATCGAAGGGGCCTTCGAAGTTGGCGAGCCGGACCTTGAAGACACCGCCGTCGTCACCGCCGTCACCGGCTTCGGGCGCGGATTCCTCGACGGCGGCGGCCTCAACGACCGGCTCCGGCCCCCGCCCGGGTCCGGGCTCGGGCTCGGGTTCCGGCGTGAGGACCAGGGACTCGGAGTCCGGTCCCGACGTAAGGACCAGGGACTCGGTGTCAGGCTCGGGCACGACCGCCGGAGGCTCGGTCTCCGGCTCGGGCACCTCGGTCTCCGGCTCGGCCACGACGGCCGGCGGTTCCGGGCGCGGCTCCGGGACCACGGCCACGGGGGCGTCGAAAGCCTCAGGTACCTCGAGCTGCGGCTCCGGCTCCGCAGATACGGGATCCGGCACGGGCACCGGTGTCGTTCCCGGCCCCCGGCCCAGCGCACGCCGGCGGCCGCCGGAGGCACCGGCACCGCGGGCGGGAACGTCGTTCGAGGTCATGGCCCCCGCAGGCTACCGCTACCGCCCGCGAAGCCGTCGTACGAGGATGCTTGCGTCTCCGCGGCTCTCCAGATCCGCCAGGACCACGGCCACCGCCTCGCGGACGATCCGCCCGCGGTCGACGGCCAGCCCGTGCTCACCGCGGAGCACCAGCCGGGCGTGCTCCAGATCCATGAGCTCCTCGGCGGAGACGTACACGGTGATCTTCTCGTCGTGCCGTTCACGGCCGCTGGGCCGGCGCGAGGCGGAACGCCCCCGCTTGCGCGGCGCGGAGGCGGGGGCACCGGCGGGCGCGGAGCCGGGGGCACTCACGGACGCTCCGGCAGAACCTTCCTGCGCCGTCTGACGACGGGAGGAACGCTCCGCCGTGGCGGACCGGCTGCGCGACTCGCCGGCGTCGGCCGACTCCGCGTCGGCCGCCACGTGTTCCGCGCCGTCGCCGTCACCGCCCTGTGCGGGCACCGACTGCGGCGCGTCCTCCACGGCCGCGGCCGAGTCGCTCTCCCCCGCGGGAGCCGGCACCCGGGCCTCGCCGTTGGCGGGGCGCCGGGGAGTGGACGGCTGGAGCGCCATACCCCCTGTCGTACGGAACAGTTCGTCGGCCCCCGGCAGACTCACTCGGCGTGACACCGGGCGAGCACCTCCCTGGCGAGCTGGCGATAGGCGGCGGCACCGACGGAGTTGGAGGCGTAGGTGGTGATCGGCTCACCGGCGACCGTGGTCTCCGGGAAGCGGACCGTGCGTCCGATGACCGTGTGGTAGACGTGGTCGTCGAAGGCCTCGACCACACGCGCGAGCACCTCACGGCTGTGCACCGTGCGTGAGTCGTACATCGTGGCGAGGATCCCGTCGAGCTCCAGCTCCGGGTTGAGCCGCTCCTGGACCTTCTCGATGGTCTCGGTCAGCAGCGCCACACCACGCAGCGCGAAGAACTCGCACTCCAGGGGCACGATCACCTTGTGGGCGGCCGTCAGCGCGTTGACCGTGAGCAGGCCGAGCGAGGGCTGACAGTCGATCACGATGAAGTCGTAGTCGGGCAGCAACGGCTTGAGGGCACGCTGGAGCGTCGACTCACGCGCGACCTCGCTGACCAGCTGCACCTCGGCGGCCGACAGGTCGATGTTGCTCGGCAGCAGGTCCATGTTGGGGACCGCCGTCTTCAGGAGCACCTCGTCCGCCGACATGCCCCGCTCCATGAGCAGGTTGTAGACGGTGAGGTCGAGCTCCATCGGGTTGACGCCGAGGCCGACCGAGAGCGCGCCCTGAGGGTCGAAGTCGACGAGCAGGACCCGGCGTCCGTATTCCGCGAGCGCCGCACCCAGGTTGATGGTCGACGTCGTCTTGCCCACGCCGCCCTTCTGGTTGCACATCGCGATGATCTTCGCGGGGCCGTGGTCGGTCAGCGGACCCGGGATCGGGAAGTACGGCAGCGGGCGCCCGGTCGGGCCGATGCGCTCACGGCGCTGCCGGGCAGCGTCGGGCGCGAGCGTGGCCGCGTACTCGGGGTCGGGCTCGTACTCCGCGTCGGGGTCGTAGAAGTGCCCGTCGGGCAGTTCGTCGTAGACGGCGAATTGGTTGTGGGGCGCGCC
The DNA here is from genome assembly GCF_043195415.1 of Streptomyces sp. Y7. Classification (NCBI taxonomy): domain Bacteria; kingdom Bacillati; phylum Actinomycetota; class Actinomycetes; order Kitasatosporales; family Streptomycetaceae; genus Streptomyces; species Streptomyces sp. Y7. The sequence goes on from NZ_JBIDDQ010000032.1 coordinate 73,322, forward strand.
ACTTCCGTCGCCGGCCATGGCGTTCACGTGATGGCCATCCATGCTCATGTGTGCTGGCAGAGTCACCCCTGAGGAGACCTGGTGACCCTGGTGGGCTGCGAAGGTGCGCACCGCGACGGAGCCGACAGCCTCGAACCCCTCGGGGCCCTGGCCCCGTACCGGCGCTCCTGGTTGACCACCCCCGGGAGAAAATGTCGACTCATTCACAAGTCGTCTTACCTCCTTGGTGACCAGGAAATTTCTAGACAGGTCAGCGTGGCACCATGCCGACGGTTGGCGACTCTATGGCGTGTCGGGCGTCCGCAGCAACACAATCCGCCGGACCGGGCAGATGTGTCGACAATGAAACATCCCGCTGTCAAGGGCGTACGGCCGTCGCACAGCAGGTTTCACCGGTGTGCGAATCGGTCGAAGGGTTGCGTTCGAGGCGAGTTGACCGAGAGTCGCAAAGTGACCATACACACATCCGGCCGGACCTTTTCGGGCAAGGTCCGGCCGGGTGCGTGCGGTTGACGACTCGTGTTGACGTATCGCCTTTACCAGAAAGTGACTTAGGCGATCGGCTCAGCCGAGCAGCGTTTCGAGCTCCACGTGCTCCAGGCCGTGCGCCTCGGCGACCTCGCGGTAAACCACCTTGCCGTCATGCGTGTTGAGGCCCTTGGCCAGCGCGGCGTCGCGGCGCAGCGCCTCGACCCAGCCGCGGTTGGCCAGCTCGACGATGTACGGCAGCGTCGCGTTGGTGAGCGCGTAGGTGGAGGTGTTGGGCACCGCGCCCGGCATGTTGGCGACGCAGTAGAAGACCGACTCGTGGACCGGGAAGGTCGGCTCGGCGTGCGTGGTGGGACGCGAGTCCTCGAAGCAGCCGCCCTGGTCGATCGCGATGTCGACAAGGACACTTCCCGGCTTCATGCGCGACACGAGCTCGTTGGTGACGAGCTTCGGGGCCTTGGCGCCCGGGATGAGCACGGCGCCGATGACGAGGTCGGCCTCCAGGCAGGCCTTCTCCAGCTCCAGGGTGTTGGAGACGACGGTCTGGATCTTCGTGCCGAAGATCTTGTCCGCCTCCTTCAGCTTGTTGATGTCCTTGTCGAGCAGGGTGACGTGGAAGCCCATGCCGATGGCGATCTGCGCGGCGTTCCAGCCGGAGACGCCGCCGCCGATGACGACGGCACGGCCGGCGAGCACGCCGGGGACGCCGCCGGGCAGCACACCGCGGCCGCCGTTGGCGCGCATCAGGTGGTAGGCGCCGACCTGCGGGGCCAGGCGGCCCGCGACCTCGGACATCGGGGCGAGCAGCGGCAGCGCCCGGGTGGGCAGCTCGACCGTCTCGTAGGCGATGGCCGTGGTGCCGGACTCGATCAGGGCGTCCGTGCACTCCTTGGAGGCGGCCAGGTGCAGGTAGGTGAAGAGCGTCTGGTCCTTGCGGAGGCGGTGGTACTCCTCGGCGATGGGCTCCTTGACCTTCAGCAGCAGGTCGGCGGTGGCCCAGACCTCGTCCGCGGTGGGCAGGATCTGGGCACCGGCGGCGACGTACTCGCTGTCCGGGATCGACGAGCCGACACCGGCGCCCTGCTCGATGACGACCTGGTGGCCATGGCGCACCAGCTCCAGCACGCCGGCGGGGGTGATGGCCACCCGGAACTCGTTGTTCTTGACCTCGCGGGGGATGCCGACCTTCACGTCGATCACGGTCCTTGGCTCAGAGGGTGTGGGGGCATTTCTCTACATACCCAGGCATGCAGGGCACACCGGGAGACACCGCAGGAGAAGGTGCGGCAGAGCCAGTCTAATGAAGGCGTTCCCGCTGTCTAGCCTTTCATTGCATCAATCTTCTTCAGATGCACTACGGATTTCGCAGGCGTTAGGGTCTGGTTCCGGCTCGATTGCCTCTTGCCGGGGCTCGGACTCGGCCGCATCGGAGTCCTCGGGCTCCTCTCCCAGCATCCGCTCGGCGGCTCCCCTGTGCAGCTGAGCGGCCGCGGGATCGCCCAGGCGGTCCAGGGTGTCGGCGAGCCGCAGATACAGCGCGCCCTGGAGCCGTGGGTCCTCGGCGCGCCGCGCCCAGTCCACCGCCTCCTGGCAGGTGCGCAGCGACTCCTCCAGCCGCCCGGCGTACTCCTGGACCCGGGCCAGCTCGCTCAAGGCCCGCGCGTGGCCCCCGACGTCGCCGTCCTTGCGGTGCCCGGCGATCGCGGCGCGCCAGCTGCGCTGCGCCTCGCCGTACCGGCCCGCGTAGGTGTGCGCCTCGGCGATCCGGCCGTACAGCCGGGCGGCGTCCGTCCGCTCGGCCCGGGCCTGCCGCTGGGCCAGGGCGCGGCCGAACCAGTCGGCGGCCCGGTCGTAGTCCCCGAGCTCCAGATGCGCGCCGCCTACGGATTCCATCGCGCGCCCGGCCGCGTACGGGTCATTTCCTTCCCGGCCGGCGTCCAGCGCGGCCCGGAATCGCACCAGCGCCTTCCGGGTACGCCCCGTCCGGACGTCGAGGTCGCCGAGGTTCAGCAGGGCCGCTGCCTGCTCGCGCGGCAGATTGCGGCGCTGCGCCACGTCGAGGACCAGGGTGTGCACGTCGTACAGGTCGGGGGCGGCGGCCTTGGTGCCGAAGTGCGCGACCATCGCCCTGACCAGCTGGGACATCAGCCGTCGGGCGAGGGTGTCCAGCTCCCCGTCGGCGACCGCGGCGCGGGCCGAGGCCAGCAGGGCGGGTTTGCGGATGCTGAGCCAGTCGGCGGCGGCCCGGGGATTGGGGAAGCGCAGGGCGCGCGGCATCCCGATGAGCTTCTGCCGGGTCTCGGGGCTGTCCGTCTCGGTGATCGCCCGGCAGGACTGCAACAGCCGCACGGTCCGCTCCAGCATCCGGGCGCGGGCGAGCTGGAGCTCGGCGGGGCGGTCCTGGGTCTCGGTGAGGGCCGTGAGCAGCGGGTGCAGACAGGCCGGGACCTCGTACTGGGGCAGCGGCGAGTCGACGGCGTGCAGCAGGCCGAGGGCGACGAAGTCGTCCAGGGTGGTGTGGGCGCCCTCCACCGAGGAGCCGGCCAGCGCGGAGGCGGTGTGCGGGTCGATCAGGCCGCCGGGGGCGAGGGAGAGCAGCCGCAGTATGCGGGCGGCGGGGGCCGGCAGGCCGGCGTAGACGAGGCGGAAGACCCGGCTGAGCGGGGTGCCGTCCTCGCCCTCGGCCCGCAGCTGCTTGGCCAGGTCGGCGACGGCCGATTTCGGCCGGGCGGCCAGCCAGCCGCCGGCCAGCCGGAGCGCGGCGGGCTGGCCCTGGCACACCTCGACCAGGCCCTCGGCGGCCCGTGGGTCGACGGTGATGCGCACCGACCCGGCGTGCCGGGACAGCAGCTCGACGGCCGACTTGGTGTCGAGGCCGCCGAGCGTGCAGGGCCGGACGTCCGAGATGCCGGTCAGCGGGCCGCCGGAGACGGCGACGGCCAGGCAGTCCGGGGTGTCCGGCAGCAGGGCGTCGACCTGGTCCGCCTCGGCGGCGTCGTCGAGCAGCAGCAGGACCCGGCGGTCGGCCAGGGCCTCACGCAGGGCCGCCGTGAGGTCGTCCTCGGCCGCGCCGGGCGGAGTGGGCAGGTCCAGGGCGGTGAGCAGCAGGCGGGCGGTGCGCCGGACGGGGACGGGGGTGCCGTCGGGGTCGGTCAGCCGGGCGCGCAGCACACCGTCCGGGTAGCGGTCCGCGACCTGCCGTACGAGTTCCCCGGCGAGGGCGGTGCGGCCCGAGCCGGGGCGGCCCGCGATGAGCAGCACGCGCGCGCGTGGCGCCTTGCGGCCGGAGAGGGTGTCCAGACCGGCGCGCTCGATGTCGGCGCGCAGCTCCTTCAACTCGCGGGTGCGGCCCAGGAATTGGTGTGTGTCGGAGGTCCGTGCCGACACCTGCACGCCGCCTGTGTCCACCACCTGATCCGTCACGGGCCACACTCCCGTCCCACGCGCGCGCAAGCCCGCCGGGACTCCGGTTCGGGCGTGTATCAGAGCCTAGTTCACGCTCTGCTACGTTCCGGGCGGAGCGAGGCGGGCATGGCGGGACGTCGCCCGATCGGATCAGCAGATCGTAGGACTCGGGGGTCGGACAGCGCCGGTGGAGGACACGCGGCGAACCGCGCGACCAGCCGCACCGGCGCCACCCGAACAGGGCCCCTGCCTACGCCTCGAACGGCCTCGCAGGCCAGGGCGCCTCCGCCGGACGCAACCCGTCCAACCCGCCGGAGGCCCGCGCGGCGACCAGCGACAGCACCCCCACGACCAGGCAGTTGTTGTGCAGCTCGCCCGCGAGGACACCCCGCACCAGCTCGTCGACCGGCACCCGCGCGTGCTCCATGTCGGCCTCCTCGTCCTCCACCTCGAAGCGCTCCCCCTCCGCCTCGGACAGGTTCCGGGCGAGGAAGATCCGGATGGCCTCGTCGCAGCCGCCGGGGGTGGTGTAGACGTCCGTCAGCACCCGCCAGTCCTCGGCCTTGACGTGCGCCTCCTCGTACAGCTCGCGCTGGGCGGCGTGCAGCGGGTTCTCGCCGGGGATGTCGAGGAGTCCGGCCGGGATCTCCCACAGCTTCTGCCGGACCGGGTGGCGGTACTGCTTGATGAGCAGGACACGGTCCTGGTCGTCCAGGGCGAGGACGGCCACGGATCCGGGGTGGACCTGGTAGTCACGCCGGACGACCGAACCGCCGGGCATGACCACGTCGTCCGTGCGGACGGAGGTCTTGTTGCCCACGAAGGGGGTCTCCGTCGCCCGGATCTCCCACGCCTCGGGGGTGTCCTTGATCGTCATGCCCTGCCCTTCCGCACGCTTGCAAAAAGAACCCGCCAACGAAAACCGGGGTGCGCACCTTTGAAGGTCTGCACCCCGGCCACCGTACAAGTGGTGTGTTACTTCGAATTCTTGCGCTCGACCGACGCCTTCACCAGACCGGCGAAGAGCGGGTGCGGGCGCGTCGGGCGCGAGCGCAGCTCCGGGTGGGCCTGCGTGGCCACCAGGTAGGGGTGGACCTCGCGCGGGTACTCGACGTACTCGACGAGCTTGCCGTCCGGCGAGGTGCCGGAGAACTGGATGCCGGCCTTCTTCTCCAGCTCCGCCCGGTAGGCGTTGTTGACCTCGTACCGGTGACGGTGCCGCTCCTCGACGTACTCCTTGTCGTCGTACACCTCGCGCACGATGGAGCCCTCGGCCAGCTTGGCCGGGTACATGCCGAGCCGCATGGTGCCGCCCATGTCACCCTCACCGGCGACGATGTCGAGCTGCTCGGCCATGGTGGAGATGACCGGGTGGGAGGTGGCCGGGTCGAACTCGGTGGAGTTGGCGTCGCCGATGTCGGCGAGGTTGCGGGCCGCCTCGATCACGATGCACTGCAGGCCCAGGCACAGGCCGAGGAGCGGGATCTTGTTCTCGCGGGCGTACTTGATCGCGCCGACCTTGCCGAGCACGCCGCGGTCGCCGAAGCCGCCCGGGATGCAGATGCCGTCGACGTCGGCGAGCTGCTGCTTGGCGCCGGCCGGGGTCTTGCAGTCGTCCGAGGTGACCCACTTGATCTTCACGCGGGCCTTGTTGGCGAAGCCGCCCGCGCGCAGCGCCTCGGTGACCGAGAGGTAGGCGTCGGGCAGGTCGATGTACTTGCCGACCAGCGCGAGGGTGATCTCGTGGTCGGGGTTGTGGACGCGGTCGAGCAGGTCGTCCCAGGTCGTCCAGTCCACGTCGCGGAACGGCAGGTCCAGCTTGCGGACGACATAGGCGTCCAGGCCCTCGCCGTGCACGGTCTTCGGGATGTCGTAGATGGAGCGGGCGTCGGGGCAGGCGACCACGGCCGCCTCGTCGACGTCGCACATCAGCGAGATCTTCCGCTTGATCGCGGTGGGCACCTCGCGGTCGCAGCGCAGCACGATCGCGTCTGGCTGAATACCGATGTTGCGCAGAGCCGCAACCGAGTGCTGGGTCGGCTTCGTCTTCAGCTCTCCCGAGGGGCCGATGTACGGCAGGAGCGAGATGTGGACGACGAAGACGTTGTCACGACCGACCTCGTGACGGACCTGGCGGACGGTCTCCAGGAACGGCAGCGACTCGATGTCGCCGACCGTGCCGCCGACCTCCGTGATCACCACGTCGACCTCGTCCGTCGCCATGCGGCGGATGCGGTGCTTGATCTCGTTGGTGATGTGCGGGATGACCTGCACGGTGTCGCCGAGGTACTCGCCGCGCCGCTCCTTGGCGATCACGGTGTTGTACACCTGGCCGGTGGTGACGTTGGCCGAGCCGTCCAGGTCGCGGTCGAGGAACCGCTCGTAGTGACCGATGTCCAGGTCGGTCTCGGCGCCGTCGTTGGTGACGAACACCTCGCCGTGCTGGAAGGGGTTCATCGTGCCAGGGTCGACATTGAGGTACGGGTCGAGCTTCTGCATCACCACGCGCAGACCCCGGGCCTTGAGCAGCATGCCGAGGCTGGAGGCCGTCAGGCCCTTGCCGAGCGAGGAGGCGACACCCCCGGTGACGAAGATGTGCTTGGTCGTCGTGGATTTGGGCGGCATGGCCAAGAGGGGGCTCCCGTGGTCGCGGTCTGGGGTGCGGTGCGGCTGCCTGACCGGAGAGTTCTCCGGGGTCGCCGTCGCTGCGGTTCGGGGGTTTTTCTCCCACCGGTCCACGGGCTACCAGGGTATCAGCGACCGGAACCGATGGCTTCCGGCCACGCTCCGCACACGTCTCGCCACGAACCTGCACGACCGTTTCGGTTTCTCACCCCTTGCTCACCCGTTCGGCGGACCCGGGTTGCCCGGAGCGGCACGCAGATCATCTACGTGCGTCGTATCCTGCTCGGACATTCGCTGCCGAGCCCGGCCGGTAACACGGCACCACCCCTCGCCCGTAGCCTCCGGAACAACGAGAGCTCGTCAGTTCGTTGAGCAGAGATTGTCGAGAAGCGACAGTCGTTTTGCCTCACGGCCGAAGCGGCTGCTTTGCTTCACCGCTCAACGACGATTTACAACACCCCTTGACCGCACTAGCGAGAACCCCCTTGTTCACAGGAGGGGGTGACGTGGCCGTTCGACTGGAGTTGCACGTGGCCGGGCGCATCGAAGACTACGCACTCATCGGAGACATGCAGACCGCGGCACTGGTCTGCCGGGACGGCACAGTGGACTGGCTGTGCCTGCCCCGCTTCGACTCGCATGCCATCTTCGCCGGCCTGCTGGGCACCGAGGAGCACGGTTTCTGGCGGCTCGGCCCCGCGCACGCCTCCGACTCCCCGCCGCCCACCGCGGCCCGGCGCAGCTACCGCGGCGACTCCCTGATCCTGGAATCGGAGTGGGACACGCCGCGCGGCACGGTCCGGGTGATCGACTTCATGCCGCCGCGTGACGGCGCGCCCCAGCTGATCCGGATCGTGGAGGGCGTCTCGGGCCGGGTGCCGATGCGCTCGACGCTCCGGATGCGGTTCTCCTACGGCCGGGTGGTGCCCTGGGTGCACAAGCACGAGGGCCGCACGGTCGCCGTCGCCGGCCCGGACTCCGTGTGGTTCGACACAGAGGCCGAGACCTACGGCAAGTCGCTGACGACCTACTCGGACTTCACGGTCGCCCCGGGCGAGCGGATCGCCTTCACGATCTCCTGGGAGCCCTCGCACAAGCAGCCCCCGGCGCTGCCCGAGCCGGAGCAGTCGCTGGTGGCGACGGAGGACTTCTGGCGCGAGTGGGTCGAGCACTGCACGTACCACGGCCCGTACCGCGAGGCGGTCATCCGCTCGCTGATCACCCTCAAGGCGCTGACCTACGCCCCCACCGGCGGCATCGTCGCCGCGCCGACGACCTCCCTGCCGGAGGACATCGGCGGCGTCCGCAACTGGGACTACCGCTACACCTGGCTGCGTGACGCGGCGATCACCCTGTCCTCGCTGCTGCGCACCGGCTACCGCGAGGAGGCCCGGGCCTGGCGGGAGTGGCTGCTCAGGGCGGTCGCGGGCGACCCGGAGAACCTTCAGATCATGTACGGCATCGCCGGCGAGCGCGAGCTCGGCGAGGCCGAGCTGGACTGGCTGCCCGGGTACGAGAACTCCGCGCCGGTCCGGGTCGGCAACGGCGCCGCGCACCAGCTCCAGCTCGACGTGTACGGCGAGGTCACCGAGGCCCTGCACCTGGCCCACATGACGGGCCTGGCCCGCAACGACTACGCCTCCCTGCTCCAGCTGAAGCTGATCCGCTACCTGGAGGACCACTGGCAGGAGCCGGACGAGGGCATCTGGGAGGTGCGCGGCCCGCGCCGCCACTTCGTGCACTCCAAGGTGATGGCCTGGGTCGCGGTCGACCGCACGATCAAGCTCATCGAGTCCGGTGACGCGGACGGCCCGCTGGAGCGCTGGAAGGAACTGCGCGACGAGATCCACCGGGACGTGTGCGAGAAGGGCTACGACAAGGAGCGCAACACCTTCACGCAGTCGTACGGCTCGAAGGAGCTGGACGCCTCCCTGCTGCTGATCCCGCAGATGGGCTTCCTGCCGCCGGACGACAAGCGCGTGATCGGCACCATCGAGGCGATCCAGCGCGAGCTGTCCACGTCGGACGGCTTCATCCTGCGCTACCCGACGCAGGGCGAGCACGAGGGCGTCGACGGTCTCTCCGGTGACGAGGGCGCCTTCCTCGCCTGCTCGTTCTGGATGGCGGACGACCTGGCGATGATCGGCCGCGTCGACGAGGCCCGCAAGCTGTTCGAGAGGCTGCTGGCGCTGCGCAACGACCTCGGTCTGCTGGCCGAGGAGTGGGACCCGGTCCGCCAGCGTCAGGTCGGCAACTTCCCGCAGGCCTTCAGCCACGTTCCGCTCATCGACACCGCGCTGCGCCTGACGGCCTCGGGGGCCTACGGCGGCTGAACAGGACCGCCGGCCGAAGCCTGCCTACGCTGGGATCCATCAGCCCCTGCACGAAAGGGGGCGCCCCATGGCCTCCCCATCGAAGGCGGGCGCGGCCCTCGCCGCGCTGCGCGAGGAACTGGTCGGCGACGTGTTCGCCCCGTCCGACGTGGGCTACGACGAGGCCCGCACCGTCTTCAACGCGATGATCGACCGCCGGCCCGCGGTCATCGCCCAGTGCGTGGACCAGGACGACGTCGTCCGGGCCGTGCGGTTCGGCCGGGACCTGGATCTGCACATCGCGGTGCGCGGCGGCGGGCACAGCGTGGCGGGCATGGCGGTCAACGACAACGGACTCGTCGTCGACCTGCGGCACATGCGCGCGGTCAGCGTCGATCCCGCGGCCGAGGCGGTACGGGTCGCGGGCGGCGCCACGATGAGTGACCTGGACCGCGCCTGCCAGCCGCACGGCCTCGCCACGACGGGCGGCCGTGCCTCCACGACCGGGGTCGGGGGTTTCGTCCTCGGCGGCGGCTCGGGTTGGCTGGACCGCTGGTGCGGGCTCGCCGTCGACAACCTGGTCGGCGTCGAGCTGGTCACCGCGGACGGCGAGCGGGTGCACGCGAGCGCCGACGAGAATCCGGAGCTGTTCTGGGGCCTGCACGGCGGTGGCGGCAACTTCGGCGTCGCGACCGCGCTCACGCTGAAGCTGCACGAGCTGCCGGAGTTCTCCATCGCGCTGGTGCTGTACCTCCCGGAGTTCGGCCCCGAGGTCGCCCGCACCTACCGCGACCTGATCACCACGGCCCCCGACGAGGCGAGCGGAGGGGTGCTGTATCTCACCGGTCCACCCGAGGAGTTCGTGCCGCCGCACCTGGTCGGCAGCGTCCTGTGCGGTGCGCTGCTGACGTACGCCGGGCCCGAGGCGGACATGCGCAAGCTGGCCGAGCCGCTGCTGGCGCTGCCGCACGAGTCGGAGATCGTCGGGGCGATGCCGTACGCCGACGTCCAGTGCATGCTCGACGATCCGCCGGGGATGCGTAACTACTGGTCGGCGGAGTATCTGACGGGCGCGCCCGACGCGTACCTGGACGCGTTCTGCGCCGGGGGCGAGGCGTTGCCGCCCACCGGCACCCTGCATGTGATGTTCCCGCAGGGCGGGGCGATCTCCGCGGGCCCGCACGAGTACCCCGTGCCCTACCGGGACGCGCCGTGGGCCGTGCACCCCTTCGCGATCTGGGCGGACCCCGCGGACGACGAGCGCTGCGTCCAGTGGGTCCGTGACGTCCGCGCCGCGGCACAGCCCTGGAGCACGGGCGCGGTCTACCTCAACTTCATCGGCGACGAGGGCGCCGAACGGGTCGTGGCGGGCCTCGGCACCGAGAACACCCGCCGCCTGGCCGACCTGAAGCACCGCTACGACCCGGACAACGTGTTCCGCTTCAACCACAACATCAGGCCGGCCTGACCGGCTCGACCACTCAGGTCCGCGCCGACGCCGTGAGCACCGGTCAGGTCCGCTCGTGCGCCGTCAGGTCCGCACCGGCGCCGTCAGCACCGGTCAGGCCCGCGCCAGCGCCGTGAGTGTCCGCTCTCCGCCCGGGTCGCCCGCCGTCGCCGGGACCAGGGCGATCTCGTCCAGCCCGGCCTCGGCGTAGTCCGCGGCACGCGCGCGTACGGCGTCCAGGTCGCCGACCAGCGCGACCGTGCCGGCCGCCGCGGCGGGCAGGGCGCGGACCAGGGTGTCGGCGTCGGCTCCGGTGCGGGCCAGCTCGACCGCCTCCCCGAAGCCGGCCGCCTCGAACATGTCGCTGTAGCCGGGCACCGTGAGATAACCGGCGATGCTCCGCAGGACCTGGGCGAGGGAGGCCGGGTCGGGGTCAACGGCGACCGGCAGCCAGGCGGCCAGGGTGGGCGGTGTACGGCCCGCCCGCCCGGCGGCCGCGTCGAGCTTGGCGCGCAGCGTGCGGACCTGTTCCGGCGAGACGATGTCGAGCAGCATCCGGTCGGCGTGCGCCGCCGCGGTGGCGACGGCGCGGTCGCCGAACGCGGCGACGGTGAGCGGGCCGCCGGGCGGCGGCAGGCGGCGCCGGAAGGTGCTGCCGGGGACCACGGGTTCGCCGGGCTCGCCGTGCAGGAAGCCGCGTACGGCCGCCGCCGAAGCCTCCATCACGGCCGCGGGCCGCACGCGCGGCACCCCGTGCACGCCCTCGACCACCCGCTTGCTGGACGTCCCGAGCGCCACCCCCACCGGCCTGCCCACGACCGCCGCCACCGACGCGGCGCCCCGCGCGATCCCGAACGCGTCGCGCACCGACACCGCCACCGGACCGGCCGTCAGCGCGACCCGCTCGGTGGCCCGTCCGATCGCGGCGGCGAGGACGAAGGAGTCCCAGGTCGGCCCCTCCCCCGCCCACACCTCGCGGTACCCGAGCCGATCGGCGACCGCCGCCACCCGCAACGGCTCCTCGATCGCACTGTCGTCCTCCCGTGCCACGGCAACCACGCTGTAGTCCATGACGGGGCGGCTACCCGGTCCGGCTCCTCGTAGCCCCCTGCCGGTGCACGCCCTCGGAGGTGTCAGGAGGCCATCCGCACAGGTAGCGTCCGCCTATGGACAGCGGGACGAACAGCGGATTCGACACCCAGGGCGCCGGGATCACCGTCCGGCGGGCGCTGGAGCTGCCCGGTCTGCGCAGTGGGCTGCCCGAGATCCTCGCGGGCGCCGACCGGCTGGGGCGGACCGTGCGCTGGGTGCACGCGGGCGAGGTGCCCAACATCGCCTCCCTGCTCAAGGGCGGCGAGCTGCTGCTGACCACGGGGTACGGCCTCGGCACCCGCCCGGCCGACCAACGCGCGTTCGTGCGCACCCTGGCGGAGCGCGGCATCGCGGCCCTGGTCATCGAGCTCGGCGCGCGCTTCACCCGGCTGCCCTCCGCGCTCGTCGACACGGCACGCGCCGCCGGTCTCCCGCTCGTCCAGCTGCATCGCCAGGTCCCCTTCGTGACGGTCACCGAGGAGATCCACACCGAGATCGTCAACGGCCACTACGCGCTGCTGCAACGGGCGGAGGAGGTGCACCGCCGCTGCACCGAGGCCCTGCTCGGGGGCGGAGGCGTGCCTCAAGTGCTCGGTATCCTCGCGGACTTCAGCGGCAACCCGGTCTTCCTGGAGGCGACCGACGGACGTCTGCTGTACGCCGCCGGCGCCGGTCCGGAGGGGGCGGACCCGTTGCAGGTGTGGGAGGGGCTGCGGGGGCAGCACAAGGACACGCCGCCGCCCACGGGCGCGGTGCTCGTGGACGTGCCGGGCGGCGGCCAGGGCGCCGGGTCGGTCCGCGGCCGTATCGTCCTGCTGCCGGTCCTGGGTCCGCTGGCGCCGGTGCACCGGATCGCCGCCGAACGGGCCGCCGGCATCCTCGCCGTGGTGCTGATGCAGGCCCGCCAGGAGGAGGAGCTGGCGGCCCGCGGGCGGGGCGACTTCCTGACCGACCTGGCGGAGGGCCGTATCGCCGCCGAGGACGCCCCGGCGCAGGCACGGGTTCTGGGCTTCAAGCCGGGTGACGGCCCGCTGCTGCCGGTGGTGATGCGGCTCGGGGACGTGCTGTCGCCCGGCGGCGGCTGGGCGGTTCTGGCGCGCGCGGTCGGTGAGGAGCTGGCTTCGGTGGGGGTGCCGGTGCTGCTGGGCGTGCGGCCGGTGGAGGGCCGGGTGCCGCTGCTGGTCGGCCTGCGTGCGGAGACGGAGCGGCCGGCGGTCGCGGACCGGGTCGCGGTGGCGCTGCGGGCGGGCGTGGAGCGGGCCGGGATCCAGCGGCCGGGGTCGAGGCCGCCGGTCGTGGTGGTCGGGGTCGCGGGCGGCTGGGCCGCGGCCTCGGCGGGCCTGCGGCACGCGGCGGAGACGGCGACGGCCGCGCAGGGCCTGGCGGACCGCCCCTGGTACGACGCCCGCCGGCTGGACATCGACCTGCTGCTGTGGCGGCTGCGTGACCACCCGGACCTCGCGGCCTTCGTGGACCGCGCGATCGGCCCGCTGCGCGAGCACGACGACCGCTCGAAGCCACCTCTGCTGCCCACGCTGGAGACGTACTTGGCGCACGCGGGCCGCAAGGCCGAGACCGCCCGTGAACTGCACCTGAACCGGCAGACGCTCTACAACCGCCTCGCCCGCATCGGCGAGTTGCTCGGCACCGACCTCGACGACCCGCAGACGGTGCTGGCGTTGAGCCTGGCGCTGCGGGCCCGCCGGCACGTCGCCTAGGGCCGGTCCGGCGGCAGGTCAGATCATGGGCCGGGGCTGCGTCAACTCGTCGTAGACGCTCAGCACTTGGGCCACCGTCTCGTCCTCGGTCGGCCAGGTCGCCGCCTGCCGCACGCCCCGCTCCCGCAGCAGGTCCTGCCGCTCGGGGTCGCCGAGCAGGCGTACGACGGTGTCGGCGAGGGCGTCCGGGTCGCCGTACGGGACGAGTTCGGCCGCGTCGCCGACGACTTCGGACATGCCGCCGACGTCGGTGGCGACGAGCGTCACGCGCGCGTGCAGGGCTTCCTGCGCGAGGACGGACCGCGACTCCCAACTGCTGGACAGCAGGGCGACATCGGCGGCGGCGAGCAGCTCGGAGACGTCGTCACGCCGCCCGATGAGCCGTACGGGCAGCTCCTCGTCCTCGATCCGGCGCTGGAGTCCGGCCCGCAGGGACCCCTCCCCCGCGATCACGACCAGCGGGGCGGGATCGAGCCGTCGCCACGCGCGCGAGGCGTCCAGCAGTACGTCGTATCCGCGATGCCGCTCCAGAGAGCCGACCGCGATGAGCAACGGCCGTCCGGTGGCGCCGAGTTCGGCGCGTACCTTGGGCCGCAGCCGGTCGGGGTCGTCCGGTGCGGCGACGGGGCGGCGGCCGGGCAGGGCGACGGCGGCGAGGCGGGCGTCCCGGGCGCCGGTCCGGCGGGCCCGGTCGACCAGGGCCGAGGTGGTGCCGAGGACGACGGAGGCGGCCTTGACGACCCGCCGTTCCAACAGCCGCAGGAGGTGGGCGCGGGCGCCCTCGGCATGGGCCCGGTCGTGCCAGGTGACGACGAGCGGAGTGCGCCGGCCGCTCAGCGCCAGCACGGCACGGAAGGAGGCGTGCAGTCCGTGCGCGTGCACCAGGTCGGCGTCCGCGCATGCCGCTCGCAGCGCGGCCACGGAGGCGGGATCGCTGCTGCGCGGCACATGTACGTGCTCGGCTCCGGCCCCGGTGAAGTCGTAGGCGCGATCGGCCTCGACGGGGGCGCACACGGTGACCCGCACGCCCCGCGCGACCAGCCCCGAGGCCAGCGACCGCACATGTGCGCTGCTGCCGGCGTTGCCGCCGCCCAGCACCTGCACGGTGCGCATCGACGACTGGCCGTGCGGTGAGTGGCTGCTCACGGGGGTCACGTGGCCGGGGCTCCTGGTTGTGGGTGGGGCGGTCACGAAGAACGTACAGAAGGATCGGGCGGAGGGGGTGTACCGCGAGGATCCCTTCGCGTACGACATGTTTACGCCAAGGATGCCAGGACGCACGGGTGTTCCGGGACCGTCGGGAGGACGGGAGCGGGCAACGCGGCGGACGGAGTCACCTGCACGAGTGAGCCGGGGTGCCTGTCGTGCACGAACACGCGCGCGTGGCGCATCTCTCAGTGACCGGCGGGGACCGCCACTTGGCGCACGCGCGACGGCCGGCCGACGTTCGCATCACACCATGTCGGGCGCCCGCACCGTCCCTCTCGCCGGCCCTCGTGGCTCACGGCCCGCCCAACGCCCGTACCGTTTCGCTCACTTTGTCCCCGTACACCGTCGCGGCTACGACGGCCGCCGCGTGCGCGACCAGTCCGGCGCGACCGTTCCCGGCGACGACGGCGGCGCCCAGTGCCGCGCCCAGCGCATGCGCCCCGGTGTCGCCGATCATCGCCCGTTCACCGAGGTCGTCGGGGAGCACGGCCGCCGCCGCGCCCGTCGCGGTGGCGGCGATCTCGGCCCCGGCTCCCGTACGGAGCAGCCCCGGCGCGCCGAGAGCGAGCACCGCGGCGGCGGCCCGGCCGGGACGTACGTCCACGAGGTTCACGAAGTGCGCGGCACCCGCGATCACGACCCCGGCGAGCAGTCTGTCCAGCGGCCGCTCCTTCAGGAACGCCCCCGCGACCAGTCCGGCGGCCGAGATCCCGAACAACTTGACCGCCCCGCTGGTGACTTCACCGTCCCGAAGGGCGCGCAGGTGTGCTCGGAAGCCGCGGCGCGCGTCAGCCGCCCCGGCGATGTCGTCGTACGCCCCGCAGATCCCGGCGACGGCCACGGCGGCCCCGGCGGCCGGGGACACCCGCCCGGTCCCGACCGCGCAGGCCAGGGCCGCGGCGGGCCCGGCGTACAACTCCACGTTCCGGCCCGCGTAGTTCTTCCGCTCCCAGCGCTCGCGGCCGCCGGGGGCCCGGGCACGCAAGGCCGTGGTGGCGAGGCGGGTGAGGGTGGCGGAGAGTCCGAGGGAAACGGCTTGCCCGATCATCCGGCCACCCTACGGGCCCCGGGAACCGGGCTAGCCGTCGGCCCGAGCCGTCTCCAGCAGTTCCTCGGCGTGTGCCCGGGCGGTCTCCGAGTCCTCCTGGCCGGCCAGCATCCGGGACAGCTCCCGGACCCGTTCCTCGCCCTCCAGGACCTTCACGCCGGACCGGGTGACCGACCCGTCGTTGGTCTTCTCGACGAGCAACTGCCGGTCGGCGAAGGCGGCGACCTGCGGCAGGTGGGTCACGACGACGACCTGCGCGGTCTTGGCCAGCCGGGCGAGCCGTCGCCCGATCTCCACGGCCGCCTTGCCGCCGACGCCGGCGTCGACCTCGTCGAAGAGGTACGTCGGCACGGGATCGGTCCCCGCGAAGACGACCTCGACGGCCAGCATCACGCGGGAGAGCTCACCGCCGGAGGCGCCCTTGGCGATGGGCCGGGGCGGCGCCCCCGGGTGCGGGGCGAGCAGCAGCTCGACCTCGTCGACGCCCGACGGCCCGTAGGCGACCGCGCGTCCGCCGACCTCGACGCCCTCCGGGTCCTCGGTCTGCCGAAGCGCGAAGGAGACCCGTGCGTGCGGCATGGCGAGGGAGGCCAGCTCGGCCGTCACGGCGGCGGCGAACCGCTCGGCCGCCTCCGTGCGGGCGTCCGACAGCGCCTGCGCCAGCCCGCCCAGCTCGATGCGCAGCGCGTCCCGTTCGGCGGTCAGCTCGCCGATCCGGTCGTCGTCGCCGTCCAGTTCGGTCAGCCGCGTGCTGCCCTCTTCGGCCCAGGCGAGCACGGCGGCGATGTTCTCGCCGTACTTGCGCGTGAGCGCGGTCAGCGCGGCCCGCCGCTCCTCGACCGCCGCGAGCCGCAGCGGATCGGCGTCCAGGTCGTCCGCGTATCCCGCCAGCTCCCCGGCGACGTCGCCGAGCAGGATCCCGATCTCCCCGATCCGGTCGGTCAGCGCGGCCAGCGCGGGATCGTGCGAGCGGACGGCGTCCAGGGCCCGCTGGGCGCCCGCGACGAGCGTGGTCGCGTCGATGCCCTCGGGGTCCTCCGGATTGCCGGCGAGAGCGGCGTGAGCGGCCGTGGCGGCGGCCGACAGCGCCTCCGCGTGCCCGAGCCGCTCGGCCTCCTCCGCGAGCTCCACGTCCTCACCGGCGCGCGGCTCGACACCGGCGATCTCGTCGAGCCCGAACCGCAGCATGTCGGCTTCCTGGGCCCGCTCACGCGCGCGCGTGACGATCTCCTCCAGCTCGACGGAGACCGCCCGCAACCGCCGGTACGCCTCGCCGTACTTGGCGAGCGGCACCGCGACGGCGTCGCCCGCGTACCGGTCGAGCGCCTGCCGCTGCCGGGTGAGCTTCAGCAGCCCCTGCTGGTCGGTCTGCCCGTGCACGGCCACCAGCTCGTCGGCGAGCTCGGCCAGCATCCCCACGGGCACGCTGCGCCCGCCCAGGTGCGCCCGGGACCGCCCTTCGGCGGAAACGGTACGGCTGATGAGCAACGCACCGTCGTCGAGCTCGGCCCCCGCCTCCTCGGCCCGTACGACTGCCGAGGTGCCCGGGGGGACGGTGATCCGCCCCTCCACGACCGCTTTCTCGGCCCCGATCCGCACGAGTGCCGGGTCCGCCCGCCCGCCGAGCAGCAGCCCCAGGCTGGTGACCACCATGGTCTTGCCCGCACCCGTCTCGCCCGTGACGGCGGTGAACCCCGGCGACAACTCGACGACCGCGTCGTCGATGACTCCGAGCGACCGTATCCGCATCTCCTCCAACACGGACACGACCTTACGAGGTCGGCACGGGGAAGTGCGACGGCCCCCGGGTCCGTGATGTGAAGGTGCAGGTGACGAATGTGTATCGGCAGCACATGTCACCCAGGCGAGTGTCACGCCCCAAGGGGCGCGGGGAACTGCGCGACAGGCCACAACGAACCCGCAGCCGCCAACGCATCCCCACGTCCCACGGCGAAACGGCTAATGAGGCGCCCCTCGCCACCCGGAAACCGGCAACGCGAACTTCGCAACCAGCCGGTCGGTGAACGACGCATGATGCAACCGGGCCAGCCGCACCGGCACGGCCCCCCGCCGCACCTCGACCCGCGCCCCCGGAGGCAACTCCACGGTCCGCCGCCCGTCACACCACAACACCCCCGGCGGGATGTGCGGCAGCACCTCCACGGCGAGCACCGAGTCCGGCGAGGTCACCAGCGGCTTCGCGAACAGCGCGTGCGCCGAGATCGGCACCATCAACAGCGCCTCGACCTCGGGCCACACCACGGGCCCACCGGCGGAGAACGCATACGCCGTCGACCCGGTCGGCGTGGACAGCACGATGCCGTCGCACCCGAACCCCGTCACCGGCCGCCCGTCGATCTCCAGCACCACCTCGAGCAGCTTCTCGGCGCCGGCCTTCTGCACGGCCGCCTCGTTCAGCGCCCAGTCCGTGTGCACGATGTCGCCGTTCTGATGGACGACGACATCGACGGTCATCCGCTCCTCGACCTCGTACGCCTTGGTGACGACCCGGTCGACGACCTTGTCCAGATCGTCCCGCTCGGCCTCCGCGAGGAACCCGACCCGCCCGAGGTTGACGCCCAGCATCGGCACCCCGGACGCACGCGCGAACTCGGCGCCGCGCAGCAGCGTCCCGTCGCCGCCGAGCACGATGAGCAGTTCACACCCGTCGAGGCACTGCGGGGTCGCCTCCTTGACGAGTTGCACCTCGCTGGGCAGGGGCAGGTCCTCCGCCTCCGCCGACAGCACCCGCACGCCGATCCCCGACCGCAGCAGTCCCTTGACCACCAGTTCGGCGCTGCGAATGGCCGCCGGCCGCCCTGTGTGGGCGAGGAGAAAAACAGTACGAGCTGAGTTCTGCATCAACGCGGCCCCTCCGCCACTGCTCGGTCAACGTCGGCCGGGTCCGGGGCGGGCGCCCCGGCACGCAGCCACAGAAAGTACTCGACATTCCCGGACGGGCCGGGCAACGGACTCGCCGTGACCCCGTTCACCCCGAGCCCGAGCTCCCACGCCTTCTCGGCGACACCGCGCACGGCCTCCGCCCGCAGCTGCGGACTCCGTACGACTCCCCCGCTGCCCAGCCGTTCCTTCCCCACCTCGAACTGCGGCTTCACCATCATCACCAGATCGGCGTCCGGCTTCACGCACCGCACCAGGGCGGGCAGCACCAGGCCGAGCGGGATGAAGGACAGATCCCCCACGACAAGATCCACTGGTTCCCCATCGATCGCTTCGAGCGTCAACTCGCGTACGTTCGTACGGTCCTTGACGATGACGCGTTCATCGCTTTGGAGAGTCCAGGCGAGTTGTCCGTATCCGACGTCCACGGCGACGACCTGCGCGGCTCCGGCCCTCAGCAGTACGTCGGTGAAGCCTCCGGTGGACGCGCCGGCGTCCAGCGCCCGCCGCCCCCGCACCGCGAGCCCCTGGGGCACGAAGACCTCCAGCGCGCCCGCGAGCTTGTGTCCGCCGCGCGAGACGTACTCGGGGTCGCCGCCGTCGGACTGGACGACGATCGCCGCCGCGGTCTCCACCTGCGTGGCCGGCTTGGTCGCGACGGTCTTGCCGACGGTCACCCGGCCGGCGGCGATCAGCTGGCTGGCGTGCTCACGCGACCGCGCGAGTTTCCGGCGGACCAGCTCCGCGTCGAGACGGCGGCGTGCGACTCCTGCCACGTTCGGTTCAGCTCCTCATCCCAGGCATCGACGGGGGCGCCGGAGGTCCCGGGCGGGCGTCGAGCGCGGTGAGCGCGTCGCGCAGCCCCCGGTGTACATCCTCGTACACCTCCAGGTGCCCGTCGGTGGCGAGGTGGTCGGCGTCACCGAGGCGCTCCAGCTGGGCGTCCACCTCGGCGTCGCCGGTGGGGACGCGGGGGATGTGCAGCGGGGCGGGCGCGGCCGGGTCGTGCTCGGGCTCGCCCGCGGGCCCGGCCGGGTGCTGCTCGGCCGTGGTCTCCGGCTCGGCCTCCGCCACCGGGATCTCCGTCTCCGGAACCGTGTCGCTCATGCCCAGACGCTACCCCGAACCGCTGGGGTACCGTCGATCGCGATGGCCACGACTGAGGAGTGCCGCGCCGCACTCGAAAAGCTCTCGGACAACATGCAGCGCGCCGAAGGGGACGCCCGCTCGGCCGCGGCCCTGGACCGCTCGGTGAGCTGCCACATCACCGACCTGGACGTCACCTTCGCCGGCCGCATGGCGGGCGGCCGGATCCACGTCCACGACACGCTCCAGGGCCCACCCCGCGAGAAGGCCCAGATCAGGCTGAGCATGAGCGGCGACGACCTGGTCGCCCTGGTCGCCGGCGAGCTGAACTTCGCCAAGGCCTGGGGCGCGGGCCGGGTGAAACTCCACGCGGGGGTGCGCGACCTGCTGCTGCTCAGGAAGCTTCTGTAGCGGCCACCTTGTCGCCCTGCGCCCGCTCGGCGCTCTCCTTCTCGGCCCGGTCCTTCGGGCCCTGCTCCTTCTTGTCCTGCTTGTCCTGTTCCCGCGCCCTGCGGGCCGCCGGGACCACGAGCGGCGTCCCGGTCTCCGGGTCGTCGATGACCTGGCAGCGCAGCCCGAAGACGTCCTCGACCAGCTCGGCGGTGACGATGTCGTTGGGCGCGCCCTCGGCGATCACCGCTCCGCCGCGCAGGGCGATGAGGTGGGTGGCGTAGCGGGCCGCGTGGTTGAGGTCGTGCAGCACGGCGACGAGCGTGCGGCCCTGCTCCTCGTGGAGCTGGGCGCACAGGTCGAGGACGTCGATCTGGTGCTGGATGTCCAGGTAGGTCGTCGGCTCGTCGAGCAGCAGCAGCGGCGTCTGCTGGGCGAGCGCCATCGCGATCCACACGCGCTGGCGCTGACCGCCGGAGAGTTCGTCGACATAGCGATCCGCGAGCTCGGCGACGCCGGTCTGCTCCATCGACTCCTGGACGACCCGCTCGTCCTCGGTCGACCACTGGCGCAGGATCCCCTGGTGCGGGTACCGGCCGCGGCCCACCAGGTCGGCGACGGTGATCCCGTCGGGCGCGATCGACGACTGCGGCAGCAGCCCGAGGGTGCGCGCGACCTTCTTCGCCGGCATCGACTGGATCACCTGGCCGTCCAGCAGCACCCGGCCCTGGCTGGGCCTGAGCATCCGCGACAGCGCCCGCAGCAGCGTGGACTTGCCGCACGCGTTCGGGCCGACGATCACGGTGAACGAGTTGTCGGGTATCTCCACCGACAGCTGCTCGGCGATGACCCGCTGGTCGTAGGCGAGGGTGACGTTGTCGGCGGACAGGCGGTTCACGGTGCTCCTTCGGTTGTTCGGCCCGCTGCTGAGGCCCTTGCTGTTCCTGCTGTCGCCGGCGCTCATATCCGGCCCGCCTTGCGTTCGGTGACCAGCAGCCACAGCAGATATACGCCGCCGAGCACGCCGGTGACCACGCCCACGGGCATCTGGTCGGCGCCGAAGACCCGCTGGGAGATCCAGTCGGCGGCGACGAGCAGCGCGGCACCCATGCACAGCGAGGGCAGCAGGTTCGGGCCGGGCGAGCGGGTCAGGCGGCGGGCGAGCTGCGGGGCGGTGAGCGCCACGAAGCTGACGGGGCCGGCGGCGGCCGTGGCGGCGGCGGTCAGCAGTACGGCGGACAGCATCAGCAGCAGCCGTACGCGTTCGACGCGCACCCCGAGGGCGTACGACACGTCGTCGCCCATCTCCATCATCCGCAGCCCGCGCGCGTTGGCGAGGACGAGCGGCACGAGGACGGCGCACAGCGCGAGCAGCGGCCAGACCTGCGCCCAGTCCCGGCCGCTGAGGGAGCCCGTCATCCACACGACCGCACGGGCCGCGTCGACCAGGTCGGCCTTGGTCAGCAGATAGCCGTTGACCGCCGTCATGATCGCGGACATGCCGATACCGACCAGGACCAGTCGATAGCCGTGCACGCCCCGCTTCCAGGCGAGCAGATAGATGGCGAGACCGGTCGCCAGTCCGCCCACGAGCGCGCCCGCGGTGACCTGGCGGGCGTCACCGGAGAACAGCACGATCACCACGAGCGCCCCGGCCGTGGCGCCCTGTCCGAGGCCGAGGATGTCCGGGCTGCCCAGCGGATTGCGGGACAGCGCCTGGAACAGCGCGCCGCCGAGGCCGAGCGAGGCGCCGACCAGGAGCCCGACCAGCACGCGCGGCAGACGGAGGTCGTTGACGATGAACTCCTGACCGGCGTTGCCCTCGCCGAACAGCGTCTTGAGCACGTCGCCCGCCCCGATCGGGAAATCGCCGGTGCCGATCAGCAGCACGCTCGCGCCGAGCCCGGCGAGCAGCAGCAGCACGACGACGATCAGGGCCCGCACGTCCAGGCGGACGGAGAGCCCGCCCGGGGTCCGTACGGCACGGTTGGCGCGGGCGGACTTCACCGCGGCCGCGTTCTTCGGTTCGCTCTTCTCCGCGGTCCTCACAGCTGGGCCGTCCTCCGCCGTCGTACGAGAAAGATGAAGACCGGTCCGCCGAGGATCGCGGTGACGATGCCGACCTGGAGCTCGGAGGGCCGGGCGACGATCCGGCCGATGACATCGGCGCCGAGCAGCAGCACCGGCGACAGGACGGCCGCGTACGGCAGGATCCAGCGCAGGTCGGGCCCGGTGAACGAGCGCACGACGTGCGGCACCATCAGGCCGACGAAGACGATCGGACCGCACGCGGCGGTCGCGGCACCGCACAGCACGGTGGCCGCGAGCATCGCCAGCACCCGGGTGCGGTTCAGGTTGGCGCCGAGCGCCCTGGCGGTGTCGTCGCCCATCTCCATGGCGTTGAGCGGCCGGGCGAGAGCGAGCGCCAGGACCATGCCGCCCACGAGGAACGGCAGCACCTGCTGGATGGTCGCGTCCGTCGCCGAGGTCAGCGAACCGACGGTCCAGAAGCGCATCCTGTTCAGCGCGACGTCGTCCATGATCATCACGGCCTGGAGATAGCCGTAGAGGGCGGCACTGATCGCCGTACCGGCCAGTGCGAGCCGGACCGGTGTGGCGCCCCGGCTCCCGCCGAGGAACCAGACCATCGCGCCGACCGCCGCCGCGCCGAGGAAGGCGAACCAGACGTAGACGTTCAGGCTGGTGACGCCGAAGAAGGTGATGGCGGTGACGACCGCCGCGGACGCGCCCGCGTTGATGCCCAGCAGGCCGGGGTCTGCGAGCGGGTTGCGGGTGAGCGCCTGGAGCACGGCGCCGGCGAGACCGAGCGCGGCGCCCGCGAGCAGACCGAGGACGGTGCGTGAGATCCGGTCGTCGACCACGACGTCGCCGTAGGTGCCCGAACTCTCGAACAGCCCGTGCCAGACCTCCCCCACGGACAGCTGTTTCGCCCCGATCGCGATGCTGGCGGTCGCCACGGCCAGCAGGATCAGGACAGAGACGAGCAACCCAACGGCACGTATCGCCCGTCGGGTTGGTGGCGCGGACACGGACTCCGCGCGCTGTTCGGGAGGACTGTCAACCAACACGCAGTTAGGTTAGCCTACCCTCCCAATCAGCCACGATCCCGCTGCGTGCGCTCCCTCACACCACGACCGAGCGGCGATTCACCACCCCAGCCGCGCCAACGCCTTCCCGGAGTCCAGGGCGCACGAGCCCTCTCCGGCCGCCGTCCAGGCCGCCGCGCACAGCGCCCGCAGGCCGTCCAAGACCTCACCGTCGCCGTCGAGTTCCAGCCGGTCCGCCCGCGCGGTCGCCGTCCAGCCACCGCAGCGGAAGCCCTCCCCCTGCCCGGTGACCTCCGGCTGCCCGGTGAGCAGCCCGCGCAGATCGGCGTCGACATACGTCGGCCGGTGCTGAGGCGGCGCGGCCAGAAGCTGGGCGCCGTCGGTCACGCCGGTCAGGACGAGCAGCGAGTCGACCTCGCCGTTGAACGCGCCCTCGATGTCCGTGTCCAGCCGGTCCCCGACCACCAGCGGCCGCTCGGCGCCGGTGCGCAGGATCGTCTCGCGGTGCATCGGAGGCAGCGGCTTGCCCGCCACCTGCGGCTCGGCCCCGGTGGCGATCCGTACGACCTCCACCGCCGCCCCGTTGCCCGGGCCGATCCCCCGCGCGCCGGGAATCGTCAGGTCGGTGTTGGACGCGAACCACGGCACCCCGCGCGCGATGGCGTAGCACGCCTCCGCGAACCGCCCCCACACCAGCTCCGGCCCGCCGAACCCCTGCACCACCGCCGCCGGATCGTCGTCCGCCGACTCGACCGGTTCGAGGCCGCGCTCGCGCAGCGCCACCCGCAGCCCCTCCCCGCCGATGACCAGCACCCGGGCGCCCTTCGGCACCTGCTCGCTGATCAGCCGCGCGGCAGCCTGCGCGGACGTGATGACGTCGTCCGCACCCGTGGGTATCCCCAGCGCCGTCAGGTGCGCGGCCACGACATCCGGCGTCCGCAGGGCGTTGTTCGTGACGTACGCGAGATGCATCCCGCCCGTCCGCGCCGCCGCGAGCGACTCGACGGCGTACGCGATCGCGTTCCCGCCCGCGTACACCACACCGTCGAGGTCGAGCAGCGCCGTGTCGTACGCCTCGCTCAGGGCCCGGCCACTGCCCGAGGGCCTCGTCCTGACGCTCTGGCTCATTTGGCATCGCTCCTCGTTCGACGGCTTTCCCCCGATCATCCCCCATGCCACCGACACCCGTACGATGCCGGGATGAACACAGCAGGTCACCCGGAAGCAACGACGCGCCGAGGCCTCGAACTGACCCCGTTCCGAGGACTGCGCTACGACCCTGACCGGGTCGGCAGTCTGGCCGCCGTGACATCCCCGCCGTACGACGTCGTGGTCCGCCCCGACGGCCTGCACCATCTCCAGGACTCGGACCCGCACAACATCGTCCGGCTGATCCTGCCCCAGGCGGACACGCCGGCCGCCCGCAACCAACAGGCGGCACGGACCCTGCGCCGCTGGCTGTCCGAAGGCGTCCTGACCACCGACTCCGACCCCGGTCTCTACGTCTACGAACAGTGCGACGGCGAAGGCATGCTGCAACGCGGCGTCATCGGCGCCCTGCGCGTCTCGGAGCCCTCGGAGGGCCTGGTCCTGCCGCACGAGGACGTCATGCCGCACGTGGTCGCCGACAGGGCGGACCTGATGCGCGCCACGTCCGCGAACCTCGAACCCCTGCTCCTCACCTACCGGGGCAACGGCACGGCGGCGGACACGACCGCCGTCATCGAGCGGACCATCGAGGGCCCGCCGCTCCTCGCGACCACCACCGAGGACGGCTTCAGCCATCGCCTGTGGTCGATCACCGACCCCGCCGCCCTGGACCGCGTCCAGTCGGACCTGACCGACCGCCAGGCCCTCATCGCCGACGGCCACCACCGCTGGGCGACCTATCGACGTCTACGCGCGGAGCACGGCTCGCCGAGCCCCTGGGACTACGGCCTGGTCCTCCTGGTCGACACGGCCCGCTACCCCCTGCGCGTCCGCGCCATCCACCGCCTCCTGCACGGCGTGCCGGTGCCGGACGCCCTGGCCGCGCTCGACGGCCTCTTCCGCGTCCGCCGCCTCGAAGTCCCCCTCGCCGCAGCGCTGGAGACCCTCGCCGACGCGGCGTGCGCGGGCAACGCCTACCTCCTCGCCGGCGACGGCGCCTTCCACCTCGTGGACCGGCCGGACCCGGACCTCCTCGCCCGTACGGTCCCCACCGACCGCCCCGCCGCCTGGCGCACCCTCGACGCGACGGTCCTGCACGCCACGCTCCTCGCCCACGTCTGGCACGTCCCCGAGGACGACCCCACCCGCATCGCGTACATCCACGACACCGCCGCCACCGTCGACAAGGCGGAACGCGACGGCGGTACGGCCGTCCTGATGCACCCCGTCCGCGAGGACGTCGTACGCGAGCTGGCCCGCCAGGGCGTCACCATGCCCCGCAAGTCCACGTCGTTCGGGCCCAAGCCGGCGTCGGGCCTGGTACTGCGCGCACTGGACCTGTAGAACGCCGAAGGGGCGGGACCCCGTTGCCGGAATCCCGCCCCTCACGTCATGCGCCGCTGCTACTCGCGCTCGTCGTCGTCCTCACCGACGACGTCACGCGCGCTGCCGCCGTCGCCGTCGGTCTCGTCGGCCTCGTTCTCATCGTCGTCCTCGTCGAAGGCGTCGACGAAATCGACACCGTCCATCTCCGCGAGCCGGTCGGAGGCGTCCGTGCTGCCGTCCTTGTCGGCCTCGACGGCCTTCGCGAACCACTCACGCGCCTCACCCTCCCGCCCGGCGGCGAGCAGCGCGTCCGCGTAGGCGTACCTGAGCCGCGCGGTCCACGGCTGGACGGAGTTGGAAGCGAGCTCGGAGCTCTGGAGCGTCACGATGGCCGCGTCCAGCTGCCCCATGTCACGCCGGGCGCCGGCCGCGACGAGTCGCATCTCCACCTGCCCGGCCTTGTCGAGCTTCTGCACCTCGGGAGCCCCGGCCATGTCCAGCGCCTTCTCCGGCCGCCCGAGCCCACGCTCGCAGTCCGCCATCAGCGGCCACAGCTCCACGCCACCCGTCATCCGCCGGGCCGCCCGGAACTCGGCCAGCGCCTCCGCGTACTTCTGGTTGGCGTACGCCGCGAACCCGGCCGCCTCTCGTACGGCCGCGACACGCGACGCGAGCCGCAGAGCCACCCTGGAGTAGCCGTAGGCACCCTCGGGGTCCTCGTCGATGAGCCGCGCGACCATCACCAGGTTCTTGGCGACATCCTCCGCGAGCGTCTTCGGCAGGCTCTGAAGCTCCTGCCGTACGTCCTTGTCGATCTCCTCGCCCGTGACGTCCTCGGGGATCGGCAGCCGCTTGATCGGCTCCCGGTCACGGTCCCGCTCGTCACGGAACCGCCCGCCGCCACGCCGGTCGTCCCGACGGTCGTCGCGCCTGTCGTCACGCCGGTCATCGCGGCCACGGAACCCTCCGGGACGCCCACCACGGTCGTCTCGACGCGGCCCACGGTCGTCCCGACCCCGGAACCCACCGCGGTCGCCCCGGCTGTCGTCCCGCCCCCGGAACCCACCACGCTCGCCGCGGCTGTCGTCCCGACCCCGGAATCCACCACGGTCACCACGGCTGTCGTCCCGCCCCCGGAATCCACCGCGGTCCCCGCGGCTGTCGTCCCGACGGAACCCGGGGCGGTCACCGCGCTCGCCACGGTCACTGTCGCGACGGTCGTCCCGACGGAAACCGCCACGCTCCCGGTCACCGCGCTCACCACGGTCATCGCGCCGGAAGCCCCGGTCGCGGTCGTCGCGCCGGAAACCACCACGGTCGTCACGGCGGTCATCACGCCGGTCGTCACGCCGGTCGTCGCGGCGGTCGTATCCACCACCGCGGTTGTCGTCACGGCGGAAGCCACGGTCCCGGTCGTCGCTCCGGCGGTCGTCGCGGCGCGGGTAGCCACCACGGCTGTCCTCACGTCGGCCGTACCCTCCGCGGTCATCGTCCCGACGCGGCCCAGCGGGCCGGTCATCGCGACGGTAGGTCGGACGGTCGCCGTCCCGCCGGAACCCGCGGTCACGATCCCGGTCGTCCCGGCGCGGCCCCGCGGGCCGGTCGTCACGACGGAAGGGGGGACGAGGCCCACGGTCACTGTCACGGCGGTCGTCACGGCGGTCGTCACGCCGGTCATCGCGACGGTCGTCACGCCGGCCGTATCCACCACCGCGGTTGTCGTCACGACGGTTGTCGTCACGGCGGTTGTCGTCACGGCGGTTGTCGTCACGGCGGTTGTCGTCACGGCGGAAGCGGCCGCGGTCACCACCACGGTCGTTGTCGCGACGGAAGCCACCACGGTCACCACGGTCCCCCCGGTAACCGCCTCGGTCACCACGGTCACCGCCGTCCCGTCGCCGCTGGTCGCGCTCCGGTCGGTCGTCGGGAGAGTTGGTGGACATCGGTGACTCCTGTCTTCGGTACCTCAAGCATTGTAAAAACAAAAGGACCCCTGGTCCCAGCTGAACGCTGGGACCAGGGGTCCTCCAAAGATTGTTCGGCGGCGTCCTACTCTCCCACAGGGTCCCCCCTGCAGTACCATCGGCGCTGTAAGGCTTAGCTTCCGGGTTCGGAATGTAACCGGGCGTTTCCCTCACGCTATAACCACCGAAACCCTAAT
>NZ_JBIDDQ010000033.1:0-91677 GCF_043195415.1 Streptomyces sp. Y7
GTTTCGGTGGTTATAGCGTGAGGGAAACGCCCGGTTACATTCCGAACCCGGAAGCTAAGCCTTACAGCGCCGATGGTACTGCAGGGGGGACCCTGTGGGAGAGTAGGACGCCGCCGAACTCCTTTTATAGGGTTGGACCCTGAACTTCGGTTCTGGGTCCAACCCTTTTTTGTTGTCCGTCACCTGACGTTCACGTTCCGCAACCAACATCACCCACATGGGTACTGCTGCAATGCTCAGGGCCGCCGGCGTCGGTGTCGGTGATGAGGTTGTCGTACCGGCCTTCGGGAACGTCGAAGTCGCCGAGGCCGTGGTCCTGGCCGGAGCGCTGCCGGTGTTCGCCGACATAGATCCGGTGACGTACTGCCTGGACGGCTCCGCTGTCGAGGCGGTGGTCACTCAGCGCACGGCCGCCGTCGTCGCCGTACACCGTTTCGGTCGGTCGGCTGATATCGCGCGGTTGCACGAGATCGGTCAGCGGCACGGGCTGCTGGTGCTGGAGCAGGGTGAGTCCGAGGCTCCGTACGACGAGATCGCTCAGCGCAGGCAGCGGGCCTCGTACCTGGATGCGAAGCTCAAGGGTGTGTACACGCCGGACGGCGGCGACGGGCACACCTACCAGCAGTACGTCGTGCGGGTTCCGGGGAACGGGCGGCCGGATCGGGACGCTTTCGCTCGGGCCGTGCGGGCCAGGGGAGTTGAGTGCCGGGTGCCGGTGAAGACGCCCGTGCATCGGCTGCCTGAGTTCCGGCGGTGCGTGTCCCTGCCGGAGACCGAGCGAGCCTCTGATGAAACGTTGGCTCTGCCGGTCGACGCTTCCCTGACCAAGCGCGACATGCAGCGCATCGTGTCTGCCTGTAATGCGCTGGGAGGACTGCTTCAGCCCGCCTTCTGAGCGAGTTTGGGAGCATGGCGCGTTCAGGGTATGATCTATTCCGTTGCCGCGAGGGAAACTTCGCAAAGGGCAGCAGGCCCCTATAGCTCAGTCGGTAGAGCGTCTCCATGGTAAGGAGAAGGTCAACGGTTCGATTCCGTTTGGGGGCTCCACGCAGAAGGCCCCGCCCATTCGGGCGGGGCCTTTCTCATGCCCTTGTTCCAGCCTGCCTCAGTCCTTGTGGATGCCCGGCACCCGCATCGCCAGGATCGCCATGTCGTCGGACGGGGCGTCAGAGGCGAAGCGTTCGACCGCGCGCATGATGCGGGCCGCCACAGCGCCGGCTGTGAGGCCGGTGCAGGTCGTGAGGACGTCGGTGAGGCCGTCGTCGCCCAGCATGCGGCTGCCTTCGCGGCGTTCGGTGACACCGTCCGTGACGCAGAGCAGGACATCGCCCGGGTCGAGGGTGACCGTCTGCTCGTAGAGCTCCAGGTCCTCCATGACGCCGAGGAGCGGCTGGGGTTCCGCGGCCGGCTCGACCGTGCCGTCCTGGCGCAGGCGGAGCGGCAGCGGGTGGCCGGCGCAGACCACCTTCAGTTCGGCGCTGCCGTCCTCCTGTGGCCTCAACTCGCCGTAGAGGAGGGTCAGGAAGCGGCTGCGGGCGCCCTCGTCGAGGATCGCGGAGTTGAGGCGCTCCAGGACCGCGGGGCCGCTGAGGCCCTCGCGCGCCAGGAGCCGGAGGGCGTGCCGGGCGAGGCCGGTGACCGCCGCCGCGTTCGGGCCCGTACCGCAGACGTCGCCGATGGCGAAGCCGTAGGCGCCGTCGCTGATCGGGAAGAGGTCGTAGAAGTCGCCGCCGACCTCGTTGCCCTCGCCGGCCGCGCGGTAGATGACCTCGACCTCGACGCCGTCGATCTCCGGGAGCTCGGGCGGCAGGAGGCTGCGCTGGAGGGACTGGCTGATGGCGGTGCGCTCGGAGTAGAGGCGGGCGTTGTCCAGGGCCAGAGCGGCCCTTCGGGAGAGGTCCTCGGCCAACTCCAGGATTTCCTGGCGGAAGTGTTCGTCCGTGGGCTTGCCGAGGGTGAGCATGCCGATGACGCGGTTGCGCGCCACCAGGGGCAGGACGACCGTCTCGCCGCCGACCGCGGACGCCGTGGCCAGCGTGGGGCCGATGCCGGCGCTGATGCGGCCGACGGGCTCGCCCAGGCCGAGGCTGCGCATGGAGGTGCGCAGGGCGGCCTGGTGGGCGGATTCGGCGGGGGCCGACCAGACCCGGGCGCCCGGGGTGGGTACCGGGTCCGGCGGGGGGATCTTCGAGAGCAGTGACTTAATGCCGTCGATGAGTTCCTCGTCCTCGTGCAGGACGTAGGACAGGTACGGCTCCGAGGCCTGGTCGGCGATCGTGTAGACCGCGCACCAGGTGGCCAGGGTCGGGACCGTCATCTGTGCCATCAGGGCGAGGGTCTGGTCGCGGTCCAGGGTGCCGGCGAGGAGGTCGGAGGCCTCCACCAGGAAGCTGAGGGAGCCGCGGCGCAGGCGTTCGAGCTCGCCCAGGCGGGCCGATTCGACCGCGAGCGCGATGCGGTCGGCGGCGAACTGCAGGCGCAGGGCCTCTTCGTTGGAGTATCTCGCGGGGCCCTCGGCGGCGACGCCGAGGGAGCCGGTCAGGCGGCCCTCGACTTTCAGGGGGACCGTGACGACCGAGCGCATGCCGGTGCCGCGGAGCAGGGGTACGGCGCCGGGGACCATGGTGAGGTCCTCGTGGACCGCCGGCATCCGGGCGGAGCCGTAGCGGCCGGGGCCGGCTTCGACGGGCACGCGCGCGAAGCGCTGGCGGGCGGAGGGCAGGCCGGTGGACGCGCGGACCTCCAACTCCGTCTCGTCGTCGGTCGCGAGGAGCAGGAACGCGGAGTCGCCGTCCAGCATGTCCCGGGCGCGTTCCACCGTGCGCTGGAGGAGGCCGTCGAGGTCGTCCGGGGCCGGGGAGCCGATGAACACCTCGAACGGGTCGGTGCTCGTCGACTCGCTGGACGCGTCGGAGGCGGGGACCCGCAGCGGGGTCTGGAGGACGGCGCGTTCGTGGTCGCGGACCAGGAGGCAGACCGTGGAGGGTTCGCCGCCCGTGTCGCGGACGCGGAGATGAGAGGCGTACACCGGGGTGACGCGGCCGTTGGCGCCCCTGATGCCGTAGCTGCCCTCCCAGCGTGAGAGCTGGAGGGCCTCCGCGATGCCGGTGCTGGTGCCCGGGGTGTGCGGCCAGGCCGCGAGGTCCGTGAGGGGCTTGCCGGTGACCTGCTCGGCCGCGTAGCCGAAGAGCTCCTCGGCGTCCTCGTTCCACGACGAAATGGAGCCCGTGCGGTCGATCTGGACGACCGCGACGCGGACCCGGCCGTCGGCGAGCGGGAGGAGGTCGGAGGGCAGCGAAGGGCCGGCGGCGCGCGTGCCCACCGGGCGTGCGGGGAGGTCGAGTTGGAACCAGACCTGCTTGTGCGTGGGGGTGTACTCGACGCCCCAGCGGCCGGCGAGGGCCGCGCAGAGCTGGAGGCCGCGGCCGCCCTCGCGGTCGGGGCTGCCCATGTTGACCGGTGAGCCCTGGAGCGGGATCTCGCGCTCCGGATACCGGTCGGCCACCTCGATTCGTACACCTTCCTCACTGCGCAGACACAGGACGTCCGCGGAGGTGCCGGCGTGCACGACGGCGTTGGTCACCAGTTCACTGGTGAGGACGACGGCGTCGTCGACGATGTCGGCGAAACCCCAGCCCTGCAGCGTGTCGCGGACGAAGGAGCGGGCGCTCGCGACCGATCGCCCGACGGGATCGAAGCTGGCTGCCGCGCGCGCGGTGATCACTGAACTCCTCGTCCGGTTGTCGACGTGCAGGCCTACCTGGCCGACCGGCTCACGCCGCTGGTGCGGCATGTGCGCCCCCGTCGGCCGGTCCGGGGATTGTCCCCCCGGGATCAGTCCGGTGGTCATGTCCGGCTGCCCCTCCGATGCCCGCTCGTGCTCCTCCTGTCACCGCCCAGGCCGGACGGGACCGGCGCGGCTGGACAGCCGCATGCAAGGTTACTTACCTTCGCCGTCCATGCGGATGCCGGTCTGCAGTGTTTCCGCCCAGAGGGTGTGCGGACGATGTGCGAAGCTGCCGAACTGTTATGGCCGGGTTCAGGCAGGGTGAAACACTGGGCAAGCTTCTTGTGAAGGTCCGGGCAGGCTGAGTGTGAGTCGCGTACCGCGGGCAGCAGCACGTGGTGTGGCCTGGTATATCCGGCAGGAATACCCAGCAGTAATGGGTACGCGGAGCAGCAGCAACCCGAGCACGGCATAACGGTCGACCCCTGCGGGAGGGACACAGTGGAGTCTGGCGCAGCGACGCGGGGCACTAAGACGCGCGCGAAAGGCGGACAGTCCCTGAGGAACGAGCGCAAGGCGCGTGGCGGGACCACTGCCGTGGACACGGCTGCCCTGAACCGGCTGCTTGCGGCACTGGTGTCCATGCGCGACGGGAACTTCCGGAAGCGGCTCACGGTGTCCGGCGACGGCGTGATGTCGGAGATCGCCGCCGTCTTCAACGAGGTGGCCGACCGCAATCTCCACCTCACGGGTGAGCTGGCGCGTGTGCGGCGCATGGTCGGCCGGGAGGGCAAGCTCACGGAGCGGCTGGAGACGGGCGCCTGCGAGGGCTCCTGGGGAGCCGCGATCGACAACTCCAACTCCCTGGTCGACGACCTCGTACGGCCGGTCTCCGAGGTCGGCCGGGTGCTGTCCGCGGTGGCGGACGGTGATCTGTCGCCGCGCATGGAGTTGCGTACGCAGGGCGCGGACGGGACCGGGCATCCGCTGCGGGGCGAGTTCCTCAAGGTCGGGCGTACGGTGAACAACCTCGTCGATCAGCTCTCGACGTTCACCGACGAGGTCACCCGGGTGGCCAGCGAGGTCGGTACCGAGGGCAAGCTCGGCGGGCAGGCACGCGTGCGCGGGATGTCGGGTTCGTGGAAGGACCTCACGGACTCCGTCAACACGATGGCCTACCGGCTGACGGCGCAGGTGAGGGACATCGCGCTGGTGACCACGGCGGTCGCCAAGGGCGATCTGTCCCGCAAGGTCACCGTGCACGTCGCCGGCGAGATGCTGGAGCTCAAGAACACCGTCAACACGATGGTGGACCAGCTGTCGTCCTTCTCCTCCGAGGTGACGCGAGTCGCGCGCGAGGTGGGCACGGAGGGCGAGCTCGGCGGGCAGGCGCAGGTGCCGGGTGTGGCCGGCGTGTGGAAGGACCTCACCGATTCGGTGAATCTCATGGCCGGCAACCTGACGGCCCAGGTGCGTGGGATCGCCCAGGTGACGACGGCGGTCGCCAACGGTGATCTGTCGCAGAAGGTGACCGTGTCGGCGCGGGGCGAGGTCGCCCAGCTCGCGGACACGATCAACCAGATGACCGAGACGCTGCGCATCTTCGCGGACGAGGTCACCCGCGTGGCCAACGAGGTCGGCGCCGAGGGCCGGCTGGGCGGCCAGGCGAACGTGCCGGGCGCCGCGGGCACCTGGAAGGACCTGACGGACTCCGTCAACACCGTCTTCCGCAATCTCACCATTCAGGTGAGGGACATCGCCGCCGTGACGACGGCCGTGGCCAGTGGTGACCTGTCGCAGAAGGTCACGGTCGACGTGGCCGGCGAGATGCTGGAGCTGAAGAACACCGTCAACGGCATGGTGGACCAGCTGTCGGCGTTCGGTGCCGAGGTCACGCGGGTCGCGCGTGAGGTCGGTGTCGAGGGTGAGCTGGGCGGCCAGGCGCAGGTGCCGGGCGCGGCCGGGACCTGGAAGGACCTGACGGACTCCGTCAACACCGCGTTCCGGAACCTCACCGGACAGGTGAGGAACATCGCCCAGGTGACGACGGCCGTGGCCAACGGCGACCTGTCGCAGAAGGTCACCGTGGACGTCTCCGGCGAGATGCTCCAGCTGAAGAACACCGTGAACACGATGGTCGACCAGCTGTCGTCCTTCGCCGACCAGGTCACGCGGATGGCCCGGGACGTGGGTACCGAGGGCAGGCTCGGCGGTCAGGCCGTCGTACCGGGGGTCGCCGGTACGTGGAAGGAGCTGACCGACTCCGTCAACGGCATGGCAGGCAACCTGACCGCCCAGGTGCGCAACATCGCGCAGGTCACCACTGCGGTGGCCCAGGGTGACCTGTCGCAGAAGATCGACGTCGACGCGCGCGGCGAGATCCTGGAGCTGAAGAACACCATCAACACGATGGTCGACCAGCTCTCCGGCTTCGCCGACCAGGTGACCCGGGTGGCCCGCGAGGTGGGCACCGAGGGCCGGCTGGGCGGGCAGGCGCAGGTGCCCGGTGTGGCCGGCGTGTGGCGGGACCTGACCGACTCCGTGAACGGCATGGCGGGGAACCTCACCGCCCAGGTGCGCAACATCGCCCAGGTCGCCACCGCGGTGGCCCGCGGTGACCTGTCGCAGAAGATCACCGTGGACGCGCGCGGCGAGATCCTGGAGCTCAAGAACACGCTGAACACGATGGTGGACCAGCTGTCGTCGTTCGCGGAGGAGGTCACCAGGGTCGCCCGTGAGGTGGGTACGGAGGGCCAGCTCGGCGGTCAGGCCGAGGTCCAGGGCGTCTCCGGCACCTGGAAGGACCTCACGCAGTCCGTGAACTTCATGGCGAACAACCTGACCATTCAGGTGCGCCAGATCGCCGAGGTCACGACCGCGGTCGCCAAGGGCGACCTGTCGAAGAAGATCACCGTCGACGCCAAGGGCGAGATCCTCGAGCTCGTGACGACCGTCAACACGATGGTCGACCAGCTCTCCAGCTTCGCCGAGCAGGTGACCCGGGTGGCCCGTGAGGTGGGCACCGAGGGCATCCTGGGCGGTCAGGCGCACGTTCCGGGTGTCACGGGCATCTGGAAGGACCTCAGCGGCAACGTGAACCTGATGGCCAAGAACCTGACCATGCAGGTGCGCAACATCTCCCAGGTCGCTGCGGCCGTCGCCAACGGTGACCTGACCCGTACGGTGACGATCGAGGCGCGCGGCGAGGTCCAGCAGCTCGCCGACACCTTCAACACCATGGTGAAGACCCTGAGTTCGTTCGCCGACCAGGTCACCAAGGTGGCCCGCGAGGTGGGCACGGACGGCATCCTCGGCGGCCAGGCGCACGTACCGGGTGTGGCGGGTACGTGGAAGGACCTCACCGACTCCGTGAACGGCATGGCGTCCAACCTGACCGGCCAGGTGCGCAACATCGCGATGGTCACCACGGCCATCGCCAAGGGCGACCTGACCAAGAAGATCGACATCGATGCCCGCGGCGAGATCCTCGAACTGAAGACGACGATCAACACGATGGTCGACCAGCTGTCGTCGTTCGCCGAGGAGGTCACCCGAGTCGCCCGCGAGGTGGGCACCGAGGGACAGCTCGGCGGCCAGGCACGCGTGCGTGACGTCGACGGAACCTGGCGCGACCTCACCGAGTCCGTGAACGAGATGGCAGGGAACCTGACGCGTCAGGTGCGCGCCATCGCGCGCGTGGCGACCGCGGTGACCCGTGGTGACCTGAACCTGAAGATCGACGTCGACGCGTCCGGCGAGATCCAGGAGCTCCAGGACTACATCAACAAGATGATCGCCAACCTGCGCGACACCACGATCGCCAACAAGGAGCAGGACTGGCTCAAGGGCAACCTCGCCCGGATCTCCGCGCTGATGCAGGGCCGCCGCGACCTGGCGGACGTGGCCTCGTTGATCATGAGCGAGCTGACGCCGGTGGTGACCGCGCAGCACGGCGCGTTCTTCGTCGCCATGCCGCTCCTGGACGGCAAGGACCTGGCCGCGGAGAACGACGAGGCGTACGAGCTGAGGATGCTCGGGTCGTACGGCTATTCGATGGGCTCCATGCCGACGTCCTTCCGGCCGGGTGAGGCGCTCATCGGGACGGCCGCCGAGGAGAAGCGCACGATCCTCGTGGAGAACGCGCCCAGCGGCTATCTGAAGATCTCCTCCGGGCTCGGCGAGGCGCCTCCGGCGCAGGTGATCGTCCTTCCGGTGCTGTTCGAGGGCAAGGTGCTCGGCGTCATCGAGCTGGCCTCCTTCACCCCGTTCACCCAGATCCAGAAGGACTTCCTCAACCAGATCGCCGAGATGATCGCGACCAGCGTCAACACGATCTCGGTCAATACCAAGACCGAGGTGCTGCTGAAGCAGTCGCAGGAGCTGACCGAGCAACTGCGCGACCGCTCCGAGGAGTTGGAGAACCGGCAGAAGGCCCTCCAGGCGTCCAACGCCGAGCTGGAGGAGAAGGCCGAGCTGCTGGCCCAGCAGAACCGCGACATCGAGGTGAAGAACACCGAGATCGAGGAGGCGCGGCAGGTCCTGGAGGAGCGCGCCGAGCAGCTCGCCGTCTCGATGCGCTACAAGAGCGAGTTCCTCGCCAACATGTCGCACGAGCTGCGTACGCCGCTGAACTCGCTGCTGATTCTGGCCAAGCTGCTCGCCGACAACGCCGAGGGCAACCTCTCGCCCAAGCAGGTCGAGTTCGCCGAGACCATTCACGGCGCCGGCTCCGACCTGCTCCAGCTGATCAACGACATCCTGGACCTGTCGAAGGTCGAGGCGGGCAAGATGGACGTCTCGCCGACGCGTATCGCGCTCGTCCAGCTCGTGGACTACGTGGAGGCCACGTTCCGGCCGCTGACCGCGGAGAAGGGCCTGGACCTGTCCGTACGGGTCTCTCCGGAGCTGCCCGCCACGCTGCACACCGATGAGCAGCGGCTGCTCCAGGTGCTGCGGAACCTGCTGTCGAACGCGGTGAAGTTCACCGACTCCGGCGCGGTCGAGCTGGTGATCCGGCCCGCCGGGATGGACGTACCGCAGGTCATCCGGGAGCAGCTGCTGGAGGCCGGTTCGCTGTCCGAGGTGGGCGCGCCGTTGATCGCGTTCTCCGTGACCGACACCGGCATCGGGATCGCGGCCAGCAAGATGCGGGTGATCTTCGAGGCGTTCAAGCAGGCGGACGGCACGACCAGCCGCAAGTACGGCGGCACGGGGCTGGGGCTGTCCATCTCGCGGGAGATCGCGCAGCTGCTCGGCGGCGAGATCCACGCGCAGAGCGAACCGGGACGCGGCTCGACGTTCACGCTCTACCTGCCGCTGCACCCCAGCGAGCTGCCGCCGCACGGCTACCAGCAGCAGCTGCCGGCTCTCAACGCCGGCGATCTGGTGGCCGCGGCCGACCTCGCGGAGCTGTCCGACGTGGAGGTCGAGACGCCGGCGGAGGTGCGGTCGTACCGGGAGACCCAGAACGGCGCCGCCGCGCTCTTCAGGCGCCGTCGCAGGGCCGTGCACGAGCTGGAACAGGCTCCGGCGCAGCCGGAGCAGTGGCCGGCGCCGGAGCGGCAGGAAACGGCTCCGAAATCGCGTCGCGGGATCCGGTTCGGTGGTGAGAAGGTGTTGATCGTCGACGACGACATCCGCAACGTCTTCGCGCTGACCAGTGTCCTGGAGCAGCACGGCCTGTCGGTGCTGTACGCCGAGAACGGCCGCGAGGGCATCGAGGTCCTGGAACAGCACGACGACGTGGCGGTCGTCCTGATGGACATCATGATGCCGGAGATGGACGGATACGCGACGACGACGGCGATCCGCAGGATGCCGCAGTTCGCCGGGCTTCCGATCATCGCGTTGACCGCGAAGGCGATGAAGGGTGACCGGGAGAAGGCGATCGAGTCGGGCGCTTCCGATTACGTGACGAAGCCGGTCGATCCCGATCATCTCCTGGCGGTGATGGACCAGTGGATGAGGGACCAGTGACGAGAGCCGAAAGTGTTCACACGGAGTTGCTGACTCAGTGTGCTCGAAGCCGTGTAGAAGTGCGGGATTCGGGGAACCTTCTGGTCTCCTGCTGCGTTTCTGCTACGTGCACAGTGACATCGCGGTGACAGGGTGTGGCGACAGGCGGGGTGCGGCTACCATGACCGGCACGAGGGCGGGCGGCGTAAGGGAGTCGTCCCCTGGGGCGGAGCCCGGTGCACTGCCGGGGCGAGGAGGGCGGGCCATGGTGCAGAAGGCCAAGATCCTCCTGGTCGATGACCGGCCGGAGAATCTGCTGGCGCTGGAGGCGATCCTCTCTGCGCTCGATCAGACCCTGGTGCGGGCATCGTCCGGGGAGGAAGCGCTCAAAGCACTGCTGACGGACGACTTCGCAGTCATTCTGCTGGACGTCCAGATGCCGGGCATGGACGGTTTCGAAACCGCGGCGCACATCAAGCGGCGGGAACGGACCAGGGACATCCCGATCATCTTCCTCACCGCGATCAATCACGGCCCGCACCACACGTTCCGCGGCTACGCGGCCGGCGCGGTGGACTACATCTCCAAGCCGTTCGACCCGTGGGTGCTGCGGGCGAAGGTCTCCGTGTTCGTCGAGCTGTACATGAAGAACTGCCAGCTCCGGGAGCAGGCGGCGCTGCTGCGGCTCCAGTTGGAGGGCGGTGGCGGCAAGGCCGCGGGCGCCGAGTCCAAGGAGCCGGCGGGGCTGCTCGCCGAGCTGTCGGCGCGGCTCGCGGCCGTCGAGGAGCAGGCCGAGGCGCTGTCCAAGCAACTCGACGACGACTCGGCGGACGCGGCTGCGGTGGCCACCGCGGCTCATCTCGAACGCAAACTCACCGGGCTGCGGCGGGCGCTGGACGCGCTGGAGCCGGGCACCGGGAGCACGTCGTCGGTGCCGTCGCAGAACTGACTCCCCGTCGGCTCCGGTTGGCGGGTGGGCGGCGCCCGACCGTCCTGTACGTGACCGGCTCGTGAACCGGCGTCAGTTCGCCGCCTCCGCAAGGGCGACACGAACGGGTGAAGCAGTGGGCACACGTGTCCACTGTCTTCTCCACCGGTAACCTCACACCCATGGCCTCACGTTCCTCCGCAGCCAAGAAGCCGCCCGCGAAGAAGGCGGCCGCTTCCGCGAAGGCTCCGGCGAAGAAGGCCGCCGCCAAGAAAGCCCCCGCGAAAAAGGCGCCGGCGAAGAAGGCCGCGGCCAGGAAAGCCGCGCCCCCGAAGCCCGCGCCCAACCCCACCGGGGGCGTGTACCGGCTCGTGCGCGCCGTCTGGCTCGGGCTCGCGCACGCGGTCGGCGCCGTGTTCCGCGGCATAGGGCAGGGCGCGAAGAACCTCGACCCCGCCCATCGCAAGGACGGCATCGCGCTGCTGCTGCTCGGCCTCGCGCTGATCGTCGCCGCGGGCACCTGGTCCAATCTGCGCGGTCCCGTCGGCGACCTCGTCGAGATCATCGTGACCGGCGCCTTCGGCCGGCTCGACCTGCTCGTGCCGATACTGCTCGCGGTCATCGGCGTGCGGTTCATCCGGCACCCCGAGCAGCCCGAGGCCAACGGCCGCATCGTCATCGGCCTGTCCGCGCTCGTCATCGGCGTGCTCGGCCAGGTCCACATCGCCGTCGGCTCGCCGGCCCGCAGCGACGGCATGCAGGCCATAAGGGACGCGGGCGGGCTGATCGGCTGGGGCGCGGCGACCCCGCTGACGCACACCATGGGCGACGTCCTCGCCGTACCGCTGCTCGTGCTGCTGACGATCTTCGGTCTGCTGGTGGTCACCGCGACCCCGGTCAACGCCATCCCGCAGCGGCTGCGGCAGTTGGGCATCAAGCTCGGCATCCTGCCCGACCCCGAAGAGGACGACGAGTACAGCGACGACGACGAGCGCTACGACGACCAGTGGCGCGAGGCGCTGCCGGCGGCGCGCGGGCGCAAGCGGGCTCCGGCGCGCGAGGCGTACGACCCCGAGGGCGCCGAGCAGCAGGCCCTCTCGCGGCGTCGTGGGCGTCCGAGGCGCTCCGCGGTGCCGCAGCCCGAGATGGACCGTCCCATGGACGCTGTGGACGTCGCCGCGGCGGCCGCGGCAGCGCTCGACGGCGCCGTCCTGCACGGTATGCCGCCGTCGCCGATCGTCGCCGACCTCACCCAGGGCGTCAGCGTGGGCGACCGCGCGGAGACGACCCCGGTGCCGACGCCGGTCCCGGCCGCGCGGCCCAAGCAGGAGAAGCTCCCGAAGACCGCCGTCCCCGACCCCGCCAAGTCCGAGGTGCCGGACCTCACCAAGGCCGCGCCCGACGAGATGCGCGACCTGCCGCCGCGCGCGGAGCAGCTCCAGCTGTCCGGAGACATCACGTACGCGCTGCCGTCTCTGGACCTCCTGGAGCGCGGCGGTCCCGGCAAGTCGCGCAGCGCCGCCAACGACGCGATCGTCGACTCGCTCACGACCGTCTTCTCCGAGTTCAAGGTCGACGCCCGCGTCACCGGCTTCACGCGCGGTCCGACGGTCACGCGCTACGAGGTCGAGCTCGGGCCCGCCGTGAAGGTCGAGCGGATCACCGCGCTCACGAAGAACATCGCGTACGCGGTCGCCAGCCCGGACGTGCGGATCATCAGCCCGATCCCCGGCAAGTCCGCGGTCGGCATCGAGATCCCCAACACCGACCGCGAGATGGTCAACCTCGGCGACGTGCTGCGTCTGGCGGCCGCCGCCGAGGACGACCACCCGATGCTGGTCGCGCTCGGCAAGGACGTCGAGGGCGGCTACGTGATGGCGAACATCGCGAAGATGCCGCACGTGCTGGTCGCCGGTGCGACCGGTTCCGGTAAGTCCTCGTGCATTAACTGCTTGATCACTTCGATCATGATGCGTGCGACCCCCGAGGACGTCCGCATGGTCCTCGTCGACCCCAAGCGCGTCGAGCTGACGGCCTACGAGGGCATCCCGCACCTGATCACGCCGATCATCACCAACCCGAAGCGGGCCGCCGAGGCGCTCCAGTGGGTCGTACGCGAGATGGACCTGCGCTACGACGACCTGGCGGCGTTCGGCTACCGGCACATCGACGACTTCAACGAAGCCGTGCGCAACGGCAAGGTGAAGGCACCCGAGGGCAGCGAGCGCGAGCTCCAGCCGTACCCGTACCTGCTGGTGATCGTCGACGAGCTCGCCGACCTGATGATGGTCGCGCCGCGCGACGTCGAGGACGCGATCGTGCGCATCACGCAGCTCGCGCGTGCCGCCGGCATCCACCTGGTGCTCGCCACGCAGCGGCCCTCCGTGGACGTCGTCACCGGTCTGATCAAGGCGAACGTGCCCTCGCGGCTCGCCTTCGCCACCTCCTCGCTCGCCGACTCCCGGGTCATCCTCGACCAGCCCGGCGCCGAGAAGCTGATCGGCAAGGGCGACGGGCTGTTCCTGCCGATGGGCGCCAACAAGCCCACGCGTATGCAGGGCGCGTTCGTGACCGAGGAAGAGGTCGCGGTTGTCGTCCAGCACTGCAAGGACCAGATGGCGCCCGTCTTCCGGGACGACGTCACCGTCGGGACGAAGCAGAAGAAGGAGATCGACGAGGAGATCGGCGACGACCTCGACCTGCTCTGCCAGGCCGCGGAGCTGGTGGTCTCCACGCAGTTCGGTTCGACCTCGATGCTGCAGCGCAAGCTGCGCGTCGGGTTCGCCAAGGCCGGGCGGCTGATGGACCTCATGGAGTCCCGCGGCATCGTGGGGCCGAGCGAGGGATCCAAGGCTCGTGACGTTCTTGTGAAGGCTGATGAGCTGGACGGAGTGCTCGCCGTGATCCGCGGGGAGGCATAAAGCGAGCCCCACGCGGAATACGAGCTTGAAGTGGTCGCCTCG
This sequence comes from Streptomyces sp. Y7, assembly GCF_043195415.1. Taxonomy (NCBI): domain Bacteria; kingdom Bacillati; phylum Actinomycetota; class Actinomycetes; order Kitasatosporales; family Streptomycetaceae; genus Streptomyces; species Streptomyces sp. Y7. The sequence continues at coordinate 13,574 of NZ_JBIDDQ010000033.1, forward strand.
CGGGTGGGTGGGCGACGAGCCCGATGCCCGATCGTGACTCACCCGTAAGGGATCATTGAGCAACCGTTCCCCTTCGGCGTACGTCAAGTTGAGGGAAGCGACAATCGCGTACCCCACCATCGGTCTGACCGGCCATACCGATGGCGTACAAAGTCCCACCGCCCGGTTGCCCCACCCTTTCGTTACCCCCCTAGACTGAACCTCCAGCACAGGTGGCTTAAACGCTCGAAAGGCGCCCCCGTGTCCATCGGCAACTCCCCTGAAGACGAGCGTCCGTTCGAAGACGTATCCGAGGAAGCCCGCCCCTCGATCGGCCGTGCCCTGAGGCAGGCGCGCCTCGATGCCGGGCTGACCGTCGACGACGTCACCAACGCCACCAGGGTCCGCATCGCCATCGTGCAGGCCATCGAGGCGGACAACTTCGCCCCCTGTGGCGGCGACGTGTACGCCCGTGGTCACATCCGAACCCTGGCCAAGGCCGTCCACCTCGATCCGGCCCCGCTGCTCGCCCAGTACGACGCCTCGCACGGCGGGCGACCGGCGCCGACCCCCGCCGCCCCTCTGTTCGAGGCGGAGCGCATCCGTCCCGAGCGGCGCGGGCCGAACTGGACCGCGGCCATGGTCGCCGCGATCGTCGCCGTGGTCGGTTTCGTCGGGTTCACCGCCTTCAAGGGCGGCGACGACGGCGGCAACTCGGCCGTCGCCGAGGGCGGCTCGACGCCGACGTCCGACAAGACCACCCCCACCCCGAAGACCGACAAGCCCAAGGACCCGAAGCCCGAGCCGTCGGACAGCGCCATCGCCGCCGTCCCGCAGGACAAGGTGACCGTCCAGGTCAGCGCCGCCGACGGACGGAGCTGGATCGCGGCCAAGGACCACAACGGCCGGTTCCTCTTCGACGGGCTCCTCAAGCAGGGCGACACCAAGACCTTCCAGGACAACGAGAAGATCAACCTGGTCCTCGGTGACGCGGGCGCGATCGACCTCTACGTCAACGGCAAGAAGATCGAGGACGACTGGCAGCCCGGCGCCGTGGAGCGCCTCACGTACACCAAGGGCGACCCGCAGGCGGGATGAGTCCGACCGAACGGTCGAGCTGAGGACGGGGTTGGCCAAGATCGGCCAACCCCGTCGACGTGGGCTGTCAGTGAGACAAAGTAGTCTTGAGCCCATGCCTGAACGCCGTACCGTCGCACTCGTCACTCTTGGCTGCGCCCGTAACGAGGTGGACTCGGAGGAGCTCGCAGGCCGCTTGGAGGCGGACGGCTGGGACCTCGTGGAGGACGCCGCGGACGCGGACGTCGCCGTCGTCAACACCTGCGGCTTCGTCGACGCCGCCAAGAAGGACTCCGTCGACGCCCTCCTGGAGGCCAACGACCTCAAGGACCGTGGAAGAACCCAGGCCGTCGTGGCGGTGGGCTGTATGGCCGAGCGGTACGGCAAGGATCTCGCCGAGGCCCTTCCCGAGGCCGACGGAGTGCTCGGCTTCGACGACTACGCCGACATCTCCAACCGCCTCCAGACCATCCTGTCCGGCGGCATCCACGCCTCGCACACCCCGCGCGACCGGCGCAAGCTGCTGCCGATCAGCCCGGCCCAGCGGCAGGAGTCCGCGGCCGACGTCGCGCTGCCCGGGCACGCCCCCGTCGACCTCCCGGAAGGGCTCGCTCCGGCCTCCGGCCCCCGCGCGCCCCTGCGCCGCCGCCTCGACGGCGCCCCGGTCGCCTCGGTGAAGCTCGCCTCCGGCTGCGACCGGCGCTGCTCCTTCTGCGCCATCCCGTCCTTCCGCGGTTCCTTCATCTCACGCCGGCCCAGCGATGTGCTGAACGAGACGCGGTGGCTGGCCGAACAGGGCGTGAAGGAGATCATGCTGGTCTCCGAGAACAACACCTCCTACGGCAAGGACCTGGGCGACATCCGCCTGCTGGAGTCCCTCCTGCCGGAGCTCGCCGAGGTCGACGGCATCGAACGCGTCCGTGTCAGCTACCTCCAGCCGGCCGAGATGCGTCCCGGCCTGATCGACGTGCTGACCTCCACGCCGAAGGTCGCCCCCTACTTCGACCTGTCCTTCCAGCACTCCGCGCCGGACGTGCTGCGCGCGATGCGCCGCTTCGGCGACACCGACCGGTTCCTCGAGCTGCTCGACACCATCCGCGGCAAGGCCCCGCAGGCCGGCGTCCGCTCCAACTTCATCGTCGGCTTCCCCGGCGAGACCGAGGCCGACCTGGCCGAGCTGGAGCGCTTCCTGAACCACGCGCGGCTGGACGCCATCGGCGTCTTCGGCTACTCCGACGAGGACGGCACCGAAGCCGCGACGTACGACAACAAGCTCGACGAGGACCTCGTCGCCGAGCGGCTGGCGCGTGTCTCCCGGCTGGCCGAGGAGCTTGTCTCGCAGCGGTCGGAGGAGCGCGTCGGGGAGACCGTGCACGTGCTCGTCGAGTCCGTGGACGACGAGGACTCGGCGGAGGGCGCGTACGGCCGGGGTGCGCACCAGGCGCCCGAGACGGACGGCCAGGTGCTGCTCACGAGCGGCGAAGGGCTGCGCGTCGGTCGTATGGTCGAGGCGAAGGTGGTCGGTACGGAAGGTGTCGACCTGGTGGCCGAGCCGCTGCTGGGCTCGCTCGCGTGTAGTGAGGAGGCGGACAGATGACCGGAGTTCCGGCGTCCGCCGCGGGCGGCTCCCAGGCGGGTGCGGCGGCGGGCAAGGCGAGCGCGATGGGCTCGTCCAAGGCCGGCGCGTCCAAGGGTGTCGGCCCGAGGGCGGGCGGCTCCGACGCGGGCGGCGCCGAGGGCGGGGCGAAGTCGCCCCGCGGCGGGAAGATCGCGGCCGCGGCCGTCAACCAGGCCAGCGTCTGGAACATCGCCAACCTCCTGACCATGCTCCGCCTGGTCCTCGTGCCCGCGTTCGTGGCCCTGATGCTGGCCGACGGAGGCTACGACCCGGCGTGGCGCTCGCTCGCCTGGGCGGCCTTCGCCATCGCCATGATCACGGACCTCTTCGACGGTCATCTGGCGCGCACGTACAACCTCGTCACCGACTTCGGGAAGATCGCCGACCCCATCGCCGACAAGGCGATCATGGGTGCGGCGCTGATCTGTCTGTCGGGACTGGGCGATCTGCCGTGGTGGGTGACGATCGTCATCCTCGGCCGGGAACTCGGGATCACGCTCCTGCGTTTCCTGGTCATCCGGTACGGCGTGATCCCGGCCAGCCGCGGCGGCAAGCTCAAGACGCTCACGCAGGGCGTGGCCGTCGGGATGTACATCCTGGCGCTGACGGGGTGGCTGGCCACCCTGAGGTGGTGGGTGATGGCCGGTGCGGTCGTCCTGACCGTGCTGACCGGGCTCGACTATGTGAGACAAGCCATTGTGCTGCGCAGGCAGGGAATCGCCGAGCGCAAGGCCGCGTTGGAGGAGACGGAAGCGTGAGTTCCCGGGCCACCGACGTGGTGCGACTACTCACAGTGAACGGTGAGACGCTCGCTGTGGCGGAGTCGCTGACCGGCGGGCTGGTGGCGGCGGACATCACGACCGTCCCGGGGGCATCAAAGGTCTTCCGGGGGTCGGTGACCGCTTACGCCACCGAGCTGAAGCACCGGCTACTCGGCGTCGACGCCACCCTGCTGGAGCAGCACGGCGCGGTGAATCCGCAGGTCGCGGCCCAGATGGCGGCCGGCGTGCGGAAGGCGCTGGGTGCCGACTGGGGCATCGCCACCACCGGTGTGGCGGGGCCCGACATGCAGGACGGACACCCCGTAGGGACCGTTTTCGTCGCCCTGGACGGGCCGATCGGTCCTGGTTCCGGTTCTGCCGGTGGCGGAAAAGTGGAGGCCCTGCGGTTGAACGGCGGCCGCGAGGAAATTCGTATGGAGAGTGTACGGAGCGTACTCGCACTGCTCCTGACGGAGCTTGCGGGCGAACACAGTGGGAATGAGCGGGCACAGGATACGGAACAGAACGGGGGGTTTTGATGTTTGCAGCCCTGAGTGAACACGACATCGCTCCCCGCACGGCCGCGGCGCAAGGCGGTACGGTGGGGCGTGAAGGATGCGGCTACGCGGTCCGAGGAGGGAGCCACCGATGATTCTGCTCCGTCGCCTGCTGGGTGACGTGCTGCGTCGGCAGCGCCAGCGCCAGGGCCGTACTCTGCGCGAAGTCTCCTCGTCCGCCCGAGTCTCACTCGGCTATCTCTCCGAGGTGGAGCGGGGGCAGAAGGAGGCTTCCTCCGAGCTGCTCGCCGCGATTTGCGACGCGCTGGACGTACGGATGTCCGAGCTCATGCGAGAAGTGAGCGACGAGCTCGCCCTCGCCGAGCTGGCCCAGTCTGCTGCGGCCACACCCAGCGAGCCCGTCCCCGCGTCGGTCCGTCCGATGCTGGGTTCCGTGTCGGTGACCGGTGTGCCACCGGAACGGGTGACCATCAAGGCGCCCTCCGAGGCGGTGGACGTGGTCGCCGCGTGACGGTGACGCCGGTGCGCATGGGCTGACCATGCGCTGAGGAGTTGTGTGAGACCCCGGTCGGGGCTTCGCCAGGGAGACCTGGAGAAGAGCGGCCGGGGTTTCGTGCTGTCTGGGGCCGGGGCCGGCGGTTGCCGTCGGGTCCGTTTGCCGGGGTGTGGTCGCGCGGTCAAGGTGGAGGGTGTGACGGTGCCCGACACGGCGTGAAGGCGTTGGCCCGCGCCGTCACCGTGTGCCGTTGCTGCGCCCTCCCGGCCGGTGTGCGGGCGGCCTAGCCTCGGGCTGGAGGTGAGCTGATGGCAGGGCCGATAGCGCGCTGGGGGGCGGCTCTCGGGTTCGGGGCGCTGTGGTGGTGGGCCGTGCTGCGGCTCGCGCTGGCGCCGGACGCGGGGGCGATGGAGGCGGGCGTGGCCGCCGGGGGGTGGGGGCTGAGCCTGCTGCCGGTGCACTGTGTGCCGAAGGCGCGGGCCGTGGGCGCCGTCGATCCTCGGCGTTGGGTGCGGGCCTGGCGGGCCGGGCGGACGGGGCGGGCCGCGGTGGCGGCTACCACGGCATCGCCACACCACCGTTCGGACGCAGGATCTGGCCCGTGGTGAAGGACGACGCGTCGGACGCCAGGTGCAGCACCGCGTGCGCGACGTCTTCCGCTTCACCGACGCGGCCCAGCGGCGACATCCGCGCCATGAACGTCTCTGTGTGAGTCTGCGCCGCGGTGTCGTGGCGGTCGGTCATCCGAGTGCGGATCCAGCCGGGGGCGACGGCGTTGACGCGGATGCCGTGCGGGCCCATCTCGGTGGCCAGTGTCTTCGTGAGCTGGACGACGGCCGCCTTCGCCGCGCCGTAGCAGAGGAGCCCGGGGCCGCCGGTGTCCACGGCGCCCGAGGCCATGGTGACGATGCTGCCCTTGACGCGCTGGGCGAGCATCGCGCGGGCCGCCTCCTGGCAGGCGTACAGCACACCCTTGAAGTTGACGTTCAGTACCCGGTCGAGGTCCTCGTCGCGGGTCTCCAGGACCGGGCTGCTGTGCATGATCCCGGCGACCGCGGCCATCACGTCCAGCCGCTCGCAGGCGGCGACGGCCTGGCGGAGCTGCGTGCGGTCGGTGACGTCGAGGTGGTGGACGTGGGCGGTGCCGCCGCTCGACTTGATGAGGGTCGCCGTGTCGTGCAGGCCCTGCTCGTCGCGGTCGGCGCAGTGCACGCTCGCGCCGGCCTCGGCGAGCAGCACGGCCGAGGCGCGGCCGATGCCGCTGGCGGCGCCGGTGACGAATGCGGTGCGTCCGGTGAGGTCGTACGCCTTAACGGCCATGAGGGGACGGTACGAGTCGATCTGACGGGGCGTCAATTAGTCGTACGCGGTTGGGTTCTGCGAGGGGCTGCTGTGCCGCGCGTCCGGCTCGGGGACGGGCCCGCCTGGCAGTTGGGGCACCAGTAGGTGGGGCGCTCGCGGGAGCCGTCGCCCTGGTCGGCCGCGCGGATGGGGGTGGCGCAGCGCAGACAGGGGCGGCGGGTGCGGCCGTAGACGAAGAGGTCCTGGCCGCGGCGGCCCGTGGTGTTGCGGACCGGGCGGTCGCGGTTGGCTTCCAGGAGCTTCTTGGCGAGAAGCGGCAGTTGGGCGGTGTGCTCGGCGGGGAGCGCGCCGACGGGGAGCCAGGGGGTGACGCGGAGCAGGAAGCAGAGCTCGCTCTTGTAGACATTGCCGATACCGGCGAGGTTGCGCTGGTCCAGCAGGGCCTCGCCGAGGGCGCGGGCGGGGCCGGTGAGCAGGTTGGCGAGGGCGCGGTCCGGGTCCCAGTCCGGGCCCAGGAGGTCGGGGCCCAGGTGACCGACGGCTCGGTCCTCCTCGATGGTGCGCAGGAGTTCGAGGACCGGGAGGCGGTAGCCGACGGCCGTGCGGGCGGGGCGGGCGTCGGCGGTGCCCGGGATGTCCGGGCCGGGGGCGGTGGTGAGGACCACGCGGATCTGGTGGACGGGACCGCCGGTCCAGCGCTGCTGGTCGGTGAACACCTTCCAGGAGCCTTCCATCCCCAGGTGCGAGTGGATCGTCAGGCCGCCTTCGACGCGGGTGAGGAGGTGTTTGCCGCGAGGGGTGACGTTCAGGACGGTGCGGCCCGTGAGGTCGGCCGTGGCGAACTTGGGCACCCGGAAGTCGCTCCGGGTCAGCGTCCCGCCGGCGAGGGCGGTGTGGAGCCGCTTCGCGGTCTGCCAGACCGTGTCTCCTTCGGGCATGGGTCAAGGGTGGCACGGGCCGAGGGCCTGCGCGGGTGGGCGGTCGGCCGGTCAGGCTCGTAGCCGCAGACCTCTGGGTGTGGCGATGAAACCGGCTCTCTCCAGGAGGGTGCCCATGGGGGAGGTCAGGGCCGAGGCGCCGTTCACCCGTTCCACCGTGACCGTGCCGAGGGAGCCCGCACGGGCGGCCGAGGCGAGGGCCTCCGCCGCCGCGTGGAGGCGTGGGTCGTCGGTGGGTTCCGTGTCCGGGGCGGAGGGCCAGGCCAGCAGGGTCTTGCCGCCGCGCTCCATGTAGAGAGTCAGCTCGCCGTCGACGAGGACCACCAGGGAACCCGCCTTGCGCCCCGGCTTGTGGCCGGCGCCGGTGGGGGGCTCCGGCCAGCCGAGTGCGGCGCCGTAGGCGTTCGCCGGGTCGGCGGCGGCGAGGACTACGGCTCTGGTGTCCGGGGTGGACCGGGTGCGGCGGGTGGCGGAACCGGGGCCGGCGCCCGGGCCGTACTGGGCTCCGCCGTTGTGCCATGCGGGCCCTTGCGGGGTGCGTCGGCCACTCTCGGCGGCGAGGTCGCGGGGCGAGACCCATTCGCTCGGTCCGAGATGAGCGTCGAGGAAATCGTGGTCGAGGTCGGGGATGTCGTACGAAGGGGCGCCGTCGGGGCCGTCGTACGCCGACGGGCCGGCGTCCGCATTCCCCGAGGTGCCGTAGGACGCCGGGTCGAAGGCGCCGAGGGTGTCAGGGGCAGGCAGGTCGTCACCGCGGTCACGGGCGTTGGACACCGCGCGGAGACGGTCCACCGCGCCGTCCATCGCGAACTGGGCCGCGCCGAGCCCCTCCACCACATAGCCGCGCCGTGCCTGGCCGCTGTCCTCGAAGGCGGACAGGATGCGGTACGTCGCCGAGAAGCCGCCTTCGACGCCCTCCGCTCCTACCGCTCCCCGGGTCACCACGCCGTGCCGGTCCAGGAGGGTCCGCGCCAGGGCGTGCGCGCGGACGGTGGGGTCGGGCTCGTGTGCCGGGAGCACCGACCAGCGGCCGGCGACGGTCGGCGGGCCCGTGCGGGACGCGGGGCGGGCGGCGGACGTGAGGGAGCCGTAGCGGCCCCGCGGGATGGTGCGCTTGGCGCGGTGGGCCGTGGAGCCCGCAGTGCGGCCGGAACCCAGCAGGGAGCGCATCGGAGCGAGCGTGTCGTTGGTCAGACGGCCCGACCACGCCAGCTCCCAGAGAGCGTCGGCGAGTTGAGGGTCGGTGGCGTCGGGATGGGTGGTGGCGCGGACCTGATCGGCGATCTGGCGGAAGAACAGGCCGTAGCCGCCGGACAGGATGTCCAGAACGGACTGGTGCAGTGCCGTCAGCTCCAGCGGGTGCGGCTGCGGCAGGAGCAGAGGGGCCGCGTCCGCCATGTAGAGGGAGACCCAGCCGTCCTTGCCGGGGAGCGAGCCGGCTCCGGCCCAGACCACCTCGCCGGCCGAGGTGAGCTCATCGAGCATCGCCGGGGTGTAGCCGGCGACGCGTGACGGCAGGACGAGCTTCTCCAGGGCGGACGCGGGCACGGACGCGCCCTGCAACTGCTCGATGGCGCGGACCAGCCCGTCGATGCCGCGCAGCCCATGGCCCTTGCCGATGTGCTGCCACTGCGGCAGGAACTGCGCGAGCGCGGCCGGCGGCACCGGCTCCAGCTCGTGCCGCAGCGCGGCGAGGGAGCGGCGGCGCAGACGGCGCAGGACCGTCGCGTCGCACCACTCCTGGCCGATGCCGGCCGGGTGGAACTCGCCCTGGACGACGCGCCCGCCGGCCGCCAGCCGCTGGAGGGCGCCGTCGGTGATCGCCACCCCCAGGCCGAAGCGGGCGGCCGCCGTGGCCGAGGTGAACGGGCCGTGGGTGCGGGCATGACGGGCGAGGAGGTCGCCGAGCGGATCCTTGACCGGCTCGGTGAAGGCTTCGGGGACGCCCACCGGCAGGGCTGTGCCGAGCGCGTCGCGCAGACGGCCCGCGTCCTCGATCGCCGCCCAGTGGTCGGTGCCGGCGATGCGGACCTTGATGGCCCGGCGGGCGCCGGCCAGCTCCTGAGCCCACTGCGGCTCGGCACCGCGCTCGGCCAACTCGCCGTCGGTGAGCGGGCCGAGCAGGCGCAGCAGGTCCGCGACCCCCTCGGCGTCCTTGACACGGCGGTCCTCGGTGAGCCACTGCAGCTCACGCTCCAGCTCGGTCAGCACCTCGGCGTCGAGCAGCTCGCGCAGCTCCGCCTGGCCGAGCAGCTCGGCGAGCAATCGGGAGTCCAGCGACAGGGCGGCGGCCCGGCGCTCGGCGAGCGGGGAGTCCCCCTCGTACAGGAACTGGGCGACGTACCCGAACAGGAGGGAGCGGGCGAAGGGGGACGGCTCGGGGGTGGTGACCTCGACGAGGCGCACCCTGCGGGACTCCAGGTCGCCCATCAGCTCGACGAGTCCCGGAACGTCGAAGACGTCCTGGAGGCACTCGCGGACCGCCTCCAGGACGATCGGGAACGAGCCGAACTCGCTGGCCACCTGGAGCAGCTGGGCCGCGCGCTGCCGCTGCTGCCACAGCGGGGTGCGCTTGCCGGGATTGCGGCGCGGCAGCAGCAGCGCGCGGGCGGCGCACTCGCGGAACCGGCTCGCGAACAGGGCCGAGCCGCCGACCTGGTCGGTGACCATCTGATCGACGTCACCCTTGTCGAAGACGACGTCCGCCGCGCCGACCGGCGCCTGGTCCGCGTCGTACTCCGTGCCGGCCTTGCGCGGCTCCTGGTCCAGCAGGTCCAGGCTCATCAGATCGGCGTCGGGCAGGCGCAGCACGATGCCGTCGTCGGCGTGCATGACCTGCGCGTCCATGCCGTACCGCTCGGAGAGCTTCGCACCGAGGGCCAGGGCCCAGGGCGCGTGGACCTGGGCGCCGAAGGGGGAGTGCACGACGACGCGCCAGTCGCCCAGTTCGTCGCGGAACCGCTCGACGACGATCGTGCGGTCGTCCGGGACGTGCCCGCATGCCTCGCGCTGCTCGTCGAGGTACGACAGGACGTTGTCCGCCGCCCACGCGTCCAGGCCGGCGGTGACGAGACGCAGACGGGCGTCGTCCTTGGTCAGGGAGCCGACCTCGCGCAGGAACGCGCCCACCGCGCGGCCCAGTTCGAGCGGGCGGCCCAGCTGGTCGCCCTTCCAGAAGGGCAGGCGGCCCGGGACGCCCGGTGCCGGGGAGACCAGGACGCGGTCGCGGGTGATGTCCTCGATGCGCCAGGAACTCGTGCCCAGCGTGAACACGTCGCCGACGCGGGACTCGTAGACCATCTCCTCGTCGAGCTCGCCGACCCGGCCGCCGCCCTTCTTCGGGTCCGATCCGGCGAGGAAGACACCGAAGAGACCGCGGTCGGGGATGGTGCCGCCGGAGGTGACCGCGAGGCGCTGGGCGCCCGGGCGGCCGGTGATCGTGCCGGCGACACGGTCCCAGACCACGCGCGGGCGCAGCTCCGCGAAGGCGTCGGACGGGTACCGGCCGGCGAGCATGTCGAGGACCGCGGTGAAGGCGGACTCGGGGAGCGACGCGAAGGGCGCGGCCCGGCGGACCGCGGCGAGAAGGTCGTCGAACTGCCACGTGTCCATCGCCGTCATCGCGACGATCTGCTGCGCCAGGACGTCGAGGGGGTTGGCGGGGACCCTCAGCGACTCGATGGAGCCCGTGCGCATGCGCTCGGTGACCACTGCCGCCTGGACCAGGTCGCCGCGGTACTTCGGGAACACCACGCCGGTGGACACGGCGCCGACCTGGTGGCCCGCGCGGCCCACACGCTGGAGGCCGGAAGCCACGGAGGGCGGTGATTCGACCTGGACGACCAGGTCGACCGCGCCCATGTCGATGCCCAGTTCCAAGCTGGAGGTGGCCACGACGGCCGGGAGGCGGCCCGCTTTGAGGTCCTCCTCCACGAGGGCGCGCTGCTCCTTGGAGACGGAGCCGTGGTGGGCCCGGGCGATGACCGCCGGCGCGCCCTGGGCTGCTCCCGAGCCGCCCATCAGCTCCGCCGGGGCATGGTGTTCGTCCAGGGGTTCGCCGGTGGCCCGCTCGTAGGCGATCTCGTTCAGGCGGTTGCAGAGGCGTTCCGCGAGGCGGCGGGAGTTGGCGAACACGATCGTGGAGCGGTGGGACTGGACGAGGTCGGTGATGCGTTCCTCGACGTGCGGCCAGATCGAGGGGCGTTCCGCGCCCTCGGAGCCGTCGGCGACCGGGGAGCCGCCGAGTTCACCGAGGTCCTCGACGGGGACGACGACCGAGAGGTCGAACTCCTTGCCCGACTTCGGCTGGACGATCTCCACCTTGCGGCGGGGGGAGAGATAGCGGGCGATCTCGTCGACCGGGCGGACCGTCGCGGAGAGGCCGATGCGGCGGGCCGGCTTCGGGAGGAGCTCGTCCAGGCGCTCCAGGGTGAGGGCGAGGTGGGCGCCGCGCTTGGTGCCGGCCACCGCGTGGACCTCGTCCAGGATCACCGTCTCGATGCCGGTCAGAGCGTCGCGGGTGGCCGACGTCAGCATCAGGAACAGGGACTCGGGGGTCGTGATGAGGATGTCCGGGGGGCGGGTCGCGAGGGCTCGGCGCTCCGCGGCGGGGGTGTCGCCGGAGCGGATGCCGACCTTCACCTCGGGTTCGGGGAGGCCCAGGCGGACGGATTCCTGGCGGATGCCGGTGAGGGGGCTGCGGAGGTTGCGCTCCACGTCGACGGCTAGGGCCTTGAGGGGGGAGACGTAGAGGACGCGGCAGCGCTTCTTGGGGTCGGCCGGTGGGGGTGTGGAGGCCAGCTGGTCCAGGGCGGCCAGGAATGCGGCGAGGGTCTTGCCGGAGCCGGTGGGGGCTACGACCAGCACGTCCGAGCCTTCGTTGATGGCTTGCCACGCGCCTGCCTGGGCTGGCGTGGGCGCGGAGAAGGCGCCCGTGAACCAGCCGCGGGTTGCGGGGGAGAAGCCGGCCAGGGCTCGGTGTGGGTTGCTGACCATGCGTCCATCCTGCACCCGGGGACTGACAATCGGGTTGACCTGCGGGGACGTCGGTGGCGGGGGCGGGATGCCTGCGGCGGCCTGTGCGGGTTGGGTGGGGGTGCGGGTAGCGCCTGCGGGGTGGGGGGTGGGTCGGGGGGGGGGGGGGGGGGGGGGGGGGGGGGGGGGGGGGGGGGGGGGGGGGGGGGTGTCCGTCCTCGGTCGGGCGGTGCTGTCTCTCAAGACGGTGCCCTGCGTTGACGCCCGCCGCTGCGGGCGGACACCCCCCGGCACGTCCCCTTCTCGCCGTCGGCGACCGCAGGTGCTTCGTGGCCCACCTGTTTTCAGGGGCGCGGGGAACTGCGCGAACGGTCGCGACGGCTGCGGTCACGTCATGGCGCAGCCCGCCTGCAACGCCCTTCTTGGGGGCGCGGGGAACTGCGCGATCAATCACGACGGACCCGCGGCCGCGGTCCGGCCCAACCCCTAGCGCGGGGAACTGCGCGACCAGCCACGTCGGACCCGCGGCCGAAGTCCGGCGCAGCCCGCTAGGGACCCGCAGGCGGCGTGTGTGGGTGCTCGCGGACAATGGCCGTATGGGTTCTCGGGAGCGGGCGCGGCATTGGCGGTATGCCGAGTTGCCCGGTGTTGATCTGCTGCGGGCCCGGTACATAGAGAAGACGTTCGTACGGCATACCCATGAGCACTTCGTGATCGCTGCTATCGCGGAGGGCGTGGAGGTCTTTCATCATCGGGGGGCCGATCAGTACGCCGGGGCCGGGGCGCTGGCGTTGGTCAATCCTGATACGCCGCATACGGGGCGGGCGGGGGTGCCGGAGGGGTGGCAGTACGGGGCTGTTTATCCGTCGCCCGAGCTGGTGGCGGAGATCGCGGCCGAGACGACCTCTGTGCGCGGGACGCCGGGGTTCGTGCGGCCGGTGCTCGATGACGTCTATGCGGTGCAGCTGGTGCATCGGGTGTTGCGGGCCGCTGATGAGGGCAATGCCCTGGCTGCGGATACTTTGCTGCGGGTCGCCGTGACGCGGTTGCTGCGGTTGAACGGTGGGGCGCTGCCGCAGCGGGAGGTGCGGACGGCGGGGGATCTCGTCGCCGTACGCGCGCGTGAGGTGCTTGAAGGGCGGATGGCCGAGCCGCCCAGTCTGGAGCGGTTGGCCGCCGATCTCGGTACCGGGCCGTTCGCCTTGTTGCGGGCCTTTCGGGACGTCTATGGGATGCCGCCGCACACCTGGCTGACGGACGCGCGGGTGCGGCGGGCTCGGCGGTTGCTGGACGCGGGCGTCTCGCCGGCCGAGGCGGCGGTGGCCGTGGGGTTCACCGATCAGCCTCATCTGAATCGGCACTTCGCGCGGATCGTCGGAGTGCCGCCGGGGGCTTATCAGCGGGAGCGCAAGAACGTACAAGACGCGCGGTAGCGGGTTGCCTAGCGTCGAAGGCGTGCAAGAACGGAACGCTGTCACTGATCTTCGCGTCGGCCGGGACGACAAGCCCGACGCCGCCGTCGTACGGGACGCCCTCGGCGTCGGGGTCGCCGTCGGGCTGTCCGGGTTCGCCTTCGGGGTGACGTCGGCGGGCAGCGGGCTCACGCTCCTGCAGACCTGTGTGCTCAGCCTGCTGGTGTTCACCGGGGCCTCGCAGTTCGCGCTCGTGGGGGCGCTCGCTGCCGGTGGCAGTCCGTTCACCGCGGCTGCCGGGGCCTTCTTCCTGGGGGTGCGCAACGCCTTCTACGGGCTGCGCCTGTCCCAGGTGCTGCGCCTCACGCGCGCGATGCGGCCGTTCGCGGCGCAGTGGGTGATCGATGAGACGACGGTCGTCGCGCTGGCGCAGCCCACTCGGCGCAGTGCGCGGATCGGGTTCGTGGTGACCGGGCTGAGTCTGTACGTGCTGTGGAATCTCACGACGCTGCTGGGCGCGCTGGGGGCCGAGGCCATCGGTGACACCGCCGCCTGGGGGCTCGACGCCGCCGGGCCCGCCGTGTTCCTCGCGCTGCTCGCGCCGATGCTGAAGTCCGGCACCGAGCGAGCCGTCGCCGCGCTGGCGGTCGTACTGGGGCTCGGGCTGCTGCCCGTGCTCCCTGCCGGGGTGCCCGTACTGGTGGCCGCGCTCGCCGCGCCGGTCGTGCTGTGGGCGCAGGGACGGCGTGGGCGGGAGGAGGCGCGGTGAACACCTGGATCGCCATCGGTGCCACCGTCGTGGGCTGCTACGCCGTGAAGCTCATCGGGCTGCTGGTGCCCGCCGGGGCGCTGGAGAAGCCTCTCGTGCGACGTCTCGCCGCCCTGCTGCCCGTCGCTCTTCTCGCCGCCCTCACGGCCCAGCAGACCTTCGGCGACGGACAGGCGCTGGTGCTGGACGCGAGGGCGGCAGGGGTCGCCGCGGCGGCCGTGGCGCTCGTCCTCAGGGCGCCGTTCCTGCTCGTCGTCGCGGCGGCCGTCGCGGTGACCGCCGGGGTGCGGGCTCTGGGCGGGTGAGACGGGTCAGCCGATGTGGCGGCCGTACGCCCTGAGCGTGCGCAGCGCCTGGATGGTCACCATGGGGCGTGCCTCCAGCAGGATGCCCGGCGTCCACTGGCGCCAGCGGACGGGCCAGCCGCCGTCCTCCTGCTGCTCGCCGGCGAGGTGGTCCAGGGAGCGGCTCATCTCGGCGTCCGTGAACCACGCGCGCGCGAGCGAGCGCGGAGTGCGCGCGTAGTCGTGCGGGAAGTGGTGCTCGCCCGCGGCGTAGCCGGGTGGGACGGGGTACGCGTCGAGGTCGTCCGGCTCCAGTACCGCCAGGCGCTGCTCGCGCACCAGGCGGCCCAGTCGGTCCGCGGCCGTCTCCGCGCGCGGGCGGTCGGGAGCGGAGTCCAGGAAGGCCACGGCGGCCTCGATCTCGTACGGATGGGACTTCTCCAGGGACTCCACCGCCTGCCAGCAGAAGTCCGTCGCACGGAACAGCCACGCGTGCCAGACCTCGTTGCGGTGCAGCAGACCGACCACCGGACCGGTCGCCAGGAGCGAGCTGGACGGGTTGTCCTCGATCGGGATGAACGGCGCCGTGGGGTAGCCGCGCTGGCCGGTGTGGACCGCCGGGAGGGCGCCGTCCGGGGTGGAGACCGACGTCAGGTAGCGGCACACGCGGTCCACGCGCTGGCCGCCGCAGCGCTCCACGGCGTCCAGGACGTGGAGGGCCTGACCGACGTGCAGCGGCTGGCTGACCGGGCCGCGCAGATCCGGCTCCAGGGCGTGGCCGTAGCCGCCGTCCTCGTTGCGGTAGGCGTCCAGGGCGGTCTCCACCGGGTCGGCGGCGCCGTTCAGGAAGTGGTACGCGAACAGGCGCTGTTCCAGCACGCGCGCGGTGAGCCAGACGAACTGCTCGGCGCGGAAGAGCGGGGAGTGCGCCGGGGGCGTCGGTGGGAGCGGGGGCGCTCCGGATTCGGGCATGCGTCAGACCGTAGGGCGGAAAGCGGTCTCGGCAAGCGGTCCCGGCGCAGGCCCACCCCCAGGGGCGGGATACTGGACGCATGCGGTTGACGGTCTTCTGGCAGCGGATGGCGGAACATTTCGGTCCGGGGTACGCCGACACCTTCGCGCGCGACCACGTGATGGCGGAGCTCGGCGGACGCACGGTGCACGAGGCGCTGGACGCGGGCTGGGAGGCGAAGGACGTATGGCGTGTGGTCTGTGCCGTGATGAACGTTCCGGGGGAGAGGCGCTGACCGGTAACGAAGATCGCATGACCGGGGCCGATTGTCGGTGGCGTGGGCGAGACTTGCTTCGTGGCACGCACTGACGAGACCGGGGAGATCGCCCGGCACGGGTCCCCGTTCGGCACGACGCCGCCCGATCCGCCCAAGGGCGGGGGCGACGCCGGGACGAACGGCCGTATGCCGCGCTGGCTGCCGCGCGCCCTGGTGCTCGCGCTGGCGCTCGTCGGCGTGTTCCAGCTGGGCAGCTGGGCGTTTCACCAGCTCACCGGGCTGCTGATCAACATCCTCATCGCGTTCTTCCTGGCGCTCGCCATCGAGCCCGCGGTGAGCTGGATGGCCTCGCGCGGCCTGCGCCGGGGACTGGCCACGGCCCTCGTCTTCTTCGCCGTGATCATCGTGTCCGCCGGGTTCGTGACCTTGCTGGGGTCGATGCTCGCGGGTCAGATCATCAAGATCGTCGAGGATTTCCCGAACTACCTCGACTCCGTCATCAATTGGATCAATGCGCACTTCAACACCGACCTGCGCCGCGTCGACGTCCAGGAGGGGCTGCTCAAGTCCGACTGGCTGCGCAACTACGTGCAGAACAGCGCCACCGGCGTCCTGGACGTGTCCGCCCAGGTCCTCGGCGGTCTCTTCCAGCTGCTGACGATCACGCTGTTCTCGTTCTACTTCGCCGCCGACGGCCCCCGGCTCCGCCGCGCTCTGTGCTCCGTACTGCCGCCCGCCAGGCAGGCCGAGGTGCTGCGCGCCTGGGAGATCGCGGTCATCAAGACCGGCGGCTATCTGTACTCGCGCGGCCTCATGGCGCTGATCTCCGGCATAGCCCACTACGTCCTGCTGGAGATCCTGGACGTGCCGTACGCGCCCGTGCTCGCGGTGTGGGTCGGGCTGGTGTCGCAGTTCATCCCGACCATCGGTACGTATCTCGCGGGCGCCCTGCCCATGCTGATCGCGTTCACGGTCGACCCCTGGTACGCGCTGTGGGTGCTGATCTTCGTCGTGGTCTACCAGCAGTTCGAGAACTACGTGCTGCAGCCCAAGCTGACCGCCAAGACCGTCGACATCCACCCCGCGGTCGCCTTCGGTTCGGTCATCGCGGGCACCGCGCTCCTGGGCGCGGTGGGCGCGCTGATCGCCATCCCGGCCGTCGCCACGCTGCAGGCGTTCCTGGGGGCCTACGTGAAGCGCTACGACGTCACGGACGACCCCCGTGTCCACGGGCACCGGGAGCGGGGGCGCAGCTTGTTCGCACGCGCGCGTGACCTCTGGCTACGCCCGCCGGATCAGTCCGGCCAGAACCTTCCGGAGGGAACCGGAGGGGCGGGGGACGGGAAGAACTGACCCCCGATCGGCCGGCGTCGTCGCGCAGGCGTCGGCGCCCGGCGTTCATGAGGTCGATCGCCCGGCGTTCATGAGGTCGATGCGGAGGACGCGCGTCCGAGGGCGGCTGCGAGGAGGAGTGCCGTGATGGCGGTCAGCGCGGTGCCCTGCCAGCCGACCGTGTCGAGCAGAGGCGCGGCGACGGCGGTGCCGAGGGCGCCGACGGTGAAGTAGAGCACCAGGTAGACGCTGCTGAGGCTGCCCGAGTGGTGCGGGTCGAGGGCGATGACGCGGCTCTGGTTGGCGGCCTGGGCGGCGAAGCAGCCGGCGTCGAACAGAGCGAGCCCGAGGGCCGTGGCGGGCGGGCTGTCCAGGCCGGTGACGAGCAGGGCCGTGCCCGCCGCCGCGGTCAGCATGCCGGCGATGATCACGACCTGGGGGGTGTAGCGGTCGATGAGCCGTCCGGTGACGGGGAGCACGGCGAAGCCGAGGATTCCGGCCAGGCTGTACAGGCCGATCGCGGTGGGGTCCAGGGAGTGGGGCGGCCGGGCCAGGGTGAGGGCGAGGGCGACCCATATGAGGTTGAAGGCGAAGTACCACAGGCCGCCGGTGGCCACGGCGTGGCGCAGTTGCGGATGGCGACGCAGGAGCGGGGGAAGCGAGGCGAGCGTGGCGCGGTAGCCGCGGTCCGGCCGGGGTCGTTGCCGAGGCAGGAGGGCGAGGGCGGCCACCGCGCCGAGCAGGGCGAGTGCGGCGAAGACCAGCAGCATCCGCCGCCACCCGACGAGGTCGGCCAGCGCCCCGCCCGCCAGACGGCTGAGCAGGATGCCGGCCGACATCCCGGCGGCCACGGTGGCGACGCCGGTTCCACGGCGGCCCGGCGGGGCGTGCCGGCCCGCGATGTTGCCGGCCTGCGCGGCGACGCTGGCGGAGGCGCCGATCAGCAGGTAGGCGGCCAGCAGCGGGACCGGGCCCGGTGCCGCCGCGGCGAGAGCGAGGGCGACGGTCAGCGCGCCGAGTTGCGCGGCGACCAGACGGGCCGGGGCGAGGTGGTCGGTGAGGGGCAGCAGGACGGCGAAGCCGATCATGCAGCCGACCAGTGCGGCGGTGGGGACGAGGCCGATCACCGGAGCGGGGACGTCCAGGTCGGCGGCCACAGCGGTGAGCGCGGGCTGGACGGCGTAGTTGTTCGCGATCGCCGTACCGGCTATGGAAGCCAGGAAGAACGTGCCGCCCCGGGGGAGGGGCCGGGTCACGGCCGGGTGCCGCGAGTGAGGACGACGGCGTAACGGCAGGTGGTGTCGGTGGTGTTGGCGAAGACGCGCTCGGCGGGCTCCCCGAGCTCGATGGTGTCGCCCGCGTCGAGTTCGTGGACGGTGTCGCCGTCGTGGAAGGTCAGACGGCCGTCGAGGACCCAGACGACCTGCCGGACGAAGGCGAAGGCCGCTGCCGGATACGGGACCCGGGCGCCGGCGGGCAGACGGATCTCGGCGATCTCCGCGGGGAAGTGCGGGCTGGTGATCTGGCGGCGCAGGTAGCCGGTGGCGGGGTCGCGCCACTCGGCCGCCTCGGCCTCCCGCCGCACCTCCCCGAGTCCGTACGTCTCGTCCGGCGTTCCTTCGGCGAGGGCGAGCAGGGAGGAGACGCTGAGCTGGAAGGCGGCCGACAGCTTGCCCAGGACGACTGCGGTGGGGCTGCTCTCGCCGCGCTCGATCCTGCTGATCATGGCCTGCGAGACGCCGGAGGCCTCCGCGAGCTGGGCCAGCGTCCAGCGGCGACGCTCCCGTTCGGTGCGGATACGGGATGCGATCTGCCCCACCAGAGGATCTACTATGTTGGACATGAATCCAATATACGAGAGAGCGCGAGCGGCCGTGACCGTGCGCCCCGCCCGCTCCGGTGACGTGGAGGCCGCCCGCGCGATCCGCAATCACGCCATCGAGCACTCGACCGCCCTGTGGACGCAGACCCCGCAGTCCCTCGTCGAGGCTGAAGCCTGGCTGGCCGTCCACTTGGAGCGCGGCTCGGCCTTCGTGGCCGAGGTGGAAGGTGAGGTGGCCGGCTTCGCGGTCTACGGGCCGTGGCGCGAGTTGGACGGGTATCGCCACACGGTGGAGGACTCGGTCTACGTCCGCGACGGCCGGCACGGACTCGGCATCGGCTCCGCCCTCCTCGGGGCGCTCGTCACCGCCGCGCGCGAGGCGGGCCACCATGTCGTGATCGCCGGTATCGAGGCGGAGAACGTCTCGTCGATGCGGCTGCACGAACGCTTCGGGTTCCAGTGCGTCGGCGTGATCCCGGAGGTGGGGACGAAGTTCGGCCGCTGGCTCGACCTGACGCTCATGAGGCTGGCGCTGTCCTGAGCCCGCCGGTCGGGTCGTGGGCGCTGTTCGTGGGGTCTTGGTGTCGACGGAGGCCGGGGCAGGTCGCGAGGGGCACCCGACCGGGTTGCCGCGGATTGCCCGGACGTGGTCAACCGGCCCGCCTGGCGCACCCGGTCGTGGTCGGCACGAGCCGGGTCGCGGGGTGTGCGTGAGTGTCGCGTGGTGCGCTTGACACGAAAATCGAACATCCATTCTTATGGAAGAGCCGGCGAGGCGCTCGGCAGGCATTTCGCCATGGTTTCGACGGAGAAGTGCCCGAGTTATCCACAGGCCGGACGGGCGTCGGGGCGCATTGTCAGTGGCAGGCGTTAGCGTCTTTGACGTGAAGCGATCGACTCAAGCAAACCGGGTGGAACCCATGGCAGGAACCGACCGCGAGAAGGCCCTGGACGCCGCGCTCGCACAGATTGAACGGCAGTTCGGCAAGGGTGCGGTCATGCGCCTGGGCGAGCGGCCGAACGAGCCCATCGAGGTCATCCCCACCGGGTCGACCGCGCTCGACGTCGCCCTCGGCGTCGGTGGTCTGCCGCGCGGCCGTGTGGTGGAGGTCTACGGACCGGAGTCCTCCGGTAAGACCACGCTGACCCTGCACGCCGTGGCCAACGCGCAGAAGGCCGGCGGCCAGGTCGCCTTCGTGGACGCGGAACACGCACTCGACCCCGAGTACGCGAAGAAGCTCGGCGTCGACATCGACAACCTGATCCTCTCCCAGCCCGACAACGGCGAGCAGGCCCTGGAGATCGTGGACATGCTGGTCCGCTCCGGCGCCCTCGACCTCATCGTCATCGACTCCGTCGCCGCGCTCGTCCCGCGCGCGGAGATCGAGGGCGAGATGGGCGACAGCCACGTCGGTCTGCAGGCCCGACTGATGAGCCAGGCCCTGCGGAAGATCACCAGCGCGCTCAACCAGTCGAAGACCACCGCGATCTTCATCAACCAGCTCCGCGAGAAGATCGGCGTGATGTTCGGCTCCCCGGAGACCACGACCGGTGGCCGGGCGCTGAAGTTCTACGCCTCGGTGCGTATCGACATCCGCCGCATCGAGACCCTGAAGGACGGCACGGACGCGGTCGGCAACCGCACCCGCTGCAAGGTCGTCAAGAACAAGGTCGCGCCGCCCTTCAAGCAGGCCGAGTTCGACATCCTCTACGGCCAGGGCATCAGCCGCGAGGGCGGTCTGATCGACATGGGCGTGGAGCACGGCTTCGTGCGCAAGGCCGGCGCCTGGTACACGTACGAGGGTGACCAGCTCGGCCAGGGCAAGGAGAACGCGCGCAACTTCCTGAAGGACAACCCCGACCTGGCCAACGAGATCGAGAAGAAGATCAAGGAGAAGCTGGGCGTCGGGGTACGGCCCGAGGAGCCGGCCGCCGAGCCGGGCGCGGATGCCGCGGTCTCCGCCACGGACGACGCCGCGAAGACGGTGCCGGCACCGGCCGCGGCCAAGGCGACCAAGACCAAGGCCGCGACCGCCAAGAGCTGATCCGTGACACGGCGAACCGACTGGGCCGAGTACACCGCCTACCCGGACGCTCCATGGGGGCAAGGGAGAGACGGCGACGAGGGCTCCTCCGGGACGGGCGGACACGCCTCCGGAGGAGACGCGGCCCATCACGCGGACGGGGGGAAGGACGGCATGGCGCCGTACGGTACGAGCGACTCGTACGGCGCGGGCGATGCGTACGACGGCGGCGCGCACGGCACGGGCGACTCGTACGGGGCGAGTGGCTCGCACGGGGGATACGGCGATCACGGCGACGAGTCGGGCCCGGCGGCGTACGGCGCCTCCGGTGGCGGCTCGCGTCGAGGTCGTGGCGGGACTCGGGGCACGGACGGCTCACGGGGGCGTCGCCGACGCGGTCGCGCCGAGTCGTCCGGTGAGGACGGAGGCACCTCTTCCTCGTCGAGGGCCGAGGAGGGGACGCCCCCGGCGGACCCGGTGGAGCGGGCGCGGGCGATCTGCCTGCGCCTGCTCACCGGGACCCCGCGCACGCGGAAGCAACTCGCGGACGCCCTGCGCAAGAGGGAGATCCCGGACGACGCCGCCGAGGAGGTGCTGTCGAGGTTCGAAGAGGTCGGCCTCATCAACGACAGCGCGTTCGCGGAGGCCTGGGTGGAGTCCCGGCACCACGGTCGAGGGCTGGCGCGGCGCGCGCTCGCCCAGGAACTGCGCACCAAGGGCGTCGACTCCACGCTGATCGACGCGGCCGTCGCCCAACTCGACTCCGAGCAGGAAGAGGAGACCGCCCGCGAACTGGTCGAGCGCAAGCTCCGCTCCACGCGGGGCCTCGATCGCGACAAACGCCTGCGCCGCCTCGCGGGCATGCTCGCCCGCAAGGGCTATCCGGAGGGCATGGCCCTGCGGGTGGTCCGACAGGCACTGGAGGAAGAGGGCGAGGACACGGAGTTCCTGGGGGACGAGGGCTTCTGATCGGTCCTGGGGGCGAGAGCTTTCCGGCCCGAGCACGGTGGACGCGCGGGGGCGCCCATCGCGTACCGGGCCGGGGTCGACGTTCGCAAGTGGGTCGAGGGAAGGGGCAGGGAGCGGGCAGGACAGTGGCTCCGGACCGAACCTGAGATCAGGGGGCGTGCACGGCACGGGGCGGTGGAGGCGGTTCCACCTCCGTCGTCACCGGCAAGCCCTCCGCTCGCCAGGCCTGGAATCCGCCGACCAGATCGGTGGTCCGGTGCAGCCCCAGCCGTCGTAGCGACTCGACCGCCAGACTCGACGCGTACCCCTCGTTGCAGATCACCACGACCAGCAGATCGTGACTCGTCGCCTCGGGGGCGCGGTGGCTCCCCTGGGGGTCGAGCCGCCACTCCAGTTCGTTGCGCTCGACGACGAGGGCACCGGGGATGAGGCCGTCCCGCTCGCGCAGGGCGGCGTACCGGATGTCGACCAGCAGGGCCCCGCCGTCCTGGGCGGCCTCGTACGCCTCCCGGGGCTTGATTCGCTCGTAGCCGGCGCGGATCCGCTCCAGGAACTCGTCGATGCCGACCGGCGGTTCGCCCGTGCTGCCGGCGCCCGCCGGCAACTCACTTCCGACGACGCGCTGATCGCGCCCACCGCTCACGCTGCTCCCCCTCAACTCCGGCGGATCCGCCGCTTGTTCGCCCTCCGGGTGTCCGTTGATGCCACGCACCACCACAGGTTCGCCTCCCACCCCGCTCACTGCCAGTCCTCCGGACGTTCCACCTGCTCCAGGCGCAGGATCGGTCCGCTGCGGCTGAAGCGGCGCATCTGCGGCAGGGGCGGGTAGTAGGCGTGGACGGAGATCGCGTGCCGGTCGGTGGACTCGTTGAGGACCTCGTGCACATGGTGACGGCCGAAGGAGCGGCCCTTGCCGGCTGACAGACGGCGCGAGCGGTCCACGTCGTCCGCGAGTTCCAGGGTCTTCCAGCCGTCGGCCGGCAGCCGGACTGCGAGGGAGTGCTCCTTGAGCTCACCGGCCGCCGTCACGAAGGCTCCGACCGAGTCGGCGTGGTCGTGCCAGCCGGTGCCGGTTCCGGGCGGCCAGCCGATCAGCCAGGCCTCGCTGCCGCCGGGGCCTTCGAGCCGTACCCAGGTACGGCCCTCGGGATCGAGCGGGAGCGAGGCGATCAGCTCGGCGTCGGCGGCGGTGCTCCGTACGAAATGGAGGAGGTCCGCCTGCGTCGGAGCGGAGTGCGGAGCAGGGTTCGGGGCGGAGCGGGGAGCAGGATCCGAAGCGGGGTTCGGCGTGACGACCGGCTCGGAAGCGCCGACGGCGGCAGGAGAGACAGACACGGGCACCGTCCTGAAGAGAGTTCGCGAAGGGCCCGCTACGGCACCGGCCAAGGGCGCGGCACGTGCGGGAAGAAGGAGAGGGATGCGAATTCAGCAGGACGGGCGACACACGCAGCCCGCATAGCGGACGAGGTCCATATGGACCCTCCGCCACAGGCGCACACAGGTGTCGGTCACGATCCGGAGTACACCATGCCGGTGCGGGCCGGTCAACTCACTGTCACTATGCGGACCGCATAGTGACGGCGAGTGCTGTTTCCCGGCGAAATCGGTGTTGCGGGTGATCACCTGCTACCCGGATGGGTGGCACTTCCGCCCGGTGGGGGACGGGTGGCGAGTGACGGTGCCTGGGCGATGGGCTGCCGGCCCCGGCCCCGGCCCCCGGGCTCCGGCTCCCGGCTGACGGCTCACGTGCCTCGGCTCACCGGCTCCGGCTCAGGCTCACGGGCTCCGGCTCACGGGCCCGGCTCCCGCGGTGGGCGTGCGATGGGCGTGCGGTGGGCGTACGCGGTCGAGAGAAGCGCGCGCGGGAGCCGACCCGGACGACAGGCGGGCGTCAGCGCGAGCCGGCGGCCGCCGTCCTCGCCTCCTCCGTGGCCGTCTCGGCCGCCTTGGTCGGTCCGCCCAGCGCCGTCTCGGCCGCGGAGTACAGATCGGCGGGCCGTACCCCGCTCAACGCCGTCACCAGATGACCGTCGGGCCGCACCAGCAGGACCGAGTGCGCGGCCGCGCCCGGGTAGCTCTCGGCGACGAGCAACTCGGCCGGGTGTGGCAGCGCCGTCACCGCGGCCGCGAGGCGGGGCATGATCCCGGCGGTCGCCCAGTGCTTGCGATCCCACACGCCGGTGCCCGGCGCGATCAGCAGGACGAGCAGCGCACCGCGTCCGAGCCGGTCCCTCAGCTGGACGAAGGAGCCGTCCTCGGCGGTGACCCGTACGTCCACGACCGGTGCGCCGCGTGGCGTGTCCACCGGGACCTCGCCCTCGAGCTGCTGGGGCGCGAGCGGCGACTCGGCGTAGGTGCCGGGCGAACCGATCGCTCCCTGCCCGAGGTGGCCGTCCGTCAGCAGGGCGTCCAGGCCCCGTGCGGATCCGCGGACGAACGAACGCATCCCGCTGCCCGTACGCAGGAGCGGCAGCACCTGGTCGGCGGCGCGCAGCCGGGCGGCGACGACGGCGCGCCGCTCGGTCTGGTAGCTGTCGAGCAGCGCCTCGTGCCGCCCGTGGTGCCAGGCCGATGCCAGCTTCCAGGCGAGGTTGTCGGCGTCGCGCAGACCTTCGTCGAGCCCGTGCGTGCCGAGCGTGCCGAGGCAGTGCGCCGCGTCCCCGGCGATGAAGACGCGGCCCACGCGCCAGCGCCGTGCGAGGCGGTGGTGGACCGTGTGAACCCCGGTGTCGAGGAGTTCGTACGACGGTGTCGGCCCGTCGGACCAGCCGGCGAGCGTCTCGCGGACATGACCCACCAGAAGCTCGGGTGTGACCAGGTCCTTGCCCGCCGGCAGCAGCCAGTCCAGGCGCCACACCCCCTCCGGGAGGGGCCGCCCGGTGATCTCCCCGCCCGAGGGTCCGGACGTGCGCCACGGCGGCATCCGATGGAGCAACGCCTGGCCTTCCCACGGAAGTTCCACGCGCAGCGCGGCCACGGCGTGTCGTTCCACCGCCGTACGGCCGGGGAAGCGGATGTCCATGAGTTTGCGCACGGTGGAGCGCGGGCCGTCGCAGCCGATGACGTAACTGCCACGCCACCAGGTGCCCTTCGGGCCGCGGGTGTGCGCGGTGACACCCGAGGACTCCTGCTCGATGGCGTCCAGGCGGCTGTCCACGACGACCTTGACGAGCGGTTCGGCCTTGAGGGCCGTGCGCAGGGCGCCGGTCAGGACGTGCTGGGCGACGTGCAGGGGAGCGGGGTTCGCAACAGCCAGGTTGTTCTCGGGGTTTTCCGAGGCGTCGTCGAACGTGACCTCGCGCATCACCTGCTTGCGCCGCATCGACCGCCATCCGGCCCAGCGGGTCCCGACCTCACCGAGCGGCATACCGGTCAGGCGTTCGATGAGGGCGGTGGTGTCCTCGCGCAGGACGACGGAGCGTGCGAGGCGGGGTTCGTCCTTGCCGGGACCCTCGTCGAGAACGACGCAGGGGACTTCCTGACGGGCCAGGGCCAGGGCGAGCGTGAGCCCGACGGGCCCCGCTCCGACGATGATCACCGGGTCCATGGCGCGGCGCCCCCTGCCCGCAGCGGTGTCCCCAGGAACGCGAGTGAACAGAAAGTTGGAGCAGGGTGCACGATCACAGAACGTATGCAACCCATTGCCGGTGCTTGCGTCAAGTGACGGAGGGCAGTGGCGATCATGCCACTGCCCTCCGTGCGTTCAAGCGATGTGACCAGTTGTCAGGTCGCCGCGCCGGTTCCGTAGCTGCCACCCGTCGCCGCCGGGTTCAGCTCCTCCATGTCCTCGGCGCTGAGCACCGCACCCGTGCCCCGCTTGCTGCGCCGCAGCCGCTTCTCCAGCCAGCTCGCGAAGCTGGTGAGGATGAAGTTGAGGACGATGTAGATGATCGCCACCACGATGAAGCTGGGGATGACGTTGGCGTAGAAGGCCGCCAGGGTCTGGCGCGCGTTGAGCAGCTCGGTGAAGCCGATCATCACGCCGCCGAGCGCCGTGTCCTTCACGATGACCACGAGCTGGCTGACGATGGCCGGCAGCATCGCGGTGACGGCCTGCGGCAGCAGGATCGTCCGCATCGTCTGGCTCTTGCGCAGGCCGATCGCCATGGCGGCCTCCGACTGCCCCTTGGGCAGGGAGAGGATGCCGGCCCGTACGACCTCGGCGAGGACGGAGGCGTTGTAGAGCACCAGGCCCGTGACGACCGCGTACAGAGGCCGCTGCTCACTGCTGACGTTCGTCCATCGGTCGTAGAACTCGTTGGCGAACAGCATCAGCAGCAGGACGGGGATCGCCCGGAAGAACTCGACCACCCAGGCGGCCGGCAGCCGCACCCACCGGTGGTCGGACATACGCGCGATACCGAAGATCGCGCCCAGCGGAAGGGCGATCACCATGGCCAGGGCCGCGGCCTTCAGCGTGTCGGCGAGACCCGGCAGCAGATAGGTCGTCCACGCTTGCGATTCGGTGAACGGCTTCCACAGGGCCCACTCCAGCTGGCCCTTCTCGTCCAGGGTGTCCCAGACGAACCACGCGAGCAGGGCCAGCAGGGCGAAGAAGACCACCGAGATGAGCACATTGCGCCGCTTGGCGCGGGGGCCCGGGGAGTCGTAGAGAACGGAGCTCATCGCTTCACCGCCAGTCGCTTGCTCAGCCAGCCGAGGAAGAGGCCGGTGGGCAGGGTCAGTACCACGAAACCGAAGGCGAAGATCGCGCCGATGAGCAGCACCTCAGCCTCGTTCTCGATCATTTCCTTCATCAGGTAGGCGGCCTCGGCCACGCCGATCGCGGCCGCCACGGTCGTGTTCTTGGTGAGGGCGATCAGCACGTTGGCCAGCGGGCCGATGACCGAGCGCAGGGCCTGCGGCAGGATGATCAGCCGGAGGGTCTGGCTGAAGGTCAGCCCGATGGCCCGGGCTGCCTCGGCCTGGCCCATGGGCACGGTGTTGATGCCGGAACGGATCGCCTCGCAGACGAAGGCCGCGGTGTAGGCGACGAATCCGAGGACCGCCAGGCGGAAGCCACGGACGCCGAAGTCGGAGGCGCCCATCGTCACACCGAAGATGTCGGCGAGACCGAGCGAGGTGAAGATGATGATGACCGTCAGGGGGATGTTCCGGACGATGTTCACATAGGCCGTGCCGAACCCGCGCATGAGCGGGACCGGGCTGACCCGCATCGCGGCCAGGAGGGTACCCAGGATCATGGAACCGATGGCGGAGAAGAAGGTGAGCTTCACCGTCATCCAGAAGGCACCCAACAGGGTCGGGTCGTTGTAGTCAGAAAGAAAATCGAACACGATCTCCCGCGCTTCCGGGTGGGTGGCGAACGTGGATAGCGCGGCGCGCCGCCGCCCTGATCGCGGTGGACGGCGGCGCGCCGATGGATCCTCGCGCTACTGGACGATGACGCCGATCTTCGGCGCGGGCTCGTTCTTGTAGTCGGCCGGGCCGAAGTTCTCCTTGACGGCCGTGTCCCAGGCGCCGTCCTTGACCATCTTCTCCAGGGCGGCGTTGACCTTGTTCACGGTCTCGGTGTCACCCTTCTTCACACCGATGCCGTAGTTCTCGTTGCTCAGCTTGAGGCCGGCGAGCTTGAACTTGCCCTTGTACTGCTCCTGCGCGGCGTAACCGGCGAGGATCGAGTCGTCCGTGGTCAGGGCGTCCACGGAACCGCTCTGCAGGCCGGCGATGCACTCCGAGTAGCCGCCGGTCTCCTTCAGGTTGGCCTTCGGCGCGAAGTCGTTCTTGACGTTCTGCGCCGACGTGGAACCCGTGACCGAACACAGGTTCTTGCCGTTGAGGTCGGTGGCCTCGGTGATGTCCGAGTCCGTCTTGACCAGCAGGTCCTGGTGGGCCAGCAGGTACGGGCCGGCGAAGTCGACCTTCTCCTTGCGCTCGTCCGTGATCGAGTACGTGGCCGCGATGAGCTTCACGTCGCCACGCGACAGCGCGTTCTCACGGTCGGCGCTCTTCGTCTCGATGAACTCGATCTGGTCGGGCTCGTAGCCGAGCTCCTTGGCCACGTACGTGGCGACGTCGACGTCGAAGCCGGAGAAGGTGCCGTCGGGCTCCTTCAGGCCGAGACCGGGCTGGTCGTACTTGATGCCGATCTTGATCTTGTCGCCGCCACCCGAGCCGGACCCGCTGTCGCTGTCGCCGTCGCCGCCACACGCGGTGGCGGTGAGGGAGAGGACGAGGGCGGCGGCCGCCGCGGCGGAGACCTTGCGGAGCTTCATGGTGAACATCCTTTGTGTGGAGAAGAGATGCGTGCCGCCAGGAGCGGCGGGGTGACGCAGGTCGTCGGCTGCGAGACGCAGTCCGTCAGTGGTGCGGGAGCGCAGTCTGTCGGTGGTGCGGGATCCTCAGTGGTGCAGGATCTTGGACAGGAAGTCCTTCGCGCGGTCGCTGCGCGGATTGCTGAAGAACTGGTCCGGTACGGCTTCCTCGACGATCTTGCCGTCCGCCATGAAGACCACCCGGTTGGCGGCCGAACGGGCGAAGCCCATCTCGTGGGTCACGACGATCATGGTCATGCCGTCGCGGGCGAGCTGCTGCATGACCTCCAGGACCTCGTTGATCATCTCCGGGTCGAGAGCCGACGTGGGCTCGTCGAAGAGCATGACCTTGGGGTCCATGGCCAGAGCTCGGGCGATGGCCACACGCTGCTGCTGACCACCGGAGAGCTGTGCGGGGTACTTGTCCGCCTGTGTACCCACACCCACCCGGTCCAACAGGGCGCGGGCCTTCTCCTCGGCCTTCTTCTTGTCCGTCTTACGGACCTTGATCTGCCCCAGCATCACGTTCTCGAGCACGGTCTTGTGCGCGAAGAGGTTGAAGGACTGGAAGACCATCCCGACATCGGCACGCAGCCGGGCCAGCTCCTTGCCTTCCTGGGGAAGCGGCTTGCCGTCGATGGCGATCGCACCGGAGTCGATCGTCTCGAGGCGGTTGATGGTGCGGCACAGGGTGGACTTCCCGGACCCGGAGGGTCCGATGACCACGACGACCTCACCGCGGGCGATCGTCAGATCGATGTCCTGCAGCACGTGCAACGCGCCGAAGTGCTTGTTGACGTTCTTCAGGACGACCAGGTCGCCGGTCGCGGCCACATCTTCCTTGGCCACCGATACTTCGGTCATCGCTCTCAGGCTCCGTCCTCCTCGGTTTCGGAGGACAGTAATAACCGTATCCGACCTGCGTCATTAGTTCTGAGGGGAATCTGAGCATTACGATCCGATAGCAATCGGACACATGTCGTAGCACTTGGACCTGCGTGCGTACCGGCTGCATAACGGAAGCCGCCCGCAACCGGAACCCCCTTGACGGCGTCCTCGTCCATCAGCGTGACTGCCATGGTGCACGCGCGCGTGCGCACTGTGTATCTATCCGATTCGTACGGCCAGTGAACTGAGGGAGGCCGGGATGAGACTCCTCCTCGTCGAGGACGACAACCATGTCGCTGCCGCGCTGTCCGCGGTGCTGGCACGGCACGGCTTCGACGTGACGCACGCGCGCAGCGGCGAGGAGGCCCTCCAGGCACTCGTTCCCGAGGGCAACGGCTTCGGCGTCGTCCTCCTCGACCTCGGCCTGCCCGACCAGGACGGCTACGAGGTCTGCGGCAAGATCCGCAAGCGCACCAGCACGCCGGTGATCATGGTCACCGCGCGCTCCGACGTCCGCTCCCGCATTCACGGACTCAACCTCGGGGCCGACGACTATGTGGTGAAGCCGTACGACACGGGGGAGCTGCTCGCCCGGATCCACGCCGTCAGCCGGCGCACCGCGCCCGAGGACACCGCGACCGGCGGCGACGGTGTGCTGCGCCTGGGCGCCGTGCATATCGAGCTGCCCACCCGTCAGGTCAGTGTCGATGGTTCCGTGGTCCAGCTGACCCGCAAGGAGTTCGATCTCCTCGCCCTGCTGGCTCAGCGCCCCGGGGTGGTCTTCCGCCGGGAGCAGATCATCAGCGAGGTGTGGCGCACGAGTTGGGAGGGGACCGGGCGCACTCTTGAGGTGCATGTGGCGTCCCTGCGCGCCAAGCTCCGCATGCCGGCGCTGATCGAGACCGTACGAGGCGTCGGCTACCGGCTCGTCGCCCCGGCCGCGTAGCGGGCACGGTGCGCACTCGACTTCTTCCGCTGCTCATCGTTCTGATGGCGGCCGTACTGCTCGCCCTCGGTGTGCCGCTCGCCGTCAGCCTGGCCTCCGCCCAGCAGCAGAACGTGGTCGTCGACCGGATCGACGACACGGCGTACTTCGCGGCCATCGCCCGGCCCGCCGCGGACACCACCAGCGGGTCCCGCGACGACCTGCGCATCCTCAGCCGGGAACTGGAGAGCTACTACGAGGTCTACGGCATCCGGGCGGGCGTCTTCCTGCCGAACGACACGCCGCTCGCCAACGGACCGACGACCTGGTTCCTGCCCGAGACCGGCGAGGTGCGCGAGGCCTTCGAGGAGTCGCTGCTCAGCCGGCGCAGCCACGACCCCAAGCAGGTCTGGCCCTGGCAGCGCGGCCGCCTCGTGGTCGCCTCGCCGGTGATCCGGGACGGCGACGTCGTCGCGGTCGTAGTCACCGACTCGCCCACCGGGGAGATGCGCTCGCGGATCCTGAACGGCTGGCTGATCATCGCGGGCGGTCTGACGGCCGCGATGCTGGTGGCCGTCGGGGCCGCCCTGCGGCTGACCGGCTGGGTGCTCAGGCCGGTGCGCGTGCTGGACGTGACCACGCACGAGATCGCCAGCGGCCGGCTGAAGTCCAGGGTCGCGGTGGCCAGCGGCCCGCCGGAACTCCGCAGGCTGGCCCGGTCGTTCAACGAGATGGCGGACAACGTCGAGGACGTGCTGGAGCAGCAGCGCGCCTTCGTCGCCGACGCCTCCCACCAGCTGCGCAACCCGCTCGCGGCGCTGCTGCTGCGCATCGAGCTGCTCGCCTTCGAGCTGCCCGAGGGCAATGAGGAGATCGCCTCCGTGCAGACCGAGGGCAAGCGCCTCGCCCAGGTCCTGGACGATCTGCTCGACCTCGCCCTGGCCGAGCACACCGCGGCCGACCTGCGGCTGACCGACGTCGGCGCGCTGGCCGCCGAGCGCGTCGCGGCATGGGCGCCGACCGCCGAGGCCAAGGGGGTCCGGCTGCTCGGGAACTGCCCGCCC
Organism: Streptomyces sp. Y7; assembly: GCF_043195415.1. NCBI lineage: Bacteria > Bacillati > Actinomycetota > Actinomycetes > Kitasatosporales > Streptomycetaceae > Streptomyces > Streptomyces sp. Y7. The sequence continues at coordinate 44,230 of NZ_JBIDDQ010000033.1, forward strand.
ACCACCGGCTGGGCCGACCCGGTCGCGCTGTCCAGCGCGCTGGACGCGGTGATCGACAACGCGGTCAAGTTCACGCCGAAGGACGAGAGCGTCGAGGTGTCGGTCACCTCCAACGGCGCCGTCTCGACGATCGAGGTCGTCGACAACGGCCCCGGTCTCACCGACGAGGAGCTCGCCCGCATCGGCGACCGCTTCTGGCGCAGCGGCCGCCACCAGAACATCAAGGGCTCGGGCCTGGGCCTGTCGATCTCCCGAGCGCTGCTCTCGGCGGGCGGCGGCACCATCTCGTACGGTCACCACGAGCCGCGGGGGCTGCGAGTGACGGTGACGGTGCCGAGGTCGGGACCGTCCGCCTGAGCCGCTCTTCTGCGGTTGCTACGGCTTGACCGAGCGGTAGTACCGCCGGGCACCGTCGTGCAGTGCCAGCGGGTCGGTGTAGATCGCCGTACGCAGATCGACGAGCTGGGCGGAGTGGACGTGGGCCCCGATGCCGTCGCGGCTCTTGATCACCGTGCGGGTGAGCCACTCCGTGAGGCGGGGGTCCATGTCCTTGCGGGTGATCAGCAGGTTGGAGACGGCGATGGTCGGCACCGTGTCGCCGTTCTGCACGGTCGGATACGCCGACTCCGGCATGTTGGTCGCGCGGTAGAAGTGCGCCGTGTCGCCCTGCGCGTGCACCTTGGCGACCAGCCTGGCGTCGATCGGCACGAACCGGAACGCGGACGTCTCGGCGATCTTCTCCAGCCCGTCCGTCGGCACGCCACCGGACCAGAAGAAGGCGTCGAGCTCGTGGCCGAGCCGCTTGGGCCCGGTGTCGATGCCGTCCGACCTGGGGGTGATGTCCTTCTCCGGGTCGATGCCGGCGGCCTCCAGGACACGGGTGGCGATCAGCCGTACGCCGGAGTTCGGCAGCCCTATGGCCACCCGCTTGCCCTTGAGGTCCGCGACGGAGCGGATGTCGGAGTCCGGGGGGACGACGAGCTGCACGTAGTCGTCATAGAGGCGGGCCACACCGCGCAGCCGGTCGGTGACGGGCTTGCCGCTCATCTTGTACGTGTCCACGGCGTCGGCGGCGGCGATGGTGAAGTCGGCCTTGCCGGTCGCCACGCGCTCGACGTTCTCCTGGGAGCCGGCGCTCGTCAGCAGCTTCACCTCGAGCTGCGGCATGTCCCTGGCCAGCTCGTTGCGCAGCAGCTCGCCGTACTCCTGGTAGACCCCCGCCCGCGTGCCGGTGCTGAACGTGATCGTCCCGCTCGGCGGCTCCTCGCCCAGGGGCAGCAGCCACCACAGCAGCAACCCGAGGGCCACGGCCCCGGCGACCGTGGCCTGGACGGCCCGGCTGCTGCTGATGCGGTCGAGTGCCTTGGACATGCGGCGATCCTGCCAGCCGGTACGCGGTGCTGACCAGGGCCGAGGTCACAGGGCGCGGGCCGTGTTCATGATCGGGACCGCGACCGGGGCCGTCCCGCCCGGTCGCTACAGTCGCCGCATGAGTTCCTCGCCTGCCGACCTGGTCCGTGAATTCCACCTCGCCTTCGGGCTGGCCGCACGCAGTACGCCGACCGAGGTGTCCCGGGACCTCGCCGCCCACAGAGGGGAGCTGCTCGCCGAGGAGGCGGCGGAGGTCGCCGAGGTCTCCGTCACCGGCCCGCTCGACAGGCTCGCGCACGAGCTGGCGGACGTCGTCTACGTCGCGTACGGCACGGCCCTGGTCCACGGGATCGACCTCGACGCCGTTCTGGCCGAGATCCACCGCTCCAACATGACCAAGCTCGGCCCCGACGGCCAGATCTCCCGCCGGGCCGACGGCAAGGTCCTCAAGGGCGAGCACTACGAGGCACCGGACGTGTCGGCCGTGCTGCGCCGGCAGGGGTGGGCGGCCGACAACGTCTGAGCCGGCGGCCGTCGTCTGAGCCCGCGGCCGTCGTCTGAGCGTGCGGCCGATGTCTGAGCCGGCGGCCGTCGTCTGAGCCGCGGCCGTCGTCTGAGCGTGCGGCAGACGTCTGAGCTGGCGGCCGATGTCAGAGCAGGATGACCGTCTTGCCGCGCGAGCCACCGGCGCGGGCGCGGACGACGGCGGCGGGGGCGTCGGCCAGGGGCACCTCGGCGTCGATGGTGATCCGGAGCTTGCCCGCGTCGGCCAGCGCAGCGAGGGACTCCAGCTCCTTGCGGCTCGGGTCGTTCACGAGGTTGACGCCGTGTATCTCGCGGGCGGCCAGGGCGTCGGGGTCGGCGGCCCGGTTGGTGCTCACGTAGGTGCCACCCGGCTTGAGGAGTGCCGCCAGGGCGTCGACGTCGCCGCCGGGTGCGGTGACCAGGTCGAGGATCGCGTCGATGCCGTCGGGATGGGCGGCCAGGACCTGCTCGGCGGTGGGCGCGGCCGTGAAGTCGAGGGTCTCGTCGGCGCCGAGATCACGCAGGTGGCCCGCGATGTCGCCGGTGGCGGTGGCCAGCACCCTGGCCCCCTGGAGCGCGGCGAACTGGATCGCGGACTGACCCACTCCGCCGGACGCGCCGTTGATCAGGATCACCTGTCCGGTGTCGAGGCGGGCCGCCTCGATGGCCTGGTAGGCGGTGACGCTCGCGGTGGGCAGGGCGGCGGCGACCGGGAAGGGCAGGTCGTCGGGCATACGGGCGAGGGTGCCGTTCTCGGCGGCGATCACGTACTCCGCGTAGGAGCCCCGGCCGCGCGCGAGGTTCATGAACTGGCCGTAGACGGTGTCCCCGGGGCGGAAGTGGATGACCCCGGGGCCGATGCGCTCGACCACGCCGGCCCCGTCCGAGCCCATGACCAGCGGGAAGTCGTGCTCGACGAGGTCCTTGAGGGCTCCGTCGGCGACCTTCCAGTCGAAGGGGTTGAGCGCCGCGGCGTGCAGCCGGACCAGCAGCTCGCCCGGGCCCGGCTCCGGCACGGGCAGATCGGTCAGGCGCGGCTCGGCCCCGAAGCCGGTGATCGTGACGGCCTTCATGGCGGTGCCTTTCTCTCGGACGCCGGTCGGGCGCGTCAGTCCTGAGCGGGGTGGACCTGAGTCGAGTCGTCCTGAGCGGGGTCGATCTGCGCCGGGTCGTCCTGAGCGGCGTCGACCTGAGCCGGCTCGTCTTTAGTCAGGTCCTCCTGAGCGGGGTCGATCTGCGCCGGGTCGTCCTGAGCGGTGGGCTCGTCCCAGGCGACGATGAGTTCGTTGCGGCGCCCGAAGCGTTCGAGGTGGCTGCCCACGACGTCCCGGATGCCGGTGAGCGTGGCGGCGTCGGGTGCGGTGACGCGGATCAGCAGATGCTCGGGCCGAGGTTCGAGGACCACGTCGGTGTGCTGGAAGGTGAGGCGGTGGCCGCCGTCGGCCGTCTCCTCGACGGGGATCTTCCGGCCGAAGTGGGAGGCGAGCTGCTTGGCGTAGCGCGGGGCGGCGTCGGTGGCGACGCGGGCGAGGGAAGAGGGCATGGGAGTGCTCCGGAGGGGATGACGGGTCCGTTCTCACGGATCCCGGACGGTCAGCCGGCCAGCGTGGAGACCGCGCCCGGACCGGCCTGCTCGGGCAGACCGATGGAGACAGCGCCCGGACCGGCCTGCTCGGGCAGCGCGATGGTGTGGTGGGTCCGCTCCGCCTTGGCGTGCAGATAGCGGACGTTGCTGTCGGTGGCGAAGACCCCGGTCCGCCGCACGTGGCGCACGGAGACGCCCAGGTCGCGCAACTGCCCGGCCTTGTCGGGGTTGTTGGTGAGCAGGTCCAGCTCGCCGATGCCGAGGGCGGTGAGCATCTGGGCGGCGGCGGTGTAGTCACGGCCGTCCTCGGGCAGGCCCAGGGCGGTGTTGGCGTCGTAGGTGTCCAGGCCGGCGTCCTGGAGGGCGTAGGCGTCCATCTTGTTGTAGAGACCGATGCCGCGGCCCTCCTGGCGGAGGTAGAGCAGGACGCCGCCGGTGTCGGCGATGCGCTCCACGGCCTCGCGCAGCTGGGGACCGCAGTCGCAGCGGGCCGAGCCGAACACGTCCCCGGTCAGGCACTCCGAGTGCAGCCGCACCAGCGGCGCGGGCGCGGCCGCGGGATCGCCGAGGACCAGCGCCACGTGCTCCTCGCCGTCGGCCAGGCCGTGGAAGGTGACCGCGTCGGCCTTCACCTCGTAGCCGTCGGCGAAGCGCAGCGGGATGGTCACGCGGGTGCGGATCGAAGCGGGGCCGGAGCGGGAGTGACCTGCTGAGGGGGCGGCGTCCATGCGTACTCCTTCGTGGTCCCGGCAGGTTCAAATTTGAACCTCGATGCGTCGACCCTAGCGTGAAGTTTCAAATTTTGAGCAACCTGCGTGCTGTTGCGCCCGTCACACCCCGGGGACCGCGCTCGGCGCGGGGTCCGCATGTGAACCACCGCTAACGTGGACGCATGGCCGAACCCCAGTGGTTGAACGAGGAGGAGAAGCGCGCCTGGCATGCCTTCGTGGCCGCCTCGTCGCTCGTCAACCGTCGGCTGGACCAGCAGCTCAAGGACGAGGTCGGGATCACGCACCTCCAGTACGAGATCCTCGTGCGCCTCGAAGCCGCCGAGAACCGCGAGATGCGCATGAGCGGCCTCGCCGACGCGCTGCTCAACTCCAAGAGCGGCCTGACGTACCAGATCACCCAGCTGGAGAAGGCCGGCCTGGTCACCCGGCGCTCCTGCGCGAGCGACGTGCGCGCGGTGTACGCCGTCCTCACCGACGTCGGCCACGGGATGCTGGAGCGGGCGGCGCCGGGCCATGTCGCCCTCGTGCGCAAGCTGCTCATCGACGTCCTGACGCCCCGGCAGCTCGCGGCCGTCGCCGACGGGCTCGGGGAGGTCGTGCAGCGCATGCAGGAGGGCGAACCGGGGGACGTCCGGTAGGGATCACCGGGTCGTCGGCGGCGTACTCCGGTACGGGACCGCGCCGCCGAGGACCGCACGGTCCCTCACGGGAGTACGGGACAAGGCCCCTCCGCCGACCGCCTACCCTTGAACGCATGACCAGCAGCAGTGACCGGAGCCCGGCAGTGGAAGCGCGTGGAAATCTCACCTATGAGGTGCGCACCTACGGGTGTCAGATGAACGTCCACGATTCCGAGCGGTTGTCCGGCCTGCTCGAGGACGCCGGTTACGTGCGCGCGCCCGAGGGCTCCGACGGCGACGCCGACGTCGTCGTGTTCAACACCTGCGCGGTCCGTGAGAACGCCGACAACAAGCTCTACGGCAACCTCGGCCACCTGGCCCCGAAGAAGGCGAGCCGGCCCGGCATGCAGATCGCGGTCGGCGGCTGCCTCGCGCAGAAGGACCGCGACACCATCGTGAAGAAGGCGCCCTGGGTGGACGTCGTCTTCGGCACGCACAACATCGGCAAGCTGCCGGTCCTGCTGGAGCGCGCCCGCGTGGCCGAGGAGGCGCAGGTCGAGATCGCCGAGTCGCTGGAGGCGTTCCCCTCGACGCTGCCGACCCGGCGCGAGAGCGCCTACGCGGCCTGGGTGTCGATCTCCGTCGGCTGCAACAACACCTGCACCTTCTGCATCGTCCCGGCCCTGCGCGGCAAGGAGAAGGACCGCCGCACCGGCGACATCCTCGCCGAGATCGAGGCCCTGGTCGCCGAGGGCGTCAGCGAGATCACGCTGCTCGGGCAGAACGTCAACGCCTACGGCTCCGACATCGGCGACCGTGAGGCGTTCAGCAAGCTGCTGCGCGCCTGCGGAAAGATCGAGGGCCTGGAGCGCGTCCGCTTCACCTCGCCGCACCCGCGCGACTTCACCGACGACGTCATCGCCGCCATGGCCGAGACGCCGAACGTCATGCCGCAGCTCCACATGCCGCTCCAGTCCGGCTCGGACACCGTCCTGAAGGCGATGCGCCGCTCCTACCGCCAGGAGCGTTACCTGGGAATCATCGAGAAGGTCCGCGCCGCCATCCCGCACGCCGCGATCACCACCGACATCATCGTCGGCTTCCCCGGCGAGACCGAGGAGGACTTCGAGCAGACGCTGCACGTCGTCCGCGAGGCCCGCTTCGCCCAGGCCTTCACCTTCCAGTACTCCAAGCGCCCCGGCACCCCGGCCGCGACCATGGAGGACCAGATCCCCAAGAAGGTCGTCCAGGAGCGTTACGAGCGCCTCGTCGCCCTCCAGGAGGAGATCTCCTGGGAGGAGAACAAGGCGCAGATCGGCCGCACCATGGAACTGATGGTCGCCGAGGGCGAGGGCCGCAAGGACGGCGCCACGCACCGCCTGTCCGGCCGCGCCCCCGACAACCGCCTGGTCCACTTCACCAAGCCCGACCAGGAGGTCCGTCCCGGCGACGTCGTCACGGTCGAGATCACCTACGCGGCCCCGCACCACCTCCTGGCCGAGGGTGCCGTCCTCGATGTGCGCCGCACGCGCGCGGGCGACGCCTGGGAGAAGCGGAACACCGCCGAGGCCGCCAAGCCGGCCGGTGTCCTGCTCGGCCTCCCGAAGATCGGCGTCCCCGAGCCGCTGCCGGCGGCCACGGGCGGGTGCGCGGCACACTGAGCACGTACGGCTGAACCAGGGGCGGGCGAGGGGACGGGGGCGGGACATGGCGCAGTGGGTCGTGGTCGTGCAGTCGGGTTACGGCGAGCAGTACATGTGCGACGAGGCCGCCCGCTTCCAGGGCACGCGGGAAGAGGCCCGCGCCCGCCTCTACGAGATCGCCTGCACGTACAAGCACCGCAGCGGGCTGCGGCAGAAGCACCGCGAGGTGTTCCGGGTCGGTGACGGGGACGCGTACTACGCCGTCGTCGCGGGCATGATGACCACCCATCGGGTCCTGTTCCAGCTGGCCGAGCGGGTGTGGAGCACCGACCCGGAGCCCAAGACCTGGGAGTAGGCTCCCGATCATGCTCGTCGCCGCCGCAGTCTGCCCCTGTCCTCCGCTCCTGGTGCCCGGCGTCGCCGCGGGTGCCGCGCCCGAGCTGGACCCCGCGCGTGCCGCCTGCACGGACGCGCTGGGCCTGCTCGCGGCCGCCCGGCCGGACCGGCTCGTGGTCGTGGGCCCCGGCCGGGAGAGCGAGCACGGGGGGTACGCCGAGGGGACGCACGGCACCTTCCGCGGCTTCGGCGTGGACATCGACGTACGACTGGGGCGCTCCGCGGCCGACACCGGCCCTTCCGGGCCCTCAGAGCGTCCGCTGCCGACCTCGCTGGCCGTCGCCGCGTGGCTGCTGGAGCGGACGGGCTGGGCGGACGCCCCGATCGAGGGACTCGGAGTGGGGGAACCGCTGACGCCCGAGCGGTGTATTGAGATCGGGAGGGACGTCGCCGCCCGGGCCGAGCGGGTGGCGCTGCTGGTGATGGGCGACGCCAGCGCCTGCCGCACGCTCAAGGCTCCCGGTTACCTCGACGACCGCGCGGCGCCCTTCGACGCGTCCGTCGCGCGGGCGCTGGGCGAGGCGGACCTGGCCGCGCTCAAGACGCTGGACACCGAGCTCGCGTACGAGCTGAAGGTCTCGGGCCGGGCTCCCTGGCAGGTCCTGGCGGGGGCCGCCGAAGAGGCGGGCCTGTCGGGCGCGCTGCTGTACGAGGACGCGCCGTACGGGGTCGGGTACCTCGTCGCGACCTGGTCGTAGACGCGGGGCGGCACTCGCGCGAACGGCGGACGGCCGGGAGCCGTGAAGCTCCGCGGCCGTCCGTCGAAGTGCCGTTTCAGGTGGTCGGCGGGGGTGAATCCTGCGGCGGCGTGCTGCCGCCGGTCGCCGGGCCGTCGTCCTTGTGCGCGATGCGGCCCATGGCGCCCTTGGCCTTGCCCGTGCCCGTGTGGATCTTGTTGCTGTACTTGCCCTTGGTCCGTTCGTCGACGGCCCGCGCGGCCCGGTCGAGGCCGTGGTGGACCTGCTCCTCGTGCCGCTGCGCGAAGTCGGAGACCTTGTCCTTGGCCGGGGCGAGTTTGGCTTTCAAATTGTCCATCAGACCCATCGTTCACCTTCCCGCGCGGGGCAGTTACGTGCGGGCGCCCTCACCGGCCTCGCTGTCGGCGGCCTCGTCGGCGGACTGCTGCTTGGGGATCTCGACCCCGTCGTCGGCGTCGGCCTCGACGGACTCCGCCGCGGGCGGCTGGACCGCCTCGTCGGCCTCGGCCTCCGCCGACCCCTTCGCCTCTGCCGTCTCCTCCGCTGCCTGCTCGGCCGTTGGTGTGTCGGCCTGAACCTCGACGGTTGACGCCTCTTCCGCGGCCTTGGACCGCCGGAAAAGCCGTGCGAAAACGCCCATATCCACTCCATACGTTACTCGTGCGGGCGAAATCCCGCGTCGTCCGGTGTGTTCCATCGCGCCCCCGGGTGGCCGCCTCCGTGAAACCGGCGGCGAGAACCTCGCAACACGCAACGACCCCGCGCGCGTGCCGTCACGTAACTCGTTCGAGGCCACCCCGTGAGGTTTGCGAGACTGGGGCGGTGAGCAGTGCACCCCCCGCCCCGCGCGTCATCGCCGTAGTCGGCCCCACCGCAGCCGGAAAGTCCGATCTGGGCGTTTTCCTGGCCCGCCAACTCGGCGGCGAAGTCGTCAACGCCGACTCCATGCAGCTCTACCGAGGGATGGACATCGGCACCGCCAAGCTGACGCCCGAGGAGCGCGAGGGAGTCCCGCACCACCTCCTGGACATCTGGGACGTGACGGTCACGGCGTCCGTCGCCGATTACCAGCGGCTCGCGCGGGAGCGGATCGACGCCCTCCTCGCCGAAGGGCGCTGGCCGGTCCTGGTCGGGGGCTCGGGGCTGTACGTCCGCGGGGCCGTCGACAACCTGGAGTTCCCCGGCACCGACCCCGAGGTCAGGGCCCGCCTCGAGGAGGAGCTCGCACTGCGCGGCTCCGGGGCGCTGCACGCCCGGCTGGCCGCCATCGACCCCGAGGCGGCGCAGGCGATCCTGCCGAGCAACGGCCGCCGTATCGTCCGGGCCCTCGAAGTGATCGAGATCACCGGTCAGCCCTTCACGGCCAACCTCCCCGGGCACGACTCGGTGTACGACACGGTCCAGATCGGCGTCGACGTGGCCCGCCCCGAGCTGGACGAGCGCATCGCGCGCAGGGTGGACCGGATGTGGGAGGCCGGGCTGGTGGAAGAAGTGCGCGCACTGGAGGCGCAGGGGTTGCGCGAGGGGCGTACTGCCTCGCGCGCGCTCGGCTACCAGCAGGTGCTCGCGGCGCTCGCCGGTGAGTGCACCCTCGAAGCCGCCCGCGACGAGACCGTCCGAGCCACCAAACGCTTCGCGCGCCGCCAGGATTCATGGTTCAGGCGCGACCCCCGGGTGCACTGGCTCAGTGGGGCTGCGGCAGATCTCACAGAACTTCCGCATCTCGCACTGGCGTTGGTCGAACGACCGGTTACAGCCTGATCACGTGATGGCATCGGGACGCTCCGGCCGTCATCCCGGCCTCCGGCGCCATGCCATCATCGAGCTTCGATCGACCAAGTGGAGTCCGAGTTGGGAGGGCGCGTGGCGATGGAGGCCGGCCCTCGCGACACCGCACAAAGTACCGAGAACGTCACCACTGACACGGGTGAGCGGGAACCGGACGGTGACCGCCTGAGCCCGGACGGGCCCGACGAGACCGAGGTCGGCGTCACCGACGACGGTCCCGAGCCCGAGGAGATGTACGCGAGCGGTCCCGAGGTCGAGGTCGAGCTCCGCCCGCAGCGCCGACTGCGCATCTGGCAGCTCGCCCCCATCGTGGGTCTGGCCGCGGTCGGCTCCCTGATGTTCGCCTTCCCGCTGGCCTTCGACTTCGGCGACAGCGGAGCCGTGATCGCCATGCTGGGGCTCCTCATCTGCTCCTGCGCGGCCGGCTGGGGCATGATGGCCGCCCGCCGGGTCGGCTACACCTGGCCCGGGCTGCCGCAGCGCGGCTCCGGGCGCAGACCCGACTGGCGTGTGGTGCTGGCGTACGTCCTGGTCGTCGCCGCAGTGGTGGTTCTCGCCGTGTGGCGCGTCGCAAGACTCCGCTGAAGCTCCCCGGAAAGGGACGCTGAGCCGGGCCGATGTCCGGCTCAGCCGTGTGGGCGGGACCGGCCCCCACCGGCCCGCGGCAAAGGAACCGCCTTCACATACGATCGATGCATGAGCACGCGCACGCGGATCGCCTTCCTCAAGGGCCACGGCACCGAGAACGACTTCGTGATCGTCCCGGACCCGGACAACGCCATCGACCTGTCCCCGGCCGCCGTCGCCGCCCTGTGCGACCGCCGCGCCGGCATCGGCGGTGACGGCCTGCTGCACGTGGTCCGCTCCGCGGCGCACCCCGAGGCCAAGGCCATGGCGGCCGAGGCCGAGTGGTTCATGGACTACCGCAACGGCGACGGTTCGATCGCGGAGATGTGCGGCAACGGCGTGCGCGTCTTCGCCCACTACCTCCGGCGCGCCGGTCACACCACCGAGGGCGACCTCGCGATCGCCACGCGCGGCGGCGTGAAGACCGTGCACATCGCCAAGGACGGCGACATCACCGTCGGCATGGGCAGGGCCCGCCTCCCCGAGGGGGACGTGACGGTGAGCGTCGGCGAGCGCACCTGGCCCGCGCGCAACGTGAACATGGGCAATCCGCACGCCGTCGCCTTCGTGGACGACCTCGCGCACGCGGGCAACCTGTACTCCCCGCCGCCGTTCAGCCCGGCCTCGGCCTACCCGGACGGGGTCAACGTCGAGTTCGTGGTCGACCGGGGCCCCCGGCACGTCGCCCTGCGCGTGCACGAGCGCGGCGCCGGTGAGACCCGGTCGTGCGGCACGGGCGCGTGCGCCGTCGCCGTGGCCGCCGCGCGCCGGGACGGCACCGACCCGGCGGTCACCGGTGTCCCCGCGACGTACACCGTCGACGTACCCGGCGGCACCCTGGTGATCACCGAGCGGCCCGACGGCGAGATCGAGATGACCGGCCCCGCGGTGATCGTGGCCGAGGGTGAGTTCGACGAGGAGTGGCTGGAAACGATCGCTCGCTGAGTGCTCGGGTGGCCGGGAAGCGTGGCCCTGAGGCGTCTGCGCTTGGGGAGTAGAGGTTCTGACGCCGTGAAAGCGTTGGAAAACGCGAACTCCGGCTGGTCGGCTGGCGCAAAATCGTAAACCTGCAAACCCTCCCTCGATTGGGTGATCCGTTTCACGCTCGGCGAGAGGCGGTCAGTCGCACGTGATGGGCTCGGTAGCATCAAGCACCGGCCCGGACGGGGGACAAGTCGCCATCCCCTGAGCCGTGTCCGCCATGGGGTACCCCGTCCGCCGGTTTGACGCAGCCGGAGGTGCCCATGAGTGCGGAGGCAACGAATTCCGCGATGCCAGGCCCGGTAGCAGGCCCTGTCCCGCCTGCCGTGCCCCGCAGGAAGGCCCGCGCCCGCCTCGACCTGCGCCGCCTCGGCCGGGCGGCGCTGCTCGGCCCCGCCTCACGCGACCGGCTGCCCGACGCCATCGGCCATGTCGTCGACGCCCACCGGGCGCACCACGCCGACGCGGACCTCGAACCGCTGCGCCGCGCCTATGTGCTGGCCGAGTCCTCGCACCGCGGCCAGATGCGCAAGAGCGGTGAGCCGTACATCACACATCCCCTCGCGGTGACCCTGATCCTCGCCGAACTCGGCGCCGAGACCACGACCTTGACGGCCTCCCTGCTGCACGACACCGTCGAGGACACCGAGGTGACGCTCGATCAGGTCGGCGAGGAGTTCGGCGCGGAGGTGCGCTTCCTCGTCGACGGTGTGACGAAGCTGGAGAAGGTCGACTACGGCGCCGCCGCCGAGCCCGAGACCTTCCGCAAGATGCTCGTCGCCACCGGCAACGACGTCCGCGTGATGTCGATCAAACTCGCCGACCGGCTGCACAACATGCGCACGCTCGGTGTGATGCGCCCGGAGAAACAGGCGCGCATCGCCAAGGTGACCCGTGACGTGCTCATCCCGCTCGCCGAACGGCTCGGCGTCCAGGCGCTCAAGACGGAGCTGGAGGACCTCGTCTTCGCGATCCTGCATCCCGAGGAGTACGAGCACACCCGGGAGTTGATCGTCGAGAACGCCTCCCGCGACGACGATCCGCTCGCGGAGATGGCCGAGCAGATGCGCGGGGTCCTGCGGGAGGCCGACATCCAGGCGGAAGTCCTCATCCGGCCACGGCACTTCGTCTCCGTGCACCGGGTCTCCCGCAAACGCGGCCGGCTGCGCGGGGCCGACTTCGGACGGCTGCTGGTGCTGGTGAACGAGGACGCCGACTGCTACGGCGTCCTGGGCGAGCTCCACACCTGTATGACGCCCGTCGTCTCGGAGTTCAAGGACTTCATCGCCGTTCCCAAGTTCAACCTGTACCAGTCCCTGCACACCGCGGTCGCACGTGAGGACGGACAGGTCACCGAAGTGCTCATCCGCACGCATCAGATGCACAAGGTCGCCGAGGCCGGTGTCGTCGCGCTCGGCAACCCGTACGCCTCCTCCGCCGAGGAACAGGCCGTCGCCGGCGACGGCGAGCGCGCCGACCCGACGCGACCCGGCTGGCTCTCGCGGCTCCTCGACTGGCAGGAGGCGGCACCGGATCCGGACACCTTCTGGTCCACCCTGCGCGAGGACCTCGCGCAGGACCGCGAGATCACCGTCTTCCGGCCCGACGGCGGCACCCTCGGGCTGCCCGAGGGCGCGACCTGCGTGGACGCCGCCTACGCGCAGTACGGGGAGGACGCGCACGCCTGCATCGGAGCCCGGGTCAACGGGCGGTTGGCGACCCTCAGCACGGTGCTGCGCGACGGCGACACCGTCCAGCTCCTCATGGGACAGGACCCGGCCTCGGAGCCCTCCAGGGAGTGGCTGGAGCACGCCCACACGCCCGCCGCGCGGATTGCCATCCAGCGGTGGCTGGCCGCGCATCCCGCCCCCTCGGCCGCGCAGGCCCGCGAGGCCGACGTGGCGTTCCGCAGCGGGGCGGACGGGCCGGCGAGCCCCGCGGCCGCCGTGGAAGGCGCGCTCGTGCCCCCGGCCGGCCGCTCCGCCGCCAACGTCCTCGTCGACCGGCCCGGCGCGAGTGTGCGCCTCGCCGGCTGCTGTACGCCCGTACCGCCCGACGACGTCACCGGTTTCTCCGTGCGCGGGGGAGTGGTGACGGTCCATCGCGTCGAGTGCGCCGCGGTGGCGCGCATGAAGGGCGCGGGGCGTGCGGAGATCGACGTGCGCTGGGGCGAGAGCGCCGAGTGCCGGGTCACCCTGGTCGCCGAATCGTTCGTTCGCCCGCATCTCCTGGCCGACCTCACCGAAGCGATGGCTCAGGAGGGCGCCGAGATCGTCTCGGCGACGGTCGAGCCTCCCTCGCAGCAGCGCGTGCGCCACACCTACACGGTCCAACTGCCCGACGCCACACTGCTTCCGGGGCTCATGCGGGCCATGCGCAACGTGGGCGGTGTGTACGACGTCAGCCGGGCCCAGCCGCAGACGCAGGGGGCGTGAAGGCGCGCGGCAGGGGGTGCGCGGCGCGCTGACCTGCGCGGCCGGACGTGCACCCACCTGACATACCCGTTCGAGTGTGGCGGTCGCGCGTCGTCGACGTCCTGTGCTTGTGCGCTGATAGCCCTGGTCCATGCTGCTCAACCCCCGCAACAAGGCTCAGCGCGCTGCCCGTCCACGCCGGCGTCTCAAGGTGCCCGCGATGTTGGCCGGCGCTGTCTCCCTCTGCCTGCTCGCCGCCAGTGCTCCCGCCACACCCCTGGGCGTCGGTGACCGTCTCTACCCGCATCTGGGCAACCCCGGCTACGACGTGGCGTCGTACGACCTGTCCTTCACCTATCCCGGCGCCAACGACAAGCCCCTCCAGGCCGTCACCACCATCGACGCCTGGACCACCGAGGACCTGGAGCGGGTCAATCTGGACTTCGCTCACGGCAAGGTCGACTCCGTCGAGGTCGACGGAGAGCCCGCGTCGTTCCGCAGCGCCGGTGAGGACCTCGTCGTCACGCCCGGGCAGCCGTTGCCCGACGGCAGCTGGATGCGGATCACCGTGCGGCACACCAGCGACCCCGTCTACGGCAAGGAGCGCGAGGGAGGCTGGGTCCGGACCGCGGACGGGCTGGCCATGGCCAACCAGGCCGACGCCGCGCACGTGGTGTTCCCGTGCAACGACCACCCCTCCGACAAGGCGCTGTTCACGATCCGGGTCACCGCGCCGAACGGCTACACCGCCGTCGCCAACGGCCTGCCGACCGACGTGGACCGCGCGGGCGGCTCGACGACCTGGACGTATCGGACCCGGCACCCCATGGCCACCGAACTCGCCCAGGTGTCCATCGGCCGCTCCAAGGTGGTGCACCGCGACGGACCGCACGGACTGCCCGTACGGGACGTCGTCGCCACCGAGGACCGCGAGCGCCTCGAACCGTGGCTGAAGAAGACCCCGGGCCAGATCGCCTGGATGGAGAAGAAGGTCGGGCGCTACCCGTTCGAGACGTACGGCCTGCTCATGGCCCACGCCACGACGGGCTTCGAGCTGGAGACGCAGACGCTGTCCCTGTTCGAGCGGGAACTCTTCACCCAGTCCGCGTTCCCGCAGTGGTACGTCGAGTCGATCATGGTCCATGAGCTGGCGCACCAGTGGTTCGGCGACAGCGTCAGCCCGCGCACCTGGTCCGACCTGTGGCTCAGCGAGGGACACGCCACCTGGTACGAGGCGCTGTACGCGGCGGAGAAGGCGGACCGGCCGTTCGAAGCGCGGATGAAGGCCGCCTACGGCGCGTCCGACCGCTGGCGCGCCGCCGGCGGACCGCCGGCCGCGCCCAAGGCCCCCGCGCCGGGCAAGAAGAACGGGATCTTCCGCCCCAACGTCTACGACGGTGCGGCCCTGGTGCTGTACGCCCTGCGCCAGGAGATCGGCGCCCCGGCCTTCGAGAAGCTCGAACGCCTCTGGGTGAGCCGGTTCCGCGACGCCTCCGCCTCGACGGCGGACTTCGTCGCCCTCGCGGAGGAGGTCTCCGGACACCACCTCGACGGGTTCATGAACGCCTGGCTGTACGGCGCCAAGACCCCGCCGATGCCCGGTCACCCTGAGTGGAAGTCCGTGAACCCCTCGGAAGCGGTCAAGAAGGCGTCGAAGAAGACGACAGGGAAGGCTGCTGGGAAGACGGCCGGGAAGGCGACCGGCAAGACGGTCGGCGGGAAGGTCGGCAAGGCGACCGGCAAGACGGTCGGCGGGAAGGTCGGCAAGGCGGCCGGAAAGACGACCGGGAGGGCTGCCGGCAAGGCGGCCGGGAAGTAGGGCCGGTCGGGAAATAAGGCGGTGACGAGACGGGCCGTGCCGTGCGACCATCATCAGGTCGGCGCGGCACGGCCCGCGGGAATCTCCCGGGGCGCTCGTGCGTTGTGAGCAGTGACGGATCAGGTTCCGAGTGCCACGGATTCGTTCCGCGGCGCCGCTGCCACCGTCGCCGTATATGGATTCCCGATCGACGTAAGGACCCAATGACCTCCTCTTCTTCCTTTTCCCAGGACACGCAGCGTTTCGCGCAGACCTATGCCGACGGCCGTCGGGCCGATGCCCTGATGGAAGAGGACGTCGCCTGGAGCCACGAGATCGACGGAGAGCGGGACGGCGACCAGTTCGACCGCTCCGAGCGTGCGGCTCTGCGCCGCGTGGCGGGCCTCTCCACCGAGCTCGAGGACGTCACCGAGGTCGAGTACCGCCAGCTCCGTCTGGAGCGGGTCGTGCTCGTCGGTGTCTGGACCACGGGGACCGCGCAGGACGCGGAGAACTCGCTGACCGAGCTGGCCGCCCTCGCGGAGACCGCGGGCGCGCTCGTGCTCGACGGCGTGATCCAGCGCCGCGACAAGCCCGACGCGGCCACCTTCATCGGCTCCGGCAAGGCCCTGGAGCTGCGCGACATCGTCGTCGAGTCCGGCGCCGACACCGTCATCTGCGACGGTGAACTCAGCCCGGGCCAGCTCATCGCCCTCGAAGACGTCGTCAAGGTCAAGGTCATCGACCGTACGGCCCTGATCCTCGACATCTTCGCCCAGCACGCCAAGTCCCGAGAGGGCAAGGCGCAGGTCGCGCTCGCGCAGATGCAGTACATGCTGCCGAGGCTGCGCGGCTGGGGTCAGTCGCTGTCCCGCCAGATGGGCGGCGGCAAGGGCGGCGGCCTCGCCACCCGTGGTCCCGGTGAGACCAAGATCGAGACGGACCGCCGGCGGATCCGCGAGAAGATGGCGAAGATGCGCCGGGAGATCGCGGACATGAAGACCGGCCGCGAGATCAAGCGCCAGGAGCGCAAGCGCCACAAGGTGCCCTCGGTGGCCATCGCCGGGTACACCAACGCCGGCAAGTCCTCCCTGCTCAACCGCCTCACCGGCGCCGGCGTCCTGGTCGAGAACGCCCTGTTCGCGACCCTGGACCCGACCGTCCGCCGGGCCGAGACCCCGAGCGGCCGCCTGTACACCCTGGCCGACACGGTCGGCTTCGTACGGCACCTGCCGCACCACCTGGTCGAGGCGTTCCGCTCCACCATGGAGGAGGTCGGCGAGTCCGACCTGATCCTGCACGTGGTCGACGGCTCGCACCCGAACCCGGAGGAGCAGCTCGCCGCCGTGCGCGAGGTGATCAGGGACGTCGGCGCGATCGACGTGCCGGAGATCGTCGTGATCAACAAGGCGGACGCGGCCGACCCGCTGACCCTTCAGCGCCTGATGCGGATCGAGACGCGCTCCATCGCCGTCTCGGCACGCACCGGCCAGGGCATCGACGAACTGCTCGCCCTGATCGACAACGAGCTGCCGCGGCCGTCCGTCGAGATCGAGGCGCTGGTGCCGTACACCCACGGCAAGCTGGTCGCCCGCGCCCACACCGAGGGCGAGGTGATCTCCGAGGAGCACACCCCGGAGGGCACGCTGCTCAAGGTGCGGGTGCACGAGGAACTGGCGGCGGACCTCGCGCCGTACGTTCCGGCGCCCACCGCCTGAGCCGAGCGCAACCGCTGAGACCGCCGAAGGCCCGCCCCTTGCGCAAGGGACGGGCCTTCGGCGTCTG
Organism: Streptomyces sp. Y7; assembly: GCF_043195415.1. NCBI lineage: Bacteria > Bacillati > Actinomycetota > Actinomycetes > Kitasatosporales > Streptomycetaceae > Streptomyces > Streptomyces sp. Y7. The sequence goes on from NZ_JBIDDQ010000033.1 coordinate 61,192, forward strand.
CTCAGTACGCGCGGGTCACCGGCCGCCGTACGTCCTGCTCATGTTCTGGTACAGCGTCTCGGCTCCCGTGCCGAGCTGCGGTCCCGCGAGCCAGGTGTTGTCCTCCGGGCCGATCGACGTGTTCGACACCAGCTTGGTGTCACCGTCGACCACACGGAACCATCCGCCGCCGGACGAACCGCCGGTCATGGTGCAGCCGATCCGGTACATCGTCGGCAGGGCCGGGCTCAGCGACAGACGGCCCGGGCGGTCGACACACTTGAACATGTTCAGGCCGTTGAACGGCGGTGCCGCCGGGTAACCCCAGGCACCCATCGAGTCGACCTCCGTAGCGGACGGCGCGGTGAAGTCGACGTCCAGGGCGCCGGTCGTCTCCTCCAGGGACTTCGCACCGGACTCCGGCTGCACATGCAGCACCGCGTAGTCGTACGTGGCCCCCGCGCCACCCGTCTCCGAGCCGCCCTGGATCCACTCGTTGGAGGTCGAGACCCAGTCGGCCCACCAGTTGCCGTAGGGAGCGATCTCCGTGGTGGTGGCGTTGCCCAGCTCCGCCTCGGACTTGCCCAGGTCGTTGTAGGCCGGCACGAAGGCGATGTTGCGGTACCAGCCGCCGCCCTGGCCCGCGTGCACGCAGTGGCCCGCCGTCCAGACGAGATTGGACTTGCCGGGGTGGTTGACGTCCTTGACGACCGTGCCGGAACAGACGGCCGGGCCGTCGGGGGTGTCGAAGAAGACCTTGCCGACGGGCGCGGCGTTCTCGTGGTACGGCGTCTTCTCGGCCGTGGCCTGGACGGGCGCCGGCTCCGGGTCGCTCACGCCCTGATCGGCGGCGGCGTCCTGCGTGGTGACCGTCTTGTTGGCCTCCTGCGCGGACTGCATCCGCTCAGGCTTCCACAGGCCCTCGATGACCGGGTTGACGAAGTCCTCGGCCTCGCTGAGCCACTTGTCCTGGTCCCAGTCCTTCCAGGCCCCGTCCCTCCACTTGTCGACGTCGATCCCGTGCTCCTTGAGCTTGTCCGCGATATCGGACGGGATCTGGAACTTGCCGTCGCCGGCGTCACCCGAGCCTCCTGCCCCGGCGGCCTGCGAGGCGGCGGCGTCGGCCCGGTCGCTCACCGAGTCCCCGTCCGAACCGCCACAGGCGGTCGCGGTCAGTGCCAGCGCGGCGACGAGGCCGGAGGCGGCGAGAAAGGAACGCCGCCCGCGACGCGGAGCGGCGGACGATGGTGCGGAACGCGTGGAACGCATGGTGCTGTAACCCCCGTTGAAGCGTGGTGCCGCCGTGGGCACCTTGATGGAAGGTGCTTGCTCGCTCCCGTGGGGACCGGCCCGTGGGGACCGGCCCGTGGGGACCGGCCCGTGGGGACCGGCCCGTGGGGACCAGCCCGTGGGGCCTGCTCCGTGGGGGCTGCTCCCTGGGGACTGCCCGTAGGGACCGGTCCGTAGGAGCCGTCCGCCATCTCTGCGCGGCCCCCCGGACGCGACCTCCCACTATGCCCGTGGAGTTGAGAGCGAACGGCGGTGAGGCGGTGAAGGTTTCACCCTGGTGACGGTTTCCCGCGGGTACTGGGTTCCCTAGCTATGGGCACCCGGCTATGGGCACCGACTTTGGGCACCCGACTTTGGGCACCCAGCTATGAGCACCCGGCTATGGGTACCCCTCACCCGTCCCACCGCCGTAGTCGCTGTCAACTCCGGACTTCGGCGCGTCTCACTAGCCGGTGAACTTCTCGCTCATCCCCTCGAAGACGGCCTTGGCCTCCTTGCCCAGGCGCGGCCCCGCCAGCCAGCCCGCGTCCACCGGGCCGATCGAGGTGTTGGACACCAGCGCCGGCTTGCCGTCCGAGCCCGCCGCGATCCAGCCGCCGCCGGACGAACCGCCGGTCATCGTGCAGCCGATGCGGTACATGGTCGGGTCGGACGCCCTGAGCGACAGCCGACCCGGCTGGTCCTCGCACTGGTACAGCTTCTGGCCGTCGAACGGCGCGGCAGCCGGGTAACCGACCGCCTTGATGCTGTCCACGTCAGGGACGGCCGGCGCGTTGAAGTCCACGGGGAGGGCTGAACCGACCGTCTCCTCCAGCGACTTGCCGCTACCGCCGGCCTCCGGCTTCACATGCAGCACGGCGAAGTCGTACGGCGCACCGTCCCCGCCCGTCGGACCGCCCTGCGCGATCCACTGGTCCGAGGTCTGCACCCAGTCCGCCCACCAGACGCCGTACGGGGCGGCCTGCTCCTTGGTGGCGTTCTCCATCGCGGCCGCGCCCATGGCCTGGTCGTTGTACGACGGGACGAACGCGATGTTGCGGTACCAGCCGCCGCTCTTACCGGCGTGCACACAGTGCCCCGCCGTCCACACCATGTTGGACTTACCGGGGTTGGCCGGGTCCTGTACGACCGTCGCCGAGCAGACCATCGTGCCTTCGGGGGAGTCGAAGAACACCTTGCCCGCCTCGGGGGCGTTGGCGTGATACGTGGGCGACACGGCCTGCGCGTCCACGGGCTGTGGCGTCGGGTCGGTCACGCCCTGGTCACCCGAGAGGTCGCTGTCGTCGACGCCCCGGTCCGGGTCCTCCGCGTCGCGCATACGGTCCGGGTCCCACAGGCCCTCGATGATCGGGTTGATGTAGTCCTTCGCCTCGCGCAGCCAGTCGTCCCGGTCCCAGTTCTTCCAGGCGCCGTCCTTCCACTTGTCGAGATCGATCCCGTGTTCCTTGAGCCTGTCCTTGATGTCGTCCGGGATCGTGATCTTGCCCTCGCCCCCGGCCGCGGCGGAGGCACTGGCTTCGGCGCCCGCCTCGGCGGCCCCCGACTCGCAGGCGGTGACGGTGAGCGTCAGTGCCGCGGCGAGCGCGACCAGGGGCAGCGGGGAGGTTCTGCGGCGCGCGCTCCCCCCTCGACGGGCGGTGAACGACGGCCGTATCGATCGCATGATCTGTCTCCCCCTGAGGTGACGTTTCGTGGTGCCGCGTCCGTGAGGCTTTCGCCGATCGCTTGCCGATCACTCACTGATCGCTCGCTGGTCCTGCCTGCTGCCACGGCGCGTTGGGACGGCATCACACACTATGCGCTCGCTGTGGGTGAGTTCCGACGGAACGGCAACGGTTTCGCTACGGGCCGTCTGAACAGGCAACTTGCGGCGCGGGGCACTGATTTGAAGGCGCCGGGTGTCCGGTTTTGTTGCGCCCCGTCCCGGTCGAATGACGCGGCCTCGGGGGCGCGTGTCACGGTGATTTTCGTAACGGTGCGGTGTTGGGTCGGGTGCTCGGGTGCTCGGGTGCTCGGGTGCTCGGGTGCTCGGGCCACCGTGCAGGACCGCGTGTCCGCTGCCTCCCCCGGGCGGCAGCCGCTGGAGCGCTCGACCCCACCACCCCACCTGAACGCCGTGCCCCTGACCTGACCACCGGCGGTTTCGTCTCGGCAAGGATCTTGAAGCAACCCGTAACCCGGTGAACGGTCCACGGTTGGTAGCCGTGGGGGCCCGCTGCCCGTGAGCGGCCCCCTGTGCCCAGTTCCTCGGAGTATCGAGTGGACGCTCGCGGGGCTTCGTATGTCGGGTCGGGCGAGGACGGTGAAAGACCTGCTCGCCCCTAGACAGCGGGAGGACAGGGAGCCATGGCCGTGACCGAATCTGTGCGCGGGGATACGTCCGAGTCGGCGGGGGCGGGCGCCGTACACGAGGGGATCCTGCGACGGCAGTCGGCGCGCGAGTCGGCAGCGCGCACCTACGCGCGAGCCCTGCCCATCGTGCCGGTGCGAGCACGTGGGATGACCATCGAGGGCGCGGACGGCAGCCGTTACCTGGACTGCCTCTCCGGCGCCGGGACGCTGGCGCTCGGACACAACCACCCCGTCGTCCTGGAGGCCATCCGCAAGGTCCTCGACTCGGGCGCCCCCCTGCACGTCCTCGACCTGGCGACCCCGGTCAAGGACGCCTTCATCACGGAGTTGTTCCGCACCCTGCCGTCCGGGCTCGCCGACAACGCACGCGTGCAGTTCTGCGGCCCCGCCGGCACCGACGCCGTGGAAGCCGCCTTCAAGCTCGTCCGGGCCGCGACCGGGCGCACCGGCATTCTCGCCTTCAGCGGGGCCTACCACGGCATGACCGCCGGCGCCCTTGAAGCATCCGGAGGCGCCTTCGACGTCCGGGTGGCGCGCCTGCCCTACCCACAGGACTACCGCTGCCCCTTCGGCGTCGGCGGCGGACGCGGCGCCGAACTCGCTTCGCGCTGGACCGAGTCCGTCCTCGACGACCCCAAGTCGGGCGTCCGACAGCCAGCCGGCATGATCCTCGAACCCGTCCAGGGAGAGGGCGGAGTGATCCCCGCCCCGGACGAGTGGATGCGGCGCATGCGGCAGATCACGGCCGACCGATCCATCCCCCTGATCGCCGACGAGGTCCAGACGGGGGTCGGGCGCACAGGCTCCTTCTGGGCTGTGGAACACAGCGGCGTCACCCCCGACGTGATGGTCCTCTCCAAGGCCATCGGCGGCAGCCTGCCGCTTGCCGTCATCGTCTATCGCGACGACCTCGACGCCTGGCAACCCGGCGCCCACGCCGGCACCTTCCGCGGCAACCAACTCGCCATGGCCGCCGGGATGGCGACCCTCGCCTACGTCCGCGAGAACCGCCTCGCCGAGCGCGCGGCCGACCTGGGTAACCGGATGCTGAACCAGCTCCGAGGGCTCGCCGCCGAGTTCGACTGCATCGGGGATGTGCGCGGGAGAGGGCTGATGATCGGGGTCGAGGTGGTGGAGGCGGAGGCAGAGCCCGAGCGTGACGGGGAGCGGTCGCGGACCCTGGCGAGCGAGGGCGAGGTGTTGGCCGCTCCGGACTGGCATGGGGGAGCGGGCGATCAGGCGGTGCTGGGGGCTGCGGCCCGTCCTGGGGTGGCCGGCGGTACCGGTGGTGCAGCCGGCGGACTCGTGGCCCGCGACTCCGCCCGGACTTGGGGCGGTTCGTCGACCGGCGTCACCCCTGTCGGCCGGGCAGCAGGCATTGGGCCGGGTTCGATGCCGAGCGGCCAGGACTGGCACCCTCGACCGGCCGCCCCTGAACTCGCGGCCGCCATCCAGCGCGAGTGCCTGCGACGTGGCCTCATCGTCGAACTCGGCGGCCGCCACTCCAGCGTCGTACGGCTCCTCCCGCCCCTGACCATCAGCGACGAGCAGGCGACGGCCGTCCTCGACCGACTCGCGGATGCGGTGGACGCGGTGTCGCGCGGTCACGCTGGTCACCATCGGCCCCAACGAACACAACCTGGCCGGCGCCGACGCCCCGATCGCGCGGAGCGAGCAGATGACACCGCCCGCCTGGCGCGTGCGGACCGAGACTGCGACGCCGACCGCGCGACGGGTGCCGCCCGAGAGCACGACGCCGACCACGTGACGGGTGCGGACCGAGGCGGCGACACCGACCGCGAAGAGCACGCGGATCGCACCTGCCGCACCGACGGCACCGACGGCAACGACCGGGCCAATCGCGCAGATCGCGCAGATCGCGCTGATCAGGCGGGGTAGGACGGCAGCTGGCCGCCCGGCCGGGCCGAAGCGTTCCCCGCTCCGGGTCCTGGTCTCGCCGTCTGTCGCATGTGCCCTCACCAGGCGACGGCCCACTTCCAAGCCAAGCATCGTTTCCCCCAACCTCGCCTCCAACTGAACATCCCTCGCCATGTGCACCTAGCGAGCGCGGCACTCCAGCCCCCTCACAACGCAATACGGCTCTCATCGCCGCGCGAGCCAGAACCACCTCACAAGGACCAGCCTTGAACAGCACCCCCACAACTGCCCGCGGCCTTACCACCCCAGCGGAGCGAGGAGACGCACCGCAGGAACCCGCCTCGGTACCCGGAGCAGCTGCCGCGTCCGCGTGCGGAGCCGCCCCTGCGCGCCAGTTGGGCCGCACGCCGATGCAGGGAGGGGCCCCGGACATCGAGCAGTTGCGCAGCGGCGCTGCCGACCTGCTGGAGCACCCCGACCCCCACACCGCAGCCCAGGCCGCCGCCGTGGAGAACCTGCTCCGCTGCTGGGTGCGCGAGACCAACGTCCCGGCACCCCACGACGGGATCCTCCGTATCCTGCTGCCCGCCACCGGCACGGCTCTGGTCGCCCCGGTCCATTACTGGTCTCCGACGGGTTGGCACCGGTTCGGTCTTCCGCATCTGGCCGCTGCCACGGATCAGTCCTCGTTCATCGACTCCGTCACCCTTGCCGCGCTCCTCACCAGGGAGGCGTTGTACCGGACCCCCGATGTACCCGAGACCTCCTCCGTACCAACGTCCCCACCCGTGACTGTCTCCGCGATGGCTGCCGCGACCGACCTCGTCGCCCGCGTCGCCGACTCGGCTCAACGCACCGCCACCTTCATCAGCGAGCGCCGGGAGAATCCGGCCGACGGCCCTGATCGCTTCCTCGCGGCTGAGCAGTCGCTCCTCCTCGGACATCCGCACCATCCGACGCCGAAGAGCCGCGAGAACCTCTCAGAGACCGAAGCCCGGCTGTACTCACCCGAGTTGCACGGCTCCTTCCCCCTGCACTGGCTGGCCGTCTCCCCCTCCGTGCTCGCCACCGACTCGGCGTGGACTGAACGCGGCCGCGCCGTCCCCGCCTCCCAGCTCACCGCTCGACTCGCAGGCCCGGACCTCGCCCTGCCGGCCGGGTATACGGCCCTGCCCCTCCATCCCTGGCAAGCACGCGAGGTCCGGCACCGCCCCGAGACTGCTGCCCTGCTCGAAGCCGGACTGCTCGTCGACCTGGGCGATCGCGGCCACCACGGCGAAACCTGGCATCCCACCTCCTCCGTACGCACCGTCTATCGGCCCGGCGCTCCGGCCATGCTCAAGCTCTCGCTGGGTCTCCGCATCACCAACTCCCGGCGAGAGAACCTCCGCAAGGAGCTGCACCGTGGAGTCGAGGCGCACCGCCTCCTTCGCAGCGGTCTCGCGACGCAGTGGCAGGCCGCGCACCCCGCATTCGACATCGTTCGCGATCCCGCCTGGCTCGCCGTCGACGGACTGGACGGAGCCCCTGTCGCGGGTCTCGACGTGATGATCCGGCACAACCCCTTCCGGCCTTCCGACGACGTGTCCTGCGTAGCCGGACTCGTCTCACTCCTCCCTCACTCACCAACCGGCGTCACGGCGGGTCGACGCCGGCCGGACACGGAGCCGCTGCGATCGCGGCTGGCCGAGGTGATCACGCGTCTCGCCGTCCACACCGGCCGCTCCCGAGGAGCCGTTGCCGCCGAGTGGTTCCTGCGCTATCTCGAGCATGTCGTTCGCCCTGTGCTGTGGTTGGACGCCGAGGCCGGCGTCGCTTTGGAAGCGCACCAGCAGAACACGCTGCTCCTGCTGGACAGTGACGGCTGGCCCTCCGGTGGTCGGTACCGCGACAACCAGGGCTACTACTTCCGCGAGTCCCGGCGCGCGGAGCTGGAGGCCCGGCTGCCAGGCATCGGCGAGCACAGCGACACTTTCGTCTCGGACGAGGTCATCGACGAACGCCTCGCCTACTACCTCGCGATCAACAACGTCTTCGGTCTCATCGGCGCGTTCGGCTCCCAGCGTCTCGTCGACGAACAACTGCTTCTCGCCGCGTTCCGGCGCTTCCTCGGCGAAGTGGCCGCCGGTCCCACCCGGCTGCGCACCTCGCTTCCGGCCCGCCTGCTCGACTCTCCGGTTCTGCGGTGCAAAGCCAACCTCCTGACCCGCGTCCACGGCCTCGACGAACTCGTGGGCCCGGTCGACACCCAGTCCGTGTACGTCACGATCGCCAACCCCCTTCATTCCTGAGGAACATGCCTCATTCCGCTTCCTGAGAGGAGCGTCCCCGTGCCTCCCACCGACGCGAGTGCCAACGCGGGCACCGCCCCGGCCCTTGACCTCGGCACCACGAGCCCGACCCCTCGTGAGAGCCGTGTCGGCCCGGCTGCCGACGCGGCCGCAGACAGCGAGGACACGCTGGACCTGCATCTGCCCGACGAATTCGTCGCGCTCTTCGCGGAGGACATCGGGGCTGGCAGGGGAGAGGGCACAAAGGCAGCCGCAGCTGCAGCCGCAACCCAAGCCCCACCTGCAGCCTCAGCCCCAGCCCCGGCGGCCTCAGGGAGTGCGCCTGCTCCGAGCGTACGCACTCGAGCGGGAGCAGACGCAGGCGCGGACGCGGACGCGGAACCCTGTGCGTCTGGGAGCACGCCTGCTTCCACTCTCCCGCCCACCGAAGACCTCCTCGGAGGCGTCGCAGACTGGGGACCGGTCAGCACCCCGGCAGGTGCCCTGCACCTAGTACCTGTACGGATCGAGCGAGACCTCCCGATCATCAGCCGCTGGATGAACGATCCCGCCGTCACGGCGTTCTGGGGCCTCGCAGGACCGGACAACGCCATCGAGGAGCATCTGCGGTCCCAGATCTTCGGAGATGGACGTAGCGTCCCGTGTGTGGGCCTGCTGGAGGGCGCGCCAATGAGCTACTGGGAGATCTACCGAGCCGACCTCGACCCGCTGGCCCGCCACTACCCGGCCAGACCCCACGACACCGGGATTCATCTCCTCATCGGTGCCGTGGGTGACAGAGGTCGAGGACTCGGCGGAACCCTTCTCCGAGCCGTCGCCGACCTCGCACTCGACAAGCGGCCCAACTGCGCTCGCGTCGTCGCCGAACCAGACATTCGCAATACCCCTTCAGTCGCTGCCTTCTTGACCGCCGGCTTCCGCTTCTCCGCCGAGATCGACCTGCCCGCCAAGCGGGCCGCCCTCATGATCAGAGACCGAACCCTGCGCCATCTGATGTGACGCCGCGTCGCGCCGTCATCACTTTTGGTACACCGCCCGAGTCGATCTGGTTCCCACTCCCCGCGAACCGAATTCAGGCCGAGTCGATCTCTGCCTAGCCGCGGGGCGACCATGGCCCGACGAGACCGACCCGCCGAGCGCGCCGCTGCCCAAGCCACCCGCCGACCGCCCCCGAGCGCCCCCCGGGCCGCCTGGCCCCGAACCACCCGACTCCCTCTTGAATCACTAAGGCAAAGGCCGACCGACCTTGATCACATCCGATGCGCAACTGACCGCATTGAGCGAACGCCGTATCCCCTCGAACCGTCCCTGACCTGAACCGAACCGATTCACCACCCACTCGGACGGATTCTGCAGACACCCGAACCGATTCGATCCTCATCAGCGGAACACCCGGTCTTGATCCAGTCCCCCGTCCCCACCGTGGGCGCTCGTTTGTCAGTGCCGAGTCGTAGGGTGGTCGCTCTATGGAAAAGCCCTCACTCCCCGAACTCCTGCATGCTGCCGTCACGGCCGTTGGCGGCACGGAGCGCCCTGGCCAGGTGACGATGGCCGAATCCGTCGCGGAGGCGATCGACGGAGGCACCCACCTGCTCGTCCAGGCCGGCACCGGCACCGGAAAGTCGCTCGGCTACCTCGTGCCCGCGCTCGCGCACGGGGAGCGCGTCGTCGTAGCGACCGCCACCCTGGCGCTTCAGCGCCAGCTCGTGGAGCGGGACCTGCCGCGCACCGTCGACGCGCTGCACCCGTTGCTGCGCCGTCGCCCGCAGTTCGCGATGCTCAAGGGCAGGTCGAACTACCTGTGTCTGCACCGCCTGCACGAGGGTGTTCCGCAGGACGAGGAGGAGGGCCTCTTCGACCAGTTCGAGGCAGCAGCGCCCACCAGCAAGCTGGGCCAGGACCTGCTGCGGATGCGCGACTGGGCCGATGAGACGGAGACGGGCGACCGTGACGACCTCGCGCCCGGCGTGTCCGACCGCGCGTGGGCGCAGGTGTCGGTGTCGTCGCGAGAGTGCCTCGGCGCCACCAAGTGCGCTTACGGCGCGGAGTGCTTCGCCGAGATGGCTCGGGAGCGGGCCAAGCTGTCGGAGGTCGTGGTCACCAACCACGCGCTGCTCGCGATCGACGCCATCGAAGGCGCCCCGGTCCTCCCGCAGCACGAGGTCCTGATCGTCGACGAGGCGCACGAACTGGTCTCCCGGGTCACCGGAGTCGCCACCGGCGAACTCACGCCGGGCCAGGTCAACCGTGCGGTGCGCCGAGCCGCGAAGCTCGTGAACGAGAAGGCCGCCGACCAGCTCCAGACCGCCGCCGAGGGCTTCGAACGGCTGATGGAGCTGGCCCTGCCGGGGCGTCTGGAGGAGATCCCGGAGGACCTGGCCTACGCGCTCATGGCGCTGCGTGACGCATGCCGCACCGTGATCTCCGGGATCGGCGCGACCCGGGACAAGTCGGTGCAGGACGAGGACGCGGTCCGCAAGCAGGCGCTGGCCTCGGTCGAGTCGGTGCACGACGTGGCGGAGCGGATCACCAACGGCTCCGAGTGGGACGTCGTCTGGTACGAGCGTCACGACCGCTTCGGCGCGTCCCTGCGCGTCGCCCCTATGTCCGTGTCGGGGCTGCTGAGGGAGAAGCTCTTCGCCGACCGCTCCGTCACTCTGACCTCGGCGACCTTGAAGCTGGGAGGCGACTTCAACGGCGTCGGTGCCTCTCTGGGGCTCGCTCCGGAGGGCACGGAGGGTGACGACATCCCGCAGTGGAAGGGTGTGGATGTCGGCTCGCCCTTCGAGTACCGCAAACAGGGAATCCTGTACGTCGCCAAGCACCTGTCGCGTCCCGCGCGGGACGGTGACCGGGTGGACATGCTCGATGAGCTGACCGAACTGATCCAGGCAGCCGGCGGGCGCACGCTCGGTCTGTTCTCCTCCATGAGAGGCGCCCAGCTGGCCGCCGAGGAGCTCCGCTCACGCATCCCCGAGTACCCGATCCTCCTCCAAGGCGAGGAGACGCTCGGAGAGCTGATCAAGAACTTTGCCGCCGACCCGAAGACCTGCCTGTTCGGCACGCTCTCGCTCTGGCAGGGCGTCGATGTCCCCGGCCCCAGCTGCCAGCTGGTCGTCATGGACAAGATCCCGTTCCCGCGCCCGGACGACCCGCTGATGAGCGCTCGCCAGAAGGCGGTGGAGGACGCGGGCGGCAACGGCTTCATGGCGGTCGCTGCCACCCATGCCGCGCTGCTCATGGCCCAGGGCGCGGGCCGCCTCGTGCGGGCATCGGGGGACCGGGGCGTGGTGGCCGTACTGGACCAGCGGCTGGCCACGGCCCGGTACGGGAGCTATCTGAAGGCGTCACTCCCCGACTTCTGGTACACGACGGACCGTAACCAGGTTCGAAAGTCGTTGGCCGCCATCGACGCGACGGCGACGCAGGCGGAGGCCGAAGCAGCGGCTGGGTAGCCGGGGCCACCGTGGTTAGCCTGTCGCGGCACCGCGACAGGCTAACCACTGGTACAAAATCGGCGGGCGCCGGGTCCAGCACGATTCCCGCGCGGCGCCGGCTGGGGCCGTCACCCGCGCCGGGCTGGGGCGGTTACACCCTCCGCGCCGCGATGGACACAGTGCGCCGCGCCCGAGGCATCAATGGGCCTCGCAATGACCCATACCCCTCGGAACCGAGAGCCCGATCGGAACCGAGAGCCCGATCGGAACCGAGAGCCCGATCGGAACCGAGAGCCCCGAAACAGCACAGGGCCCCGGAACCGGCGCAGGGGTCCCGGGGCCCGGTCAGAGGGCGACGCCTATCGTTCGCCCGCCGCAGCCGTCACACGCGCCGCAGCACCGCCACCACCTTGCCCAGGATGGTCGCGTCGTCACCGGGGATCGGCTCGTACGCGGAGTTGTGCGGGAGGAGCCAGACGTGGCCGTCCTCGCGCTTGAAGCGCTTGACGGTGGCCTCGCCGTCGAGCATCGCGGCCACGATGTCGCCGTTCTCGGCGACCGGCTGGCGACGGACCGTGACCCAGTCGCCGTCGCAGATCGCGGCCTCGATCATCGAGTCACCCACGACCTTGAGCACGAACAGCTCGCCGTCGCCGACCAGCTGCCGGGGGAGAGGGAAGACGTCCTCGACCGACTCCTCGGCCAGGATGGGGCCACCGGCGGCGATACGGCCGACCAGCGGGACGTACGACGCCGCGGGCTTGCCGGCGGTGTCCGTGGGCTGCACGGAGGCGGCCTGGTCGGAGCCCCGCACCTCGTACGCGCGGGGGCGGTGCGGGTCGCGGCGCAGGAAGCCCTTGCGCTCCAGGGCCATCAGTTGGTGCGCCACCGAGGAGGTGCTGGACAGGCCGACCGCCTGGCCGATCTCCCGCATCGACGGCGGGTAGCCACGGCGCTGGACGGAATCCCTGATCACCTCGATAACACGGCGCTGGCGGTCGGTGAGCCCTGAGCTGTCCGCCCGGATGCCGGGAGGTCGCCCCGGAAGGGAGCGCTTTTGCCCCTCGGGATTCATGGCTTCGTTCATCGCATGCACCGGCTCGAGTCGGCCCTGGGAGCGGTCCTGGGCAGTGATGGTGGCACTGTCTGCGGTGGTGGTCACGTCGGCCCCTCTCGATGGTCTCCCTGCTGCACAACGGTAGTTGCTTTCGAAAGGTTGCGCCAAACACACGTTCGAGTGAAAAATCGCGAATCGGCTTACGTGATCGCGTGTCGGGGTGTATGGCTGACGAGCTGTCCGGCGGGCAAAAGGGCCCATTGTTGTACTCTTCACCGCCGGGGTGACGACCTCGTGGGTTGTTGCCCCAGTCTGCCATCCGGGATCAGCTCAGCCGGGAACCGACCCCCATCTGTGCGGGAGTCCCACGTCCCCTCCGTGTGGCGCTCACGGTATCTCCGTATGTGTCGCAGCGATACGGCTGTGCATCGGAGTGTGTGGCGGACCGGCGCGTGCGTACGTCGCCTGCTCATGTCTGTGCGACACGCGCGTACGGCCTGGATGTATGAGCCAATCCCCACATCTAGTGGTTGGATTGCAGCAGCAGCCCAGAAGTTGTGGTCCCCCCGGTCTTCGGACCCACGGAGATCGCCTATGCTTGGGGCTGCTTCGCGGGGCCCATGAGGTCCAGCGAGGCTATTGAGTCTGCTGTGAGGAGGGTTGGAGTTATGCACTGCCCCTTCTGCAGGCACCCCGACAGCCGTGTCGTCGACAGCCGTACGACCGACGACGGCACGTCGATCCGCAGGCGCCGCCAGTGTCCTGACTGCTCCCGTCGTTTCACGACGGTGGAGACATGTTCGCTGATGGTGATCAAGCGGTCCGGAGTCACGGAACCGTTCAGCCGTACCAAGGTCATCAACGGCGTGCGCAAGGCATGCCAGGGACGACCTGTCACCGAGGACGCGCTCGCCCAGCTCGGCCAACGGGTCGAGGAGGCGGTGCGGGCCACCGGGAGCGCCGAGCTGACCACCCACGACGTGGGGCTGGCCATACTCGGCCCGTTGCAGGAACTCGACCTCGTCGCCTATCTGCGATTTGCCTCTGTCTACCGGGCCTTCGACTCGCTCGAGGACTTCGAGGCGGCGATCGTGGAACTCCGGGAGACGACGGGACGCCGCGCCGCGGACGAGGACGACCGCGAGGACGACGTGGGCGCAGTAACGGGGGGCCAGGAAGACGATCGCGGGTCCGGAGGGACTGCACAGGTCCCCGTGCCCGCCAACGCCGCCGACTAGGGCGGACCGGATCCGGTCGTCAGACCCCGGATCCGGTAGGGAGAGCGGCGACACAAGACCTGCTGCGGGCGGCGATCAGAGGGTGCCCGCAGCAACAGACAGAACACGTGCCACGGGGAACATCGGGGCACTTCAGGGCGTTTTAGCCCGTACAGGGAGGCGGCATGACAGAGACGGCGAGCGGTCCGGCACGGAGTTCCCGCGCCAAGGGCACCAAGGCGACCAAGGGACTGCGTATCGAGCGCATCCACACCACCCCCGGCGTGCACCCGTACGACGAGGTGGCCTGGGAGCGCCGTGACGTCGTCATGACCAACTGGCGCGACGGCTCTGTGAACTTCGAGCAGCGCGGCGTCGAGTTCCCCGACTTCTGGTCGGTGAACGCGGTCAACATCGTCACCAGCAAGTACTTCCGTGGTGCCGTCGGCACCCCGCAGCGCGAGGTGAGCCTCAAGCAGCTCATCGACCGCATCGTGAAGACGTATCGGAAGGCCGGCGAGGACTACAAGTACTTCGCCTCGCCCGCCGACGCCGAGATCTTCGAGCACGAGCTGGCGTACGCCCTCCTGCACCAGATCTTCAGCTTCAACAGCCCCGTGTGGTTCAACGTCGGCACGCCCCAGCCGCAGCAGGTCTCCGCCTGCTTCATCCTGTCCGTCGACGACTCCATGGAGTCGATCCTCGACTGGTACAAGGAAGAGGGCATGATCTTCAAGGGCGGCTCCGGCGCCGGCCTGAACCTCTCCCGCATCCGTTCCTCCAAGGAACTGCTGTCCTCGGGCGGCAACGCCTCAGGCCCGGTCTCCTTCATGCGCGGTGCCGACGCCTCCGCAGGAACGATCAAGTCGGGCGGCGCCACGCGCCGCGCCGCCAAGATGGTCATCCTCGACGTCGACCACCCCGACATCGAGGACTTCATCGAGACCAAGGTGAAGGAAGAGGAGAAGATCCGCGCGCTGCGTGACGCGGGCTTCGACATGGACCTGGGCGGCGACGACATCACGTCCGTCCAGTACCAGAACGCCAACAACTCGGTCCGTGTGAACGACACGTTCATGAAGGCGGTCGAGTCGGGCGGCAAGTTCGGCCTGACCTCCCGTATGACCGGCGAGGTCATCGAAGAGGTCGACGCCAAGGCCCTCTTCCGCAAGATGGCCGAGGCCGCGTGGGCCTGTGCCGACCCCGGCATCCAGTACGACGACACCATCAACCACTGGCACACGTGCCCGGAGTCCGGCCGCATCAACGGCTCGAACCCGTGCAGCGAGTACATGCACCTGGACAACACGTCCTGCAACCTGGCCTCGCTGAACCTGATGAAGTTCCTCAAGGACGACGGCAAGGGCCACCAGTCCTTCGACGTCGAGCGCTTCGCGAAGGTCGTCGAGCTCGTCATCACCGCGATGGACATCTCCATCTGCTTCGCGGACTTCCCGACGCAGAAGATCGGTGAGAACACGCGCGCGTTCCGCCAGCTCGGCATCGGCTACGCCAACCTCGGCGCCCTGCTGATGGCGACCGGCCACGCGTACGACTCCGACGGCGGCCGTGCCCTCGCCGGTGCCATCACCTCCCTGATGACCGGCACGTCGTACCGCCGTTCCGCCGAACTCGCCGCGGTCGTCGGCCCGTACGACGGCTACGCCCGCAACGCGACGCCGCACCTGCGCGTCATGAAGCAGCACGCCGACGCCAACGGCAAGGCCGTCCGCATGGACGACCTCGACACGCCGATCTGGGCCGCCGCCACGGAGGCCTGGCAGGACGTGCAGCGTCTCGGTGAGAAGAACGGTTTCCGTAACTCCCAGGCGTCCGTCATCGCCCCGACCGGCACCATCGGTCTCGCGATGTCCTGCGACACCACCGGTCTTGAGCCCGACCTCGCGCTGGTCAAGTTCAAGAAGCTGGTCGGCGGCGGCTCGATGCAGATCGTCAACGGCACCGTGCCGCAGGCCCTGCGTCGCCTCGGCTACCAGGAGGAGCAGATCGAGGCGATCGTCGCCCACATCGCCGAGCACGGCAATGTCGTCGACGCCCCCGGCCTCAAGCACGAGCACTACGAGGTGTTCGACTGCGCCATGGGCGAGCGCTCCATCTCCGCGATGGGCCACGTCCGCATGATGGCCGCGATCCAGCCGTGGATCTCCGGCGCCCTGTCCAAGACGGTCAACATGCCGGAGTCGGCGACCGTCGAGGAGGTCGAGGAGATCTACTTCGAGGCCTGGAAGATGGGCGTCAAGGCGCTCGCGATCTACCGCGACAACTGCAAGGTCGGCCAGCCCCTCTCCGCGAAGACCAAGGAGAAGGAGAAGGCCGAGATCACGGAGAAGGCCGAGGCCACCATCCGTGAGACGGTCGAGAAGGTCGTCGAGTACCGCCCGGTCCGCAAGCGCCTCCCGAAGGGCCGCCCCGGCATCACCACGTCCTTCACCGTCGGCGGCGCCGAGGGCTACATGACCGCCAACTCCTACCCGGACGACGGTCTCGGCGAGGTCTTCCTGAAGATGTCCAAGCAGGGCTCGACGCTCGCCGGCATGATGGACGCCTTCTCGATCGCGGTCTCCGTCGGCCTCCAGTACGGCGTGCCGCTGGAGACCTACGTCTCGAAGTTCACCAACATGCGCTTCGAGCCGGCCGGCATGACGGACGACCCGGACGTGCGGATGGCGCAGTCGATCGTCGACTACATCTTCCGTCGCCTGGCGCTGGACTTCCTGCCCTTCGAGACGCGCTCCGCGCTCGGCATCCACTCCGCCGAGGAGCGTCAGCGTCACCTGGAGACCGGTTCGTACGAGGCCGGCGATGACGAGGTGGACGTCGAGGGCCTGGCCCAGTCGGCGCCGCGCGCCCAGGAGCTGAAGGCCGTCGCCACGCCGAAGGCAGAGGTCGAGGCGGCCAAGCCTGCTCCGCAGCAGGCCCACACCAGCGCCGAGCTGGTGGAGATGCAGCTGGGCATCCAGGCCGACGCCCCGCTGTGCTTCTCCTGCGGGACGAAGATGCAGCGGGCCGGTTCCTGCTACATCTGCGAGGGCTGCGGCTCGACCAGCGGTTGCAGCTGACCCTGCCGGGCGGCCCTGACGGGCTCTGACGGCAGATAGCGCAAGGAGAGGGGCGCCGACGACATGTCGGCGCCCCTCTTCGTCGTACGGCCCGCGCGTGCCGGTTACGTCCACGCGCGTGTGTGAGCCGCAATCAGGGCTGGCGAGCCCGCCCCATGACCGCTGTGAACGTCGCCGGGTCGTCCTCGAAACCGTGGATGCCCGGGTGGAACTCCCACGTGCTCGATCCGTCACGCACGAACTCCGCGACCGTGGCCGCCGTCGAGCCGAGCACGCCGCCGAAGTCGTCCTCCGCCAGGACGGTGTAGCCCTCGCGGATGCGCAGGGCCGGCTTGATGACACTGACGAAGGTGCGCTCCGCCGGGCGCTGCTGGATGACCACGCCGACCATCACGCGCGCGTACCGGCTGTCGAGCCGGTCGAGCTCCACGGTCAGCACCTCGTCCCAGCCGAAGCCCTTGCCGTCCTTGCTGTCCCGGTTGAGATAGATGGTGCCGTCGGGAGAGCGGCTGTCGAAGTGCACCACGTAGGCGGGATCGCCATAGGGATCACTCGTCAGATAGGTCGCGGCCACTATGTCCAGATCGGTGGGCGGCTGCCCGGCCGGACTCGGATCCCACTTGAGCGAGATCTCGACCTTCCGGTTTCCCTTGTTGATGGCGTTCACCAGGCTTCCCCTTCCCCGTGACGTGAATGCGCCCAGCCCGAACTGCCGTGTGGACCAGGCCGGTTGTCCATCCTGCCACGCGTGCGGGATCGCGCGCGGGATACCTCTGCGGCCGACAGTGACCGACGCCACGCTGATGGGCCTTACCATGGCGCGGTGCTGGTCAAGTGGATTCGCTGCACCGTGGTGGACCGCCGCGGCTTCGAGCGGGGGCAGCGAAAATGGGCGGGGCTTCTGGGGGAGCCGGGATTTCGGGGGCAGGGTGGTGGATGGAGCCGGGGGCGGCAGGGGGTGGCGCACATCTTCTCGTTCTGGGAGAGCCGTTCCTTCTACGACTCCTTCATGGCCCGCTCCCATGACCGGCTGGCCGCGTCCCAGTCCGGCACCTACAAGGACATGCAGGTCAAGCTCTTCGATTACCGCTTCGACGTGAAGACCGGCTTCGAGCCGCGCTTCACCGACGCGGACCTCGTCCGGGTGGCACACTGCCGTGTCCACGAGGAGCGCGCCGAGCACTTCACGCTCATGCAGGAGAAGGTCTGGAACCCTGCCATGGCCGGCTCCCCGGGCATGGTCCGCGGACTGTTCGGCGAGGCGCCGGGACACGAGTTCCTGGTGCTGTCCATGTGGCACTCGGCCGCCGAACACGGCAAGTACCGGACCGAGCGCGTGGAGCGACTGGCGCTGCGCGCCCAGATCGAGGCGGATGTCGCGGCCCTTACGGGTGACATCGTGGGCCTCGAAGCCACCTGGACGGTCTGAGCGGGTTTGGAATTCAAACTCGCTGTGCGGGTGTCTTGATGTGGCCGGTGATACAGAAAATGTGTGACCTGCGCCGTATGGAGCCCGTACGAGTGCTCGATCGGGCGTCGGCCGATCTAGGGTTTTGGCATGGCACGACCACGGCGCATCGTCCTTGTCCGACACGGGGAGTCAACGGGCAATGTTGATGACACCGTTTACGAGCGTGAGCCCGACCACGCGCTGGCCCTGACCGAGCGGGGCTGGCGGCAGGCGGAGGAGACGGGCAAACGCCTGCGCGACGTCTTCGGCCGCGAGCGGGTCAGC
The DNA here is from genome assembly GCF_043195415.1 of Streptomyces sp. Y7. Lineage (NCBI taxonomy): Bacteria > Bacillati > Actinomycetota > Actinomycetes > Kitasatosporales > Streptomycetaceae > Streptomyces > Streptomyces sp. Y7. The sequence goes on from NZ_JBIDDQ010000033.1 coordinate 79,508, forward strand.
GTGTACGTCTCGCCCTACCGCCGCACCCACGAGACGCTTCGCGCGTTCCACCTGGACCCCGAGCTCATACGGGTGCGCGAGGAGCCGCGCCTGCGCGAGCAGGACTGGGGGAACTGGCAGGACCGCGACGACGTACGCCTCCAGAAGTCCTACCGGGACGCCTACGGCCACTTCTTCTACCGCTTCGCGCAGGGCGAGTCCGGCGCGGACGTGTACGACCGGGTCGGCAACTTCCTCGAGAGCCTCTATCGCAGCTTCGAGGCGCCCGATCATCCACCGAACGTGCTGCTCGTGACCCATGGACTGGCCATGCGGCTGTTCTGCATGCGCTGGTTCCACTGGACGGTCGCGGACTTCGAGTCGCTGTCGAACCCCGGGAACGCCGAGATGCGGATGCTCGTTCTCGGGGACGACGGCAAGTACACGCTTGACCGGCCGTTCGAACGATGGCGTGATCCGGAACCGTACGGGATCACCGGATAGAGTGGCAGAGCGATGACCGCTGACTCCTCCCCCGAAGGGCGCCTGGACCGCGCCCTCGCCAGCCTGCGCGGACTTGCGGTGGGGGACGCCCTCGGCTCGCAGTTCTTCGTACCGGTGAACTATCCGCTTCTGAAGCGGCGCGAGCTTCCGTCCGGCCCCTGGCAGTGGACGGACGACACCGAGATGGCTTGTTCCGTCGTCGCCGTCCTGGCCGCCCATCACCGCATCGACCAGGACGCCCTGGCCCGCTCCTTCGCCGAGCACCACGACTTCGACCGGGGCTACGGCCCCGCGGTCAACCGCCTGCTGCGCCTGGTCAGGGAGGGCGGGGACTGGCGCGAGCTGTCGGCGGCGCTCTTCAACGGCCGAGGCTCCTGGGGCAACGGCGCCGCCATGCGGATCGCGCCGCTCGGAGCCTGGTACGCGGACGACCCGGAGCAGGCCACGCACCAGGCCGAGATCTCCGCCTACCCGACGCATCAGCACCGCGAGGCCGTGGTCGGGGCCATGGCCGTCGCCGCGGCCGCCGCGCTGGCCGCCGCGCCGGGCGGCCCGCCCAGCCCGGAAGCGCTGCTGGACGATGTCGTCGCCCTGATTCCGAAGAGCGCCGTCGGTGCGGGTCTGCGGCGCGCCCGGGACATGCTGGACTACGGCGACGCGGGCACCGTCGCGGCTGTTCTGGGCTGCGGACGGCGTACGTCGGCCCATGACACCGTGCCCTTCGCCCTCTGGTCCGCCGCGCGGTCCCTGGGCGACTACGAGCGGGCCTTCTGGACGACCGCGCAGGTCGGCGGAGACGTGGACACCACGTGCGCCATTGTGGGCGGCGTGATCGGCTCCGGGAAGGCCGGCGCGGTGCCGGCCGCATGGGCGGAGCAGACGGAAGCGCTGCCCGAGTGGGTGCCGACGGCGACGACTGCTTAGGGCGCTCGGCGCCGACGGCGAGGACTACCTAGGGCGCTCGGCGCCGACGGCGACGACTGCCTAGGGCGCTTCGGCCACACCTGCCGGAGCACTCGATAACTTTCCGTGTATCCCGGGAACTCTGCGTGACCGTTGGCCCGTTGTCGTGGCAGTGGGTGTGCGACCGATGGGGCCGCACGCACAGAAGGCACGCGAGAGGCGCAGGGGGTGGGGCATGGAGTTCTCGCCGCTGCTGGGCGCGCTGGTCGTCGCGGCGGCTGCCGTGTGGGGCGGGCTGTGGCTGGCCCGCCTCCTCGCGACTCGCCCCACGGTGGTTGCCGTGGGGGAGGTGCGGATGGCCGGATCGTCGTCCCCGCCTTCGGTCCCCCGGACCCGATCCGGCCATCCGCGGCCCTGCGCGGGCCCGGCAGGGTCAGCCGGCCATCGGGCCCGCCGTCCCGGAGAGCGCGTCCAGGTCGCTCTTGCGGACGCGGATCACGAACCACGCGGTGGCCAGGGCGAGGACGGCCATCGAGGCTGCTGCGACGAAGCCCGTGGAGATGCCCTGCGTGAGCACCTCGTGGCCCCACTGACCGGGCAGCTGATGCGTCTTGGCGAACTCGGCCTTCTGCTCCGCCGATCCCTCCGCCATGAACTGCGGCAGTTGCTTCTCCGCCTCGTCCTTGCTGGCCGTGCCGAACACCGTGGTCAGGATGGACAGACCCAGCGAACCGCCCACCTGCTGCGTGGCGTTGAGGAGTCCGGACGCGGCACCCGCCTCGTGCTGGGCGACACCGGAAACCGCGGTGATCGTCAGCGTCACGAAGTTCAGACCCATGCCGAAGCCGAACACCAGCATCGGCCCGAGCACACCTCCGACGTACGTACTGTCCGCGGTGATGAAGGTCTGCCAGGCCAGCCCGATCGCCGCGAGCGCCGAACCGGCGAGCATGAACGGCTTGGGGCCGAGCACCGGAAGGAAGCGCTGCGACAAGCCTGCTCCGAGTGCGATCACGACCGTCACGGGCAGGAAGGCGAGACCGGCCTCGATCGGGCTGTACTGGAGCACGTTCTGCACGAACAGGACGATGTAGAAGAACATGCCGAACATCGCCGCTGCGAGGCTGAGCATGATCACGTACGTGCCCGAGCGATTGCGGTCGGCGAACATCTTCAGCGGGGTGATGGGTTCCTTCGCCCGAGATTCGATGAACGCGAAGGCCAACAGCAGAACCACCGCGGCTGCGAACGACCCGATCGTCAGGCTGTCCCGCCACCCCTCGTCCGCCGCGCGGATGAAGCCGTAGACCAGGGATGCCATGCCCGCCGTCGAGGTCGCCGCGCCCGCTATGTCGAAACGGCCCGTGTGCCGTTCGGACTCGCTGATGTACAGCGGCGCGAGCACGGCTATCGCGATACCTATGGGCACGTTGACGAAGAGCACCCATCGCCAGTCGAGCCACTCGGTGAGCATGCCGCCCGCGAGCAGGCCGATGGCGCCGCCGCCCGCGGAGACGGCGGCGAAGACGCCGAAGGCCCGGTTGCGTTCCGGGCCTTCGGGGAACGTGGTGGTGATGAGCGCCAGCGAGGTGGGCGACGCGATCGCGCCACCCATGCCCTGGAGCACGCGTGCGGCCAGCAACTGCCAGGGCTCTTGTGCCAGTCCACCGAGCAGCGAGGCGAGCGTGAACAGCAGGATGCCGGTCATGAAGACCCGGCGGCGGCCCAGGATGTCGCCGGCGCGGCCGCCCAGAAGCAGCAGGCCGCCGAAGGTGAGTGTGTAGGAGCTGACGACCCAGGTGAGGTCGGTCGTGCTGAACTTGAGCGCGCCTTGAATGTGCGGGAGCGCGATGTTCACAATCGTCGCGTCGAGTACCACCATGAGTTGGCAGGCCGCGATGACGGTGAGCGCGATGCCGGGGTGTCCCTCCCGGCGGGCCGCACCTGGTTTCTGATCTTTGATCAACTGAGAGGTTGTCACTATGAGTCCCCCACAAGTGCCTTAGTGAACGCTCGCGTTCACTGTCGCGACAACCGTAGTGAGTCCCCGGTAGTGAACGCAAGCGTTCACTCGTATTGTCGTCGCACGGCATGTCCCCCGTCGTTGCCGCGTGATGAGTTCCCCGTCCCCGGAATTCCCGCTTCCCTGCTTGTTGGAGACGCTCAGATGGTTACCTCGCGCTGGACGGCCGCCCCCGCTCAGGCGGCCTCCCTCCGTCGGCGCGGCGCCGTGCTCGAACGCGCGATCCTCGAAGCCGCACTCGACCAACTCAGTACCGTCGGCTGGAACGGCCTCACCATGGAGGGCGTCGCCGCCGGGGCGCAGACCGGTAAGGCCGCGGTCTACCGTCGCTGGCCCTCCAAGGAGGACCTCGTCGCCGACGCGCTGCGTGCCGGGCTGCCGAGCTTCGAGTCGGCCCCCGACCTCGGGAGTGTGCGCGAAGACCTGCTGGCGCTGTGCCGGCAGGCACGTGAGGCGATGTACTCACGCCCCGGATTCGCCCTGCGATCGGTGATTCACGAATGCGACACCCTACAGGCCGAGCGCTTTCACGGCGTGATCTTCGAGGGTGTCGTGGAGCCGACGATCGCCTTGCTGCGTGAGGTCATCACCCGTGGAATTGAGCGGGGAGAGGTGCGGGAAGACGCGGCGAACGGCTATGTCTTCGACGCCATCCCGGCGATGATGATGTACCGGTCCAAGATGTGCGGGAGCGAATGGGCGGACCGGGATCTTGAGCAGATGATCGACCAACTCATGGTTCCGCTGCTCCGTCCGGCAGGGGGCTGACACATCGCTGCACTCGCCCTGAGATCACTTTGAGGCACCAGGGTGTCGAAGCGGGTTCCGGGCGGCGTAGGCTAAGGGCGCCATGCCGTACGAACCGCCTACTCACACCGTCGAGCGCTCCCTTCGAGCCACGACCGGAGCGAAGATCATTGCCGGTGTCGACGAGGTGGGGCGCGGTGCGTGGGCCGGACCCGTCACCGTCTGCGCTGCGGTCACCGGACTGCGCCGGCCCCCCGAGGGACTCACGGACTCCAAGCTGCTGACCGTCAAGCGGCGCACCGAGCTTGCCATCGTGCTGCGCAAGTGGGTGACGTCCTATGCCCTCGGGCACGCCTCTCCGGAGGAGATCGACGAACTCGGGATGACGGCCGCGCTGCGACTCGCTGCCGGGCGCGCCCTGGAAGCTCTTCCGGTCCGCCCCGACGCCGTGATCCTCGACGGGAAGCACGACTACCTCGGGGCTCCCTGGAGGGTCCGAACGGTGATCAAGGGCGACCAGTCGTGCGTGGCGGTCGCGGCGGCCTCGGTGATCGCCAAGGTTCAGCGCGACAAAATGATGGCCGAACTGGGTATCGACCATGCAGACTTCGGTTTTGCGGACAACGCCGGGTATCCGTCGCCCGTGCACAAGGCCGCACTGGCGGAGCGGGGACCCACCCCGTACCACCGGTTGTCGTGGGCGTATCTTGATGCGCTGCCCCAGTGGCAGCACCTCAAGAAGGTGCGCACCTGGGTGGACGGAAGCGTTCCGGAGATCGAGGGTCAGCTCGGCTTCGATTTCTGACGATTCCGCTCGCACTCGTGTGCCACCCGCCGACGCGAGCCGTACCAGCGTTTGATAGACATCAACTCATGCCTCTCATTCCCGAGGAGCCTCAGATTCACGAGAGTGCCCAGGGTCCCCGCGCCACGCCGGCCAGTGGCCGAACCGCGCCGACCCCTCGCCCCGTACCCGGCCCGCGCCCCGCGGCTCCGTCGCGTCCCGGCCGACCCGGGCCCGTGCGGCCCGCGCCGCCGGTGCAACGTGCGCCGCGTGATGTGGCCGGCGCCAAGCCCGCACCGTCGGGCCCCGCTGCTTCCGTCGTCCCCGCTCCGGCGCCGGCGACCCCGCAGATCCAATTGATCCCGGCCCCGCCCGAGGGAGCGCTCGACGCTGCCGAGGAAGCCGTTGACCTGCTGCTGGACACGGGTCGCGCTCCTGGCGAGGTGCTGGTGATCACCACCGGCGAACAGCACCCGTGGGCCACCCACGAGCTGTCCTTCGGTGACACCTCCTACTGGGCGCAGCACGACGCCGGTGACGACGTGTTCTACGCCGACGCCTCAGTCGCGAGCCGCGCCACGGCGCGTCCCGTGGTCGTCGTGGCCGTCAACGGCGGTGCCGACGACGCAGCCGTCAGCGCCCTGCCGCTGGCTCTCGGCAAGGCCGGTGCCCTGCTGATCGTCTGCGGTGACCCGCAGCGGATCAACGCGGTGCTCGGCGCGGGCGTCTGATCCGGTTCCGGTTCGTCCGCGGAACGTTCCGCGGGACACCGGGGGATATGGGATGCCGCTGTCGCGGCGTCTCTGCACGGTGGGGCCTTTGGAGTGCGCGCACGAGTGGGCAACTCGCCGCGCTCGGGGCCCAGTAGGTTCGGGGGGCGGGTCCATGTTCGGCACAGTCGTCGTGGACCGGTTTCCATGTACAGCACAGGCGTCGTGGGCTGGATTCCAAGGACGTCTCAGGTCGTCATGGGCTGGTTTCTGAAGAGGCCACGTCGTCCTGGAACGGTTTCCGAGGATGCCGTCCGTCGTGACGCTGTACGTCATACCCGCCGCATGCCGGCGGGGATCTTCGGCAGGAGCCCGCACAGGTTGCCTCGCCCTGATCGGACGTACGCGTCCTGTTTCCTCAGCGGGCAGCCGCGCGACGGAGGACCTCCGAAGCCGCGCCGCCGGTGCGGGGCAGCGGAACCGGTGCTTCGGACGTCGCGAAAGGCTCGGGTGACGAGTCCGCGCTGGGGCGGCGTCCGCCGCGTCCCTCACCGAGGACCTGCCAACCGTCATCGGTCAGCGTGATGTACGCCCCGCAGCGCAGGCCGTGCAGGGTGCAGGCGTCGCGCAAGCCCCACATCCAGGCGCCGTCCTCCTCCGTCCAACGGGCGTCGCCCTCGCGGCAGTAGAGCAGCACGGCGGTGCGTACCGGGGTGCGGCGGCGCAGGTCGTGCGGGATGACCCGGCGCAACTGGGACAGCAGGGCGTTGCGGAATGTCCAGCCGTCGGCCGGGGCCGCTCGGCGGGTGAACGAGGCACTCGCCCGCAACCTCTCCTCCGCGTCGAGCACGGCGACGATCGCGGTCGCCGGCCTGGGGCGGTGCCGCGAGTGCAGACCGCTGACTATCTCGCGGGGGTTGCGCAGCAGCGGAATGCCCGCAGCGGCCCACTCCGCGGGTTCGAGCATGCGGGCCAGGGAGTTGGCGGATGCGGCAGACAGATCGGTTGCCGCGGAGGACGGAGCGAATCCGAAGGTCACGGTCCTCCCTTCGGCTACGCGCCCACACTGCGGGCGAGATCGGATTCGGGGGAGCGCACGCCGCAGCAGAGCCCATCCGGATCACGGACGAGCCGCACGGGGAGCGGACTCCAATTCTTCCTGTCGAACCGGAATGCGGCAACGAGCAATTGGGGCCACCGACCGATATCTGATGGTGCGAGGGTTATATCCCTACCCAATGCATGACAGTGAGACGCATGGGGAGACCGTCCGTCACCAGCTCGTACCCGTCTCATGAGCGCGTATGCCCTGGGTGCCGCGGACTTGGCGGTCGCGGACCCGTACCGGCCGAGATCAACCCTGCACGGCCAGGACCAATGGCATGACCCCCTGCGCCCCTGCACGGCGCAGCATGCGTGCGGCGACGGCTAGGGTCCAACCCGTCTCGGTGAAGTCGTCCACCAGCAGCACTGGGCCAGGGTTCTCGGAGAGCGCCGAGGCCAGGTCGTCAGGCACGGTCAGCGCGCCGTCGAGCGCCTTCAGCCGCTGCGCGCTGTTGCTTCGTGAGACGTGGGAGCCTTCGCCGACGTACTCCAGGGAACCCAGCAGCGGGAGTCTGCCGATCTCCGCGATGCGCGCGCCCAGGGAGTTGATCAGCTGCGGCCGGGTGCGGGAGGCGATGGTGACGACACCGACCGGGCGAGGTACGGCGTCCTGGGCGCCTGGAGCCCAGCCGCCCGGTCCCTTGGCCCAGTCGACCAGGACACCCACGACTGCCTTCGCGACGTCGTCGGGCACGGGCCCGTCCGGGGCATGGGGGGCCAGCATCGGTCGCAGACGGTTGCCCCAGCCGATGTCCGACAGCCGTCCCAAGGCCTTCCCCGGGGCGGCCTGTTCGCCGGCCGGGATACGTCCCTTGAGTTCGACGCCGATCGCGGGGAGACCGGTCGGCCACATACGGCGCGGCTCCACCTCGACGCCCGCTCGGCCGAGGTCGACCCGCGCGGCGTCCAGCGCGACCGTGGACGTATCGGCGGTGAAGCGTGCGCCCGCGCAGTTGTCGCAGCGACCGCAGGGCTTGGCCCCCTCGTCGTCGAGCTGACGCTGGAGGAACTCCATGCGGCAGCCCGTCGTCGAGGCGTACTCGCGCATCGCCTGCTGCTCGGCCGCGCGCTGCCGGGCGACCCAGTCGTACCGCTCGGCGTCGTACACCCACGGCTCTCCGGTGGCGATCCAGCCGCCCTTGACCCGGTGGACCGCGCCGTCCACGTCCAGGACCTTGAGCATGGTCTCCAGGCGGGAGCGGCGCAGCTCCACCAGAGGTTCCAGAGCGGGCAGCGACAGCGGTCGGTCCGATCGCGCGAGGACGTCGAGCGTGCGGTGAACCAGGTCCTCCGAGGGGAAGGCGAGCGAGGCGAAGTACTGCCAGATCGCCTCGTCCTCCTGCCCGGGCAGCAGGAGCACCTCGGCGTGCTCGACGCCGCGGCCGGCGCGGCCGACCTGCTGGTAGTAGGCGATGGGGGAGGAGGGCGAACCGAGGTGGACCACGAAGCCGAGGTCCGGCTTGTCGAAGCCCATGCCGAGCGCGGAGGTGGCGACCAGGGCCTTGACCCTGTTGCCGAGAAGATCGTCCTCGGCCTGCTGGCGGTCGGCGTTCTCCGTCTTGCCGGTGTAGGAGGCGACCGTGTGCCCGCGGTGCCGCAGGAAGGCCGTGACCTCCTCGGCGGCGGCCACCGTGAGCGTGTAGATGATGCCCGAACCCGGCAGGTCATCGAGGTGGTCGGCGAGCCAGGCCATTCGGTGGGCGGCGTCCGGCAGTCGCAGGACGCTCAGGCTCAGGCTGTCCCGGTCCAGCGGACCGCGCAGCACGAGAGCGTCCGAGGTACCACCGGTACCCAGCTGTTCGGCGACGTCGGAGGTCACGCGCGCGTTTGCGGTGGCGGTGGTCGCCAGCACGGGCACTCCGGGCGGGAGATCGGAGAGCATCGTGCGCAGTCGTCGATAGTCGGGCCGGAAATCATGGCCCCAGTCCGAGATGCAGTGCGCCTCGTCCACCACGAGCAGGCCGGTCGCCGCGGCCAGCTTGGGCAGCACCTGGTCGCGGAAGTCGGGGTTGTTGAGGCGTTCCGGCGAGACGAGCAGTACGTCGACGTCGCCCGCGGCGATCTCGCTCTGGATCGTGTCCCACTCCTCGGTGTTGGAGGAGTTGATCGTGCGTGCGTGAATGCCGGCGCGGGCGGCGGCCTCGACCTGGTTGCGCATGAGGGCGAGCAGCGGCGAGACGATCACCGTGGGCCCGCTGCCGCCGGATCGCAGCAGGGACGTGGCCACGAAGTACACCGCGGACTTGCCCCAACCCGTCCGCTGGACGACGAGCGCGCGGCGTCTGTCGGCGACCAGCGCCTCGATCGCCCGCCACTGGTCCTCGCGCAGCCGGGCCGTCCCGGTGTCGTCCCCGACGAGGCGGGCGAGGACCGCGTCGGCGGCCGTCCGCAGATCCGCGTTGCTCGTGTGTTCCATGGGTTCTATACAACAGGACGGCACTGACATCCGGGCCGGACGGGACTGACTTCCGGGGCAGGGCGACGCTGATATGCGAGGGCTGTGCGGCACTGTCATCCAGTGCTGGACGGGCCGGGCTTCGCGAGCGGAGAGGCCGGGAATCCCGTACCGGAGGGGGTGGAGCGGAGGCGAGGCAGCCGCACTTGCTTCCGGGTTGTTGTGTCCCTGGTCAGAGTTATCCACAGGGCAAAGCGGAGTCTCAAGATCCGCGAGATCGTCTCCGCATGACGAACCACAGCGAAGCCACCGGATCCCCCGAAAACGACGGCCCCTCGGGCCAGGACCACCCTCTCGCGCCCAGGTCGGCCGACCCGAATGACGCGCGTGACATGCGAGGCGGGTACGACGAGAGTCCAGGAAGCCCACGACACAGGAACCCACTCGCCTGCACGGCGTACGAAGGTCAGCTGCCCGAGCATCAGGTCACCCTGCGCACCCCGGCGGAACTGGCCGACGCCCTGCCGTACCTCCTCGGCTACCGCCCCGAGGACAGCATGGTGCTCGCGGCCCTGCACGACAGGGACGGCAGGGGTCGATTCGGCGGCCGGGCGCGGCTCGGCATCCCCGCGAACGCGGAAGACTGGGACTCCGCCGCCACACAGCTGGCCCACGGTTTGGTGACAGGCAGCGAGCGACGGGGAGCCCGGCCCGAACAGATTGTCGCCTTCCTGTGCCAGGACCCCGCCCAGGGCGAGACGGGCCGGCAGGTGATGGAACGGCTGCGGCCACTGGCGCAGAGGATGCGCATCGCGTGCGGCAACCTTGACGTGCCCGTGGTCGAGGCCCTGTGTATCTCGGCCGGGCGCTTCTGGTCCTACTGCTGCGACAGGACAGAGTGCTGTCCGGCCGAGGGCCGACCGATGGGCCTGCCCGGTACGTCGGTGCTGGCGGCCGCGGCCGCCTACGCCGGGGTCCAGGTGCGCGGCACCCTGAGCGAGCTGCGGGCCAGGCTGCTGCCCTGGGAGACCGCCGCCGCTCTCGAGCAGGAGAGCGCCTTGGACCGGGGTGGGATGGCGCTGGTCCCGAGGATCCTCGACGACGAGCAGCGGGCGGGGGTGGCGGAGGAGACGCTCGAACTGGCCGAGCAGCTGCGGAACCGGTTCGCGGCGGCCCCGGCCGTGTCCGGAACGCTCACCGCCGATCTCCGTGACGACGATCTGCTCGACCACGACGAAGCCGCGAGGCTCATTCTGGGCCTGCAGGATCGTGTGACCCGCGACCGCGTGGCCGAATGGATGGAGGGCGAGGAAGCCGCGCCCGCTCTACGACTCTGGCGTGCACTGGCCCGCCGCTGCGTCGGGTCGTACCGGGAGCATGGCGCGGCACCCCTCACCCTGGCCGGTTGGGTTGCCTGGTCCACCGGCGACGAGGTGGAGGCCCGCGAGGCTCTTGCTCTGGCGCTGGGCGCCGACGCCGACTATCTCTTCGCCCGCCTGCTTCACCAGGCTTGCAACGAAGGGCTCGACCCCGAGTCGATCCGCCGCTGCCTGCGAACTGAACGTGCCGGGCGCGATGAGGAACCGGATGCGGGGCGGCAGGACGAGACCGGGGATGTGGAGGAGCTGGCAGATGAACAGCTTCGGGGACCGGTGGTGAAGGACGAGTCCACGTCCGACGCGGAGGATCGGCGCCGGTCCCGGCACTCCGCGGGTTCGGCTCGCGGTCTCTCCCGCGTGGCCAGGGCTGTCGTGCGAAAGCGGGGGTCGAGTGCTGTGCGTGCCCGTACGGCGGCCGGGTCGCAGCCGGTGACCAGGCGGCCGGGCGGCAAGTCGTCGCATGCGGGGACCGCGAGGCCTGGCGGTGACGCGTCGGGAGCGTCGAAAGACGCGGGGGTACGTCCGGTGAAGAGCACCGGTCCGCGTTCGACGGGCAGCTCTCCGTCGCGTCCGGCGAGCAGCACCGCACCGCGCACGGCAAGGAGCTCTGCCTCACGCACGGCAAAGAGCACCGCGCCGAGTAAGGCGACGAGCACCGCACCGAGCCCGGCAAAGAGCACCGCACCGAGCCCGGCGATGAGCACCGCGCCGAGTGAGGCGACGAGCACCGCACCGAGCCAGGCGAAGAGCACAGCCCCCGGCACCCTGAAGAAGACAGCCGCGCGACAGAGCGGAGCTAGCCCGGACAGCATGCGTACCGGGAACAAGGGCGCCGAGGAAGAGGCGTGAACCGGCGCGAACCGAGCACTGAGGGGCAATGCCGAGCTCAACGAGATTCCCACGCGCCGGGGTCGCCCCATGGCAGGCGTGACCTGGAGGGATCCGTCCCCGTTCACCTGAGTGGCGGAACGCCTGGACCGGCCGTGCCGCCGGACCCCCCTGTCACTCAGGACCCCCAGCCGGCGCCGCGATCGCCCGCGGTGCGATGAGCGCAGAGGAAGCCGCACCATGCCACAGCCGATTCCGACCTCGCCGGCCGCCGACGACCGCTCGACAACCGGCGGGCCGGTGCCGTCCCAGCGACAGGACCCGGTGCCGTCCCAGCGACAGGACACAGGCCCGCCCCACGGCGGGAGCACTGGGGCGCAGCACACGCTCATGACGCCGAGCGGCGTTCCCCGGACCGTTCAGCCGACCAACAGCGGTTCGTCCCGGCCGACCCCGAGTGACTGGCCGTCGCCAGCGCCGATCGACTGGCCCTCGCCCCCTCCAACGGACTGGCCGTCGCCGGCTCCAACCGACCGTCCATCCCCGACCGCCAAAGCCTGGCCCCCACCCCCACCACCCCTGGCAGATCAGCAACCACGCACCAAGCTTCCTCAGCAGCCGACCCGGCCCACCCGGCCCACCGGACTCGCTCGCCCGACCGGGGCCACCGGGACCACTGGAGTCTCTCGCCCCACCGGGACCACCGGAACCACTAGCCCCACCGACACCACTGGAACCACCCGGCCCACCCGCCCCGCTCAGCCGACAATCCCAAGCCCCCCACCCCCCCCCCCCCCCCGCCCCCCCCCCCGCC
>NZ_JBIDDQ010000034.1:0-88046 GCF_043195415.1 Streptomyces sp. Y7
CCGGCGTTGGTGCCCCGGCAGACGGAGCCGGGGGCCCCCCCCCCCCGGGGAGGGGGGTGGAATCGCGTAGCAATCTGCCGTACGGCGGCGCCCTGGGTCCATCGAGGATTTCTTAAGCGCCGCCACAGCTTTCCTTCACGCCCTGCCCGGGTGTCCGCCGGCGGCCTCCGAGGTGCGCGATCGGCGCGGGCCTAGTCGAGGCGGGAGACCTGGTAGTGGCTGATGTACCAGTCGTCGCCGACGCGGGTCACGAGAACCGCGAGCTTGACGTCCAGCGCGGGCCGGTCCGTGAAGGAGAACCGGACGTCCAGGTACCCGAGGACCAGACCGTCGGCAGGCTGCCTGGTCTCCAGGACGGTGTAGTCGGCCCGCAGGCCGAGCGGCTGCGAGGCGTAGTACTCGGCCACACCCGCTCGGCCGACCGTGTAGGGGTGCAGCCCCTGGAAGACGGCGTCCTCGGTGAACAGGGCCGCGACACTGTCGGGCCGGTGCCCGTCGACACCGTCCTTCCACTGGTCGAGGACACCGCTCAGGATCGCCTTCGCGTCCTTGGTGGTGGTCATGTCCGCTCCTTGGCTCTTTCCTCGGTCGATCTCACGGCGTTCGATGTCGTTGTTCTGACGGGTTGTCAGTGTCCGGCGCTCATGCCGCCGTCGACGTGCAGGATCTCGCCGGTGACGAAGGGGGCCGTCTCCAGGTAGAGCACGGCGTCGACGATGTCGGAGACCTCTCCCATCCGCCCGACCGGGTGCAGGGCGGCGAGGAAGTCGTGGGTCTCCTCCGCGTGCATCGGTGTCTTGATGGTGCCGGGCGACACCGCGTTGACGCGGATGCCACGCGTGGCGTACTCGACGGCGAGGGACTTGGTGGCGGCCTGCACACCGCCCTTCGTCAACGACGCGAGGACGGACGGCACCCTGGCGTCCGCGTTGTCGACCAGGCTGGTGGTGACCGACACCATGTGGCCGCCGCCCTGGGCGAGGAGGTGCGGCACGGCCTGCCGGGTGAGGTGGAAGACGCCGGTCAGGTTGATCCCGGTCACGGCGGCGTAGTCCTCGTCCGTGTACTCGGTGAACGGCTTGGCCACGAAGATGCCCGCGTTGTTGACCACCGTGTCGATCCGGCCGAACCGCTCGACGGCGGCGGCCACCACCCGCTCGGCGGTGGCGGGATCGGCGATGTCGCCCCGCACGGTCAGGACGTCGGTGTCGTCGACGGGGTCGATGGTGCGCGAAGTGGCGACGACGGCGTACCCGAGCTTGCGGTACCCCTCGACGAGGGCGGCGCCGATGCCCTGCGAGGCGCCGGTGACGATCGCGACCTTCTGCTGCCCAGTGCTGCTCATGATGACCTTCTCCGAAGCTGATGACCGGTCACTAGCCGACCGGTCGACTATGTGGAAGGTAGGTCGGCCGCACGGCAACGTCAAAGGTCAGAGGCGGTTCGCGCGGGACCCGTTTCCTCCCGGGTGGGAGGCACAGGCTCCCAGCACAGGTCAGCGCCGAAGTGCGTGCGGATCGCCCGCCGGCAGCCAAGAGTCGGGGGTGTGGATGCCGAGGTCACCGACGCCGTCGCACAGGGCGTCGGCGACGGCCAGGACGCCGGCACGCGACTCGCTCGCACGCCACACCAGGGACCAGGTCCACCACACCTGTGGCCCGACGACCTCCCGACGGACCAGGTCGGACGGCAGCGCGGCGGTCTGCCCCTTGGGCGAGTTGAGGACGGGCCGGGTGCAGCGGCGGACGTGATCGAAGAAGGCGGGCCCGGTGACGGCCCCGTCGGAGATACGCACGGCCCGGGAGCCGGTGTCCCGCGTCAGCTCTTCGGCGTACGCGTTCCAGGACGCCCAGGAGGTGACGTCGTCGTCGATCAGGACGTCGGTGTCGCCGGCCGCCACGTCGCGGGTCTCCGTGCCCTTGGCCACGGCGTAGAGCCGGTCGGCGCCGATGAGCCGGGCCCGCAGACCGAGCCGCTCCAGGTCCTCGGTCCGCACCCAGCACACGGCGAGGTCCAGGCTGCCGTCCGCGACCCGGGCGGCCTGGGTGTGGGAGGGCGCGACCCACGCGTCCACGTGCACCCGGGCCACCGAGGCGGTCCGCGAAGTCAGGTCCGCGGGAAGCCAGTTGACGTATCCCAGCCGCACGGACTCCGAGCCCGCCAGCCGGCCGGCGCGCCGCTTGAGGTCGTCGGCGCGCTCCAGCAGGGACCGGGTGTGCGGGAGCAGCGCGGCGCCGGCCGGGGTGAGGGAGACCGAGCGGCGGTCGCGGTCGAACAGCCGCACGCCCAGGTCACGTTCGAGCGCCTTGATCTGCTGGGAGAGCGAGGGTCCCGCGATGAGCAACCGCTCGGCGGCCCGGCCGAAGTTCAGTTCCTCGGCGACGGCGACGAAGTACCGCAACTGACGCAGCTCCACGGCGGTCATGCTACGCGCGCCGGGAGGCTGCGCCTCTCAGCACGGAGAAAGCGGATCGTGGCATCCGCGCAGGTGACGTGCGCACCATGGGACCAGTCCGGCCGCCGTCGGCGCACCGCGGCCCGCCCCGGAGGAGAGATCATGCGCGAGTTCCTGGTCGAGATCACCACCACCGTCCCCGAAGGCACCGATCCGAAGGAGGTCGACCGACGGCGGGCCGCCGAGGCGGTCCGCGCCGCGGACCTGGCCGCCACCGGGAATCTCGCCCGGCTGTGGCGCCCCGTGGGCGAACTGCGCAGCATCGGCGTGTGGCGGGCCACCGACGAGGCGGAACTCCACGAGAAGGTCCTCGGCTCACTGCCGCTGCGGCCCTGGATGACCATGAAGGTCACACCGCTGGAGTCCCACCCCAACGACCCGGCCCGGGTCGACGGCTCCCGGTGACCGCCCCCGGCGTCGTCCGCCCCGTCCCGCCCTGGCCCCATGTGGCACGGCCCGCCGCCGGGCTCGCGGCGGGCATGGACGTCGGCCGCTTCGCCCACCCGCCGATCCTGCCCCTGATGCACGCCCTCGTGGTCCGCACCGCCGCCGTGCTGAGAATCGGGTTCCCGCACCACATGGTGGTAGTACGGCACACGGCGCCCGAAGGACAGCGAGAATCGGCGTAGGACGTCCGGATCGCCGAGGAACAGCGTCGTTGCGCGCCACGCTCGGCCGACTGACCAGGAGCCGCTCATGAACACCGCAAGGGATCTCGCCATAGTCACTCTGGACATGGCGCCGGACCACACAGTGGAACAAGGCGATCTGTCCCTCGCGCTCGCGGCGGCGGAGGTGTTCGACCTCCTCGACGCCCGCGCCCTCGTCCTGGACGGTGACCTGATCACCCCCAGCGCGCAGGCGCCGACGGGCGACCGTCTGCTGGACGAGGCCGCATCGGCACTCGTACGACTGGAGCCGTACGAGTCGGTCGAGGACTGGCTGTGGCGCCGTGGCCGGGGCCTTTCCACGGCCTACCTCGACGATCTGGAGCGCGTGGGACTGACGACCCGGGCACGGGGTCCCCGGTTCGCGCTGCGGGCCGCTCCGACGGTGCCGGTCGACTCGGCGGCCCGGCGTCAGGCCGAGGAACGCTGGACCTCGGGCGAACCGGTGCTCGCCGCCCTCGGTACCGCTGCCGGAATCCGTGAGGAGTCGGACGACGTCGACGACAAGCTCACCGACGAGACGGTCACGACCGTCCTGGCCGCCCTCGGCAACGCCGTGATGGAACTGGAGGCCGTACGGCAGCGGCGGGCCATCGAGGACGCCGCGTTCGACAACGTGTGGCGGGGCTACTGACGGCCGGGCGGGGCCGGCGGTCAGCGGGCTCCCAGCAACGCCCGGCAGTTGTTCCACAGTGGGGTCAGGCGTTCCGTGCTGTTGTACAGCTTCGCGAACATCACCTGGCCCTCCAGCTGTGCCACCACCGCCCGCGCCGCCTCGCGCGTGTCCGCCACGGTGACGTCGCCGCGCTCCCGGGCCTCCTCCACGACCCTCTCGACCATGTCGGCCTGCGCGTCGAAGATCTCCTGCAGCCGTGCGCGGACCGCCTCCGTCTGGTTGCTCAACTCCAGCGTCAGATTCCCGAACAGGCAGCCCGACACGGTCCCGCAGCCCTCCTGGACGGCACGCTGGCCGGCCTGGGTCTCCTCGAACAGTCGCCGAAGCCGCTGCAGCGGCTCCCCGTCGCCGTCCAGGACCCGCGCCCAGTCACGCCGCTGCGCAGCCCAGTGCTCGTCGACGACCGCGAGCGCGAGGGACTCCTTGGACTCGAAGAAGTAGTAGAAGCTGCCCTTCGGCACCCCTGCCGCCTTGCAGATCTCGGCCACTCCCAGCGCGGAGTAACCACGTCCCTCGATCAGCGAGCGCGCGGCGGCGAGGATCTTCTGCTTGGCATCACTGGTGCGTCCCACGCGGCAAGTGTACGTAGTACTGGACCGGTCGACTAGAAGTCGGGGCCACGCCAAGCCGGAGCGTCGGCGTCACCGCCGGTCGACGCCACGGACGCCACGGACGCCGAGGGTGCCCACGTCAGAGCAGCGGCAGCCCGTCGGCCTCCCGTCGCTCCAGCCGGGCCATCAGGTCCACCGCGGACGCCTTGATGGTGTCCAGGCCCGCCCTCCCCCACGGCCGCGGCTCCACGTCCACGACGCACACGGTGCCCAGAGCCATCCCGGTGCTGTCGATGAGCGGCGCGCCCATGTAGGAGCGGATCCCGAACTCGTCGACGACCGGATTCCCGGCGAACCGCGGATAGTCGCAGACGTCCTCCAGGACCAGCGCCTTGCGTCGCACGACCACATGGGGGCAGAACCCATGGTCGCGCTCCATATGGCGCCCGAGCTCCGGCTTGGCGTCGTCGGCCCGCGTGAGGGTCACCCGGTGCCGTGCGTGCAGGCCCGCGAAGAACTGCCGGTTCTCGTCGATGAAGTTGACCATGGCGTACGGCGCCCCGGTGAGCTCGGCGAGATGGTCCGCGAAGACATCGAGGGCCGGGTCGGCATGGTCCCCCAGTCCCAGCCGGAGCAACCGCTGGGCGCGGGCGGGGGCCTCCTTGTCCTCAGGGGTCAGCAGCAGTCGAGCAACCGGGTGGGGTGGGCCGTAGCTCATGGGCGGATTCCGTCCCTGTGGGCGTACGTCATATGCGGCTCCGTGCGGGTGTGTGCGGCTGTCACATGTGGGCGCCATGGCTTGGCGCGGGTGCCGGCGTGTGGGCGATGAGGTGCCGCACCAGGGTCAGCAGGGTCTGCACGCCGGAGCTGGAGATCCGGGCGTCGCAGCGGACGATCGGGATCTCCGGGTCGAGGTCGATGGCGGCGCGGACCTCCTCCGGGTCGTACCGGTAGCCGCCGTCGAACTCGTTGATCGCGACGATGAAGCCGAGGCCCCGCTGCTCGAAGAAGTCGACGGCGGCGAAGCAGTCCTCCAGGCGCCGGGTGTCGGCGAGGATCACCGCGCCGAGCGCGCCCTCGGAGAGTTCGTCCCACATGAACCAGAACCGTTCCTGGCCGGGGGTGCCGAACAGGTACAGGACGTGTTCCGGATCGAGTGTGATGCGGCCGAAGTCCATGGCCACCGTCGTCTCGACCTTGTTCTCGACCCCTTCGAGGCTGTCGGTCGCCGCGCTGACCGTGGTGAGCAGTTCCTCCGTGCTGAGCGGCGCGATCTCGCTGACCGCGCCCACGAAGGTCGTCTTGCCTACCCCGAACCCTCCCGCCACCAAGATCTTCAGTGCGGTGGGGAAGGGATCAGAGCTGTCGTCGTAGTCCATCGAGCACTGCCTCCAGAAGGGCCCGGTCTGTCGGGTTGTGGTGGAACTCGGGGGGCTTGGTGGTGAGCGCCCCGCAGTCGACGAGGTCCGACAGCAGCACCTTGGTGACCGCCGCCGGCAGCTTCAGGTGCGCGGCCACCTCGGCGACCGAGACGGGGGCGCGGCACAGGTCGAGCGCCAGCTCGTGCTCGGGGCCGAGATAGCCGAGGGGGGTCGCCCCGGTGGCCATCACCTGCGACATGAGGTCGAGCGCGACGGTGGGCCTGGTCCGGCCGTTGCTGACCGTGAAAGGGCGCACCAGCCGACCGGCCGCGTCGTCGAGCCAGGGCCCGTCGCCGGCCGCCGTCATGTTCAAGGCCTCAACGCCGAGGGGTCGACCGAGTGCTGCCGGGGTGCGGTGACCAGGTACGGGCGGACGCTCTTGACCAGCATCGCCATCTCGTAGCCCAGCACCGCCGCGTCGGCCTCGCGGCCCGCGAGCACGGCGAGACACGTGCCGGACCCGGCCGTGGTCACGAAGAGCAGGGTCGAGTCGAGTTCCACGACGACCTGGCGCACCTCTCCCCCCTCGCCGAACCGGACGCCGGCGCTGCGGCCGAGGGAGTACAGGCCGGACGCCAGGGCGGCCATGTGGTCGGCGCTGTCCGGGTCGAGGCCGTGGACCGACTTCACGAGCCCGTCGCAGGAGAGGAGCACCGCGCTGGTCGTGTGCGGTACGCGCTGGACGAGGCCGCTCATCAGCCAGTCGAGATCGGAGACATGGGCGGTCGGCGCTTCGCTCGCCATGGTGGATCGACTCCTTGAGGTACGAAGGTCTGCGGGAGCGCCGGGGTTGGGGGTGGTCAACCAGGCGGACTTCGAACTGGTCACGGTCGTGGTCATCCGGCTGGTGCGCTCCCGTCAGGCCAAGTGGTGTGGTCGGTACCGGGCATGGGCCCGGGGTGCGGCTCGGTCATATGGGCCGGGTCCATGGGCGAGGCGTCCATGGAGGGCCGGGTCGTCATAGGGGTCACGTCCATATGGAGTGCATCCAGGGACGTCGGGCCCAGGCGTGTGGGCTGCGAGCCAGCCCTGTCCGGGCTCGTCGGCTCCGGACGGCCGGGCGCCGGGCGTACGGACTCCAGACGGGTGGGCTGGGAGACCAGGGGGCCGGGGTGGGTCGACTCCGGCGTGGGTGACGTGGTCTCGGACGTCATGTGGAGTGAAGAGGTGTGGGCGGGAGTGATCCCGTGCGTGGTGGAGGTGTGCGCCGAGTCCATGTAGCCGACGCCCATGTGGCCCGTACTCATGTGCCTCGTGCCCGTTTGACCCGTGGCTGTCTGACCCGTGGCTGTCTGACTCGTGGCTGTAGGGCTCGCGCCGGTGTGGCTGGTGCCGGTGCTGGTGTGGCCCGAGGTGGTGTGGCCCGTACTCGTGTGATGCGTGCCCGAGCCCGAATCCGTGTGGTCAAGGCTCGTGTGGTCGGAGACCACACGGTCGGTCTCCATGTAGGCGCTGCCCCTGTATTCCGCATCCACATGCTCGGCGTCCTCTTGCGCCGACTCCATGTGCTGCTGCGTCTCGGCCAGTCCGATCCCCCGCTGGAAGGCAGCCATCAACCCCGGGTCGTGCCCGGCCAGTTGGTCGGACTCCTGCCGTGGTGCGGGACCACCACGGAGCTGGGGTGCGATGTGCTCCTGGGCGCGGCGACGCGGGAGCTGCGGTTTGCCCATGGTGCCGCGGACGGTGCTGACGCGCGGGGTGGGCGGTGTGCCGGCGTTCTCCTCGACGCGTCGGCGTTCGTCGGGCCTGATGCCGGGCACGGCTTCGGCCGGGTTGGCGCGTTCCCCCTGGGCGCCGCGCACGGGCAGCGGCGCCGGCCCCGTGCCGTTCGCCCTCGGCGCCGCGCCGCGGGCCCCGGCCTGCGGCTCTGGCCGGCGCGGTGTGCCGTGTGACGCCGCCGGCGGTTGGGACGCCCCTGCCGCGCCCCGCTGCGGACCATTCTCCGCCTCGAGCGACGCGGCCGCGGCGTTCGACCCGGCCGAGGAGGCGTGCCGACGCTGCTGAGGCGGCACCGGCGCCTGCTGCTGACGTGTCTGCGGCGGGGACGGCGCCGGAGTCTGCGGCGGCAGGGCCGTACCGGCCACGCCCTGCGGCTCCTGTCCCCGGCCCGCCCCTGCCCGGCCTCCCGGTTCGTTCCCCAACAGCCCCTGCGGCACGACCAGTACGGCCTGCACACCGCCGTAGATGTTGGTCTGGAGGCGGACGTGGATGCCATGGCGCTTCGCGAGCTGCGACACGACGAACAGGCCGATGCGCCCGTCCGCCAGCAGGCTGGCGACGTTGACCTGGTCGGGGTCGGTGAGCAGGGCGTTCATGCGGTTCTGCTCTCCGACGGGCATGCCGAGTCCGCGGTCCTCGACCTCCACGGCGAGCCCCGAGGTCACGAGGTTGGCCCGGAGGAGCACCTGGGTGTGCGGCGCGGAGAACACCGTGGCGTTCTCGACCAGTTCGGCCAGCAGGTGGATGACGTCGGCGACGGCGTGCCCGCGCAGGGTGCCGTCGATGGGCGGTACGAGCTTCACCCGCGAGTACTGCTCGACCTCGGCGATGGCCGAGCGCAGCACCTCGGTCATGGAGACCGGGTTGCTCCATTGCCGGCGGGAGACAGCACCGCCGAGGACGGCGAGGTTCTCCGAGTGGCGGCGGATGCGGGTGGAGAGGTGGTCGACGTGGAAGAGGCCCTTGAGCAGGTCGGGGTCCTCGATCTCGTTCTCCAGCTCGTCGAGGATGGAGATCTCCCGGTGCACCAGCGACTGCAGGCGCCGGGCGAGATTGACGAAGACCTCCAGCTTCTGTTCGCTGCCGGCCTGGGTGGAGAGCTGGGCTGCCTGGACGACGGCGGTGACGGCGCCGTCGTGGGCGCGGGCCAGGTCGGCTGCGAGCAGTTCGAAGTCGTCGGCGCCGTCGGGTGGGCCGCTGCGGGACCTGCGCTTGGGCGGTGCTTCGCCGCGTCGCATGGTGTCGACCAGGGTTCGCAGTTCGGCCTCGCCGCGTGCGCTGCTGCGGCGCAGTGCGCGGATGCGGTCGCTCACGGATCTGGCGGTGCGGTTGGCGGCCACGGCGGCGATCAGGATGCCCGCGAGGATGACCGAGACCGCGCCGGCGAGCACGGCCCACAGGGCGAGGCTCGGCCGGGTGCCCGTGGAGCGGACCATGAACAGCACGGCCGCACTGGCGCTGAGGGTCACCGCGATGGGTGGCAGCAGGGCCAGCCGCAGCAGTTGGGGCCGTATATGGGTCTCGGGCAGCGCGGTTGCGGTGCGGGCGGCCGGGCGCCCGTGCCGCCCGCCCTCACGGCGGTCTGCGCGTGCGGCCGGGGCGCGTAGATGAGACATCGGGGTCCTCGTACTGGTCCGTCGGTCGGGGGCCTGGGGATGCGCGCGGTCTGCGCGGCCCGGGCGTGCGCCATCGCGATGTCGGTCGACAGAGCCGACGAATTCGGCTCCGCGTCGCCCGACGGACACTGACAGTAGTCGCCTTCGCATCAAGTGCGGTGGGCAGTTGACAAACTCCCGCAGGCGGCGTCCCGCTCTGGTATGAGGCCTCGTACGGCCGAGCGATAACCCGTCACACCGTTCGCCCACAAGGAGCAATCGAACGATCGGACCTGGTCAGAATTGGTCACGAGGAAAGGTCGAGGGGCGGGGCACTTTCCGTGCCCCGCCCCTCGATCACGTCCCGTTTCCCGGCCCCCGACCGCCCCGGTGGGGACGTTTCAGCACCTGGACGGCCGGACACCGCCACCCCCAGAACATCACGGACAGTAGCGGCGCGCGGTGCCGGGCAGGCACCCGTACGCACTCCCACGCGCCCCGCGTGAAACACCGCTCGGGGGCGCCAAAGGCGAACCTCGCGCCCCTTCGGGCCGTCCCCGACGGTGGTCGCGTCAGGAGACGGTCGTGCCGTCCGGCGCCGGCGCCACCGGCGGCCACGCCGGCCAGCCCTCGGCGGGCGCCTGGGCGACCTCTCGCCACCACGGCGTCACGGGCGTCAGGGAAGCCGGTTCGAAGGGCTCGCCGCAGCGCGGCGCCGCCATGGTGACCCCGGCCTTGTGGGTGGCGCGCATCATCCACTCGCCCGGCTCCGCCCACGGGTGCGGCGCCAGGTTGAAGGTCCCCCAGTGGATCGGCAGCATGGCGCCCGCCGTCGGATCGCCGCCCTGAAGGTCGAGATGGGCACGGACGCCCTCGTCCGGCGTCATGTGGATGTCGGGCCAGAAGTCCGAGTAGGCGCCGACCTGGATCATCGTGGCGTCGAACGGGCCGTACTCGGCGCCGATGTCCTTGAAGCCCTCGAAGTAGCCGGTGTCCCCGCTGTGGTAGATCCGGTGCTCGTCGGAGGCGACGGTCCAGGACGCCCAGAGGGTGTGCTGGGTGTTGCGCAGGCCGCGACCGCAGAAGTGGCGGGCCGGGGTGGCCGTCAGGGTGAGCCCGCCGACCTTGGTCGCCTCGTGCCAGTCCAGCTCGCGCAGCCGGTCGGCGGACACGCCCCAGTGTTCGAGGTGGCCGCCGACGCCGAGCGGTACGGCGAAGAGCGTGTCGGTGCCGGCCAGCGCCTTGATCGTGGGCATGTCGAGGTGGTCGTAGTGGTCGTGCGAGATGACGACGACGTCGACAGGGCCGAGCGCGGCGAGCGGCAGCGGCGCCGGGTGCAGCCGTTTCGGCCCGGCGAAGGGGAACGGGGAGCAGCGCTCGCCCCACACGGGATCGAACAGGACCCGGTGGCCGTCGATCTCCGCGAGGATGCTGGAGTGCCCCATCCAGGTAAGGCGCAGCCCTGTGGCGGGCGGCTTGGCCAGTTCCGCGTAGGTGGTGGGGTGCACCGGCACGGTGCCGTTCGGGGTTCGGCGGGGCCGGGAGTCCTTGTCGAAGAAGACCTTGGCGAACTCCAGCATCGACCCGGACGGCCTGGTCCGGGCCTCACCCCCGGGATTCTGGAAGACCCCGTCCTTGAAGTGCGGTGATCTGCGGATACGCGCCATGCGCTCACCGCTCGGATCCACGCCGAAGGCCTCGGGCCGCAGGGCACGCAGCCCAGCGCTCGGAAGACGGAAACCGGCCACGGTACCTCCAGCGGGATTCGGTGAGGAGTTCCATTATGAGCGGCCCCACCGACACCCTCGGATCACCCCTGGTCGAGAAGGGCCTCATGCCCGATCCACCTTGCCCCGCACCCTCGGGTCCACAAAGATCCATCCACCACATTGACATGTCCCCACCCCCCTTCGATACTGACTCATCGTTCAGTAGCCATCGGCCCGCGACCTCGCGCCAGGCCCCGTCCCAGGGCCCCCACCTCAGGCCCCTCGCCCCGGGAGGCCGGCCTCCCCTACCCCGGAGATCCCATGACCGCCCCTCCCCGCCCGGCCACCCCGCTGCTGTCCCTCACCTGGACCGACCACATCACCGGCCGTCAGGGTTTCCTGGTCGTCGACCGGCTGGTGCGCGGGGTTGCCAGCGGCGGGCTGCGGATGCGGCCGGGGTGCACGTTGGAGGAGGTCACCGGACTCGCTCAGGGCATGAGCATGAAGGAGGCCCTGCACTACGACCCGGAGGCACGGTACGTCCCTCTGGGCGGGGCCAAGGGCGGCATCGACTGTGACCCCCGGGACCCGGAGGCGTACCCGATCCTGGTGCGGTACCTGCGGAGCATGCGGCCGTACATCGAGAGCTTCTGGGCCACGGGCGAGGACCTCGGCCTCGCCCAGGACGTGGTCGACCGGGCGGCGGCCGAGGCGGGGCTGGTCTCGTCCGTCCAGGCCGTGTACCCGCTGCTCGACGACGAGGTGGGTGCCCGCCGGCGGCTCGCGGAGGCGTTCGCGGTCGAGGTCGACGGCATCGGGCTCGACGAGCTGGCCGGCGGCTGCGGGGTCGCGGAGTCGGTGCTGACCGCGCTGGACCGGGCCGAGGTGCCGTACTGGCGGACGCGAGTCGCGGTGCAGGGCCTGGGAACGATGGGAGGAGCGACGGCTCGCTTCCTCACGCGCGCGGGGCTGACGGTCGTGGCCGTCGCCGACATCAAGGGCACGATCGCGAACCCGGCCGGGCTCGACATCGAGAGCCTGCTGGCCGCCCGCGACGCGTACGGCACCGTCGACCGGTCCGCGCTGCGCCCCGGGGACCGCGAACTGCCGGGCGACGCCTGGCTGTCGACCGAGGCGGAGGTACTGGTGCCGGCCGCCGTGTCGTACGTGATCGACGGAGCGAACCAGGGCCGTGTCACCGCGCGTTGGATCGCCGAGGCGGCCAACATGCCCGTACGACCCGACGCGGAGGAACTGCTGGCCGCGCGGGGCGTCACCGTGCTGCCGGACGTCGTCGTCAACTCGGGCACGAACGCCTGGTGGTGGTGGACGCTGTTCGGGGACATCGGCCCGGACGCGGACGAGGCGTTCGCCCACACGCGTCGCTCGATGCGCGCCCTGACCGACCTCACGCTGGCCCGCGCCGAGGCCGACGGAACGGCGCCGCGGGCCGCCGCGCACGCCATCGCGGCGGACCGGCTGCCGTTGATCACCGAACGGTTCGGCTGGCACCGGTGACGGCCGCCGCCGGGACCAGGCCGGACCGGGCGCCCGGGACCGGACGGTGACGAGGCTTTAGGGTGACGACGTGGCAAGAGTGCGGTTGAGCGTGGCGGAGCGGCGTGAGGAGTTGCTGCGTGCCGCCGTCGAGCAGATAGAGGCGCGGGGCGTGGCGGCGGTCAGGATCGCCGACGTGGCCTCGGTGCTCGGCGTGAGCAACGCTCTGGTGCTGTATCACTTCGACACCAAGGAAAAGCTCGTCGCGGCCGCGTTCACCCATGCGGCCGAAGGCGACCTGGCCCATCTGCGCCGCCTCCTCGGGCGCCGCACGACGGCACTGCGGCGGCTGCGGGCCGCCGTGCGCTGGTACGCGCCGACCGGCCAGGCCAAGGGCTGGCGGCTGTGGATCGAGGGCTGGGCGGCGGCGCTGCGCGAACCCGCGCTGCAGGAGGTCACCCGGGACCTCGACCGGCAGTGGAAGGGGGCCATCACCGAGGTGATCGCCGAGGGCGTCGCCGCCGGGGAGTTCCAGTGCCCCGACCCCAACGGCACGGCCCTGCGCCTGACGGCCCTCCTCGACGGGCTCGCCGTACAGCTCACGTCGTACCCGGGCGCGATCTCACGCGTGCGGGCCCAGGAGTGGGTGGACGAGGCGCTCGCCCGGGAACTCGGCTTGGAGCGGAAGGCGTTGACGGCTTCTCACCGGTGAGGGTGTGTGCCGTGGGGACATGTGCCGTCACGACATGTGCCGGGACGCCATGTGTTGGCGCGCCATGTGCCGGGACGCAGTGTGCGGCGACGCCATGTACGGCTTCGCGGTGTGTGGCGACGCCATGTACGGCTTCGCGATGTGCGGTGACGCCATAGGGCGCCACTCGACACACCCCTCCACCCGTCCGTGGGTCCGCACTGTGCGCGACGACCGCATGCGTCCGGGCCGCACCGATCAGCCATCGGTACGGCCCGGACGCATCGGCCACTCGCAGTCCGCGATCCGCTCTCAAGCCACCGATCGGATCCGCATCTTGATGTCGTCCGGGGACAGCGCGCCCTTGGCGGTCACATGGTCCCCCGACGATTCACCGCGCAGTCGCCGGCCGATCCACGGCACCAGGTACTCCCGCGCCCAGTGGACGTCGTCCCGGCGCACCTCGAGGGTGCCGCGGGGCGGGAGCGGCGGCCACGGCTGGTCCGGGTCGGCGGGGATCTCCAGACCGAGGACCTGGCCCGCGCGGAGCGCCACACGTGTGTGGCCCTCGGGAGACAGGTGGAGCCGGTCGCCATCCCAGGCGCGGCGATCCTGAACGGTCTTCAGGGACCACAGGTCGAGCACCGGGCAGCCGTACCGGTCGGCGATGGCCCGCACATGCCCGTTGTACGTGGCGATCTTGCCGCGCAGGTGCCTCAGCACGGGCACGCCACGGGTGTCGAAGCCGGTCGTCACCATGACGGTGCCGACGGCCGAGGTGAGCCGGACGATCGCCCGTTCGAAGCGCTCGGCCACCTCATCGGGGTCGGTTCCGGGTCGGATGATGTCGTTGCCGCCCGCACAGAACGAGACCAGGTCCGGGGCCAGTTCGGCGGCCCTGGGAAGCTGGTGCTCGACGATCTGGTCGAGCAGTTTGCCGCGCACGGCGAGGTTCGTGTAGTTGAAGTCGCCCTCGGGGCGCCGGTCCGCGAGGAGAACCGCGAAACGGTCGGCCCAGCCGACGAAGGCCCCGTCGGGGCCAGGGTCGCCGACGCCCTCGGTGAAGCTGTCCCCCACCGCAACGTACGACCCGATCACTGCACTGCTGTCACTCTTCGAATCGTCTGCCACATCGGCACATGATTCACCTTTGAATGTGACCTACGCGACCGTAGGAAAGGGTTGACGAGCGGTGAGATAAGCCACTCCTAAAGTGTTCGCCAAACGTGGAATAACCCTTTCAACAGGGGTGTTGTGGGCGCAACATGCCGAAGGCCGGACCCGGGGATCGGGGTCCGGCCTTCGGCCGCGTGTCAGGCAGGTGGTTCTCGCGTGGACGCGCGTCAGCCGATGGCGACGCCCTTGCCACGCAGGTAGGCGACCGGGTCCACGTCCGAGCCGTAGTCCGGCGTGGTGCGGATCTCGAAGTGCAGGTGCGGGCCGGTGACGTTGCCGGTCGCGCCGGAGAGGCCGATCTGCTGGCCCGCGGTCACCGTCTGGCCGCTGGAGACCGAGAGCGAGGACAGGTGGGCGTACTGGGCGTAGTAGCCGTCGGCGAGCTGGATGACGACCTGGTTGCCGTACGCGCCGCCCCAGCCGGCCGAGACGACGGTGCCCGCGCCGACCGCCTTGAGCGGGGTGCCGGTCGCGGCGGCGAAGTCGACGCCGGTGTGGTAGCCGCTGGACCACATGCTGCCCGCGACCTTGTAGCCGGTGCCGAGGGAGGCGCCGGACAGCGGAGCGGAGAAGCCGTTGACCGTGCTGGTGGTCTCGGCGGCCGTGGTCGCCTTCTGGGCCTTCTTCGGCGTGGAGGACTTCGTGGTGGGCGCGTCCTTCTTGGACGACTCGGACGCCGAAGAGGGCTTGGAGGGCGACGACTTGGGGGCGGTCGTCGCGGCCTTCTTGCCGCCGAGGGCGAGCTTGAGACCCGGGTGAATCAGCGACGGGTCGGAGCCGACGGCGTCACGGTTGTCGGCGTAGAGCTTCTTCCAGCCACCGCTGACGTTCTGCTCGTCGGCGATCTTCGAAAGGTAATCGCCGACCTTCACCGAATAAGTCCGTACGCCCGACTTCTTCTGGGCGGCCTTCTTCTCGACGGCCTTCTGGCCGGCGACCGGAAGGGACTGAACGGCCTTTTCCGAAACGGACTGCGACGGAGCGGCGTGGGCGCCGGCGGCTCCCATCAGGGGCAGAGCGAGGGCGGCGCCACCGGTTCCGGCGACGGCGATGGAGCGCGTGAAGCGCAGGGACTTCGGACGGCGATGCTTACCCTTCGCGGGCATGACGAATTCCTCTCCGGCGCCTGCGAGGTGAGCTGTCGGGTGCGGGCTGGAGATGCCCGGCCGCGCCATGGCGCGACTTGACCCCTAGCCGTTCCGGAGACCGGAACAGGCGGTTCTACCTGTGGGTCCCCCGCTCCTGCCGTGCACGGGTGAGTTTGCGCGGAATCCGAGCGGCGGCAGGATTGGGCGTCCGTCCGGATTGGTCGTGAACGTAAGCGAGGAAGACGCATGGGAACAAGTGAGGGGTTCCGTCCGAATGCGTTCCTCTTGATCCCTTGTGGGAATTAGCCGTCACCGTGCGTGAAATACGGGAGTACCGCCCGACTCAAAGCCCCTTGAAAAGTGCATGAATTACGTGAACATGACGGGCGACGCACCGTCACGGATATGACGCTCCTCACGTGACGCCGCTCCAGCTTTCTTTATTGCAGGCCGAGTTGGAAGGAAGGCGCCAATTCGGACAGAACACCTAGATGCGACGGAGTCGAATAACTGCCGCATCAAGGTCACCGTGCAGACCGGTCCGCAGTCCGTGATGTACCAGTACGGCACCTCGGTGAATTTCGCCCGTTTCAAGGCATTCGTAGGTCGATGCCGGATCCAGACCTTGCAGTCGCAGCGCCGGAAGAGGCTCCCCGAAACGCTGCGCCTGAAGCCAGGCGAGGACCACCGTCTCGCCCCCGAGCACGTACTGCACCGCACTGAGCCCACCCCGCGGAGGCCGCAGCCGATAGAGGTCACCGCGCTGGACCAAGGACCGGATCTTCTTGTAGAGGGCCACCCACTCCCCGGCCTCGGCGAGCTCCTCCTCGGTCCATTGCGTGAGGTCACCGCCGACCCCGAGCACCCCCGCCATCGCGCTCACGAACCGGAAGCGCAACGAGCTCGCGCGGTGGTTGAGCATGGCGTTCGGACTGTCGGTGACCCAGGCGGCCATGGCGCGGGCGGGATGGATCTGACTGAAGCCGTGCTGGATGGCGAGCCGGTCGAGGGGGTCGGTGTTGTCCGAGGTCCACACCTGGTCCGTGCGGCCGAGCACGCCGAGATCGACCCGTCCGCCGCCGCCCGAGCAGGACTCGAAGGCGACGCCGGGGTGAGCGGCGCGCAGCCGGTCCAGCAGGCCGTACAAGGCTCGCACATGGTCGACCCACAGACGCTGCGGATACGCCTCACCGGGCCAGCCGGCGTCGCTGAAGCAGCGGTTGAAGTCCCACTTCACATAGTCGATCGGGGCACTGGAGAGGAGCCCGTCGAGCTGCGCCCACAGGTACTCCTGAACGTCGTCGCGGGCGAGGTTCAGCACCAGTTGATTACGGAATTCCGTCCGCTTTCGTCCTGATTGATACTGAACCCACTCGGGATGTCCCCGATACAGGTCGCTGTCCGGATTGACCATTTCCGGCTCGACCCAGATGCCGAACTGCATGCCGAGCGTGTGCACGTACTCGGCGAGCGGCCGGAGGCCGGAGGGGAAGCGGTCGGGGTTCGGCGTCCAGTCGCCGAGCCCGGCGCGATCGCTGGTGCGCGTCCCGAACCAGCCGTCGTCCACGACGAACAGCTCGACGCCGATGGCCGCGGCCCGGCGCGCGAGGAGACTCTGCTGCTCCTCGGAGATGTCGAACTCCGTCGCCTCCCAGGAGTTGAACAGCACCGGCCGGTCCCGGTCGGCGTCCGGGATCACATACGCGCGCTGGTACGCGTGCCAGGCCCGGCTCGCCCCGCCGAAGCCGCCGTCGCTCCACAGACCCGCGAACACGGGAGAGGTGAAGGACTCCCCCGCCGCCAGCCGCAGCAGGCCCGAGTCGTCGTACCCGGCGCCTCCGGAGATCTGCACGCGCGCGTCCGGGAGCTGGGCCACGGCGATACGCCAGGACCCGGACCAGCCGAGCGCGCAGCCGTAGACCTCGCCGCGCTCCTCGGTGGCGTCCGTGTCGAGCGCGACCCAGGGCAGGTGCTGGTGGCCGGTGTGTCCCCGGCGGCTGCCGATGACCTTCTCGCCATGGGTGAGCGGGGCCTGCGCGAGCCGTGACTCGGCGCCCCAGCGGCCGTGCAGCTGGGAGAGCCGCCAGCCCTCCCGGTCGGGCAGCGTCCACGTGGCGGAGTCGGCGCGCAGCAGCTCCAGGCCGTCCCCCTCGTTGTCCAGGGTCACCCAGCGCTCGACGACGTCCTCGCGCATCCGGTAGTGCAGCGTCACGTTCAGCCCGCCGTCACGAAAGCGCAACCGCAGTTCGTCACCCTCGGACTCGTACCGCTCGAAGCTCCACTCGGTGCCGCGCCGCTCGTCGGTGCGCACGGACAGGGCGGGCCGTACGAAGCGGGGGCCGCCCTCGACCGGGTACTCCTCACGTCCGTCGAGCGGGGACTCGAAGGGCCAGTACTGCGGCAGCGGGCGGACGGCGAGGGCCTCGGCGTCGGCGAGTGCGATCCGCGGGCCCCAGTGGAGGTGCAGCAGTTCGTCGCCGTCGGTCAGGTGGACGGCGTAGCTGCTGCTCGGCCCTGAGAGGAGCCAAGTGCGGCCGTGGTTGGAGATCTCCAGCATCAAGCCCCCACAGAGACGAACAGGTGCGATCAAGTACCAACATCATCAAGGGCCGTGCGGCCCCGGGGCAACGCCTGTGGACAACTCATTGCCCCAGGAATCCATGTCGTATGGTCGAGAGCGCACCCCGACGGCCGCATCGCCGAGCCGCGCCGCCGGGGACGACTGGGAGGAGCCCCCGTGACGCAGCAGATCCCGTCGACCGAGCCCGAACTGGCCGGGGTTCGCAACTTCCGTGATGTGGGCGGCCTGCCCACCGTGGACGGACGACGGGTGCGGCACGGCGTGCTGTTCCGCAGCGGCCACCTCGCCCACGCGACCGCCGAGGACGCCGACTTCCTCGGTTCGCTGGGGCTGCACACGATCTTCGACTTCCGCAACGCGGCCGACCAGAAACTCGAAGGACCCGACATCGAGCTGCCGGGCGTGCGCAACGTCAACCTGCCACTGTCCGACCCCGCGGACGGCGCGGAGTTCTGGAAGATGGTCCGGGACGGCGATCTCGACCAGCTGCGCGGCATACTGGCCGACGGCAAGGGCGCGAACCGGATGATCGTCTCCTACCGCTCGATCATCAAGGAACGCACCGGCGAACACTCCCAGGTGCTGCACTCGCTCGCCGAGGACAGCGTTCCGGCGCTGATGCACTGCGCGGCCGGCAAGGACCGCGCGGGCCTGTCCATCGCCGTGACACTGCTGGCTCTCGGCGTCGAGCGCGACGCGATCGTCGCCGACTACCTGGAGTCCAACGCCAAGCACCGCCGCTACAAGGTGCGCCGCAGCGGCAGCGACGCCTCCGCGTACTCGCCGGAGGTCATGGAGCTGCTCAGCCCGCTGTTCGACGCGCGGCCCGAGTATCTGACCGCGGCGTTCGAGACGATCGAGGAGACGTGGGGCGGCGTCGACACCTACCTGGAGCAGGGCCTGCGGCTGACCCCCGAGGCCCGGGAGCTCCTGCGGGATCGGCTGCTCGACTGACGGTCCGCCCACGCGGGCAGGGACCCGACTACTCGGCCGGTGCCGGTGCCGGCACCGGTACCGATGCAGACGC
Organism: Streptomyces sp. Y7; assembly: GCF_043195415.1. Classification (NCBI taxonomy): domain Bacteria; kingdom Bacillati; phylum Actinomycetota; class Actinomycetes; order Kitasatosporales; family Streptomycetaceae; genus Streptomyces; species Streptomyces sp. Y7. Next base: position 18,855 of record NZ_JBIDDQ010000034.1, read on the forward strand.
CGACACCGGTACTGACGCCGAACGCCGCCGCGTGCCGCCTGCTACTGCGCGCCCGCCTCGAACAGGAGGTAGATGAAGGCGGCGAAGACGTGCCCCACCGCGATGTAGATGATGAGCCGCACCCACAGGGCACGCGGGAACTTCTCCTCCATGTCAGCCATGACTCTCTCCAGGGGTGGGGCCCAGGCACAGGGTGGCCGTGGGGCTCTGCAACAGGGTGTGGACGAACAAGAGCTCGACCCCGCCCGGGTCCAGGGCGGCGATGCGGTGCGGGGTGAGCGAGTCGAAGTGCGCGCTGTCTCCGGGCGCGAGCCGGTGCGTGGTGTCCCCGAGGCGCAGCCGCAGCCGCCCTTCGAGGACGTAGAGCCACTCCTCGCCGGGATGGACCCGCACGATGTCGCCCTGCGAACCGTGCGGCACGTGGACCCGCAGGGCCTGCATCCCGCGCCCGGGCGCGCCCGCCTGCCAGTACGTCCAGCCGCCCGCGGCGGTGGGTTCCATGTCGGCGGCCCGTACGACGGCGTCCCGGTCCGCGACCGACTCGCCGAGCAGGTCGGAGACCGTCGTACCGTAGGTACGTGCGAGCGCGAGCAGCATCGGCAGCGAGGGCTGGCGCTGCCCGGTCTCCAGCCGGGAGAGGTGGGCCGGCGACAGCCCGGCGGAACGGGCCGCGGCCTCCAGGGTGAGGGAGGCACGGCGGCGCAGCGCGCGAAGCTGGGGGGCGACGGCGGGCAGGATGTCGTCCGGCCCGTCCGGCGGCTCGGTCTCGGGAGAGCTCATGACTCCCATTGAGCCCTCGTCTTGCCTGGCAGGCAAATTCTTTGCCTCACAGGCAAAACAGCTGGCCGGCGCTTCGCCCTGTGGCCGGGGCTCGCGGCGGATCTCTGGCCGGCCCGGCGTCCCAGCGGTTGGCAACCTCCCGCTGGATCAACCTCCCGGCCCGATGTCCTACCGGTTGGCGACCGCCTGCTTGATCAGCGTCTTGCCGAAGTCCCACATCAGCCCGCCCCCGCTGTGTGCGTCGTCCATCACATCGGTGAAGGCCTCGACGAACCGGTCCACCTCCCGCTCGCCGATGATCAGCGGCGGGATGAGCTTGATCACCTCCAGGTGGTCGCCGGAGACCTGGGTGAGGATCCGGTGCCGCCGCAGCAGTGGGACGACGACCATCTGCGCGAACAGTCCCTTGCGCGCGGCCTGGAGCATGGTCCACCGGCCACGCAGCTTCAGCGAGTCGGGCCGGCCGAACTCGATGCCGATCATCAGGCCCCGGCCGCGGACGTCGGCGAGCAGTTCGTATTTGTCGATCAGCGCGGCGAGCCGGGACCTGAGCTGTTCCCCGGTGGCCCGGGCGTTGGCGACGATCTGCTCGTTCTCCATGACGGACAGCACGGCGAGCCCGGCCGCCATGGCCTGCGCGTTGGAGCCGAAGCTCGCCGAGTGGACCAGTACGCGGTCCATGGACGAGTAGACCTTCTTGAAGATCCAGTCCTTGCCGAGCGTGGCCCCCACCGGCACATAGCCGCCGGAGAGTGCCTTGGCCACGCACACCAGGTCCGGCTCGACGCCCTCCTCGTGCTGGTAGGCGTAGAAGTCGCCGGTCCGGCCGAGCCCTGTCTGCACCTCGTCGGCGATGAGCAGCGCCTTGTGCCGGTGCAGCAGTTCCTGGGCGGCCCGCAGATAGCCGGGCGGCGCCTCGTGCACGCCCTTGCCCTGGATCGGTTCGACGATCAGGGCGGCGACGTCGCCCTTCTTCAGCTCCCGGGCCAGGGCGTCGAGATCGCCGAGGGGCACCGCCGTGTCCGGCAGCAGCGGGGCGAAGCCGTCCCGGAAGCCGGACTCGCCGTTGACGGACAGGGAGCCCGTGGTCAGCCCGTGGAAGGCGTGGTCGCAGTAGAGCACCCTCGGCTTCCCGGTGACGAACCGTGCGAACTTCAGCGCGGTCTCCACCGCCTCCGTCCCGCTGTTGCCGAAGAACACCCGGTCCAGGTGCGGGCTGTGCGTCAGGAGCCGTTCCGCGAGCAGCCCGGGCAGCGGCTGGCAGTCGAAGCGGGTGAGGTCGGCGAGCTGGGCGTCGAGGACGTCGTGCAGCGCCTTGCGGACGACGGGGTGGTGGCGCCCGAGCCCCATCACCCCGAACCCGGCGAGCATGTCCAGGTAGTCGTCGCCGTCCGCGTCCCAGAAGTAGGCGCCCTCGGCCCGCTCGTAGACCTTGTCGAAGCCGATGGTGTGCAGCATGCGCGGGAGCTGGTGGTTCAGGTGCTTCGTGTGCAGCTCGTAGCGCTCGGCTCCGCGCTCGGCGATGAGTCTGCCGAGGTCGAACTCCGTGGTCATTCGGCCTTCTCCTTGACTGACACGACGGTACGACCGTCCTGGACACCGTCGGCCGGGCCGCCCTCGGCCTCCTTGAGAGCCAGGCTGGCGCTGATCCGTCCGGCGACCTCGACGGGCGTGAGCCCGATGTCCGCCAGCACCTCGCCCCGCTTGGCGTGCGCGAGGAACTGCTCCGGGATGCCGAACCGCCGCACCGGCACGTCGACATCGGCGTCGCCCAGCGCGAGAGCCACCGCGGAGCCGACCCCGGACGAGCGGCTGTTGTCCTCGACGACGGCCACCAGCCGGTGCTGCGCGGCGAGCGGTGCGAGCGCGGGGTCGACGGGTTTCACCCACCGCGGGTCGACGACGGTGCAGTTGACGCCGCGGGCCCGCAGTAGCTCGGCCGCCTGGAGGCAGACCGGGGCCATCACGCCGACGGCGACGAGCAGGACGTCCGGCTCACCGGCGTCCCGGTGCAGCACGTCCAGTCCGCCCACCCGGTCGAGCGCCGGAATCGACGGCCCGACGGACTCCTTCGGGAACCGTACGAGTGTCGGCGCGTCGTCGCAGGCCACGGCCTCGCGCAGCTGCGCCCGCAGCTGGTCGGCGTCGCGTGGCGCGGCGATCCGCAGGCCGGGGACGACCTGGAGGATCGACATGTCCCACATGCCGTTGTGGGAGGCACCGTCGGCGCCCGTGACGCCGGCCCGGTCCAGCACGAACGTCACTCCGCAGCGGTGCAGCGCGACGTCCATGAGGAGCTGGTCGAAGGCGCGGTTGAGGAAGGTGGCGTAGATGGCGACGACCGGGTGCAGTCCGCCCGTGGCGAGGCCCGCCGCCGACACGGCCGCGTGCTGTTCGGCGATCCCGACGTCCCAGACCCGGTCGGGGAACCGTTCGGCGAACTTGCCCAGCCCGACGGGGTGCAGCATGGCCGCCGTGATCGCCACGACGTCCTCCCGTTCCTCGCCGATCCGCACGATCTCCTCGCCGAACACCGACGTCCAGGACGGCCCGCCCGACGGCGCGAGCGGCTCGCAGGTCAGTGGGTCCATCACGCCGACGGTGTGGAAGTGGTCCTCCTCGTGGGCGAGGGCGGGTTCGTAGCCGCGTCCCTTCTCCGTGAGGCAGTGGATCAGTACCGGCCCGTGGAAGCGTTTCGCCCGCCGCAGCGCGGACTCGACGGCGCCGATGTCGTGCCCGTCGATCGGGCCGACGTACTTCAGTCCCAGGTCCTCGAAGAGCCCCTGCGGCGCGAACGCGTCCTTGAAGCCCTTCTTCGCGCCGTGCAGGGCCTCGTAGACGGTGGTGCCGACGACGGGCGTGCGCTGGAGCACGTCCTTGCCCCAGGCCAGGACCCGCTCGTAGCTGTCGGTGGTGCGCAGGGTGGCCAGGTGGTTGGCGAGGCCCCCGATGGTCGGCGCGTACGACCGTTCGTTGTCGTTGACGACGATGATCAGCGGACGGTCCTTGGCCGCCGCGATGTTGTTCAGCGCCTCCCAGGCCATGCCGCCGGTCAGCGCCCCGTCGCCGATCACCGCGACGACGTGGCCCTTCTCCCCCTGCACCCGGTGGGCCTTGGCGAGCCCGTCGGCCCAGCCGAGGGCGGTGGAGGCGTGACTGTTCTCGACGATGTCATGCTCGGACTCCTCGCGCGAGGGGTAGCCGGACAGGCCGCCCTTGCCGCGCAGCTTGGAGAAGTCCTGGCGCCCCGTCAGCAGCTTGTGCACATAGCTCTGGTGGCCGGTGTCCCAGACGATGCGGTCGACCGGTGACTCGAAGACCCGGTGGAGCGCGATGGACAGTTCCACCACTCCCAGGTTGGGCCCGAGATGTCCGCCGGTCCTGGCGACCGCGTGCACCAGGAACTCCCTGATCTCGTCGGACAGTTCGCCGAGTTCCGCCTCGGACAGCGCCTTCAGGTCACGTGGTCCCCGGATGCTCTCCAGAATCGTCACGCTCGGGCCCCCTCTCGGTCCGTGCCTCGCTTCAACTCACGGTCACTGCCGGTTTCCCCGTGACCGTGGGGGCGCCCGATGCGGCCCCGTCCTGTTCCATCTGCTCGGCGATCTTCATCGCCTCTTCGATCAGCGTCTCGACGATCTTGGACTCGGGGACGGTCTTGATGACCTCGCCCTTGACGAAGATCTGCCCCTTGCCGTTGCCGGAGGCGACCCCCAGGTCCGCCTCCCGTGCCTCGCCGGGGCCGTTGACGACACAGCCCATCACGGCTACCCGCAACGGCACTTCCATGCCTTCCAGGCCGGCGGTGACCTCGTCCGCGAGCTTGTAGACGTCGACCTGCGCACGCCCGCACGAGGGACAGGAGACGATCTCCAGCCGCCGCTGCCTGAGGTTCAGGGACTCCAGGATCTGGATGCCGACCTTGACCTCCTCGGCGGGCGGGGCGCTCAGCGAGACCCGGATGGTGTCGCCGATGCCCCGCGACAGCAGCGCGCCGAAGGCGACCGCCGACTTGATGGTGCCCTGGAACGCGGGCCCGGCCTCGGTGACCCCGAGGTGCAGCGGGTAGTCGCACTGCGCCGCGAGCTGCGCGTACGCCTCGATCATCACGACCGGGTCGTTGTGCTTCACCGAGATCTTGATGTCCCGGAAGCCGTGCTCCTCGAACAGCGAGGCTTCCCACAGCGCGCTCTCCACGAGCGCCTCCGGAGTGGCCTTGCCGTACTTCTGGAGCAGCCGCCGGTCCAGCGATCCGGCGTTGACGCCGATGCGGATCGGGGTGCCGTGGTCCTTGGCGGCCCGCGCGATCTCCTTGACCTTGTCGTCGAACTGCTTGATGTTGCCGGGATTGACCCGGACGGCCGCACAGCCGGCCTCGATCGCGGCGAACACGTACTTGGGCTGGAAGTGGATGTCCGCGATCACCGGGATCTGCGACTTGCGGGCGATGGTCGCCAGCGCGTCCGCGTCGTCCTGTGTCGGACAGGCGACGCGCACGATCTGGCACCCGGAAGCCGTCAGCTCGGCGATCTGCTGCAAGGTGGCGCCGATGTCCGACGTACGCGTCGTCGTCATCGACTGCACCGACACCGGGGCACCGCCCCCGACCGCCACCGGACCGACCTGGATCTGCCGCGACACGCGTCGCTCGGCGACCGGCCGGACCGGTACCTCGGGGACGCCCAAGGAGATGGCGGTCATGGCGTCACTCCCGGTTTCCGGAGACCGTCTCGCGCATGGCGCGCAGCGACTCCTTCAGCGAGCCCATGGTGGCGAGGACGGCGGTGGGCTCGTAGCCGCAGTGCGCCATGCAGTTGGCGCAGCGCGGGTCCTTGCCTCGGCCGTACTTGTCCCAGTCGGTCTCCTCGATCAGCTCCCGGTACGTCGGGACGTAGCCGTCGCTCATCAGGTAGCAGGGGCGCTGCCAGCCGAACAGGGAGTAGTTCGGGATCGCCCAGGCGGTGCACGGGAAGTCGACCTTGCCCTCGAGGAAGTCGAGGAACAGCGGCGAGTGGTTCAGCCGCCACTTCCTGCGGTTGCCGCCCGCGAAAGCCTTCTTGAACAGCTCGCGGGTCTGCTCGACGCCGAGGAAGTGCTCCTGGTCGGGGGCCTTCTCGTAGGCGTACGCGGGCGAGATCATCATCTCGTCGACCTTGAGGTCGTCGTTGAGGAAGTTGAGCACCTCGATGATGGTCTGCGGGGTGTCGGTGTTGAAGAAGGTCGAGTTGGTGGTGACCCGGAAGCCGCGCCGCTTGGCCTCCTTGATCGCCTCCACCGCCTCGTCGAACACGCCCTCCTTGGCCACCGACTCGTCGTGCCGCTCGCGCAGGCCGTCGATGTGCACGGCGAAGGCGAAGTAGGGCGAGGGCGTGAACTTGTCCATCTTCTTGCGCATCAGCAGGGCGTTGGTGCACAGGAAGACGTACTTCCGCTTGGCCACCAGCTGACGCACGATCTCGTCGATCTGCGGGTGCATCAGCGGCTCGCCGCCGGCGATGGACACCATGGGGGCGCCGGATTCGAGCACCGCTCCCACGGCCTGGGCCACCGGCATGCGCTGCTTGAGGACGCCGGCCGGATGCTGGATCTTGCCGCAGCCCTCGCACTTGAGGTTGCAGGCGAACAGCGGCTCGAGCTCGACGATCAGCGGGAACTTGTCACGCCTGCGGAGCTTCTGTTCGGCCAAGTAAGTAGCGACCTTGATGGACTGACGCAGCGGCATGGCCATCTGGCTCACCTCCTGGGGAGCAGCAAAGAACGGTGCCATTCATAGAATGCGGGTAGAACGGTACGAAGGACGCGGAAAGCTGATATTCCACCGCGCAACGTGCCGATCCGGACGAGTTCATGTTCTGGAGCGTCCACGACCACCCGGACGGCCGCAACCGGGCGCTCGCCCGTGCGGACGGCGCTCAGGAGCGTGGCCGCCGACTCCATGTCGACCGCGATTGCGCCGGTCGTGCGCAGATCCGACCGTTCCTGACCTCGGACGACATGATCCGAGCCGGTGAGCGGCCCGGTGTGGACGGTGCGGCCCGGGACGGTCCGCACGAGTTCCTTGACGAGTAGGTCGGTCCCCACGCACGGAACGGTTCCCGCCGGATCCCGGGTCTCCTCGGCGACCACCAGATCGCCGGGGTGCATCCCGGGGGCGAGCCCCGCGCAGAAGCCGGTGGCGAGGACGGCTGCCCCGGTGAGGGCCGGGTCGGCCAGCATCCGGGTGACGGAGCGTTCGGCCGACCGGGGGCCCATGCCCGTGCGCAGCACGGTGACCGGCCCGCCGGCCCCGCCGCGCTCGCCCGCGCGCAGGGCGAACTGCTCGATGCCGAGCGCGCAGGCGATCAGCAGCGGGACCGGGGCGGGCTGTGGGCTCATCAGCTCCCCTTGGCCTCGGCGAGCGACCTGCTGGGCCTCTCGCTCCGCTCGGCGAAGGGCTCCCCGTGCACGTACCGGCCGAGCGCGGTCAGCGGGAAGACCTGCCGGTAGAGGTGATAGTTGATCGAGAAGTCCCAGGGGAACCCGGTGCCGGTGAAGTACGGCTCGTCCCAGGAGCCGTCCGCCAGCTGGGTGGCCGCGAGCCACTCGATGCCGCGCTCGACCGCCTTGGAGTCCCTCTCCCCCGCGGCCAGCAGGGCCATCAGTGCCCACGCGGTCTGCGAGGCCGTCGAGGCACCTCTGCCGCTCCACTCCTTGACGTATTTGTAGGAGCGCAGGTCCTCGCCCCAGCCGCCGTCGTCGTTCTGGACGGACTCCAGCCAGGTGACGGCGCGCCGGATCGCGGGGTGCGAGCCCGGCATGCCGGCGGCCACCAGGGCCGGTACGACGGATCCGGTGCCGTAGACGTAGTTCACGCCCCAGCGGCCGAACCACGAGCCGTCCGGCTCCTGCTCGGCGAGCAGCCACCGGATGCCGCGCCGGGTGCGCGGGTCGTGGGCGAGGCCCTCGACCGCGAGCATCTCCACGACATGCGCGGTGACGTCCGCCGACGGCGGGTCGATGACCTCGCCGAAGTCGCAGAACGGCAGCCGGTTCGGGAACGGGCTCGTGTTGTCGACGTCGAAGGCGCCCCACGCCCCGTTGCGCGACTGCATCCCGAGGTTCCAGCGCACCCCGCGGCCGATCGCCCGCTCCAGCCGCTCCGGGTCGTGGTGCCGGACCCGGCGCAGCGCGAGGACCACCTCGGCGGTGTCGTCGATGTCGGGGTAGTTGTCGTTGTGGAACTCGAACGCCCAGCCGCCCGGCGGCAGTTCGGGGCGCTTGACGGCCCAGTCGCCGGGCCGGACGATCTCCTCGCCCAGCATCCAGTCGGCGGCCCTGACCAGTTGCGGGTGATCGGCGGGCACGCCGGCGTCCACCAGGGCGATGGTGGCGAGGCAGGTGTCCCAGACCGGTGACTGGCAGGCCTCGATCATGCGGGCCCCGTCCTCGCGCCAGATGGCGAAACGGTCCAGCGAGGCGAGGCCCTCGCGCATCACGGGATGCTCGAGGTCGTAGCCGAGCAGGTGCAGCGCGATGATCGAGTACACCGCCGGGGGCTGGATGCCGCCCCAGCAGCCGTCGTTCTCCTGGCGCTCGATGATCCAGCGTGCGGCGCTGTTCATGGCGGCTCGGCGCAGCTTGCGCGGGGCGACCTTGCGCAGCTGGTGCAGGGCCTTGTCGAGCCGCTGGAAGGCGCCGTCCCAACTCGCGACCGGAGCAAGGGGCTTGGGCGGGTTGGGGTTCGCCGGGTCGGCGTGCAGTTCGTCGAGGGGGAAGGGCGCGGGCCGCACCGGGCGCTTCGCGGAGACGATCGTCAGCGGGACGATGGTCTGCCGGGCCCAGCAGCCGAAGTCGTAGATGTTGAGCGGGACCCACTTGGGGAAGTAGATGAGCTCCGGCGGGAGTTCGGGCAGGTCCTCCCACTTCCACCAGCCGAACAGGGCCAGCCAGATCCGCGTGAAGACCCGGGCCGCGGCGATGCCGCCCTGCTCACGGATCCAGGCAGAGGCCCGCGCCATGTGCGGTGCGTCCGGCGCGTCGCCCGCCAGGCGCAGGGCGACGTACGCCTCGATGGTGGCGGAGAGCTCGCCGGGCGCGCCGTAGAAGGTGCCCCAGGTGCCGTCCTCGCGCTGCTCTCCGCGGATGAAGAGCGCGGCGGCCTGGGTGGTCTTCTCGTCCCGGATACCCAGGAACTGACGGAGCAGAAGGTCCTCGGCGTCCATGGTGACGTTCGTCTCGAGGTCGCCCTTCCACCAGCCCTGGGCGTCCTGCTTCGCCAGCAGGAACTCGGTGGCGCGCCGGACCGCACCCACGGCGGCTTCGTGCACCCCGGCCGCCACGGGGTTCTCGCTGTCGGTGTCGCTGGCCGCGGCTGCCCGGGGCGGCCGCGCCCCGGTGCTTCCGTCGGTCGTCGCTGTCATGGCTTCCCCTTCGTGCAGTGCTACAGGTAGTGCGTCTGCTGTGGGTCCGCCGTCGGCCGGTGCGCTTCATCCAGCGACACCGGCCGGCGACTACGCGAGGGCTATTCGACCGATACTGATCATCTCTTTTCGCCCGGTGGTGATCATCTCTTTCGTACGACGACGAAGTCGGCGAGCGCCGTGAACTGCGCCCGCACCCGATCGGGCATGTCGACGGCGTCCAGGGCCTCGACGGCGATCGCGTGCTGGCGGCGCGCTTCCCCGGCCGTCCACTCGCGGCCGCCCGCCTCCTCGATCAGGGCGGCGCGGGCGGCGAACTCCTCCTCGGAGAAGTTCTCGAAGTCGCTGCTCTTGGCGTCGGCGGCGAGGATCTCGCCGAGCCGCTCGGAGGCCGGGCCGCCCGCCGCGAGCGCGGCCACGACCGGCAGGGACTTCTTGCGCTGGCGCAGGTCGCTCCAGGTCTGCTTGCCGGTGGAGACCGGGTCGCCCCAGATGCCGAGGAGGTCGTCGACGGCCTGGAAGGCGAGGCCCAGGTGGTAGCCGTACTTCTCCAGGGCGTCGGCGGTGCGGTCGTCCGCGCCGGCGAGCACCGCGCCGATGGAGCTGGCGGCGGCGATCAGGGCGCCGGTCTTGTTGCCCTCCATCTCCAGGCACTCCTCGACGCTGACGCGGTCGCGGTGCTCGTAGGAGATGTCCTGGGCCTGGCCGTCGATCAGGGCGCGGGTGGCGGTGGCCAGGCGGCGGGTGGCACGGCCGGCCTCGACGGTGCCGAGCTCCAGCAGCACCTCGTTGGCCAGCGCGAACATGGCGTCGCCGACGAGGATGGCCTGGGCGGGACCGTGCACCTTCCAGACCGTGTCGCGGTGGCGGCGCTGCTCGTCGCCGTCCATCAGGTCGTCGTGCAGCAGCGAGAAGTTGTGGACCAGTTCGACGGCGACGGCTCCGGGGACGCCGGTCTCGGGCGCGGCGCCGGTGACCTCGGCGGAGAGTAGCGCGAGGGCGGGGCGTACGGCCTTGCCGCCGTCGCCGGCCGTGGGCCTGCCGTCGGCGTCGATCCAGCCGAAGTGGTAGGCGGAAACGGTGTCCATCGGAGGAGCCAGGCGGTCGACGGCCGCCCGCAGGACCGGTGTGGTCAGGGTCCTACCGCGCTCCAGGAGCGCGGTCACGTCCACCGCTGTCTCTCGATCGGCCTTCTCGGCCGGGGGCACAGTGGGCACGTTCTCTCCTCTTGTTGCGCTACGGGGGGTGCGGGGGCCTGCCGCCGGCTGCTCGTTCAGCATCACGCCGCCTCCTCGACGTCGAAGAGGTGGCTGGGGCGAGGCCGGCCCAGAGCGCTCAGCGCGGCTTCGGCCGCACTCACGCCACTGCGGACCGCACTCTCCATGGTCGCGGGCCACCCTGTGGCGGTCCACGCTCCGGCCAGGTACAGGCCGGTTGCCTTGGTGCGGGCGCCGGGCCGCAGCCGCCCGACGCCGGGGGTGGGCGCGAACGTCGCCGTACGCTCCCTGGTCACGAAGAAGTCCAGCACCCGGGCGCCGCGTGCCCTGGGCAACAGCCGCTCCAGCTCCGGCAGATACCGCTCGCGCAGGCTGGCCACGGGTGCGTCGATCTCGTCCTGCGCGGCCGACTGGGAGACGGCGAGGTACTGGCCGTCCTTGAGCCCGGAGGCGTCGGTGCGGTCGAACACCCACTGGACCGGGGTGCCCAGAGCCGTCAGGAACGGCGTGCTCAGCACCTTGCGGTCGTAGACGACGTGGACGTTGAGGATCGGGGCGGTGCCGATCTCCAGGAGCTGTTCGGGGGCGTCGAGGGCACCGCCGGGCAGCAGGTCGTACGCCTCGCGCTGGGCCACGGCGAGCACGACCGCGTCCGCGTGGAGCGTCTCGCCGGGAACCTCGACGCTCCAACGTCCGTTCTCCTCAGTGGAGATGGAGGTGACGCGTGTACGGACCTCGGTACGCACGCCCGCGGAGTCGAGCGCCTTGCGGGCCAGCCGGTCATGCAGTTCGCCCAGCGGGACGCGCGCCCATCCGATGTCGGCCGCGCCCGGGTCGGACAGCAGACCGGTCTTGAACACCATCGCGGCGAGCCCCAGCGAGGCGTCGCCCGCGACCGCGTTGAGAGTGGCGACCCCGACCAGGTCCCACAGGGCCTCGACGGCACGCGCCGACTGACCGTGCGCGGTCAGCCAGCTGCCGAAGTCCTGGGTGTCCAGGGTCGGATCGGCCAGGTCGAGCCCCTTGAGCGCGAGCGCGGCACGACCGACCCTGGCGCGTTCGGCGAGGGAGAGATGCGGATACGTCGCAAGGCTCCGGCCCAGGTGCAGGGGCACGGGCAGCGCGTCGCGCCGCAGCCTGCCGAGCCGTCGGCCCTCGGGCTTGTGGAGGTCGATGACGGGCACGTCGAGACGATCCTGCAGCGGTGCCAGCGCCGTCCCCTCGATCCGGTCGAGGAACCAGCGGTAGGCGGTGCAGCAGCGCAGGTAGACGTGCTGTCCGTTGTCGACGGTCAGGTCGCCGCGCTGGAAGGAGAAGGCCAGGCCGCCCAGCCTCGGCCTGCCCTCGATCAGGGTGACGCGGACGCCCGCGTCGGCGAGCGCGAGCGCGGCGGTGATGCCGGCGAGCCCGCCGCCGATCACGACGGCGTCCCTCCCGGCGCCCCCCGGGATGTCCGCGAGCGACCCGTCCGGCCGCGTGCCGTCGGTCATCGTGCACCCTCCCCTGCGCGGCCGCCGTGCCGATGGTTCAACGGTGCACGGCCGGTCGTCTCAGTCAGGGACGCCGCATGACGGCGGAGGGTTGCCTGCCGCTTTTCCCCGGTGGCATCACCTTGGGCCGAAATGTCCATCAGGCGCGCCTCCTGACGGTTCGGGTGACATGCCGGGCGTCCAGACCGGACAGACCGCGCACGGCGACGTACGCCTTCTCGCGCCCGGGCAGGGAGACCCGGCCGCGCAGCACGGCCTCCGGGTCGCGCTCGATGCGGTCCAGCAGCCGGCGGTAGATGCCGGCCATGGCGGCGACACAGGCGCCGCTGCGCCGGTCGAGCATGGGGAGCAGCCGGTAGCCCTCGGCGAAAAGGGCGCGGGCCCGTCGCACTTCGAAGTGGACGAGGCCCGCGAAGTCGGAGCCCTCCGGTGGTGTCGGCCCGCTGAAGCCGGCCGAGCAGCCGAATTTGGCGAGGTCGTCGGAGGGCAGATAGGTGCGCCCGCCCTCGGCGTCCTCACGGACGTCACGCAGGATGTTGGTCAGTTGCAGCGCCAGGCCGAGCGTGTCCGCGTACTCGGACGCGCGTTCGGCGCCGCGGGCCCCTCGTTCGGTGCCGAACACGCCGAGCGACAGACGCCCGATGGCGCCCGCCACACAGCGGCAGTAGACCTTCAGGTCGTCCCAGGTCTCGTAGGTCTCGCCGCGCACGTCCATCAGGACGCCGTCGATCAGCTCGTCCAGTCCGCCGAGCGGGATCGGGAAGGCGTCGGCGGCGTGCGCGAGGGCGACGGCCACCGGATCGGTGTCGTCCTCGTCGACGGCGTGGTCGCGGATCCGGGCCAGCAGCTTCCCGGTGTCCTCGAGCCTGGCGATCTTGACGTCGCCGCTCAGGGCGCCGTCGCCGATGTCGTCGACGCGGCGCGAGAACGCGTACAACGCCGACATCGCCCGGCGCTTGGGCGTGGGCAGCAGTCTGATGCCGTAGGCGAAGTTCCGTGCCTGCTGTCCGGTGACGGCCTCGCAGTAGCTGTAGGCGGCGAGTACCGGTGCGGACGCGTGTGGTGCAGACTCCACGGTCCGGATCACCCCTCTCCTCGCAGAGTCACGCCCACCTCGCGCAGCAGCCGAAGCCTGCTGGCCTTGGGCGGGCCGGGCAGTACGTCGTATTCGGCGGCGGCGATCGCGTCGACCGCCGCCCTTCCCCCCGCCACGAAACCCGCGAGCAGCAGCTTGAGCCTGCCGTGGACGCTACCCACCAGGGGGGTGCCTTCATTCAGGAGGTTCCGGGCACGTTCGGCTTCGTATGCAACCAGTGCGCGCACCGATGCGCCCGCCGTTTTCGCCCCGAGATCGGTTTCGTCGACGTGAAAGCGTTTCATGTCCGCCGCGGGCAGATAGATCCGGTCACGGCGGAGGTCCTCAGCGACGTCCTGGAGATGCTCGACGATCTGGAGCGCCGTGCACACCGCGTCGGAGCGGCGGATCCGCTCGGGCGTCGCCGTGCCGGTGACGGCGAGGACGAGACGGCCGACGGGGTTGGCGGACAGTTCGCAGTAGGCAAGGAGATCGTCGAAGGTCTCGTAGCGCCCGACGAGCTGGTCCTGGCGGTTGGCGGCGATCAGACCGAGGAACGGCTCGGGCGTCAGCGCACGGCGGCGGACCGTCGGCTGGAGGCGGCGCAGCAGGGGGTGGCCGGGGGTGCCGTCGAAGACACGGTGCAGGTCGGCCTCGAAGGCGTCGAGCAGCACCAGGCGGTCCTCGGCCCACTCGGGTGACACGCCGAGCAGACGGGCGTCGGCGCCACCGGGGGCGAGGTCGCCGTCGCCGATGTCGTCGACGAGGCGGGCGAAGCCGTAGACGGCCATCAGATCGGTGCGCCAGGCCCTGGGCAGGAAGAACGGCGCCACGGGGAAGTTCTCCGCGGCGGCCTTGTCGAGCGTGCCGCGCGCCGGATCGACCGGGCGCGCGCCGGTTCCCGTCACCGTGGACTGCCCGGGGCGGGGACGGCACAGGCGGATGCGTTGAGCTGGGGAGTTTCCGTAGCCATTGCCGTCACATCTCCCGTTCTACACCGCCGACCCAATGCACACTATTTCGGACACGCCGCCCGGCTGTCCGCGCCGCAGCCCGGAGAGAGGGGTGTCGCGCCTTATCGCCCCACTTGCCGTGTTTCGGTACCGGTACAGCTTACGTTGTACAACGCAGCGTGGCCCGTGGGGGTGTCCTGCACATCACAACAACACACCGATTGACGTCAAGATTCCTCAAACCAGCCGGAGTTGACGTTTCCTTTGCAGACGCGGGCCCCGCCGGTGCAGTTCCGGCGGGGCCCCGGGAAGCTTGCTGGGCCGCACGGCCCATGTCCGGGTGGACTACTTGCCCGTGAACTTCTCGTACTCCTTGAGGACCTCGTCCGTCGGTCCGTCCATACGCAGCTCGCCGCGTTCCAGCCACAGCACGCGGTTGCAGGTGTCGCGGATGGACTTGTTGTTGTGGCTGACCAGGAACACCGTGCCGGCTTCCTTGCGCAGCTCACGGATACGGTCCTCGGAGCGCTTCTGGAACTTCCGGTCGCCGGTGGCCAGCGCCTCGTCGATCATGAGGACGTCGTGGTCCTTGGCCGCGGCGATGGAGAAGCGCAGGCGGGCCGCCATACCGGACGAGTAGGTGCGCATGGGCAGGGTAATGAAGTCGCCCTTCTCGTTGATGCCGGAGAAGTCGACGATGTCCTGGTAGCGCTCCTTGATCTGCTCGCGGGACATGCCCATCGCAAGCCCGCCCAATATGACGTTGCGCTCGCCCGTGAGGTCGTTCATCAGGGCCGCGTTCACACCGAGCAGGGAGGGCTGGCCGTCGGTGTAGACCTTGCCCGTCTCCGGCGGGAGCAGGCCGGCGATGGCACGCAGCAGGGTGGACTTGCCGGAGCCGTTGGAGCCGATCAGGCCGATGGCCTCGCCGCGGTAGGCGACGAAGGAGACACCGCGTACGGCGTGCACCTTGCGCACGCCTCGCTCCTCGCCGCGCTTCAGTATGCGGCTGAGGGCGGCCGTGGCGCTGCCCTTGCCGGACTTGGCGCCGTTGACGCGGTAGACGATGTGCAGCTCGTCCGCGATGACGGTGGGAATGTGGGCGTCCGCCCTCTGCTCAGCCACGGCCGTACCTCTCCTCCGCCTTCCAGAAGTACACGAAGCCGCCGACCGCGAACAGCGCCGCCCAGCCGGCCGCCGCCGCCCAGACGTGGTCGGGCAGGTTCGAGGAGCCGTAGCCGTCGATCATGGCGAAGCGCATCAGGTCCATGTAGACCGCGGCCGGGTTCCACTGCAGGACGGTGGCGATCCACTCCGGCTTGTCCTTCAGCATGACCGGGATGGAGAACATCACGCCGGACGCGTACATCCAGGTACGCATCACGAACGGCATCAGCTGGGCCAGGTCCGGGGTCCTCGAGCCGGCCCGGGCCATGATCAGGGCGAGGCCGGTGTTGAACAGGAACTGGAGGACCAGCACGGGCAGGATCAGCACCCAGCTGAGCTTCGGGTAGCTGCCGAAGCCGATCGCCACGACGAACAGCACGATCATCGAGTACAGCAGCTGCTGGAGCTGCTGCAGCGCGAAGGAGATGGGGAGCGAGGCGCGCGGGAAGTGCAGGGCGCGCACCAGGCCAAGGTTGCCCGAGATCGCGCGGACGCCCGCCATCACCGAGCTCTGGGTGAAGGTGAACACGAAGACGCCCGTGACCAGGAACGGGATGTACACCTCGCGGGGCATGCCCCGGTCGGCCTCGAGGATCACGCCGAAGATGAAGAAGTACACGGCGGCGTTCAGCAGCGGGGTGGCCACCTGCCAGAGCTGTCCGAGCTTCGCCTGGCTGTACTGGGCGGTCAGCTTCGCCCGCGAGAACGCGAGGATGAAGTGCCGCCGGTCCCAGAGCTGCCGGACGTACTCGAACAGCGAGGGGCGGGCGCCGCTGACAGCGAGCCCGTACTTGGCGGCCAGCTCGGACGCCGTGAGTCCCTCGTCGGGCGACGGCGGCGCGCTCACCGCGACCGAGCCGTCGTGCGTTGTCTCACTCACCAGTTGAAACTTTCGTCTTCGAGATGCGCAGACTGTGCGGGCCTGGCATGAACCTGGGGCCGTCGGGCCCGGTCGCTCTCAGGGTCGAGCCTGTCAGATGACAGGAGGTCGGCCCAGTCGAGTCAGCCGCCACACCGTACGCCACTTCATGGGCCGGCGGGGACCGCACGGAGTGGTCCAGCCTTCCCGGAATCCGCCGAACCATGCACGCAGCGCCGGGCGGGAGGGGCGCCGGGCCAGGGTGAGGAGCATCCAGACGCCCAGATAGACCGGGACAAGGGGGGCGGGGAGGTTGCGGCGGGCGAGCCAGACGCGGTTGCGGGCGACCATGCGGTGGTAGACCGCGTGCCGCGAGGGCGCGGTCGTGGGGTGGTACAGCACCATGTCGGACCGGTAGTCGATCATCCAGCCCGCGTCGAGGGCCCGCCATGCCAGGTCGGTTTCCTCGTGGGCGTAGAAGAACTCGTCCGGAAGTCCACCGACTTCCGCGAAGACCTGGGTGCGTACGGCGTTGGCGCCGCCGAGGAAGGTGGTGACCCGGGAGGAGCGCATCGGGTCGGAGGCGCGCAGCCGGGGGACGTGGCGGCGCTGGGTGACCCCGGTCCCGGGGTCGGCGATGCGGAAGCTGACGATGCCGAGCTTCGGGTCGGCCGAGAAGGCATCGCGGCACAGCTCGGCGGTGTCGTGGTGGGCGAGGAGGCCGTCGTCGTCGAGGAAGAGCAATATGTCGACGTCGCGGCCGCTCGGGCCGAAGGCCTCGATACCGACGTTGCGGCCGCCGGGGATGCCGAGGTTCTCGGACAGCTCGATGGTGCGCACGCCCTCGGGGACGTCCGGCACCGGGGAGCCGTTGCCGACCACGACGACCTCGACACGGTCGCCGTCCTGCTTGGCGACCGAGTCGAGGAGGGCGCGCAGCTCGTCGGGGCGGTTGCCCATGGTGATGATGACCGCGCCGACCTTCATGGGCGCGCTCACTTCAGCCTGCTCGACGCGAGGATCGACACCAAGTGCAGCAGGGTCTGGAGCAGGGCGATGCCGGCGAGCACGGCGACGCCGAGCCGGGTGAAGAACAGGTCGCCGCGGATCTGGTCGGCGATCGCCAGCACCAGGATCAGCAGCGAGGCCTCGATGCCGAGGATGAGGCGGTGGAACTTGAGCAGGGCGGCGGCCCTGCGGGCCATGGCCATGCCGGAGGAGCGCATCTCGGACGCGGCCTCCTGCACCGGAGGCTTGCCGGCCTGGTGGCGGGCGACGCCGACGAGGTCGGTCTCGGCCTTGATCAGGATGGCGCCGAGCGCGGCCAGCGTGCCGAGGAAGGCCCACAGCCAGTCGATACGGCCGCTGCCCCACAGGTCGGCGGCGCGCAGGCCGAAGCCGACGAGCACGGCGGCGTCGGTGAGGTAGGCGCCGACGCGGTCGAGGTAGACGCCGTTGAGGGAGTACTGCTTCTTCCAGCGCGCGATCTCGCCGTCGACGCAGTCGAGGAGCAGATACATCTGGACGCACACCACGCCCAGCACGGCACCCGGGATCCCCGGCACGAGAAGCGCCGGGGCCGCGAGCACACCGAAGACGGTCATCAGGTACGTGAGCTGGTTGGGCGTGACCCTGGTGTTCACCAGGTAGCGGTCGACCCGCAGGGACACCTCTCGCATGTAGAGGCGTCCCATCCAGTGCTCACCGCTGCGCCGGTCCTTCACCCCCGCGGGGTGAACGACGGGGCGGAGTTCAGCTACCGATGGCCTTGACATAGTCGGCGTAGATGTCCTTGATCTGGTCGGTGGTCAGGTCGAGGTGTTCGAGGATCGTGTAACGGCCGGGCCGGGTCTGCGGAGCGAACTCCACCGCGCGGACGAACTCGTCGTCCGTGAAGCCGATCTCCTCCGGCAGTACCGGCAGACCGTGCCGGCGCAGCACCTCGGCCATGTAGGCCGACTCCTCATGGGCTCCGCGCAGGTACATCGCGAAGGCCGCGCCGAGCCCGCACTGCTCGCCGTGGGCGGCGGCGCGCCTCGGGAACAGCAGGTCGAAGGCGTGGTTGATCTCGTGGCAGGCGCCGGAGGACGGACGGGAGTCGCCCGACACCGACATGGCGATGCCGCTGAGCACCAGCGCCTCGGCCAGCACCTGAAGGAAGTCGGTGTCCCCGATGCCGCCGGGGTGGCGCAGCACCGCCTCACCGGCCTGCCGGGCGATGGCGGCGGCGAGACCGTCGATCTTCTCGCCCTTGACCCGGTTGGCGAGCTCCCAGTCCGCGATGGCGGAGATGTTGGAGACGGCGTCACCGATGCCGGCCCGGACGAAGCGCACGGGGGCCTCGCGGATGACATCGAGGTCGATGACGACGGCGATCGGGTTCGGCACACCGTAGGAGCCGCGCCCGGCGTCGTTGTCGAGGGTGGCGACGGGCGAGCACAGGCCGTCGTGCGCGAGGTTCGTCGGTACGGCGACCAGCGGCAGGCCGACGCGCGCCGCGGCGAACTTGGCGCAGTCGATGATCTTGCCGCCGCCGAGCCCGACGACGGCGTCGAAGTGGCCGGCCCTTATGTCACCGGCCAGCCGGACCGCGTCGTCGAGGGTGCCGCCGCCGACCTCGTACCAGGTGGCGCCGGGCAGCGCGGGAGCGAGCCGCTCCTTGAGCCGGGCGCCGGATCCGCCGCTGACGGCGACGGCGAGCTTGCCGGAGTGCGAGATGCGCTCGTCGGCGAGCACACAGGCCAGGTCGTCGAGGGCGCCGGGGCGGATGTCGACGACGACCGGCGAGGGGATCAGCCGGGTCAGTACTGGCATGCGATCTCCCGTCCACGGGCGAGATCGTCGTGGTTGTCGATCTCCACCCACTTGACGTCGCCGATGGGCGCCACGTCGATGCGGAAGCCGCGGTTCACGAGCTCCTGGTAGCCGTGCTCGTAGAACTGCTGCGGGTCGGTCTCCCACACGGCCTTGAGGGCGTCGGCCAGCTCGGGGGCCGCGTCGCCCTCGATCAGGGTGACGCCGATGTACTCACCGGTGGCCTCGGTGGGGTCCATGAGCTTGGTGATCTTCGTCATGCCCTTGGCGGGGTCGACGACGACCTTCATCTCCTCGTCGGCGAGGCTCTTCACCGTGTCCAGGGCGAGGATGATCTTCTTGCCGTCGCCGCGGGCGGCGAGCAGCGTCTTCTCGACGGAGACCGGGTGGACGGTGTCGCCGTTGGCGAGGATCACGCCGTCCTTGAGGGCGTCACGACCGCACCACAGGGAGTAGGCGTTGTTCCACTCCTCGGCCTTGTCGTTGTCGATGAGGGTGAGCTTGAGGCCGTACTTCGCCTCCAGCGCGGCCTTGCGCTCGTACACCGCTTCCTTGCGGTAGCCGACGATGATCGCGACCTCGGTGAGACCGATCTCGGCG
Source organism: Streptomyces sp. Y7 (assembly GCF_043195415.1). NCBI lineage: Bacteria > Bacillati > Actinomycetota > Actinomycetes > Kitasatosporales > Streptomycetaceae > Streptomyces > Streptomyces sp. Y7. The sequence continues at coordinate 38,209 of NZ_JBIDDQ010000034.1, forward strand.
AAGTTCGCCAGAGTCAGGTCGAGAACCGTGGGTTCGCCCTCTATGCCCGCGGGCCCCACCGGCACCAGAGCCTTGGGAAGGCTGTCGGTGTAGGGGCGCAGACGCCGTCCGGCGCCGGCCGCCAGCACGAGGCCGATCATGCGGGTTCTCCTTCATCGTGTACGGCGGGCGCCCCTGCGGACACCCAGAAGCGGATGCTCTCGACGAGCACCACCAGGGCCACGGCCACGGCGAGGACCGTGAGCGCGACCGTGAACTGCGAGGCGGAGAGCACCGCGGCGAGGACGGTGACGAGCAGCGTCCGTCCTTCGTGCCCCCCGATGGCGCGCACCAGCCAGGCCGGGGGCGCTCCGGCGTTGCCGCGGATGCGGTACACCGTGTCGTAGTGATGGTAGGCGACGGCGGCCACCAGGCCGAAAGCTGCCGGAAGGGCTCCGTTCACCTCCGCTTTGACCGCGAGCGCGAGGACGGTGGCGTATTCGGCGGCCCGGAAGAAGGGCGGCACCAGCCAGTCGAGGGCGCCCTTGAGCGGCCGGGCGACGGCGACGGCCGAGGTCACGGCGTACACCAGCGCGGCCACCGACGGCCACGGTCCGCCGACGTCGGTGAGCGCGGCCGTGGCGACCACCGCGGCGCCGCCGAGCAGGGCCACGGCGGGGGCGGCGAAGCCGGGCAGGTGCCGCGCCCGGTTCCGCAGTGCCTGTGCGATGCCCTGGGCGAGCGGGCCGCAGTCCGCGAGGTCGGCGAGCGCCTGGGCGGCCCGGTCGGTACGGCGGGCCTTGCGGGTCAGCGAGCGCAGCACCCGGCCGGCCGTGGTGTACGTCGCCGCGAAGGCGCAGCCGATGAGCAGCGCGTAGAAGGTGATGCGCGGTGTCGTGGCCGCCGTCAGGATCGCGATCATCGCCCAGCGCTCGCCGATCGGCAGGACGATCATCCGGCGCACCCAGACCGTCCAGCCGACGCTGTCGAGCTTGTCGGAGAGGGCGGCGGTGGGGCTGGTGTTGGCGGTGGCGTCGTGGTTGGCCTCGTTGAAGGAGAAGTCCACGACGTGCCGGCAGGTCTGCAGGACCATCGCGCCGAGGGCGAGGGCCCACACGTCGTCGCCGCCCCGGGCCGCGCCGAGGGCGAGGCCGGCGTAGTAGGCGTACTCCTTGGCCCGGTCGAAGGTGGCGTCGAGCCAGGCGCCGAGCGTGGAGTACTGCAGGGAGTAGCGGGCGAGCTGGCCGTCGGTGCAGTCCAGCACGAAGGAGAAGATCAGCAGCAGGCCCGCCGCGATGAACCCGGGCCGGGTGCCGGTGGCCGCGCAGCCCGCCGCGATCAGCGCGGTGATCAGGGAGGCGGTGGTGACCTGGTTGGGGGTCAGGCCCCGGCGGGCGCACCAGCGCGCGAGGTAGCGGGAGTAGGGGCTGATGCAGTAGGTGGTGAAGAAGCCGTCTCGGGCCTTCACGGCGGACTTCAGACGTATGGCCTCGTCGTCGACGGCCGCCACCGCCTGGCGTGCCTCGTTGCGGCCCTGCGGGTCGGCCGGGACGGCGGCGACCAGGCTGCCGAGCTCGGGGCGGTGCACGTCGGCGCCGTCGTCGTCGAGGGCGACGACGATGCGGTCGGCGAGGCTGTCCACGGCCACGGTGGCGGCGCCCGCCTGCTCGGGCGAGGCCGAGAACTCCGACGAGCCGCCCGAGGAGTTCTCGCGGGCCATCGCGCGGGTCAGGGCCTGCCGGCCGGCGGCCTGCGCGGTCATGGCGCCCGGGATCGCGGCGAGCGGGAAGCGCGGGTCGGTCAGGCCGAGGCGCAGCGCGTGCTGATGGCCGACGAAGCGGGCGTCGACGAGGGCGACGCGTTGGTCACCGGGTACCTGGGCGAGGAGCGTCTCGGTCTCGGCCGCGTCGGCGGCGACCCGCACGTCGTAGCCGAGTGACCGCAGATCGCCCTCGATCGACGATCCGGGGACCGGCTGACCGGTGAGGATGGCGGTCGACAACCGAACTCACTCCCTGGGTGCCGGCATGTCCGCGCCGGTCGTGTACGTGGGTGGCAGCGCCTGTCGGCGGTGCGGCCGGGCGGTGTGTCGGCAGAGGCTATCGGATGATTGGAAGCCAACGTTCACCGGCCGTTTGACGAAGCGATCAACGTGGTTTGCCCGGACCTCCGCCGCGATCATCATCACGGATCCCCGGGCTCACCCACAAACCCGAGCGCACAGAACGGGGCATCAGCGACATTGCGTAGCGCGCGAAAGGCTGCGCATAGGGTGGGCGACCATGACATGGCTGATCACAGGCGGAGCCGGCTACATCGGGGCACATGTGGCGCGGGCCATGACCGGTGCCGGGGAACGCGTGCTCGTACTGGACGACCTCTCGGCCGGGCACCCCGTGCGGCTTCCGCAGGACGTGCCGCTGGTCGAGGGCTCGTCTCTCGACGGTGACCTGCTGAAAAGGGTGTTCGCCGAGCACTCCGTGACGGGTGTGGTGCATCTCGCGGCCCGTAAGCAGGTCGGTGAGTCCGTGGCGCAGCCCACGCGCTACTACCGCGAGAACGTGGGCGGTCTCACCACGCTCCTGGAGGCGGTCGCGGAGGCGGGCATCAAGCGCTTCGTGTTCTCGTCGTCCGCCGCGGTCTACGGCAACCCGGATGTGGATCTCATCACGGAGGACACCCCCTGCGCGCCCGTGAACCCCTACGGCGAGACCAAGCTCGCCGGTGAGTGGCTGGTGCGCGCGGCCGGCCGGGCACACGGGATCTCCACCGTATGTCTCCGCTATTTCAACGTCGCGGGCTCCGCCGCGCCCGAGCTGGCCGACACGGGCGTGTTCAACATCGTCCCCATGGTCTTCGACCGGCTCACCCGCGGCGAGGCCCCGCGGATCTTCGGCGACGACTATCCGACGCCGGACGGCACCTGTGTCCGTGACTACATTCACGTCGCCGATCTCGCCGAGGCGCACCTGGCGGCGGCCCGGTGGCTCGGCGAACCGGACGCGAGCGGCGACCTGACGGTCAACATCGGCAGCGGCGAGGGCGTCTCCGTGCGCGAGCTGATCACCGTCATCGGCGAGGTGAGCGGCGACCGGCGTCCCGCCGTCGTCGAGCCCCGGCGCCCCGGGGACGCCCCGCGCGCGGTCGCCTCGGCCGCGCTCGCCGCCGAGCAGCTCGGCTGGACCGCCCGGCGCGGGGTACGCGAGATGGTCGAGTCGGCGTGGGCGGGCTGGCGGTTGCACCACGGCCGCTGATCAGGCGCACCACCCTGACCTGCGGATCGTTTCCGCAGGTCAGGGCACATGACAACGGTGTTCAGTGCCGCGTTGCCCGATACCCCCCACCCGTAGTTCACTGTGATCCCGGGACGGGAATTCCGCTCGTCCGACGGACGCTGAAGGGCGGCTTTTCATGGGGGCTGGGCACGACCACGGGCATACGCACGGGCCCACGACCGGCACCGCGGCGGCCGCGTACCGCGGGAGGCTGCGCGTCGCGCTGGCGATCACGCTCGGCGTCATGGTGGTCCAGATCGTCGGCGGTGTGCTCGCGGACTCCCTCGCCCTGATCGCGGACGCGGCGCACATGGCGACGGACGCGCTGGGACTGGGCATGGCCCTGCTCGCGATCCACTTCGCGAACCTCCCGGCCAGCACCAACCGCACCTTCGGCTACGCCCGCGCGGAGATCCTCGCCGCTCTCGCCAACTGTCTACTGCTGCTGGGCGTCGGCGGTTACGTCCTGTTCGAGGCGATCCAGCGGTTCTTCACGCCCGCCGAGACCGAGGGCGGCCTGATGATCGTGTTCGGCGCGATCGGCCTGGTCGCGAACATGATCTCGCTCACGCTGCTGATGCGGGGCCAGAAGGAGAGCCTGAACGTGCGCGGCGCGTTCCTGGAGGTCGCCGCCGACACCCTGGGCTCGCTCACGGTGCTGATCTCCGCCACGGTGATCCTGACCACCGGCTGGCAGGCCGCCGACCCGATCGCCTCACTGGTCATCGGCCTGATGATCGTGCCCCGCACCCTGAAGCTGCTGCGCGAGACCCTCGACGTGCTGCTGGAGTCGGCACCCAAGGACGTCGACATGGCCCAGGTGCGGTCGCACATACTCGCTCTGGACGGTGTCGAGGACGTGCACGACCTGCACGCCTGGACGATCACGTCCGGCATGCCGGTGCTGTCGGCCCATGTGGTGGTGCGCTCCGACGTCCTGAACGCGATCGGCCACGAGAAGATGCTGCACGAACTCCAGGGCTGCCTCGGGGACCACTTCGACGTGGAGCACTGCACCTTCCAGCTGGAGCCGGTCGGGCACGCCGAGCACGAGGCCCGGCTCTGCCACTGACGCACCGGCATCACCGTCACCACTAAAACAACCGTACGGGCCTATAAGACGTCAGTACGGGCGGAATGCAGCGATCCGGCGGTCCGTCGCGTCCTCATGCTCACAGCCCCTCCACGGACGGTTCCGCGCCCGCCGCGCCGGGCACGATCAACTGCCGGGAGTGCCGTGCTCGTACGGCACACTTGGGGCGCAAGACCGATGTGAAGGATGGGTATGCCGATCACACCTGCCACCACGACGCACAGTCCGTCGAACGGGGCCGCTGACGCGATTTTGCTGGAACTCGTCGACGAGAACGGTGTGACGATCGGCACCGCGGAGAAGCTCGCCGCGCATCAGCCACCGGGACAGCTGCACCGCGCCTTCTCGGTGTTCCTCTTCGACGAGCAGGGCCGGCTGCTGCTCCAGCGGCGCGCGCTCGGCAAGTACCACTCCCCCGGCGTGTGGTCCAACACCTGCTGCGGCCACCCCTACCCCGGCGAGGCACCGTTCGCGGCGGCGGCCCGGCGGACGTTCGAGGAACTCGGCGTCTCCCCGTCGCTGCTCGCCGAGGCGGGCACGGTCCGCTACAACCACCCGGACCCGGCCTCGGGCCTGGTGGAGCAGGAGTACAACCACCTCTTCGTCGGGATGGTGCAGTCCGCGCTGCGCCCGGACCCGGAGGAGGTCGAGGAGACGGCGTTCGTGACCCCGGCCGAACTGGCCGAGCGTCATGCGAAGGACACCTTCTCGGCGTGGTTCATGACCGTGCTGGACACGGCCCGCCCCGCGATGCGCGAGCTGACGGGCCCGTCGGCCGGCTGGTGACCGTCCCCGGGGTGTCCTGCGGCCGCGGGACGAGCCGGAGGGCACCCCTCAGGGCACGTGCACGGGCTTGAGCGGCACGGCGGCCCAGATCACCTTGCCGCCGCTCGCCGTGTGCTCGACGTCGCACACACCGCCCGCCTCCCGGGTCACCTCGCGCACCAGGAGCAGCCCCCGGCCGCCCGTCTGGCCGTGATCGGCCTCCAGGGCGGTCGGACGGTAGGGGTGGTTGTCCTCCACGGACACCCGCAGCCACTCCGCGCCGACGGCGACCTCCACGGCGAGCGTCGGGGACAGCAGCGCCGCGTGCCGGACGGCGTTCGTGACCAGCTCCGAGACGATCAGCAGCAGGCCCTGGACGAGGTCGTCCGAGACCGGCACGCCCTGGCGGTACAGCAGGTCCCGGACGGCGTGCCGGGCCTGCGGCACCGAGGCGTCCACGGCGGGGGCGGTGAACCGCCATACGCCCTCGTAAGGCAGGGAATTCGGCGGCCGCGGATCGACGGGCTCGTTCGCGCCGCCTGCTGGGCGTGGGCCGGACCCGCGCCCGTGGTTCTCCATCGTCCGGTCGCCACCCTCGCGCTCGATTGTCACCACGACTCGAGTGTTGGTAACGCGCAGGTCCGGGCCATTGAACTGAACAGAAGTCAGCAGGTATCGAGCGTTTCTGACCGGCTGCGTATGACACGGTCAGTTGTGGGACCGCTCCTGTGCCGCTCCTGCCGACTTGGGGAACTATTCGGGTTGTACGGGTTTGCCGTCGCCCTTGCCCCGGCCGTGCCCGGTGCCTCCTTCGCCCGCGACGCGTTCGGAGACCATACCGACGATCCGCCGGCCGCCGAAGCCGGTCGCGAGCAGGCCGAGCCCGTCGAAGAGCAGGGCGAGCGAGAAGAGCGTGCCCATCACATATCTGCTGCTGGGCCAGGCGCTCAGCACCAGGATGCCGAGGAACAGGTCGAAGGCGCCCTGGAGCAGGGTCCAGCCCATCTGCGGGCCGCGCACCACCAGGCTGCCGACCAGCCGGAACAGCCCGCCCGTCAGGAACAGCAGAGCGGCGAACATGGCCAGCGCCTCGGCCGCCGCCTCCGGTCTGCGGATCACCACCACGCCGGCGGCGATGTTCAGCGCCGCGACCACCACGCCGAGCCAGAAGAAGTTGGTGCCGCGCGCCTGGACCGCGTGCAGCAGGCCGACGCACCCGCCGATCAGCAGCAGCCAGCCGAACAGCAGCATCGTCGTCAGGGTCGCGAAGGCGGTGTAGAGCAGCCCGATCAGGCCGCCGATGACGAGCAGCACACCGAGGGCCGCGAGCCAGCCGAAGCCGCGCTGCATTTTCGCGGCCTCGCCCTTCGGCTTGGTGGACCTGGCCATCGGCGCCTCCCGGACCGTTCTTCTCCTTCTGCCCTCTCAGAACCCTGGCCGGTGATCGGGCGAGGGGCCCTTCGTGATCGGCCGTTCGGCGCAAGCGGATAGCATCCGCCGCATGGAGCCCCAGCTGCTGCACGACGTCACCGACTCGGTCGCCACGGTCGTCGTCCACCATCCGGCCAAGCGCAACGCGATGACGGCCGCGATGTGGCGCGCGCTGCCGCCGCTGCTGGAGACGCTGGCCGCCGACCCGGCCGTACGGGTGCTGGTGCTGACCGGTGAGGGCGGCACGTTCTGCGCGGGCGCCGACATCTCCACCCTGAAGGGGTCGCCGCAGGAGGCGCAGGAACTGGCGGTGGCCGCCGAGGAGGCGCTGGCCGCGTTCCCGAAGCCGACGCTGGCCGCGGTCCGGGGGCACTGTGTGGGCGGCGGGTCGCAGCTGGCGGCCGCCTGTGATCTGCGCTTCGCCGAGGAGGGGTCGCTGTTCGGGGTGACGCCGGCGAAGCTCGGGATCGTGTACCCGGCGTCCTCCACCCGTCGGCTGGTGTCCCTGGTGGGGCCGGCCGCCGCCAAGTACCTGCTGTTCTCGGGCGAGTTGATCGATGCGGCCCGGGCGCTGCGCACGGGCCTGGTGGACGAGGTGCTGCCGGAGGGGGAACTCGGCAAGCGGGTGGCCGACTTCACCCGGATCCTGGCGTCGCGCTCGCAGCTGACGCAGGCCGCGGCGAAGGAGTTCGCGAACGGGCGCACCGACCGTGACGCCCACTGGGCGGGCCAGGCGCGCGGAAGCGGCGACACCGCGGAGGGGGTCGCCGCGTTCCTGGAGCGCAGGCAGCCTCACTTCACCTGGAACGTTCCTACGCCAGGATGAACCTGCTGTTCGTGCGGAACTCCTCGACGAGGTGCGCGGGCGCCTTCTGCGGCGAGCCGGCGTCGTAGGGCGGCTGCGGGTCGTACTCGGTCAGCAGCTGTACGGCCTGGGCGTGCTCGTCGCCGGCGATCCTCCCGACCAGGGTCAGGGCCATGTCGATGCCTGAGGAGACGCCGGCGGCGGTGACGTACTTGCCGTCGGACACGACCCGCTCGCCCGTGGGTTCGGCACCGTACTGCGGCAGGAAGTCGAGCGTGAGCCAGTGGGTGGTGGCACGGCGGCCCTCCAGCAGGCCCGCCGCGGCGAGGAGCAGCGAGCCGGTGCAGACGGACGTCGTCCAGGTGCTGGTGCTGTCGGCGGTCCTCAGCCAGTCCAGGAGGGCCTCGTTCTCGATCTGGTCCAGGGTGCCGGGGCCGCCCGGCACCACGACGATGTCGGGATCCGGTACGTCGGTGAGTGCCCGGTCGGCCGTGATGGCGAGGAATCCGGTGTCGGCGCGCACCGGTCCCGCGGTCTCGGCGACGAAGACCACCTGCGCGTCCGGGAGCCGGCTCAGTGCCTCGTAGGGCCCGACGATGTCGAGGGCGGTGAAGCGGTCGTAGAGGACCATCGCGATCTGCATGGGTCTGCCTTTCGGTGGGGTTCCGGTCGGTCGGCGGGTTCAGCGGGCCGGTGCCGGGCGGAAGCGGCGGCGGTACTCGGCCGGGGCCGCGCCCAGGGCCTTGACGAAGGCGCGTCGCATGGCTTCCGGGGTGCCGTAGCCGCTGGCCCGGGAGATCTCCTCGATGCCGTCGGCGGTGTCCTCCAGGAGCCGGCGGGCGTGTTCGAGGCGGACCCGGTCGACGTACCGGCCGGGGGTCGTACCGGTCTCGGTCTGGAAGGCGCGGGCGAAGTGACGCGGCGAGAGGCTCGCGCGGGCGGCGAGCGACTCGACGGTGAGGTCGGCGTCGGGGTGTTCGGTGATCCAGCGCTGGACCTCCCGCAGCGGCTCGCGCCGGGCGGTCTGGGCGGCGAGCTGGGCGCTGAACTGGGCCTGGTTCCCGGGCCGGCGCAGGAAGACGACCAGGTGGCGGGCGATGCCGAGGGCGACCTCCCGCCCCAGGTCCTCCTCGACCAGGGCGAGGGCGAGGTCGATGCCCGACGTCACACCGGCGGAGGTGGCGACATGTCCGTCGCGCACATAGATGGGGTCCGGGTCCACCTCGACGCCCGGGTGATCGCGCGCGAGCTTGTCGCAGTACGCCCAGTGGGTCGTGGCGCGACGGCCCTCCAGGAGGCCGGCCGCGGCGAGCAGGATCGCGCCGGTGCAGACGGAGACCAGCCGCTCGGCGCTGGGGCCGTGCTCGCGCAGCCAGCCGACCAGGGCGGGTTCCGGGCTGCGGGTGCCCTGGCCGCCGGGGACGACGAGGGTGTGCGCGTCGAGCCGGTCGTCGAGGGCCCGGTCCGGTACGAGGGTCAGGCCGCTGGAGGTGCGGACGGCGGCGCCGTCCAGGGAGGCCGTGCGGATGCGGTACGTGCCCGGGCGGTGCTGCTCGGCCCCCATGAAGACCTCCAGCGGCCCGGTGACGTCGAGGCTCTGCACCGCGTCGAAGAGGACGAAGAGAACGGTTCGCTGCGCCATGCCTTCGATTCTTCGGAGTCGGCCCGGTGTCCGCAATGACGGGCTCCCCACCTTTCCTGCCATCGTGCCCTCGGGCCGGAACTACGTACCAAGCGGTTGGTAACCTGCCGGGCATGACTACTGCCGCCCTTGAGCCCCGTGCCGGCCGCCGCTGCCACACCATGCTCAACTCCCTGCACGCGACGTCGTACTTCGCACCCGAGCTGGGCGGCGAACTGGCCGCTCTCGGCATCACCCACCCGAGGGCCGTCAACTTCGCGGTACGGGCCGCGGCGCTGGGCCCGGTCGGGGCGGGCGCGGTGACGGCGACGTTCTACAACTACAAGCACGAGCTGGTGGCCCGGCACGTCCCCGCCGTCTGGGCGATCGCCTCCCCCGAGGACGTGCTCGCGGCACGCGTGCGTGCGGTCGACACCGCGCTGCGGCGGCTGCTCGGCGAGGAGGTTCTGGCGTCCGCGGAGATGGCGGAGGCCGCGCGGCTCGCGCTGCGGGCGACCGAGGCGTGTTCACGCAGCGCCCGGCCGCTGTACTCGGCGCACGCCGACCTGCCGGTGCCCGAGGAGCCGCATCTGGCCTACTTCCACGCCACGACGCTGCTGCGTGAGCACCGCGGCGACGGACATCTCGGCGTGCTGATGTCGGCCGGGCTCGACGGCCTGGAGGCCGTGGTGACGCACACGGCGACCGGCAAGGGCATGACGCCGAAGTGGGTGTTCTCCACGCGCGGCTGGACCCAGGAGGACTGGGACGCGGCGTCGGAGCGGCTGCGCGGGCGCGGTCTGCTGGAGGCCGACGGGGAGCTGACCGCTCAGGGCGTCGCCCTGCGCAAGGAGATCGAGTCCGAGACGGACCGCCTGGACCGTGCGCCCTACGAGCACCTCGGGGCGCAGGGGGTCGCGCGACTGACCGAGCTGGGTGCCGGGTTCGCGGGGGCCGCGGTGACGGCGGGGGCGTTCCCGGCGGACCTGCTCGGCAAGGCGTGAGCCGAGCGGCCACCGGCATATGTGGGGCCCGTGCTGCATGAGGTGCGCCGGTTGCGGTACCCGGTCCTCCGCCGGCCGACGTGGCCGGGAGAGGAAAGGAGCGCCACGTGTTTCGCGCCATCGCAGACGTACTGCGCCAGATCGGCGGGGCCATAGCCACCGTCGTGACGCTGCCGTTCCGGGCTCTGGCCCGGTTGTTCGGCGGTGCCTCGAGCAGCACCCGCAGTCGCCGGGTCTGATTCCGCCCCGGCCGCGACGGGCCGGGGTTGCCGCCCTGATCCCCGGTTGTCGGTGTCACCTGCCACAATTGCCGCGCAACCTCAGTGAGAAGGCGGGACGGGATCGTGACGACACCCCTCGTAGGGTCCATCGAAGGCAGGATCGCCGCGGAGCTCGGCGTACGGGAGCGGCAGGTGAAGGCTGCCGTGGAGCTGCTCGACGGCGGTTCGACGGTGCCTTTCATCGCCCGCTACCGCAAGGAAGCGACCGAGATGCTCGACGACGCGCAACTGCGTACGCTCGAGGAGCGGCTGCGCTATCTGCGTGAGCTGGAGGAGCGGCGAACGGCGATCCTCGACTCGGTGCGCGAGCAGGGCAAGCTGACCGAGGAACTGGAGGCCCGGATCCTCGCCGCCGAGACCAAGGCGCGGCTCGAGGACATCTATCTGCCGTACAAGCCCAAGCGGCGGACCAAGGCGCAGATCGCCCGTGAGGCCGGCCTTGAGCCGCTGGCGGACGGGCTGCTCGGGGACGCGACGGTCGAGCCGCTGGCCGCCGCCGCCGCGTTCGTGGACGCCGACAAGGGCGTCGCCGACGCACAGGCCGCGCTGGACGGTGCCCGGGCCATCCTCACGGAGCGGTTCTCGGAGGACGCCGACCTGATCGGCGAACTGCGTGAGCGCATGTGGGTGCGGGGGCGGCTGGCCGCCAAGGTGCGTGAGGGCAAGGAGGAGGCCGGCGCGAAGTTCGCCGACTACTTCGACTTCGCCGAGCCCTTCACCGAGCTGCCCTCGCACCGCATCCTGGCGATGCTGCGCGGCGAGAAGGAGGAGGTCCTCGACCTCGTCCTGGAGCCCGAGGAGCCGACCGACGGCCCGTCGTCGTACGAAGGGATCGTCGCGCACAAGTTCCAGATCGCCGACCGTGGGCGTCCGGCCGACAAGTGGCTGACGGACACGGTCCGCTGGGCCTGGCGGACCCGGATCCTGGTGCACCTCGGCATCGACCTCAGGCTGCGGCTGCGCACCGCCGCCGAGGACGAGGCGGTCGACGTGTTCGCGAAGAACCTCCGCGACCTGCTGCTCGCCGCCCCGGCCGGCACGCGCGCGACGCTCGGTCTGGACCCCGGCTTCCGCACGGGCGTCAAGGTCGCCGTCGTCGACGCCACCGGCAAGGTCGTCGCGACGGACGTCATCTACCCGCACGTCCCGGCGAACAAGTGGGACGAGGCGATCGCCAAGCTGGCGCGCCTGGCGAAGGAGCACGCGGTCGAGCTGGTCGCGATCGGCAACGGCACGGCGTCCCGCGAGACCGACAAGCTCGCCGGTGAACTGATCACCAAGCACCCCGAGTTGAAGCTCACCAAGGTCATGGTGTCCGAGGCCGGCGCCTCGGTGTACTCGGCGTCCGCCTTCGCCTCCCAGGAACTGCCCGACATGGACGTGTCGCTGCGCGGCGCCGTGTCGATCGCCCGCCGGCTCCAGGACCCGCTGGCCGAGCTGGTGAAGATCGACCCGAAGTCGATCGGCGTCGGCCAGTACCAGCACGACCTGTCCGAGGTGAAGCTGTCGCGCTCGCTGGACGCGGTGGTGGAGGACTGTGTGAACGGCGTCGGTGTCGACGTCAACACCGCTTCCGCGCCGCTGCTCTCCCGCGTCTCCGGCATCACCTCCGGGCTCGCCGAGAACATCGTGTCCCACCGGGACTCCAACGGCCCGTTCACGTCCCGCTCGCAGTTGAAGGGCGTGGCGCGGCTCGGCCCGAAGGCGTACGAGCAGTGCGCGGGCTTCCTGCGTATCCGCGGCGGCGACGACCCGCTGGACGCCTCCAGCGTGCACCCGGAGGCCTATCCGGTCGTGCGGCGCATGGTGAAGACGTCGGGCCAGGAAGTGGCCGCGCTCATCGGCAACACGGGCGTGCTGCGGTCGCTGAAGCCGACCGAGTTCGTGGACGAGACGTTCGGTCTGCCGACCGTCACGGACATCCTCAAGGAGCTGGAGAAGCCCGGGCGCGACCCGCGTCCCGCCTTCAAGACGGCCACCTTCAAGGAGGGCGTGGAGAAGATCTCCGACCTGGTGTCCGGGATGGTCCTGGAGGGCGTCGTGACGAACGTGGCGGCGTTCGGGGCGTTCATCGACGTCGGTGTCCACCAGGACGGTCTCGCGCACGTCTCCGCGCTCTCGAAGACGTACGTCAAGGACCCGCGGGACGTGGTGAAGCCCGGTGACATCGTCAAGGTGAAGGTCCTCGACGTCGACATCCCGCGCAAGCGGATCTCCCTGACGCTGCGGCTCGACGACGAGGCGGCGGCGCAGGGCCAGCAGGGCGGGGGCGGCGGCGAGCGCCGGCAGCGCGGCGGGCGACCGCCGCAGCAGCGGCAGGGCCGCGGCTCGGGCGGCGGCGGTTCCCGTCAGGGCGGTGGCGGTTCGCGCCAGGCGCCGCCGCCGGCCAACAGCGCCATGGCGGACGCACTGCGCCGCGCGGGTCTGCTCGACCCGAAGAAGGGCAAGCGCTGACCGACCCCCGAAAGGGGCCGACGCCGATGCGACACAGGGGCCCGGGCCCTCCGGTACGACTCGGAGGGCCCGGGCCCTTTCGCGTCGGTCGCCGTCCTGCCCGCTCCCCACGGCATCGGCCCGGGGCGTCCTGGGGGCGGGCGTCGCCGACGGCCAGGGTGTCGGTGCCGAGCGCCCCGGGCCGAGGGGGGCGTCCTAGCGTTCCGTCACCTTGCCGTCGGCGACCTCCAGGCGGCGGGTGACGTGGACCGCGTCGAGCATGCGCCGGTCGTGGGTGACCAGGAGCAGCGTGCCCTCGTAGGCGTCCAGGGCCGACTCCAGCTGTTCGATGGCCGGCAGGTCGAGATGGTTGGTCGGCTCGTCCAGGACCAGGAGGTTGACGCCCCTGCCCTGGAGAAGCGCGAGGGCGGCCCGGGTCCGCTCGCCCGGGGAGAGGGTGGCGGCGGAACGCAGGACGTGGTCCCTCTTCAGGCCGAACTTGGCCAGGAGGGTGCGGACTTCGACCGGTTCGGTGTCGGGGACGGCCGCGCAGAAGGCGTCCAGCAGGGACTCCTCGCCGTGGAACAGTTTGCGGGCCTGGTCGACCTCGCCGATCAGCACACCGGAGCCGAGCGACGCCTGGCCCGCGGTCAGCGGGACGCGGCCCAGCAGGGCGCCCAGCAGCGTGGACTTGCCAGCGCCGTTGGCGCCGGTGACGGCCACGCGGTCCGCCCAGTCGATCTGCAGGGACACCGGGCCGAGGGTGAAGCCGTCGCGTCGTACCTCGGCGTCCCGCAGGGTCGCGACCACGGCGCCCGAGCGGGGTGCCGAGGCGATCTCCATGCGCAGTTCCCACTCCTTGCGCGGTTCCTCGACGACCTCCAGGCGCTCGATCATGCGCTGGGTCTGGCGGGCCTTGGCGGCCTGCTTCTCGCTGGCCTCGCTGCGGAACTTGCGGCCGATCTTGTCGTTGTCGTTGCCGGCCTTGCGCCGGGCGTTCTTGACGCCCTTGTCCATCCAGGAACGCTGTGTCTGCGCCCGGTCCTGGAGGGCGGCCTTCTTGTCGGCGTACTCCTCGTAGTCGTCGCGGGCGTGCCGGCGGGCCACGTCGCGCTCTTCGAGGTACGCCTCGTAGCCGCCGCCGTAGAGGTTGATCTGCTGCTGGGCCAGGTCGAGTTCGAGGACCTTGGTGACCGTGCGGGTGAGGAACTCGCGGTCGTGGCTGACGACGACCGTGCCGGCGCGCAGGCCGGAGACGAACGCCTCCAGGCGTTCCAGGCCGTCGAGGTCGAGGTCGTTGGTCGGCTCGTCCAGCAGGAAGACGTCGTAGCGGGACAGGAGCAGCGAGGCCAGTCCGGCGCGGGCCGCCTGGCCGCCGGACAGGGAGGTCATCGGCTGGTCCAGGTCCACGGCCAGGCCCAGCGAGTCGGCGGTCTCCTCCGCCCGTTCGTCGAGGTCGGCGCCGCCGAGGTCCAGCCAGCGCTCCAGGCTCTCCGCGTACGCGTCGTCCGCGCCGGGCGCCCCGTCGACGAGCGCCTGGGTCGCCTCGTCCATGGTCCGCTGGGCGTCGGCGACTCCGGTGCGGCGGGCCAGGAACTGCCGTACGGTCTCGCCGGGGCGCCGCTCCGGCTCCTGCGGGAGGTGACCGACGGTCGCGGTCGGCGGGGACAGGCGCAGCTCGCCCTCCTCCGGCGCGGTCAGCCCGGCGAGCAGACGCAGCAGCGTGGACTTGCCCGCGCCGTTGGCCCCGACCAGGCCGATCACGTCTCCGGGCGCGACGACGAGGTCGAGCCCGCTGAACAGGGAGCGGTCACCGTGGCCGGCGGCGAGGTTCTTGGCGACGAGGGTGGCGGTCACAGAGGGCGATCCTAGTGGGAGCCGGGGGGTGTGCGTCTGACGGGTGGGTGGGGGGTGCTGCACGGCGGGGCGAGGGCTGTGCGTCTGAGGGGTGGGGGGCGTGGCGCGGCACGGCGGGTGCGGGGTCGTGGGGGCTGGTCGCGCCGTTCCCCGCGCCCCTGGGTTGGCCGGTGCTCAGGCTGTCCCAACGGGACCGTGAGTGGGCTATGCGCCTGCCGGTGAGTGGCGCTGCACTGCGGGTGCGGGCTCGTGGGGGCTGGTCGCGCCGTTCCCCGCGCCCCTGGGTTGGCTGGTGCTCGGGTAGTCCCAGCAGGGCCGCGAGGGGGCTGTGCGCCTGAGGGGTGGGTGGCATGGTGCTGCACTGCGGGCGCGGGCTCGTGGGGGCCGGTCGCGCCGTTCCCCGCGCCCCTGGGTCGGCTGGTGCTCGGGTAGTCCCAGCAGGGCCGTGACGGGGCTGTGCGCCTGAGGGGTGGGGGGCGTGGCGCTGCACTGCGGGCGCGGGCTCGTGGGGGCCGGTCGCGCCGTTCCCCGCGCCCCCCGGTTGGCTGGTGCTCAGGCTGTCCCAACGGGACCGTGAGTGGGCTATGCGCCTGCCGGTGAGTGGCGCTGCACTGCGGGCGCGGGCTCGTGGGGGCTGGTCGCGCCGTTCCCCGCGCCCCTGGGTTGGCTGGTGCTCGGGCTGTTCCAGCGGGGCCGTGGCCTTTGGCCGGCCGGCACCGTGACGTGCTCAGGGGCGCGGGGAACTGCGCGATCGGCCCCCACCGACCCGCGGACGACCGACGGCGTCCAGCGGCAGCCGCCTTCGCGGAAGGTCAGCGGGCCATCGCCTCCACCAGCACGCTGCCCGACGTCCGCGCCACCACGAACGACTCCCCCTTCACCGCCTTCGCCTCCAGCGCGATGCGGTGCCGGCCCGCCTCCAGGATGCCGTCGAAGACCTCGTGGGTGTGGGTGCGGTAGAGGCGGTCGAGACGGTACGCGGTCAGGCGCACCCGGCAGGGCGAGGTGACCTCGACACCCGCCTCACCGTCGGCCGCCACGAGCCGGGTCAGGCGGCGCTGCTCGACCGGGCTGCGGTCCAGGGCGTGTTCGATCTGCGCGACCAGCAGCGGCACGATCGGCGCGAGGCCGTCGACGTACGCCACCTCCACCCCGGCGCCGGTGAAGGCGCGGCGCACGGCGGCGCGCTGTTCCGCGCCGATCCCGCGGCCGAAGGCGACGGCACCGTAGGCGCGCAGTTCGTCGGCGGGCACGCCGCCGAGGTCGTGGGTGATGTCGGCGCCGATGCCGATGGTGCGCAGGGCGGCGGCGAGCTTGGCGAGGAGGGCGACGCGGGCGCCGATGAGGAGTACACGGCGGCGGGGTGCCTCCGCGCTCTGGTCGAGCAGGGCGCCCAGGGCGGCGCGGTACTCGGCGCCCTGGAAGCGGAAGGGGCCGATGCCGTGGTAGCCGTTGAGCTCCAGGTCGGCGTGTGCGTCGGTCTGCCAGGCGAAATCCTGCCAGATGTAGTCGTCGTCCTCCTTGTCGATCACCGCGGTGACGGCGCCGCAGGCGAGGTCCGCGCATTCGGGGCAGCCGTAGATGACGTACCGCCCGCCCGGGAGCGGGGGTTCCGCCTCCAGCAGCAGGCTGCGGACCTGTGCGGTGAAGATGGCGGGCGGGACGTCGGAGGCGAGCGGGGAGACGGCGTCGAGGTCGGAGAGCTGGAACAGCAGCGGGCGTCCGTCGACGATGAAGTCCACGAAGTCCCGGTGCACCTGGTAGTCACCGTTGGCGAGGACGCCACCGGCACGCATCGCCGGTGCCAGGCCGAAGGTCGCGTACTCGGCAGACATGCTGTGAGTATCCCCAGAGCGAGACCGATATGAGCGCGGCATGACATATTCCGCTACGTCCGGCATGAGAAAGAACAGGTGGCCGAGGTTGTTCCCGGTCAACAGGGGGCGTGCGGGCGCACGGGGCGGAGGCGTTCCGGCTCGCCTCCGCCCCGTGTGCGCGTCCTTCACACGTGGTCGTGCCCCAGCGGATCGCCCTCCGCCTCGGTACCCGCGCCCGGGCCGATCTTGATCTCGAACTCGCCGTCGTACTCCTTGTGCCCCGCGATCACGGCGAGTTCGACGGCCTCGGAGCCCATCTCGCCGCGCACGATGATCGGGTCCCGGCGCAGATCGCGCATGAGGGCGAAGCACATGCCGATCATCACGAGGACGAACGGCGCGGCAGCCAGGATGGTGAGGTTCTGCAGGCCCGTGAGCGCGTCGCCCTGACCGCTGCCGACGAGCAGCATGATGGCGGCGACGGCTCCGGTCACCACACCCCAGAACACCACGACGAACCGGCCGGGTTCGAGGGCGCCCTTCTGGGAGAGCGTGCCCATCACGATGGAGGCCGCGTCGGCTCCGGAGACGAAGAAGATGCCGACAAGGATCATCACGAGCAGGCTGGTGACCGTGGCGATGGGGAACTCCTGGAGAAGGCCGAAGAGTTGGCCTTCGGGCGTGTCCTCGCCCCCGAGTCCGCCACCCTCCTTCACCTTCATCGCCGTACCGCCGAAGATCGCGAACCAGATCAGGCTGACGGTGCTGGGCACGAGGATGACGCCGCCCACGAACTGCCGGATGGTGCGGCCACGACTGATGCGCGCGATGAACATCCCGACGAAGGGCGTCCAGGAGATCCACCAGGCCCAGTAGAAGACCGTCCAGCTGCCCAGCCAGTCCGCGACGCCCTCGCCGCCGCTGGCCTCGGTGCGCCCGGCGAGCTGGGGCAGATCGCCGAGGTAGGCGAAGATCGACGTGGGCACCAGGTCGAGCACGATGATCGTGGGGCCCGCGATGAACACGAAGACCGCGAGGATCAGCGCCAGCACCATGTTGATGTTGGACAGCCACTGGATGCCCCGCTCGATGCCGGAGATTGCCGAGGCGACGAAGGCCAGGGTGAGCACGGCGATGATCGCGACGAGCAGGCCGGTGCTCACGTCGTCCATCCAGTCCAGCTCCTGGAAGCCGGAGCCGATCTGGAGCGCGCCGAGGCCGAGCGAGGCGGCGGAGCCGAAGACGGTGGCGATGATCGCGAGGATGTCGATCACCCGCCCGCCGGTGCCGTTGGCGTGCTTCTCGCCGATCAGCGGGGTGAACACCGCGCTGATGGTCTGACGGCGGCGTTTGCGGAAGGTGCTGTAGGCGATGGCCAGTCCCACCACCGCGTAGATCGCCCACGGATGCAGCGTCCAGTGGAAGAGGGTCGTGGCCATCGCCGTCTCCATGCGTTCACCGGAGTTGGCGGGGTCGGTGCCCGGCGGCGGGGTCGTGTAGTGCGCGAGCGGCTCGCTGACGCCGTAGAACATCAGGCCGATGCCCATGCCGGCGCTGAACATCATCGCGACCCACGACACGGTGCGGAACTCGGGTTCCTCACCCTCGGCACCCAGGTGGATACGGCCGTAGCGGCTGATGGCGAGCCACAGCGCGAAGACCACGAATCCGGAGGCGGCCAGCATGAAGGCCCAGCCGCCGTTGTGGATCAGGCCGTTGAGCATCTTCGTGGACACGCTCTCCAGCGAGTCCGTGCCCGCCCAGCCCCAGATCACGAAGGCCAGCGTGATGGCGGCCGTGACCCCGAACACCACTTGATCGGTGTGGCGGCCGGAAGCGTCGGCATGACCTTCCGGGCCGCCACCTCTTTTCTTCAGATCGTCAGTCATCAGCGGCACCTTCCCCTGGGAACAGTGGATACGCCGGTTTCCACGTCGTTTCCCAGGACCTACCACAGATCCCGCCGATCACAGCCGCTCAGCAGTCGGTGTCGGGCTCCCCGGCCGTGAGGTGGTACGGGGCGCGTTCGTCGAGGAGCAGCGGGACGAGTGCGCGCAGTGACTGGCGGAGCGGGACGTAGGTGCCGTGGGTCCGCACTCCGTGCAGGGCCAGTTCGTCCTTCACCTGGGCGTACTGGTCGTCGGTGAGCCGGTAGCCGCAGGGCGGGTCCTGGATCACCTCGGTGGGCTCGGGCGGGTCGTTGTCGGCTCCGCCCACGTACACGGGTCCGGTGTCGGCGTAGCCGGTCAGACGGGCCAGGCCGGTCGCCGCCTCGATCCGGCCGCGCCGCTCGTCGGTGAAGTCGAACAGGCCGCCGAGCGCGGCGAGTTGGGAGTGCACCCGGCGCCGGTTGTTCAGGGCCTCGTCGGCCTTCTCCGCCTCGGTGAGCGGGTCGACACGGCTCTCGATGAGCAGGCCGACGGAGTGCTTGACGCCGGACATGTTCCGCAGGATGCGTTCCTGGCCGTCACCGGCGACCTGCCGAATCGGATCGCCCGTCTCGGGGTCGGTCCAGATGCCGTACGTGCCGGTCGAGTAGCCGCCCTCCCCCGCGGCCGGGCGCACGTACGACTCGGACAGGGCCCGCGCCGCGTCGTGGACGTCGCCGTCCGTGTTGAGGTTGCGGGGCCACAGGTCGAACAGGTCCTTGTCGTAGTACGGGGGTGTGGCGCCGTACTCGTGCAGGTCGTAGATGACGTCGGGGCGCCGGTCACGGACGACCGCGGCCATGGCCCGTCCCTCGGCGGTCGCCAGTGCCAGGTGATCGCGGTTGATGTCGACGCCGTCGCTGTTGCCGCGGGTGTAGGCGGCCCGGCCGTCGGGGTTGGCGGTGGGTACGACCAGCAGGGTGGTGCGCTCCAGGAAGCGCCGGGTCTGCCGGTCCTTGGCGTAGGCCAGGTCGCGGACGGTGGACAGGCACGCCTCGCGGCCGGAGGGTTCGTCGCCGTGCTGGCTGCACACGAGGAGCACCTTGTTCGCCGCGGGACGTTCACCGATGCGTACCAGCTGGAGCGGCCTGCCCTGCTTGGTCGTGCCGATGCGGTCGACGGAGACCCGGTCGCTCGCCCGGTCGACGGCTGCCAGGAAGTCCTGCTCCTCGGGCTGGCTGGTCCAGCGGGCCCCGTTCGACTGCTCGAAGCCGGTGCGGGGCGGGGAGTCGGCGGCCTGGGCGGGCACGGTCACCAGGGACGCGGCGAGGGCCGCCGCGGTCAGGGTGAGGGCTCGGACGCGGTTCACCGGGCTCCCTCCGGGATGCGGTGGGCGGGGCGGGGCGCGCTCGTCACTCCGTCGAGGAGCTTGTCCACGGGAGCGGCCGAGGGCGCGCCGGCGGTGGCGCGGGCGAAGGCGCCGGTGCCGCCGACGAGCGGGACGCGGGCCTGCGTGCGGGAGAGGTCGAGGGTGAGGGTCGGCCTGGTCGACGGAGGGTCGATCAGGTCCTTGTCCGTGCCCGCGACGATCAGGGCCAGGCGATGGCCGGCCGGGACGACGTGGTCGGTGGCCGCCAGGTCGAGGGTGATCGTGTACGCCTTGCCCGGGGTGAGCGGTGCGCCCTTGCGGTCCGAGGCGTGATGGCCGAGGTCGGCCCAGCCCCGGCTGACGACCGTGTGGTCGACGTCGGCGGTCTTGGCCTTCGTCTCCTTGAAGCAGGCGCTGTCGCCCGTCGTGCTCGCGCCCCAGCAGGTGCGGTCGGTGAGCGTGGTGATGCCCTCGCCGCTCGCCGCGTAGTCGCGGATGGTGTCGGGGCCGAGGTCGACGAGGACGGCGGAGAGGTGGGCCGTGGAGGTGCTCGGGGTGGCGGTGACGGTGACCTCGGAGGAGCCGGACAGGCGCAGGTCTCGGGTGAGCGGCCCGGTCACGAAGCCCGCCTTGTCGGGAGTGGGCTGATCGATGTGCGTGGCCCAGTCCGTCTCGCTGTGCTGGGGGTCGTCGGTGAAGGTCTCGGTGCCCTTGCCCTTGCGCAGGCCGAGGGTGCCGACGCCGGCCTCGGTGCCCTGGGCGGGCCGCAGGGTGGCGCTGCCGGTGCCCCGCGGCGGCCAGAGGGCGGAGGTGACCCACTGGTCGGGGTGGCGTTCGATGTCGGCCATCGGTTCGCGGTCGATGCCGTTGTCGTAGCCGAGGAGTTCGTGGTCGAACCAGCGGTGCAGGGTCTCCACCCAGTCGGCGCGGCGGAAGTCGAAGGGATCGACGTGGCCGGTCTGGGAGAGCCAGATCTTGCGCTCGACGCCGTTCTTCGCGAGGGCGTCCCACCACTGGCCGAGGTGCTTCATACGGACGTTGAGGTCCTGCATGCCGTGGATCGCGAAGACGCTGGCGCGGACCTTGTGGGCGTCCTTGACGTAGTCGCGCTCGGTCCACAGCGGCGTCCAGTCGCCGGTGCGGGGGGCGCCGTCGACGAGCGCCTGCTGGACGGCGGCGCACTTGGCGCGGGCGTCGGGGCTGTCGACGTAGTCGGAGAGCCAGTCGGGGCCGGAGTCGTAGAGCGGGGCGCCCTGCTGGAAGTAGTAGTCGTACCAGGAGGAGATGGCGCTGATCGGGACGACCGTCCTCAGGCCCTTGACGCCGGTGGCGGCGACGCCGTTGGCGATGGTGCCGTCCCAGCTCTTGCCGATCATGCCGGTTCTGCCGTTGGTCCAGGTCGCCTTGGCGGTGGTGGTGCCGGTGCGGGTCGTGTACGCCTTCGCGCGGCCGTTCAGCCAGTCGACCACGGCCTTCGCGGAGAGGATGTCGGAGCGGCCGCCGACGTCCACGCAGCCGTCGGAGCGGTTGGTGCCGGCGAGGTCGACGCCGACGAACGCGTAGCCGCGGGGCACGAAGTAGTTGTCGTAGAACAGCGGCGCCTGGACCAGGTTGCCGCTCGCGTCGTACGTCTTCTTCTGGCTCTCGTTGCCGCGCCCGCAGCAGGAGTAGTAGGGGCTGGCGTCCATGATGACGGGCACCTTGCGGCCCTCGGCGGCAGCTTCGCGGGGCCGGACGATGTCGACGGCGACGCGGTCGTGGCCGCCGTCGCGGTCGAGGTCGAGTCCGGTGTCCACCCAGACGGCCTCGCGGACGGCGTTGTCGTAGGAGTAGACGGGTGTGCTCTCCCGCGGGCCACTCGCCCCGGGGCCGGCTTGTGCCGTCGTGGGCACGAGGAATGTGGCCATCAGGGCGGCCGCGGCCGCCGTCGCGAGCGGTCTCCAGATCGTGAAGCGCGTGCGTTTCGGCATGCGCGGACGGTACATCGGTCAACTCCTGCGCAGAAGAGGGCGACTGACGCCGTATGAGGCCACGGATGGCCGATAAACACCCTTGTGACGGATCCGACCATGTCGGCCGAATGGCGATCGTGTGACACGGGTGGTCATGGACACGCAGGAGGCACAGGTACTCAATAGGCTCCGGACCGACTCCACCCCCTACGACTTGGAGCTTTCGTGCACCGCAGAATCATGGCGCCGGGCGCACTGGCTGCTGCCTCGCTGATGCTGGCGATCCCGGCGTCGGCGGCGAGCCTCTCCCCTGGAGCCCCGGGCATCGGCGACCCCTACTACCCGGCCTACGGCAACGGCGGCTACGACGTCTCCCACTACGACCTCCGGCTGAAGTACCAGCCGGCCACGGACGAGCTGGAGGGCACGGCGACCCTGCTGGCGAAGACCACGCAGGAGCTGTCCCGGTTCAATCTGGACTTCCTGCTGGACGTCAGCGAGGTGCGGGTGAACGGCGCGAAGGCGTCCTTCGCGACCTCGGGCGAGCACGAGCTGGAGATCACACCGAAGAAGGCGCTGGCCAAGGGCGCTTCCCTCACCGTCGTCGTGCGCTACCGCGGGGTGCCGTCGACGAAGGAGGCGTACGGCTTCAACGCATGGCTGCGCACGTCGGACGGCGGTGTCGCCGCGGGTGAGCCCGAGGGGGCCTGGTGGTGGTTCCCGAGCAACGACCACCCGCTCGACAAGGCGACCTACGACGTGTCGGTGCAGGTGCCGGACGGTACGCAGTTCATCTCCAACGGCACGCTCCAGTCGACGAGTTCGCGCGCGGGCTGGACCCGCTACAACTGGCGTTCCAACAAGCCGCAGGCCACCTATCTGGCCACGTTCGCGGCGGGCCGCTTCGACGTCACCACGGGGACGTCCGAGAGTGGAATTCCGGTCATCAACGCCTACAGCAAGGATCTCGGCGACCGGGCGGGGGCGGCGCGGGCGAGCATCGAGCGGACCGGTGAGATCGCCGACTGGCTGAGCGAGTACTTCGGGCCGTATCCGTACAACGCGCTCGGCGGGTATGTGCCGAACACGAACACCGGGTACGCGCTGGAGACGCAGACCCGGCCGTTCTACAGCCCCTCCAACTTCGCGAACGGGTCCAACACCTCCGTCGTCGTGCATGAGCTGGCCCACCAGTGGTGGGGCGACCTGGTGTCCGTGAAGAAGTGGAAGGACATCTGGATCAACGAGGGCTTCGCGCGGTACGCGCAGTGGCTGTGGTCCGAGCACGAGGGCGAGGGGACGGCGCAGGAGATCGCCGACTACGTGTACGCCTCGCGGGCGGCCGACGACGCGTTCTGGTCGGTGGAACCCGGGGATCCGGGGCCGGAGAACCAGTTCCACATCGCCGTGTACGACCGGGGGGCGCTGGCGCTCCAGGCGTTGCGGAACGAGATCGGGGACGACGCGTTCTTCGCGATTCTGAAGGGGTGGCCGCAGAAGTACGCCTATGGCAACGCTTCGGTGGCGGACTTCGTGCGGTACGCGGAGGAGGTGTCGGGCAAGCCGCTGGCCGCGCTGTTCGACACGTGGTTGTTCCAGCCGGCCAAGCCGGGGGCGCCTGCGGCTCGTGGGGCGTCGATCGCCAAGTCGGCACCGGTGCAGCCGAAGTCGTGGAAGAAGATCGCTGCGACGAATGAGGTGCACGAGCATTAAGTCGCCGTTGGGGGTGCCCCTTCGTGTCGTCGGGCGGCTGCAGGTGCAGGGTGGCTCGTCGCGCAGTTCCCCGCGCCCCTCAGGGGGTTGCAGTGAGCCGGAGTAGTTCCGTCAGGTCTATCGCCGTCGCCTCCGTCGACGGGATCGTGCAGGCGTGGGCACCTGCGATCGTGCCGTACAGGGCGCTGCGCCTCGGTGTCTCGCGGTTCAGCCAGGCGTAGAGGAACGCGGCGGCGAAGGCGTCGCCCGCGCCGTTGGAGTCCACCACCGGTGCGGGCGGTGCCGCGGCGGGAAGATGGGTGAGTTCGTCGTCGGCCAGGACGTACGCGCCCTTCGCGCCCGCCGTGGCCACGACCACCTCGGCCCGGCCCCGGTCGGCGATCCGGCGCATGGTGCGCTCGGGGTCGGCCAGGGCGGTGGCGGACAGGAAGACGACGTCCGCCGCCCGCGCGAACGGCTCGTGGTACGGGTTCTCGCCGTCCCAGTCGTGCAGGTCGGTGGAGAGCGTCGCGCCCGACTCGCGCAGCAGGGGCAGGGCATGGGCGCAGGGCTGGGTGATGGCGACGTGGACGTGGCGGCTCGCCCCGGCCAGGGCACGCACCGTGGCCTCGGGGAGGCGGTCGTCGGCGTGGCCGCGGCTGGTGTCGTACAGCGACAGCCGTCTGCCGTCGGGGCTCACGAGGTTGACGGCCCGTTTCGTCCCCGCGGGCTGCGGGACCGCGGTGAGCGCGATGCCCTTCTCGCGGTGCAGGGCCCGGACCAGGTCGCCCTCCGGGTCGTCCCCGAGCATGTCTAGGTGGTGGACCCGCAGGCCCAGGGCGGCGAGGCCGAGGGCCACGAAGTCTCCGGTCTGCCCGGCGCGGGTACGGATACCCGAGTCGATCATGTAGCTGTCGGCGTACGGCAGCGGCAGTTCCGGCACGTACACGATGGTGTCGACGCCCGCCCCGCCCAGCACGAGCACGTCGATGTCACGACTCAACTCCCGGCCTCCCCGTGGTCGTGGATGGTGACGGCGACGGGACGCTCCGCTGCCGGGCCGGGCCATCTCGCCGCGGTACCCGATGACGGCGGGTGCGTGACGCTCGTGTGTGGCTGGCCGCGCAGTTCCCCGCGCCCCTTCCGGTCGCATGCGCGGCCGTACGCCGAAGGGCCCCGAACGATACCTGGCTTGACGCCTTTCACCGACGGCGCGGTGGCGTCACCCCGGATGTAAGTGATCTCCGACATGACGCCACCGTAGAGGCCGGCACTGACAGCGGCCCTCGAATTACTTCGTGAGCTCGGTCAGTTCCTGGTCCTCCGTGCGGTTCACCCGGCGGCGGACGGCGTACCAGCCGGCGACCAGCATCACGGCGATGACCGGGATGAGGAGGAGGGTCTTGCGGCCGACCTCGGGGTCGTTCCACATCATGCCGAGGCAGGCCAGCAGGAAGACGACCGTGGCGATCTCGGTGACCGGGCTGCCGGGGAGGCGGAAGGAGGGGCGCTGAAGCAGGCCGGCCTTCGCGCGGCGGACGAAGATCAGGTGGCAGACCATGATGATCACCCAGGTGGAGATGATGCCGAGGGACGCCACGTTCAGGACGATCTCGAAGGCCTGGCTGGGCATGAGGTAGTTGAGGCCGACGCCGAGCACGCACACCGCGCAGGTGAGCAGGATGCCGCCGTAGGGCACCTGGCTGCGGTTCATGCGGGCGGTGAACTTCGGGGCCGAGCCCGCCATCGCCATGGAGCGCAGGATGCGGCCGGTCGAGTAGAGGCCGGAGTTGAGGGACGACATGGCGGCCGTGAGGACCACCAGGTTCATCACGTCGCCCGCCGCCGGAATGCCGATCTTCGACAGGACCGTGACGAAGGGGCTCTCGTCGGCCGAGTAGACCGAGCCGGGGAGGAGAAGCGCGAGCAGGACGACCGAGCCGACGTAGAACAGACCGACGCGCCACATGATCGAGTTCACCGCGCGCGGGACGACCTTCTCCGGCTCCGCGGTCTCACCCGCGGCGACACCGACCAGCTCCAGCGCGGCGTACGCGAAGATCACGCCCTGCATGACCAGGACGACGGGCATCAGACCGTGCGGGAAGACGCCGCCGTTGTCGGTGATCACGCTCATGCCGGGCGTCGTGCCGCCCACCTCGTGCTGCGTGGCGAGCAGGAAGATGCCGACGAACATGAAGCCGACGAGCGTGGCGACCTTGATGATCGCGAACCAGAACTCCATCTCGCCGAAGATCTTCACCGAGATCAGGTTCACGGCCAGCACGACCGCCAGCGCGATCAGCGCCAGCACCCACTGCGGGATGTCGGTGAACATGCTCCAGTAGTGCGTGTAGAGCGCGATCGCGGTGATGTCGGCGATACCGGTCGTCGACCAGTTCAGGAAGTACATCCAGCCGGCGACGTAGGCGCCCTTCTCACCGAGGAACTCGCGCGCGTACGACACGAAGGAGCCGGACGAGGGGCGGTAGAGGACCAGCTCGCCCAGGGCGCGCACCACGAAGAAGGCGAAGACGCCGCAGACGAGGTACGCGAGGGCGAGGGCCGGGCCCGCGTTGTGGAGGCGACCGCCGGCGCCGAGGAAGAGGCCGGTGCCGATGGCCCCGCCGATGGCGATCATGTTGACGTGGCGGGCCTTGAGGTCCTTGCTGTAACCGGCGTCGCCCGCATCCGCGGGCACCTGGGCCGCGTCGGTGCGGGATGCGGCCACTGCCGTGTTCACGGCGTCCTTGCTCACGGGTGGTACCAATCTCTGGTGCGCCCGAGCGGGTCGCGCTCGGGTGTCCGGACGAACGTATGGCCTGCGCCCTCCGTAAAAGGCACAGACCAAGGGGCCACCTTCCCCCACGGAACGCACCTCACGCGGTGGCATACGTCACAGAGCGTTACTTCTCACACGGCCGTCCCACCGGTCCCGGCGGGTGTCACAGCACTGGTGAGACAGCGATACTGCTGCACATGACGACCGGCACCGAGGAACCGACCCAGCCCACCCTCACGATCGACGAACTGGCCGCGCGCGCCGGGATGACGGTCCGCACGGTCCGGTTCTACGGCACCAAGGGGCTGCTGCCGCCGCCGGTGATCGGTCCGCGCAGGGTCGGGCACTACGGCCGGGAGCACCTGGCACGGCTGGCGCTCATCGAGGAACTGCAGCAGCAGGGCATGACGCTGGCGGCCATCGAGCGCTATCTCCAGCAGCTGCCGCCGGATCTGGACGCCCACGACCTGGCCCTGCACCGGTCCGTGGTGGCCTCCTGGGCGCCGGAGACCGTGGAGACGGTGTCGCGGGAGGAGCTGGAGCGGCGGGCGGGGCGCGCCCTGGACGACGACGACCTGGAGCGGCTGGCCGCGATGGGCGTGGTCGAGACCGGCCGGGGCGACGGCGAGTACCGCGTCGACCTGGGGCTGCTGCGGCTCGGCGTGGGACTGCTGGACGTACCGCTCTCCCAGGACGCGATCCTCGCGTCGCGCACGGTCCTCATCGAGCACTCGCGTGCCGCGGCGCACGAGCTGTCGCGGCTCTTTCGCGCCGAGGTCTCCGAACGCACCGCGCAGGACGTGAAGTCACTGTCCGCCCATATGCAGCCCATCATCGTGCAGGCGTTGTTGACGACCTTTCAGCGGTCCCTGCGCGAGGAGCTGCGGCAGTGGCTGGGCGGCGGCTCGCAGGAACGCGGATCCGCCTGACACGTCGAGCGTCCGCCCGGTGAGGAAGCCGCTGCCCCCGTCGACGACGTGGAGCGGCGGGGACACCGGGTCGGACGGCCGAGGACGCGGGCCGCGCCCTCGCCGCGCAGGATGTCCGGCGGGGCGAGGGCGGGGCGGGATCGCGTGGGGGCTCCCCGGGACGGCGACCGGTGGGGGGATGGTTCGTCCCCCGGCTTCGGACACCCGGTTCCGGGGATCCGGCTTCGGACACCCGGTTCCGGGGATCCGGCTTCGAGCGCCCGGTTCCGGGGAGCGAGGTCGGCGTACCGCTGAACGGTGTGCCGACCTCGCGGCGTCAGTCGCCGAAGGTCTCCCCCTTCTGCGCCTTCTCCACCAGCAGCGCGGGCGGCGTGAACCGCTCCCCGTACGTCTGCGCCAGCTCACGCGCGCGTGCCACGAAACCGGCGACCCCGCCCTCGTAGCCGTTGATGTACTGCAGGACACCGCCGGTCCAGCCGGGGAAGCCGATGCCGAAGATGGAGCCGATGTTGGCGTCGGCGACGGAGGTGAGCACTCCCTCCTCGATCAGCCGGACCGTGTCAAGGGCCTCGGAGAAGAGCATGCGTTCCTGCATGTCCCGGAACGGGATCTGGGCGCCCTCGCGGGTGAAGTGCTCCCGCAGGCCCGGCCACAGGGCGGCGCGCTTGCCGGCCTCGTCGTAGTCGTAGAAGCCCGCTCCCCCGCTGCGGCCCTCGCGGCCGAACTCGTCGACCATGCGGTCGATGACGGCCTCGGCGGGGTGGGACGCCCAGACGCCGCCCGACTCCTCCACGGCCCGCTTGGACTCGTTGCGGATCTTGCGGGGCAGCGTGAGGGTCAGTTCGTCCATCAGGGACAGGACCTTGGCGGGGTAGCCCGCCTGGGCCGCCGCCTGCTCCACCGACGCGGGCTCGATGCCCTCGCCGACCATCGCCACGCCCTCGTTGATGAAGTGGCCGATGACGCGGGAGGTGAAGAAGCCGCGGGAGTCGTTGACGACGATCGGCGTCTTGTTGATCTGCCGGACCAGGTCGAACGCGCGGGCCAGCGCCTCGTCACCGGTCCGCTCCCCCTTGATGATCTCGACGAGCGGCATCTTGTCGACGGGCGAGAAGAAGTGCAGCCCGATGAAGTCGGCCTGGCGCTCCACGCCTTCGGCGAGGACGGTGATCGGCAGCGTCGAGGTGTTGGAGCACAGCAGCGCGTCCGGCTCGACGATCCCCTGGATCTCCTGGAAGACCTTGTGCTTGAGCTCCGGGTTCTCGAAGACGGCCTCGATGACCGCGTCGCAGCCGGCCACGTCCTGCGGGTCGCCCGTGGGCGTGATGCGGGCGAGGAGCGCGTCGGCCTTCTCCTGCGTCGTACGGCCCCGGGAGACCGCCTTGGCGCACAGCTTCTCCGAGTACGCCTTGCCCTTGGCCGCGGCCTCCGCCGAGACGTCCTTCAGGACGACGTCGATGCCCGCGCGGGCGCACGAGTAGGCGATGCCGGCGCCCATCATGCCGGCGCCCAGGACGGCGACCTTGCGGACCTTGCGCGGCTCGATGCCCTTGGGGCGGTTCGCGCCGGAGTTGACGGCCTGGAGGTCGAAGAAGAACGCCTGGATCATGTTCTTCGAGGTCTGGCCGGCCGCCAGCTCCACGAAGTAGCGCGCCTCGATGACCTGCGCGGTCTCGAAGTCGACCTGGGAGCCCTCGACGGCGGCCGCGAGGATGTTGCGCGGGGCCGGGTAGGGCGCGCCGTTGGTCTGCTTGCGCAGGTTGGCCGGGAAGGCGGGCAGGTTGGCCGCGAACTTGGGGTTGGCGGGCGTGCCGCCGGGGATGCGATAGCCCGGCTTGTCCCAGGGCTGCTGCGACTCGGGGTGGGTCTCGATGAACGCGCGGGCCTTGGCGAGCAGTTCGTCCTGCGTGGTGGCCACGTCGTCGATCAGGCCGTTCTGCAGGGCGCGCTGCGGGTTGTACTGGGTGCCCTGGAGGAGGACCTTCAGCAGGGCGTCGGCGATGCCGAGCAGACGGACGGTGCGGACCACGCCGCCGCCGCCCGGCAGCAGGCCGAGGGTGACCTCGGGGCAGCCGATCTTGGAGCCGGGCGCGTCGAGGGCGATGCGGTGGTGGCAGGCGAGAGCGATCTCGTAGCCGCCGCCGAGGGCCGCGCCGTTCAGCGCGGCGACGACCGGCTTGCCGAGGGTCTCGATGCGGCGCAGCTGGCGCTTGATGGCCATGCCGCCCTCGAACAGGTCCTGCGCGGTCTCCGGGGTGACCCGGATGAGGTCGCGCAGGTCGCCGCCGGCGAAGAAGGTCTTCTTGGCGGAGGTGATGATGACACCGCGGATGGTGTCCTTCTCCGCCTCCAGGCGGTCGACGATCACGGCGAGGGAGTCGCGGAACGCCTGGTTCATGGTGTTCGCGGACTGGTTCGGGTCGTCCAGGACGAGGGTGACGACCCCGTCGCGGTCCTGCTCCCAGCGGATGGTGGTGGATTCAGTGCTCATGTGGAGGTGCTCCGTGTGATCCGTCGGGAGGGGGTCAGATGCGCTCGACGATGGTGGCGATGCCCATGCCGCCGCCGACGCAGAGCGTGGCGAGGCCGTACCGCTTGTCCTGGCGCTCCAGTTCGTCGACGAGTGAACCGAGGATCATGGCGCCGGTCGCGCCGAGCGGGTGACCGAGGGCGATGGCGCCGCCGTTGACGTTGACCTTGTCGAGGGACAGTCCCATGTCCTTGACGAAGCGCAGGACGACCGCCGCGAACGCCTCGTTGATCTCGACGAGGTCGATGTCGTCGATGGTCAGGCCGGCCTTCTTCAGGGCCTTGCGGGTGGCGGGCGCGGGGCCGGTGAGCATGATGGTGGGCTCGGAGCCGGAGACGGCGGCGGAGACGATCCGGGCGCGCGGGGTGAGGCCGTTGCGCTCGCCGACCTCCTTGTTGCCGATGGCGACGAGCGAGGCGCCGTCGACGATGCCGGAGGAGTTGCCCGCGTGGTGGACGTGGTCGATCTTCTCGACCCAGTGGTACTTCTGCAGCGCGACGGCGTCGAAGCCGCCGAGGTCGCCGATGTCGGCGAAGGACGCCTTCAGCTTGGCGAGGGAGTCGGCGGTGGTGCCGGGGCGCATGTGCTCGTCGTGGTCGAGGACGACCAGGCCGCTGCGGTCCGTGACCGGGACGACGGACCGGTCGAAGCGGCCCTCCTTCCAGGCCGTGGCCGCCCGCTCCTGGGAGAGCGCCGCGTACTCGTCGACGTCACGGCGGGAGAAGCCCTCGATGGTGGCGATGAGGTCGGCGCCGATGCCCTGCGGCACGAAGTTGACGGAGAGGTTCGTCATCGGGTCGTTGAACCAGGCACCGCCGTCGGAGGCCATCGGCACCCGGGACATGGACTCCACGCCACCCGCGAGGACGAGGTCCTCGAAGCCCGAACGGACCTTGGCGGCGGCCATGTTGACGGCCTCAAGACCGGAGGCACAGAAGCGGTTCTCCTGGACGCCCGCGACCGTGTCCGGCAGTCCGGCGGCGACGGCGGCGATACGGGCGATGTCGGAGCCCTGGTCGCCGACCGGGCCGACGACGCCGAGCACGATGTCGTCGATGTCCGCCGGGTCGAGCCCGGGGAAGCGGTCGCGGATCTCGTGGATGAGTCCTACGACCAGGTCGATGGGCTTGGTGCCGTGCAAGGAGCCGTTCGCCTTGCCGCGGCCGCGCGGGGTGCGGATCGCGTCGTACACATACGCTTCGGTGCTCACTGGAAAGCCTTTCAACGAGGGTTAGCCGAGCAGGGAACGACCGATGATCTCCTTCATGATCTCGGTCGTCCCGCCGTAGATGGTCTGGATGCGGCCGTCGGTGAAGGCCCTGGCGACGGGGTACTCGCTCATGTAGCCGTAGCCGCCGTGCAGTTGCAGGCAGCGGTCGGCGACGCGCTTCTGGAGTTCGGTAGCCCACCACTTGGCCATGGAGGCGTGGACGGCGTCGAGCTCCCCGTTCGCGTGGTCCTCGATGCAGCGGTCGAGGAAGGTGCGGGTGACCGCGCACTCGGTGGCCATCTCCGCCACCTCGAAGCGGATGTGCTGCTTGGTCGCCAGCGGCCGGCCGAACGCCTCGCGCTCCTTGACGTACGCGGTGGTGATCTCCAGCAGGTGTTCGGCGGCGGCGATCGCGGCGACGGCGATGCTCAGGCGTTCCTGCGCGAGGTTCGTCATGAGGTGGACGAAGGCGCCGTCGAGGTCGCCGAGGAGGTTGTCCTTGGGCACCTTGACGTCGTGGAAGAACAGCTCGGCCGTGTCCTGCGACTTCTGGCCGATCTTGTCGAGGTTGCGGCCGCGTTCGAAGCCTTCCATGCCCCGCTCGACGACGAGCAGCGAAAGGCCGCGCGCGCCGCCCTCGGGGGTGGTCTTCGCGACGACGATCACCAGGTCCGCGAGGATGCCGTTGGAGATGAAGGTCTTGGAGCCGTTGAGCACCCAGTGGTCCCCGCGGTCCTCGGCGTGGGTGCGGATGCCCTGGAGGTCGGAGCCGGCGCCGGGTTCGGTCATGGCGATGGCGGTGATGATCGAGCCGTCGCAGAAGCCGGGCAGCCAGCGGCGCTTCTGCTCGTCGGTGGCGAGGCTCGTCAGATAGGGGCCGATGATGTCGTTGTGCAGTCCGAGGGCGAGTCCGGGGGCGCCCGCGCGGGTGAACTCCTCGGCGAGGACGGCGCTGTAGCGGAAGTCGTCGGTACCGCCGCCTCCGTACTCCTCGGGCACGGCGAAACCGAGGAGGCCCTGCTTGCCGGCCGCGCGCCAGGCGTCGCGGGAGACGATGCCGTCCTTCTCCCACTGCTCGTAGTGCGGCAGCACCTCCCGGTCCAGGAAGCTGCGCACGGTCGCGCGGAACGCGTCGTGCTCGGGGGCGAAGATCTGCCGCTTCATTCGGGGCCCTTCGTGGGTTCCTGGTGCTTGAGAAGGTCGAGTACGTCCCAGTCGCGCGCCACGTCGGCGGTGTCCGCGCCGGGCTGGGCCGGGCCGGTACGGACGGCCGTCGGGGTCGCGGAGAAGCGGGGCGCCGGGGCGGGCTGGGTGATGCCGCCGTGGTCGGTGAAGGTGCCGCGGGCGGCGAGGTGGGGGTGCTGCGGGGCCTCGCGCAGGGACAGCACGGGGGCCACACAGGCGTCGGAGCCCTCGAAGACGGCCGTCCACTCGTCCCACGTACGGGACTTGAAGCGGGCGGCGACCGCGTCGCGCAGCTCGCCCCAGCGGGAGAAGTCCTTGCGGGCGGAGGCGAAGTCCTCGACGCCGAGCAGGCGGAGGAACTCGTCGTAGAACTGGGGTTCCAGGGCGCCGACCGCCATGTACCGGCCGTCGGCGGTCTCGTAGGTGCCGTAGTACGGGCAGCCGCCGTCCAGGAGGTTGGCGCCGCGCCGGTCCTGCCAGCCGCCGGCCGCGAGCATGCCGTGGATCATCGCGGAGAGGTGGGAGGTGCCGTCGACGATCGCGGCGTCCACGACCTGGCCGGCGCCGGTGGCGCGGGCGTGGTGCAGGGCGGCGAGGACGCCGACGACGAGGTAGAGCGAGCCGCCGGCGTAGTCACCGACCAGGTTGGCGGGGACGGCGGGTGGTTCGTCGGGGTTGCCGATCATGCCGAGGGTGCCGGTCACCGCGATGTACCCGATGTCGTGGCCGGCGCGCTCGGCGAGGGGGCCGTCCTGGCCCCAGCCGGTCATCCGGCCGTAGACCAGCGCGGGGTTGCGGGCGTGGCACGCCTCGGGGCCGACGCCGAGGCGTTCGGCGACGCCGGGGCGGTAGCCCTCGATGAGGATGTCGGCGCGCTCGGCGAGGTCGAGGACGCGCGCGGGGCCGTCGGCGGACTTCAGGTCGACGATCACCGAGCGCTTGTTGCGGTTGGTGATGTCGTACGCGGTGTCGATGGCCAGCCCGGTGCCGCCGGGCCGGTCGACGCGGACGACATCGGCGCCGAGGTCGGCGAGGAGCATGGCGGCGAACGGGCCGGGCCCGATGCCGGCCAGCTCGACCACGCGCACGCCGGTGAGCGGGCCCTGTCCTGGCGTCGTCGCCATCCTGCCCCCAGGGGTTTGACACTACTGCTGTAACACCAGCGATGCTAAGAAAGTGTCCTGGCGGATACAAGAGCAAGCGCTTAGGAAGTTACCCGCCGGAAGCCTCGCCGCGAACCCACCTCGCGCCATCAGCGCGCGTCGAGCTCCGCTATCAGCCGCTTCGGCGCGATCGTGCGGTAGCTCTCCTCGACCCAGTCGCAGAGCAGCTCCGCCGCCGGGGCGCCCTTGTGCTCCAGCGGGATGCTGACCCAGCCGGCCTTGCCCAGGCCGTATCCGGCGGGTTCGGCGCCGGGGCAGGTCAGGGCGTGCGCGTGGGCCGCCTCGTCCTTGAGCTTCACGGTGACGCCCATCGGATAGCTGCCGTCGGAGACGCCGAGGAAGACGAACACCTTCTTGTTGACCTTCGCGACCGTCTCGCCCCAGGGGAACTCCTCGACGGCACCGGGCATGCCGAGCGCGAACTCGCGCACTTTTTCCCACTTCTTCAGGGCAGACCTGGGCACGGCCACCGCATACCTCCGGGCTCGTCGTCGGGCTCCGCACACCTCACGCTAGCCTCGGCCACCGACAACGGCGCGTGGTGCGGGACCGAGGGGTGTCATGAGCAGGCTGAGCAGGACGGATCGTCCGTACGACATCGTGCTCTTCGGAGCGACGGGCTTCGTCGGGGTACTCACGGCCGAGTACCTCGCCGAGAACGCGCCCGAGGGCTTGCGCTGGGCGATCGCCGGGCGCAGCGCCGAGAAGCTCCAGCGGCTGCGCGAATCACTGCCGGGCGGCGAGGGGGTCGGGGTGCTGGAGGCGGACGTCGCCGATCCGGCCTCGATGCGCCGGCTCGCCGAGCAGGCGCGCGTGGTGGCCACGACGGTGGGCCCCTACGTGAAGTACGGCGAGGACCTCGTCGCCGCCTGCGCGGACACCGGCGCCGACTATCTCGACCTTTCCGGTGAGCCGGAGTTCGTGGACCTGACGTACGTCCGGCACGACGCACGCGCGCGTGAGACCGGTGCGCGGCTGGTGCACGCCTGCGGCTTCGACTCCATCCCGCACGACCTCGGCGCGTACTTCACCGTGCAGCAACTGCCGCAGGACGTGCCCCTGACGGTGGACGGGTTCGTGACGGCCGACGCCACCTTCTCGGGCGGTACGTTCGCCTCGGCGCTCAACCAGTTCGCGCGCGGACGCCAGATGATCGCCGCCGCGCGCGACCGGGCGCGGCACGAGCCGCGTCTGATGGGGCGCCGGGCGCAGGCGCCCACGGGAGCGCCCCGGTTCGCGGGTGAGGTCGGCGCCTGGGCGCTGCCGCTCCCCACGATCGACCCGCAGATCGTCAAGCGCTCCGCGCGCGCCCTCGACCGCTACGGCCCCGACTTCCGCTACCGCCACTACGCCGCCGTACGGACCCTTCCCGTCGCGGCCGGCGGGGTCGCGGCCATGGGCGTGCTCTTCTCGGCGGCCCAGCTGCCGCCGACCCGGCGCTGGCTGTCGGACCGCCTCAAGCCCGGCGAGGGGCCGGGTCCGGAGAAGCGCGCGAAGAGCTGGTTCTCGGTCCGCTTCGTCGGCGAGGGCGGCGGCCGGCGGGTCTACACCGAGGTCTCCGGCGGCGACCCCGGCTACGGCGAGACGGCGAAGATGTTCGCCGAGTCGGCCCTCTGCCTCGCGTTCGACGAACTGCCCCCGACAGCGGGCCAGGTCACCACGGCGGTGGCGATGGGCAACACCCTGATCGAACGCCTGCGCACGGCAGGCATCACCTTCAGAGTGGCCGCCACCCGCTGAAGCACCCTAGAGCGGCCACCCGGCAATGGTGTAGATCATGCCCACGATCCACCCCAGCCCGGCCAGGGTGGCCAGCACCAGCGCGGCCGTCACGGCACGCTCGACGGGACGATCGGGGTCGGCCAGGGGCTTCGGGGAACGGTGCGTCGTCATGGACCCAGCCTGCCGAGCCGGGCGACGCGCCCACATCCGTACGGGTACTCAGTCGAGGTACTCAGCCCGCCCGGTCAGGATGTGCCGTCGGCTTCGGCCGGCGGCCACTCCCCCAGCGCCTCGGCGATACGGGTCCGTACGGCGGGATCGTGCGCCGCGGTCGCGAGGCGCACGGCGAGGGGGCCGATTCGCCAGCCCGCGTGGTGGTCGAAGAACGGCGGCGGGCCGGCCGCGTTGTGCGCCAACTTGCCCACCAGCTCGGCGAGTCGGAACACCACCGACTGCTCCTCGCCGAGCTGGTCCAGGTCCGCCGCGGAACGCGCGCGGACCCGGTCGAACACCTCGCGGCCGCTGCTCCATCGGTCGCGGTGGGCCGCCAGTTCAAGCGCATCGTCGATCTCCGGTGCCCGCTCGGCGCCCTCCACCGCCGCGGCGAGCACCCGGCCTGCCCAGGCCACGGGATTCGGCTGCCGCTCGTACAGCGAACGCCCCCACGTCCGGGTGGGATCCGCCGCCGCGCTGGCGGCGAGTTCCGGCCTCGGGCGGGTCGCCTCCTTCAGCGCCCTGCGGCACAGCGAGTCCGCCCTGCGTGTCGTCTCCGGCAGGCGGTAGCGCGGAGTCAGCGCGAGGGTGTGGGCGCACGCGTTCGGGAGGCTCACGCGGTGGCCCACCGAGACGAAGAGCGGCTTGACGGAGTCGCTGGTGCGCAGGGCCCGGCCGACTTCCTCGTCGGCCGACATCAGGGGGGTGAAGGAGCCGCGGGGGGCGGCGGGGGCGTCGTAGGTGAAGGTGAACGGGTTCTTGGCGACGCCGATCGTGGGCAGGCCGGTGAGGACGCCGAGGTGGCTGGCGAGGCCGAAGCGGCGGGGGTGGGCGCGGCCGTAGCCGTCGCAGACGACCAGGCCGGGCGGGCAGGGCAGGGCGTCGAGGGCGGCGAGCACCGTGGGGATCTCGCGGAAGGCGAGCAGGCCCGGGACGTAGGGGAACGAGATCCGGCCGACGGCCGTGGCCTCGGCGACCACGTCGAGAGTCGCCGCGTCGAGGACGACCGCGGCGGCCGCGACCACGTCGTGCTCGTCGTCGTAGGCCACGTCCACGCCGGTCACGTGCCCGGATCCGGGCGGCGGCCCCGGTTCGTCGAGCACCACCCGCGCCCGCAGCTCGTCCTGGACGGCGCGGGCCTCCTCCTCGGTCGCGGGCCAGCCCGCGGGAATGCGTACGGTCGTCATGGTGGGCACGAGCGTACGGCGCCCGGTCCGGCCCGCGCGGGGCCAGGGGTGGGCTCGCGCGGTCGGCCCGCGCGGGGCCAGGGGTAGGCTCGCGCGGTCGGCCCGCGCGGGGCCAGGGGTAGGCTCGCGATCATGTTCGTGCTGGAGCTGACCTACACCGCACCGATCGAGGATGTCGACGCCGTGCTGGAGGCCCATGTGGCGTGGCTCGACGAGCAGTACGCGAAGGGGATCTTCCTCGCGTCCGGGCGCAAGGACCCCCGCGACGGCGGGGTGATCCTCGCCGTCGCGCAGGACCGCGCCGGGATCGAGCGGATCGCCGCGTCCGACCCGTTCGTGGGCGCGGGCGTCTGCGCCTACCGCGTCACCGAGTTCGTCGCCACCAAGACGGCTCCGGAACTGGAGCGGTACCGCGAGGCGCCCCGGTGAGCCTCACTTGCCCAGCGCCCGCTTGAGCTGCCCCTTGTCCATGTCCGAACGCCCGCGGATGTTGCGCTGCTTGGCCTCCTCGTACAGCTGGTCGTAGGTGGGCCCCTGAGAGCCCTTCCCGGACCGCTGCCCGCCCCGCCTGCCGGAGGACATGTCCTGGGTCGAGGTACGGCTCGCGGTCTTCGACTCGCCGGACCGCGCGCGCTCCTTGTTCACCGTGCGCGCGGCGATCTCCTCGGCGCGCGAGGTGCTCTCGCCACGGTCCTGGGCGCTCTTCTTGATGTGCTCGTACTGGCGTTCTCGCTTCGCGTTCGAACCGGCCGGCATGGGTCGCTCCTTTCGCCGTCGGCGTCCGGGTACCCACATTCCGGATCAGTTCTCCAGCCGCGCGACCCGCCCCTTCTCGCCCGCTGCCCAGCAGCCCAGGTCGGGCGTGCAGTCCACGGTGTCGTACGAGCCGGTGTCCACGGTCCGCCAGGTCCGGCCGCCGTCGGTCGTCAGGTCGGTGCCGGTGGGGCCGACCGCCAGCGCGGCGCCGCGGCTGCGCGGGAGCCAGGCCACGCCGGAACGGTAGGCGGGCACCGGTGTCGCGGCGGGCCGCCAGCCGGCGCCCCCGTCGCCGGTGCGGGCGGCGGCCTGCGGGGATGCCTGGTCGGGGCGGTAGTCGCCGCCGACCGCGAGGCCGTGGCCACGGTCGCGGAAGGCGAGCCCGAAGACACCGCGGGCGGGGTCGCCCGCCGGGATCGGTGTGTCGGCGGCCGTCCAGGTCAGCCCCCGGTCGGCGGAGTGCAGCACCCGCGCGCGTGCCGCCCCTCCGGTCGCGAGCCAGACGTCCTTCGGTCCGGAGGCGACCAGGCACTGCCCGCTCGCCGCGAACCCGGCCTCGCCCTCCAGGGCCTCGGGCATGCCGTCGTCCGGGAGCACCTTCCAGGTACGGCCGCCGTCGCCGGTGGACAGGATGCGGAACCTGCCGTCGACCGGGTCGCTCATCGCCAGGCCGTTGCGGCGGTCGAAGAAGGTGAGGCAGTCGTAGAAGGCCCGCGGATCGGAGTTGCGGAAGGACTCGGTCCAGGTCGCGCCGCCGTCGTCGGTGCGGTACACCCGGGACGCCTCGCCCTCCCCGATGGCCAGCACCACGGCCCGCCGCGCGTCGAACGCCTCGATGTCCCGGAACTGGAGCTCGGCCGCGCCGGGCGGCGAGACGTTCCGCCAGCTCTCGCCTCCGTCGGTGGTGCGCAGCACGGTGCCCGCGGTCCCGGCCAGCCATGCCGTGTGCCGGCTGACCGCGGCCAGACCGCGGAAGCGCACCTCGGGCGTTCCGGTGTCCTTGAGCTCCCAGTGCGGCGTGTGCCGCTCCGGCTCGTGCGCCTGCGCCGGTCCGGCGGTCAGCGCGGCCAGCGCCGCCCCGCACGCCACCCCCGCGGCCATTGTCCGAAACGTACGCCCCACCCGTCGCGTGCTCCCCGAACGCCTCATGGCGGGCGAAGCTAGTCGACCACCCCGTCGCCGTCCAGATGGCGACACCGGCCACACCCGACCTTCCGGTCACACGAGGACGAACGCGCCACCCCCGTGCATGAAGGCGGTGACCGAGGTCACTCGGCCCCGGGGTGCACGGATTCGCCGATTCCGTCGTCTCTATCAGTGCCCGGTCTCGTCCACCCGGATGTTCGTCCAGCCGTCACAAGGGAGCAAGGCGTTGTCCACCGTCATCGAGCAGCCCGTTGAGGCCCGTCTCGTCGCCGCCGCGCCGCGGATGCCGAGCATTCCAGCCACTCTGCACTACGACCGGCGCGACCCGTTCGCCGTCCGGATGACCTTCCCCGCCCCGGCCACCCTGGAGGGTGTCGAGGTCTGCTGGACCTTCAGCCGGGAGCTGCTGCTGGCGGGCCTCGAAGGCCCCGAGGGACACGGCGACGTGCGTGTGCGGCCGTACGGCTACGACCGGACCGTCCTCGAGTTCCACGCCCCCGAGGGCACCGCGGTCGTGCACATCCGCAGCGGCGAGGTGCGCCGCTTCCTGCAGTCGACGAGCGATCTGGTGCCGCTCGGCCTGGAGCACCTGCAGCTCGACCTGGACCGCGACCTGGCGGAACTGATGGGGGACGCCTGCTGAGGCGCCCCACCGGGCTCCCCCGCCGGCAAGGGCCTCGCACCGGGCCCGCTCCATCACGTTGACACCGTCGACGCCCGCTCGTACGGTGTATATCGGTCCTGTTGCCGTCGATTGGAGAAGGACGTTGCTCGTCTGAGGTCTGAGACACCGCGTCACACCTGAAGTGTGTGTACGCCGCGTGCGACCTCGGCGTTCGAGCCGTCCTCACGGAACAGGGCTTTTCTCATGCCCAGGGCCCCTCACCGCCCGTTGGTCGCCGGTGTCTCGATACGCGTTTGCCCCTGATCGTTTCGAGCAACCGCGGAGGCGCCCCTATGCCTACTTCCATCAGCTGTACCTCCCTCTCCTATGCCTGGCCCGACGGCACCGCCGTCTTCGAGGGCCTCGATGTCGCGTTCGGTCCCGGCAGGACGGGGCTCGTCGGCGTCAACGGGTCCGGAAAGTCGACCCTGTTGAAGCTCGTCGCCGGTGAGCTCACCCCGGCCGACGGCACCGTGCGCGTGGCGGGCGAGGTCGGCTACCTGCCGCAGAACGTCACCCTCGACACCGCGTCGAAGGTCGACGAGGCACTCGGTATCGCCGCCAAGCGGACCGCGCTGCACGCCATCGAGGCGGGCGACGTCGCCGAGGAGCACTTCGAGACCGTCGGCGACGACTGGGACGTGGAGGAGCGCGCCCTCGCCACCCTCGGCGAACTCGGGCTCGGACACATCGAGTTGGACCGCACGATCGGCGAAGTGTCGGGCGGCGAGTCGGTGCTGCTGCGCCTGGCCGCGCTCCTGCTGCGCCGCCCGGACGTCCTGCTGCTGGACGAGCCCACCAACAACCTCGACCTGTACGCCCGCAGACGGCTGTACGCCGCCGTCGAGTCCTGGCCGGGAG
Organism: Streptomyces sp. Y7; assembly: GCF_043195415.1. NCBI lineage: Bacteria > Bacillati > Actinomycetota > Actinomycetes > Kitasatosporales > Streptomycetaceae > Streptomyces > Streptomyces sp. Y7. Next base: position 77,799 of record NZ_JBIDDQ010000034.1, read on the forward strand.
TGATGGTGGTGGTCAGCCACGACCGTGAACTCCTCGACCTGGTCGACCAGATCGCCGATCTGCGCTCCGGGGAGATCAGCTGGTACGGCGGCAACTACTCGGCGTACGAGGAGGCGCTCGCCACCGAGCAGGAGGCGGCCGAGCGCATGGTGCGGGTCGCCGAGGCCGACCTGAAGAAGCAGAAGCGTGAACTGGTCGACGCCCAGGTCAAGTTGGCCCGCCGTAAGCGGTACGGCCAGAAGATGTGGGATCAGAAGCGTGAGCCGAAGATCGTCATGGGTGCGCGCAAGCGCGCGGCGCAGGAGTCCGCGGGCAAGCACCGGATCATGCACGAGGAGAAGCTCGCCGAGGCCAGGGACCGGCTCGACGAGGCGGTGGACGCCGTGCGGGACGACGACGAGATCCGCGTCGACCTGCCCTACACGGCCGTGCCGCCGGGCCGGAGCGTGCTGACGCTGCGTGACCTGGAGCTGGTGTACGGCGCGCGGGTCGCCGGTGGTCTCGATCTGCACGGTCCGGAGCGGATCGCGCTGATCGGGCGCAACGGCTCGGGCAAGACGACGCTGCTGCGGACTATCGCCGGTGAGCTGGCGCCGGTGGCGGGCGAGGCGACGGCGCACGTGCCGCTGCGTTTCCTGCCGCAGCGGCTGGACGTCCTCGACGGCGAGCTGACGGTCGCCGAGAACGTGGCCCGGTTCGCGCCGGGCGCCACCAACAACCGGATCCGGGCGCGGCTGGCCCGCTTCCTGTTCCGGGGCGCCCGCGCCGACCAGCCGGCGGCGACCCTCTCGGGCGGCGAACGCTTCCGTGCGGCCCTGGCCGCGCTGATGCTGGCGGAGCCCGCGCCGCAGCTGCTGATGCTGGACGAGCCGACGAACAACCTGGACATGGCGAGCGTGCGGCAGCTCACCACGGCCCTGGAGTCGTACGAGGGGGCGCTGATCGTGGCCAGCCACGACCTGCCCTTCCTGGAGTCGATCGGCATCACGCGCTGGCTGATGGTGGAGGAGGGAGAACTGAAGGAAATCACGCCAGAAGCTGTCGGGTATTCCGCCTAGCTTCGGAGGCATGCCCGATTTCACGCCCCAGTTCATCACCCTCACCGGAGCCAGGGAGAACAACCTCAAGGACGTCTGTCTCCGTATCCCGAAAGGCCGGCTGACCGTGTTCACCGGCGTTTCGGGATCGGGGAAGTCGTCCGTCGTCTTCGACACGATCGCGGTGGAGTCGCAGCGTCAGCTGAACGAGACCTTCACCTGGTTCGTCCGCAACCGGCTGCCCAAGTACGAGCGCCCGCACGCGGAGGAACTGGAGGACCTCTCCCCCGCGATCGTCGTCGACCAGCGGCCGATCGGGGGCCACTCCCGGTCCACGGTCGGCACGATGACCGACATCTACTCGGTGATGCGGGTGCTGTTCTCCCGGCACGGCACCCCGAGCGCGGGACCCGCGACCGCGTACTCGTTCAACGACCCCGCCGGCATGTGCCCCGAGTGCGACGGCCTGGGCCGGACGGTACGGCCCGACTGGGACCGCATCCTCGACGCGGACCGCTCGCTCGCCGACGGCGCGGTCCGCTTCCCGCCGTTCACCGCGGGCACCTGGCAGGGGCAGGCGTACACCAACAGCGCCGACCTGGACCCGCACAAACCCGTCGGCCGGTTCACCGCGGCCGAGCGGGCGTTCCTGATGCGCGGCCGCCCCGGCAGCAAGGTCACCGTCAACGGCAGCGGCGGCACCTGGACCACCGACTACGAGGGCCTCGCCACCCGCTTCGAGCGGCTGTACCTGAAGCGGGACCTGTCGGCGATGAGCCAGAAGACCCGTGACCTGGTGGGCGCGTACCTGGTGGACGGCGCCTGCCCGGTCTGTGCCGGGGCCCGGCTGAACGCGGCGGCGCTGGCGACGCGGATCAACGGCCTCGGGATCGCGGACTGCACGCGCATGCAGATCACCGACCTGATCACCGCGCTGGGGGACATCGACGACCCGGTCGCGGGTCCCCTCGCGCGGGCGGCCGTCACCGCCCTCGAACGCGTCGACGCCATCGGCCTCGGCTATCTCAGCCTCGACCGTGAGACGGCCACTCTCTCCGGCGGTGAGGGACAGCGCCTGAAGACCGTGCGGCACCTGGGTTCCAGCCTCACCGGCATGACGTACATCTTCGACGAGCCCAGCGTCGGGCTGCACCCGCGCGACGTCGGCCGGCTCGGCGACCTGCTGCTGCGGCTGCGCGACAAGGGCAACACCGTGCTGGTGGTCGAGCACGACCCGGACGTCATCGCGCTCGCCGATCACGTCGTCGACATGGGGCCGGGGGCCGGCGCGGCCGGCGGACGGGTCGTGTTCGAGGGCACGCCGGACGAACTCGCCGGGTCCGGCACGGTGACCGGGCGGTGCCTGCGGCGCCGTACGACGCTCAAGGAGGCGGTGCGGCCGGCGCGCGGCGGGCTGTGGGTCAAGGGCGCCGACCGGCACAACCTGCGGGACGTGACGGTCGAGTTCCCGACCGGGGTGCTCACCGTGGTGACCGGCGTCGCCGGGTCCGGTAAGACCACCCTGGTCAGGGAGTTCAGCGCCGCCCACGCCGACGTGGTGGTCGTGGACCAGTCGTCGATCGGGATCTCCGGGCGGTCGACCCCGGCGACGTACCTGGGGATCATGGACACGGTTCGGAAGATCTTCGCGCGCGGGACGGGTGCCGAGGCGGGCCTGTTCAGTTTCAACTCCTCCGGCGCCTGCGGGACCTGTGAGGGGCGCGGGATCATCCACACCGACCTCGCGTTCATGGACCCGGTGACCGCGACCTGCCACGACTGCGAGGGCCGGCGCTTCAAGGACGAGGTGCTGCGGCTGACCGTGGACGGCAACTCCATCGCGGACGTCCTGGCGATGACCGCCGATCAGGCACTGGAGACCTTCCAGGACAAGGGCGTACGGCGGCGGCTGCGGGCGCTGCGGGACGCGGGGCTGACGTACCTCACGCTCGGGCAGCCGCTGTCCACCCTGTCCGGCGGCGAGCGCCAGCGCATCAAGCTGGCGACGCGGCTGCACAGGGAGCCGGAGGGGCCGGCCGGAGCGCCCGGGAGGCCGCGCGACACGACCGGAGCCGGAGCGGTGTACGTCCTCGACGAGCCGACGACCGGGCTGCACATGTCGGACGTCGACGGACTGCTCGGCCTGCTGGACCGGCTGGTCGACGCGGGCAGCACGGTCGTGGTCGTGGAGCACAACCTGGACGTGGTGGCGCACGCCGACCGGATCATCGACCTGGGTCCGGACGGCGGCCGCGACGGTGGGCGGGTGATCTTCGAGGGAACGCCACGAGAGCTCCTCGAAGTGCGCGACTCCTTCACGTCGGCGCATCTCAGGAGGGCCACAGCCTGACCCGGAGGGTTTTGTACGGGCGGGTAGGCCCTGCATCATGGCGGTTCGGTGCCCCGTGCAACATGGGCGCCGGACCCTGCCACCGATCCGGAGATCCCGTCGTGCCCAGCAAGAAGGCCCTCGTCCGCCGCCCCAGCCCGCGCCTCGCCGAAGGGCTGGTCACGCACATCGAGCGGGAGAAGGTCGACCTCGATCTCGCGGTCGAGCAGTGGGAGGCGTACACCGAGGCGCTGCGCACGCACGGCTGGGAGACGATCGAGGTGGACCCGGCCGACGACTGCCCCGACTCGGTGTTCGTCGAGGACACGGTCGTCATGTACCGCAACGTCGCACTGATCGCCCGCTCCGGCGCCGAGTCCCGGCGCGAGGAGACCGCCGGCGTCGAGGAGGCCGTCGCCTCGCTCGGCTGCTCCGTGAACTGGATCTGGGAGCCGGGCACGCTGGACGGCGGCGACGTCCTGAAGGTCGGCGACACCCTCTACGTCGGCCGGGGCGGACGCACCAACGCGGCCGGCGTCCAGCAGCTGCGGGCCGCGTTCGAACCACTGGGCGCGCGGGTCGTCGCGGTGCCCGTGAGCAAGGTGCTGCATCTGAAGTCGGCGATCACGGCACTGCCCGACGGAACGATTCTGGGCCGCATCCCGCAGCTGGACGCCCCGTCGCTGTTCCCGCGCTTCCTGCCGGTACCGGAGGAGTCCGGGGCGCATGTGGTGCTGCTCGGCGGAGACAAGCTGCTGATCGCCGCGAGTGCGCCGAAGACCGCGGAGCTGCTCGCCGACCTCGGCCACGAGACCGTGCCGGTCGACATCAGCGAGTTCGAGAAACTCGAAGGCTGTGTGACTTGCCTCTCGGTCCGCATGCGGGGACTGTACGTCTGACCGGCTGAGCGTGTCGCCTTTTCGGCCCTGGGACCTGCGGGTCCTGGGGCTGTGCGCGTCCAGTGAACTTCCGGTGGCAGGGCAGCTGATCAGCAGTCTTTACAGCGTTCTTAACCTACGGCTTCGTAACCTACGGGTTCGTAGCCTACGATCCCGTAGGTTCCGGCAACCGCTCGCCGGTCACCTTTCCTGTGTTGCGCGTCCCCCTGGAGTTCCCGTGACGATCACTTCCCCTCACCTCGGCAGCTCTGCCGGCTGGACCGATGCCCGTCTGCTGTACGCGCTCGAGGAAGTGGTCGAGAAGGAACTCAACCGGCACCTGAAGGTCGCCAAGGACTGGATGCCGCACGAGTACGTCCCGTGGTCGGACGCCCGCAACTTCCCCGGCTTCTTCGAGGACGGCGAGGCCTGGGACAAGGAGCAGTCCAAGGTCACGGAGATCGGCCGGATCGCCCTGGTGGTGAACCTCCTCACCGAGGACAACCTGCCGAGCTACCACCACGAGATCGCCTCGCTCTTCGGCCGTGACGGCGCCTGGGGCACCTGGGTGCACCGCTGGACGGCCGAGGAGGGCCGCCACGGCATCGTGATGCGCGACTACCTGCTCGCCTCGCGCGCGGTGGACCCGGACCAGCTGGAGCAGTTCCGCATGGCCCACATGAGCGAGGGCTTCGAGTCGGACAACAGCCACTCGATGCTGCACTCGGTCGCCTACGTCTCCTTCCAGGAGCTCGCGACCCGCATCTCGCACCGCAACACCGGCCACCAGTCCGGCGACCCGGTCTGCGACCGCATGCTGGCGCGCATCGCGACCGACGAGAACCTCCACATGATCTTCTACCGGAACCTGCTGAAGGCCGCGTTCGAGATCGCCCCCGACCTCACCATGCAGGCCGTGCGCGACGTCGTGGTCAACTTCCGCATGCCCGGCCACGGCATCCCCGGCTTCGAGCGCGCCGCCGCCCAGATGGCCATCGGCGAGGTCTACAACATGCGCATCCACCACGACGACGTGCTGGAGCCGGTGCTGCGCTTCCTGAAGATCATGGAGATCGACGGCCTCGGCCCCGAGGGCCAGAAGGCCCAGGAGGAACTGGGGCTGTTCATGGGCGGACTGAACGCCGAGGCCCTGAAGTTCGACGAGAAGCTCGCCGCGCGCAAGGCCCGCATGGCGGCCCGCGCGGCCGGCTGACCTCCGCCTCCCACGGTCACCGACGGCCGGCCCGCCACGTGCGGGCCGGCCGTCGCTTTTTCCTGTGCGCGCCGCCGTGGCCTGCGGCATCATGCACGCCATGCGTGAGAACAGCAGGGCGGAGCAAGCCGTCGGCTTCCTGCTCCACCTGGTCGAAGCGGCCACCGCCGAGCGGGTCCGGGGGCGCACGGGACTCCCCGGCCCCGAGGACGCCGCCGCGACCCGGCGCCGCCTGGCGCGCGCCGGGACGTGGGCGCGGCGTATGCCGTCCTCCGTGGCGCTGTGGATCCTGGAGAACGACGATCCGGGACTGAACGGCGTGGTGTGGCCCCACCTCGCCGGCGACCCGGGACTGCGCCGGGCCGTCGCCCGCGGCGTGCCCTTCGGGGCGGGCCGCACCGGCCCGCTGCCCGTCGACGAGGTCCTGCGGGAGCAGGAGCCCGAGGTGCCCGACAGCTACGTCCGGCACGGCCTCGTGGGCGCGCTGCGCTCCGTCACGTCGATGGGTCAGGGGCGTGCCGCCGCCTCCATGGTGCTGACGGCCGACGACTGGTGGACGGTCGCGGAGGCGCACCTCGACCGTCCGCTGCCCGGATACGCCCGCTGGGCGCTCTCCGTGCGCCCCGACTGCCCGCCCCTGGTGCGCGAAGGGTTCGGCTCCCACGCCAAGTTCACGCACCGCCTGCGGGAGGCGGGCGTCATCGACTCTCCGGCCGAGTACGCGACGGCCCACGGACCCGCCGTCGACGTCCTGGAGGTCCTGGCGATGGGGCACCTGCTGTTCCCCTCGCGCGTCCACGAGGCCCAGGACGCCCTGCGCCCGCTGGTGCGGGACCACTTGGGGGAGCGTGAGGAGGCGTGGGCGGTGCTCGCGCAGCTCATGGAGACGTTCCACGGGCGGACGCCGGAGCTGGTGATGACGGCGGGAGCGATCGCCTGACGGCACCGGCGACGCGGCGGAGGCAAGGGGACGCGGCGGCTGCAGGAGGGCGGGGCGGCTGGAGGAGGGCGGGGCGGCCGGAGGGGGCGGGGCGGCTGGATTCGAACCAGCGTGCTCTGGTTTTGGAGACCGGTGCGCCTGCCTCTGCGCTACGGCCCCGCCCTTGGTCCCGAAGCGTAATGCGTTGGCCCGTTGTCAGTGGGCGCTGCTACCAATGAGGTCCGGGGGAGATTCGGTACGGGGGGCTCGGCATGGCGTACGGAGAGCGGGGGCGGCGTGCCCCGGTGGTCGACCTGGCCGACCGCCGGGCGCTGGAGCGGTACCGGCCGGCGGACCCGGCCGTCGTCGAGGAGGCACGCCGGCTCAAGGAGGCCGCACTGCTGGACTTCGGTCTGACGGAGTCGGCGGTGGCGTCCTGGCTGTACGCGAAGTGCCACCACCAGATCCCGACGACGGCGGTGGACACCGCGGCCGTGGTCGCCTCCGGCGACGGCACCTGCCTGCTGCTCTACAACCCCGGCTTCTTCGTCCGACTCGGCCTGGACGGCGTGAAGTTCGTCCTGTTCCACGAGGCCCGCCATCTGGTGCACCGGCATCTGTTCACCGACCCGGAGCTGCGCGCGGACCCGGTGTTCGAGCTGGCCTGTGAGGTCTCCATCAACCACGTGGCACTGATCCGGCTCGGCAGGGCGCAGTTGCCGCTGCTGGACGGCCGGCCGACGGGCGTCGATCCGCGCGAGGTCCACGACGCCTACCGTGCGGACCTGACGGCGCACGGCCTGGAACCGGTGTCGTACGAGGCGTTCACGGAGACGGACATGCGGGTGTACGGCGAGCTGAAGCGCATGCACCGCCCGCCGGTGCCGGCCCGGCGGCTGTGCGTGCACATGCTGGACGGCGCCGTCCCCGCCGACCAGGAGACCGTGGACGGGGCGGCTTCGTCGGCTCTGCTCAACGCCCTGCTCGCGGCGCGGCGCGGACACGCGGGCGCGGAGCGGGAGTTGCTGGAACTGATGGGCCGCAGCGAGGAGGGCAACCCCCGGGCCGCCAAACTCTGGGGGAACCTGGGCGCGGGCGCCCTGCGCGGCGAGACCACGCGCACCCGCACGGTCGACTGGTGGCAGCGCTGGCTGGTCGACGTCCTCGGCTCGAAACTGCGCGACGGCGAGCGGCTGGTGTACCCGAAGAAGCGCGGCGCGCTGCTCGCGGCGCTCGGCCAGGACCCGATGCTCGCCCGGCGCGGCCCGGTGCGGGACAAGGTGCTCGTCATCGCGTACGACACCTCGGGCTCGATGCCGGCCCACGTCATCACCTGGCTCACCGAACTCGTGGGCCGCATCGAGGGCGTGGAGGCGCACTGGCTGTCCTTCGACGCCGTCGTGATGCCCTTCGTGCCGGGCGAGCGCGTCTACGGCGGAGGCGGCACCAGCTTCCAGGTGGTCGCCGACTACGTGGAGGGGCGCACGGAGGTGAACGGGCGGCGCTCGGACGTCGCTCCGGACGCGGTCGTCGTCCTCACCGACGGGTACGCGCCGCCGATCACGCCCGCCGAGCCGGAGAAGTGGATCTGGCTGATCACCGAGGGCGGCAGCGAGTGGCCCGAGACGCACCACCCGGCGATGGACTGCCATCGCGTCACGACAGGATCACGGTAGATGACCACGCAAGCACGGCGGACGGACGTGTCCGGGGAGGACTCCCTCAAGGACGGGGGCCGTTCGGCCGGCCTCTCCCGCCTGGAGTCCTTCATCGACGCGATGATCGACCTGGGGCAGACCGGGCAGATCTTCGGTGAGCACGGCATCGGCAAGACGGCGACGTTCTTCACGCACATCGCCCGCGCCCACGAGGACACCGAGCTGGTGTACGTCCCGGCGGCGAACCTGACGCCGGACGACCTGCTCGTCAACGCGCCGGTGCGCGATGCGCACACCGGTGAACTCGTGCTGCGCCAGCTGGTGATGAGCCGGCTCAAGCCGGGCCGGCCGTTCGTGCTGCTGATCGACGACTCGCTCCAGGCGGGCGACACCATCCAGTCGCAGCTGATGCAGGTCGCCTGCAACTGGACGCTCGGCGAGCACGATCTGCGGGCCCTGGGCTGCGTGGGCGTCTTCCTCACCGACAACGAGTCGCAGGCCGAGACGTCGGCACGGCGCAGCGACCTCGCGCTGCTGGACCGCATGGTCACGATGCGGATCACGGCGAACGACACGTCCTGGCGGCGGCACCTGGCAGCCAAGTACCGCCCGTGGGACCTGCGTCCGGTGTTCTCGCTGTGGGCGTCGCTGTCGCCGGCCCTGCGTGAACTGCTGTCCCCGCGCACCCTGGACCACGTCCTGGCCAACGCCAAGGAGGGCTTCCCGCTCCGCTGGGGCCTGCCCCTGGTCGACGGCGAGCGGCTGCGGCTGACCGAGCCGGGCGCGGACGGCAGGCCGGGGCAGAACCGCACGGCGGAGATCCTGGACCGCATCGCCGGGTCCCTGGGCGTGGCCAACCCGGCGACCGTCCCGGATCCGGTACGGCAGGTGGTCCGTGCGGCGCTGCGCAACCGCTGGACCGTGCTGCTGCAGGGCCCTCCCGGCTGCGGCAAGACGGAGCTGGTGCGGGAGACGGTGCGCGAGGGCCTGGGCCGGGACGCGCTGTACTTCTCGCTGCCGGTGACGAACGTCGAGGACCTGTGCGCGCCGATCCCGTCGGCCGACGGGACGCTGGACAACCTGCTGGCGGCGAAGTTCACCGGGCCGGAGCCCAAGGCGATCGTGTGGGACGAGTACAACCGCCCCAAGGACAAGGCGGCCTTCGCCAAGCTCATGGAGATCACCCAGGAGTGGTCGCTGGCGGGCCGGCGCATAGCGAACCTGCGGGCCCAGATCGCCGTGCAGAACCCGCCGTACCATCTGGGCCGCAAGCTGCTGGTGTCGCGGAACAACATCGCCCAGGCGACCCGGTTCACCGCGTCCCTGGAGGTGCGGCCCGAGGACATCCCGGCGAACGAGTGGCTGCTCGCGCGGTACGGCCGGGACGCCGAGACGGTGCTGGAGTGGTGGAAGCACGACATCGACGACGACGGCCGCGCCTGGATCACCAAGCGCACCCTGGAGCGGCTCATCAAGCTGCACCGACACGGCCTTCCCCTGGAGATGGCCACGGTCTACCTCGGCGACGGCGAGTACGCCCCGGTACCGCTGACCGCTCTCATGGACCGTCTCAAGGGCCGCCCGGTCACGGGCCTGCGCGAGCTGGCCCGCGACGCGGACGCCTGGGAGTCCCGGCTGCGCCGCGCCGCCGAGACCTCGGACGAGGGCGCCGACGACACGGACGTCGTCCACCAGATCCTGGCCAACGCGGAGCTGTCCCAGCTCAAGAAGCACCGCACGGTGGTGACCCGCCTGGTGGCTCTGCTCCCGCCGAAGCTGCGGGCCACATATCTGGTGGGGGCGTCGGAGCGACAGCAGCGGTTCTGGACGGAGGTGTTCGTGGGATTGCGGCGGTGAGACGATCCGGGTCGGACGAACACGTGTTCCCAGCCGGTCCGCACCCTTTCCGGCCCGACGGCACCCCTTTCCAGCCGGTCCTGCCCCTTTTTTCGGCCAGCCTGCACGCCTTTTCAGCCGGTCCGCACCCCATTTCAGTGGGTCCGCACGCCTCCTCAGCCGGTCCGCACCCCCTATCCAGCCCGTCAGGCGTTTGAGGACGAGGCCGTTCAGGCCGATGCGGGGGTCCGGGGGCGGCAGCCCCCGGGGACGGGCCGGGTCGGGGCGGCGGGGGCGCCACCCCTCGTCAGTCGCCCGGCGACGGCGGAGCCGTCCGATGCACTCTGCGCACCGCGGCCGCGTCGGCCGCAACCACGG
>NZ_JBIDDQ010000035.1:0-86391 GCF_043195415.1 Streptomyces sp. Y7
TCACCGGCCCACCCCGACCGGCTCCTCCGGCTCGGCCTCGCCGAGGAACGTGCGCCACAGCTCCGCGTACCGCCCGCCCAGCGCCAGCAGCTCCTCATGCGTACCGTCCTCGGCGACCCGACCGTGGTCCATGAGGACCACCCGGTCCGCCCGCGCGGCCGTGGTCAGCCGGTGGGCCACCACGAGGGTCGTGCGGCGCCCCGCGAGCCGGTCCGTGGCCTGGTTGACCTGGGCCTCCGTGGCCAGGTCCAGCGCGGCCGTCGCCTCGTCGAGGAGCAGCACGTCCGGGTCGACCAGCTCGGCGCGGGCCAGCGCGATCAGCTGACGCTGGCCGGCGGAGAGGTTGCGGCCGCGCTCGGCGACCTCGTGGAGGTAGCCGCCCTCCAGGGTCGCGATCATCTCGTGGGCGCCGACCGCCCGGGCCGCGGCCTCGACCTCGGCGTCCGTGGCCTCGGGCCGGCCGTAGGCGATGGCGTCGCGGACGGTGCCCTGGAAGAGGTACGCCTCCTGCGGCACGACGCCGAGACGGTGCCGGTACGACGTGATGTCCAGGGCCCGCAGGTCCTGGCCGTCGACGGCGACCCGGCCGCCGGTCGGGTCGTAGAACCGGGCCACCAGCTTGACCAGGGTCGACTTGCCGGCTCCGGTCTCACCGACGAAGGCGACCGTCTGCCCGGCGGGGATGCGCAGGTCGATCCCGCTGAGCGCCTCCTCCTCGTCGCCGTAGCTGAAGTGCACCTCCTCGAAGGCGACCTCGCCGCGCAGCGACAGCACCTCCATCGGCTCGGCGGCGGACTTCGTCGAGGTGGGCTCGCGGAGCAGTTCCTGGATGCGGCCGAGCGAGACCGTGGCCTGCTGGTAGCCGTCGAAGACCTGGGAGAGCTGCTGGACGGGGGCGAAGAACAGGTCGATGTAGAGCAGGTACGCCACCAGCGCGCCGGTCGTCAGCGTGGCCGCGTCGATCCGGGTGCCGCCCACGATCAGCACCGACGCCGCCGCGGCCGACGACAGGAACTGCACGAAGGGGAAGTAGATCGAGATCAGCCACTGGCCGCGGATACGGGCCTGGCGGTAGCTGTCGCTGCGCTCGGCGAACCGCGCGCCGCCGTCCTGCTCGCGCCGGAAGGCCTGCACGATCCGCAGCCCGGACACCGACTCCTGGAGGTCGGCGTTGACCACCGACACCCGCTCACGGGCGAGTTCGTACGCCTTCACGCTCGCCCGGCGGAAGTAGTACGTGGCGACGATCAGCGGCGGCAGCGTCGCGAAGACGACGAGCGCGAGCTGGATGTCGATGACCAGCAGGGCGACCATGATGCCGAAGAAGGTGACGACCGAGACGAACGCGGTGACGAGGCCCGTCTGGAGGAACGTCGACAGCGCGTCGACGTCCGTCGTCATCCGGGTCATGATCCGGCCGGTCAGCTCGCGCTCGTAGTAGTCGAGCCCGAGCCGCTGGAGCTGGGCGAAGATCTTCAGCCGCAGCGAGTACAGCACGCGTTCGCCGGTGCGCCCGGTCATCCGGGTCTCGGCGACCTGCGCCGCCCACTGGACGGTCACCGCGAGCAGGCCGAGCAGGGACGCCGCCCAGATCGCGCCGAGCGCGGCGGCGGTGACACCGTCGTCGATGCCGTGCCGGATCAGCACGGGCAGCAGCAGGCCCATGCCGGCGTCCATGGCGACCAGGCCGAGGCTGATCAGCAGGGGGCGGCCGAAGCCGCGCAGCAGCCGCTTGAGTCCGTAGGACTCCTCCGGGCGCACCGCGCGCCCCTCGTCGATGTCGGGGACGTCGGTGGCCGGGGGCAGCGCCTCGACCTGGGCGAGCAGCTCGGGTGTCGCCGGTGACTCGGCGAGCGCCAGGTCCTTGGGCTCGCGGTCCCCGGTCCACAGGCGCGGGGTCACCCCGCGTTCGGCGTCGAACTCGGCGTCCAGCTCGTCGCGTACGGACGTGTCCTCGCGCGGGCAGGCCGGCTGGGCGTGGCCGGGTGAGACCCCGCCGAGCTCGTCGGGGTCGGTGAGCAGGCGCCGGTAGAGCGCGGAGCGTTCCTGGAGCTCGTCGTGGGTGCCGATGTCGGCGAGACGGCCGGCGTCCAGGACCGCGATGCGGTCGGCGAGGCCCAGCGTGGAGCGGCGGTGGGCGATGAGCAGGGTCGTGCGGCCCTGCATCACCTGCCTGAGCGCCTCGTGGATCTCGTGCTCGACGCGGGCGTCCACCGCCGAGGTCGCGTCGTCGAGGACGAGCAGGCGGGGGTCGGTGAGGATCGCGCGGGCGAGTGCCACGCGCTGCCGCTGGCCGCCGGAGAGAGTGAGGCCGTGCTCGCCGACCTTGGTGTCGTAGCCCTCGGGCAGTTCGGCGATGAAACGGTCCGCCTGGGCGGCGCGCGCGGCGGCGTCGATCTGCTCGTCGGTGGCGTCGGGGCGGCCGTAGGCGATGTTGTTGCGGACGGTGTCGGAGAAGAGGAAGGAGTCCTCCGGCACCAGTCCGATCGCGGCCCGCAGCGAGTCCGTGGTCAGTTCGCGCACGTCGTGGCCGCCGACGAGGACGGCGCCGCGCGTGACGTCGTAGAAGCGCGGCAGGAGCAGCGAGACCGTGGACTTGCCGGAGCCGGAGGAGCCGACGACGGCGAGGGTCTCGCCGGGCCGGATCTCGAAGCTCAGCCCGTCGAGGACGGGGCGCTCGTCGGCGTAGCCGAAGGACACGTCGTCGAACTCGACCGACGCGGGCGCGTCCGCGGGCAGCGTCTTGGTGCCGTCCTTGATCGACGGCTCGGTGTCGATCAGCTCAAGCACCCGCTCGGTGCCGGCGCGGGCCTGCTGGGCGACCGTGAGGACCATGGCGAGCATCCTGACCGGGCCGACGAGCTGGGCGAGGTAGGTGGAGAACGCGACGAAGGTGCCCAGCGTGATGTGCCCGCGCACCGCCAGCCAGCCGCCGAGGGCGAGCATCGCGACCTGGCCGATGGCCGGGACGGCCTGGAGCGCCGGGGTGTACCTGGAGTTGAACCGGATGGTGCGCAGCCGGCCCGCGAAGAGCCGCCGCCCGACCTCGCGCAGCTTGCCGGTCTCCTGCTCCTCCTGCCCGAAGCCCTTCACCACCCGGACACCGCTGACGGCCCCGTCGACCACACCCGCGACGGCGGCGGCCTGGGCCTGGGCGTACCAGGTGGAGGGGTGCAGCCTGGCCCGGCTGCGCCGCGCGATCCACCACACGGCGGGGGCCACCGCGAGGGCGACCAGCGTCAGGGGCAGCGACAGCCAGGCCATGACGACCAGGGAGATCAGGAACAGGGCGAAGTTCCCGATGGTCATCGGGAGCATGAAGAGCAGGCCCTGGATCAGCTGGAGGTCGCTGGTGGCCCGGCCGACGACCTGCCCGGTCGACAGCTCGTCCTGGCGCCGGCCGTCGAGCCGGGTGATCGTCCCGAACATGTCGGTCCGCAGGTCGTGCTGGACGTCGAGGGCGAGCCGGCCGCCGTAGTAGCGGCGCACGTAGGTCAGGACGTAGACCGCGACCGCGGCCGCTATCAGCAGCCCCGCCCAGACGGCCATGCCGCGGCTCTTGTCGCCGATCACGTCGTCGATGATCACCTTGGTGATCAGCGGCACGATCGCCATGACCGCCATACCGGCGAGGGACGAGCCGAGTGCGAGGACCACGTCCTTGGGGTGACGCCAGGCGTAGCCCCACAGCCGTCGTGCCCATCCCCGTTGCGCTGCCACGCGGTGCCCTCCGTCCGTCCTGATCTGCCGGAAGGCACCAACGCCGACGAGCCCCGATTTCATCCCGCCGCAACAAAAGCGGCGGGTGCCGTGCTCAGATCCGTACGCGCAGCCGGTAGAACCGGGTCGTCTGGGCGGCGTTCTGGTTGTCGTCGCTGACCAGCAGCACCTTCAGGCGGCCCTTCGAGTACCCCGTGATCGCCATGCCCTCGATGTTGTCGAGGAGCGGGTTCGGCTGGGGCTGCTTGGCGGTCGCTCCCAGTGACGGGCAGTTCACGATGTCGGCGAGCAGGGTCTTCTTGATCAGGCGTACGCCGTCCTGGCCGGTGAGGTTCTCGACCCCGCTCGTGTCCGTGGCGCGACGCGGGTCGGCGAGGTAGAGGCGGACCGTGTTGCCGACGCCGGCGGTGAAGCCGCGCTCCAGGACGAGGAGGCGGCCGTCGGGGGTGGCCTGGACCTCGGGGACGCCGAGTCCGGTGTCGGTGCGGTAGGCGTACTGCCGGCCGAGCTCGAAGCGGTCGCCCTTGCTCCGGTTCCAGGTCTGGAAGCGGACGATGCCCGCGCTGTCGCCGGAGAGCGCGTACTCCATCGAGGCGAGCAGGGTGCGGCCGCCCGGGAGGAGGGTCAGGCCCTCGAAGGTGCCGTTGGAGACGGCGCGGCCGGCCGGGGCGACCCGCAGCGCGTCCGGGACGGGGAGGCGGTCGAGGATCCTGCCGTCGCGGGAGTAGCGGCGCACGGACGGCTCGGTCTCACTGGAGATCAGCCGGGTGCCGTCCCGGTCGATGACCAGGCCCTCGGAGTCCAGGGCGGCGCCGCTCTCGTCGGCGAGCGCGACGACGCCCTTCGGCGCGAGGGTCCGGCCGTCGAGGCGGAACAGGGCGGAGCGGTCGGAGACGGCCGCCAGCGAGCCGTCGCGCTCCACGGCGAGCGCGGAGAAGTTGCCGACGAAGGTGCCCTCGTACGTCGTCTTGTCGAGCGCGTCGGAGAAGCGGTCGATGGAGACGGAGGGAGAACAGGCGTGGCCGGACGGCGAGTCGGGGTGGGCGGTCGCCGGGCCGGCGGCGGTCAGACAAGTGGCCGCCGCCAGGCCCGCGGTGGCGGTCGCGAGTACGGTTCTCAGGCGCATGGGGGTCACCGTAGGGCGGGTCGGTGACGCAGGGGAGGCCGGCTCATGAAGCGTCGTCCTCGGCTCCCTGGGGCCGTCAGCTCGCGGCGAGATCCTTGTGGATGGCCTTGGCCACGCCCTGGATCGTCGCGATGCCGTAGTTCATGGTGCTGTTGTCGTGGGTCAGCACGGTGATCATGTAGTCGTGGCCGCGGCCCTTGAACGCGCCGACGCTGTGCACCCGCCAGCCGTGCGTGGAGCGGGACAGCCAGCCGTTCTTCACCGCCACGGAGACACCGGACGGCACGCCGTACGGGGTGCCCCAGCGCTGCGAGGAGACGACCTGGCCCATCAGCTTCAGAATGTAGGCGCGGGCGTTGTCGCTGAGCACCGTGTTCTTGGCGGTGATGAGCTTCAGCAGCTTCTGCTCGTCGGTGACGGTGATCTGCGTCAGACCCCAGTAGCCGTCGGCGCCGGGCTTGGTCTGGGTCATGCCGGCCGCCGCGAGGAAGCCCTTGACCTTCGTCAGGCCGAGCTGCTTCCAGAGCGTGCTGGTCGCGGCGTTGTCCGACTTGGTGATCATGGCCTTGCTGAGGGAGGCCTCGCGGTCGGTGAGATAGCGGTTGTGCTTCTTCGCGTCCCACAGCAGCGTGGCCAGCACGGTGACCTTGACGACGCTGGCGGAGTCGTAGGCGCTGGAGGCCCGCAGGCTGCAGTTGGTGTTCGTCGAACGGTCGTACAGCCCGACGGCGATCGTGCCCTTGCGGCCCGCGAGGGCAGCCGTGATGTCCTTCTTCAGCTTGTCGGCGAGGCCCGCCTTGGCGGACGTACAGCTGACGGTGGGGGCCGCCGCGGCGGCGGGACCGGCGGCGATGACCGGTATGAAGACGCCGGCACCCACGCCCGCCGCGACGACGGCTCTCACACGTCTGGAAACGCCCCTTGACTTCTCTCTCCCGTGAGTCATGCCCTCAAGACTCGTGAGACCCGGGGAAAGGTTGTACGCGAACGGCACCTGATACACCGTCAGGATATTGCCACGGGATCCGTGCGGCTCCGGGGATCGGCGGCGGCGCGTACCCCGCTCCGGCCGCGGTGGGCGCGGGGGCCGTTCCCCGGCGGACTCCTTTGCGGACTCCTTGGAGATTTCACAGCCGGCCGCCAGGTACGGCACAGCCCGCACCCACCCCCGCCGCACACGATGCGCTGGTGACCTCAGCCACCGATCCCCACCCCCACCCGACCGTGACCGCCGACGCGCCCCCGCCGGCCCCGCACCGGGCGCCCCCGGACCGGGCACCGCGCTGGTCACTGCCCGCGCTGATCGCGATCCTGCTCCTCGCGGCGGCGCTGTACTCCTGGAACCTGTCGGGCTCCGGCCTCAACAGCTTCTACAGCGCGGCCGTGATGAGCGGCACGCAGAGCTGGAAGGCGTGGTTCTTCGGCTCACTGGACGCGGGCAACTTCCTCACCGTCGACAAGCCGCCGTTCGCCCTGATGGTCATGGGCCTGTCCTGCCGCGTGTTCGGCTACGGCACCTGGCAGATGATGCTGCCGATGGTCCTTCTCGCGCTGGCGACGATCTGGATCGTGCACGCCTCGGTGAAGCGGGTGTGGGGGCACGCAGCGGCGACGGTGGCCGCGCTGGTCCTGGCCCTGACTCCGATCACGGTCGCCATCAACCGCGACAACAACCCCGACACCCTGCTGGTCTTCCTGATGGCCGGCGGCGCGGCCCTCGCCCTGCGCGCCGTCCACAACGGCAGGCTGCTGCCGCTGGCCGGTTCGGCCGTCTGCTTCGGCCTCGCCTTCAACACCAAGATGCTGCAGGGCTACATCGCGCTGCCGGCCGTCTTCGCGGTCTATCTGTACGCGGCGAAGCCGAAGCTGGTGAAGCGGATCGTCAACCTGCTGATCGCGGGCGTCGCGCTGGCCGTCTCCAGCTTCTGGTGGGCGGGCGCGGTCTCGCTGGTGCCCGCCGACGACCGCCCCTACATCGGCGGTTCGACGGACGGCACGGCCTGGGACCTGATCATGGGCTACAACGGCCTCGGCCGGATCCTCGGCGGCGACGGCAACGGCGGGGGCGGCGGGGGCGGAGGCGGCGGCTTCTCCGGCACGGCGGGCATCGGCCGGCTCTTCAACGACATCCTCGGCGGCCAGATCTCCTGGCTGATCCCCTTCGCCGCGATCGCCTGCGTCGGCGGCCTCCTGCTGTGCGGCCGCGCGCCGCGCACCGACCTCACCCGTGCCGCGCTGCTGATGTGGGGCGGCTGGACGGCCCTGCACTACCTGACCTTCGCCCTGGCCGAGGGCACGATGCACCCGTACTACACGACCGCGCTCGCCCCGGGCATCGCGGCGCTGTGCGGTGGCGGCGGCGTGATGCTGCTGCGCGCGTTCCGCGCCGACAGGCGATGGGCGTGGGTGCTGCCGGCCGCACTCGTGGTCACGGCCGTCTGGGCGGTCGTGCTGCTGCGCCGGGCCGAGGGTTGGAACACCTGGCTGTGGCCGGCCGTCGCGGTCGTCATGGCGCTGGCGATCGTGGGTCTGTTCGTCTTCCGGTCCGCGACCGGGATACGCGTGCGGCTGCTCGCGGCCTCCGTGACGGCGGCGGTCGTCGCCGCGGTGGCCGGTCCGGCGGCGTACGCGTGGTCGGTGCCGGCCGGCTCGGGCGGCGGCATGGGCGGCACGAACCCGACGGCCGGGCCGTCGACGGGGAACGGCTTCGGCGGCGGTCCGGGTGGGGGCGGCGCTCCGGGTGGCGGTCAGGGTGGCGGTGGCGGCGGGCAACTGCCGGGCGGCACACAGCAGGGCGGCCAGGCCGACGGGCCGAGCGGCGGCTTCCCCGGCGGTCAGCCGGACGGCCAGATGCCGGGCGGCGGGAACGGCCAGTCTCCCGACGGCACCCCGCCGAACGGCACCGGCGGTACCGTCCAGGGCGAAACGGACGCGGCCACCGGCAATGGCACCGGCACCCGTCCCGGCGGCACGGGCGGCGGAGGCTTCGGCGGCGGCATGGGCGGCGGCGCGAGCACCGAGCTGGTCGCCTACCTCAAGAAGCACCAGGACGGCGCCAAGTGGCTCCTCGCGGTGTCGAGTTCGCAGAGCGCGGCGCAGCTGATCCTGAGCAGCGGTGAGCCCGTGATCTCCATGTGGGGCTGGTCGGGCAGCGACAAGGCGATGACCCTGGCCAGGCTCAAGGAGCTGGTGAAGAAGGGCGAGCTGCACTACATCCAGATCGGTGGCGGCGGCATGGGCGGCGGCCCCGGCGGCGGAAGCGACGTGAGCACCGAGGTCACCCAGTGGGTGCAGAAGAACGGGACGGCGGTGAAGGAGAGCGAGTACGGCGGCACGACCGGCTCGGACACCGCCCAGTCCCCTTCGTCCTCCCAGTCCTCTTCCTCGCAGTCCACTTCCTCGTCCTCCTCTTCCTCCTCCCAGAGCAACCAGTCCACCGTCTACCGCCTCGACCCGTCGGACGCCGCCTAGCGACACCCGGCGCACCGCCAACGGCCCCCGGCTCACCGCCGGGGGCCGTTTTCGGTGTGTCAACTCGCGTAGCGCTGCCCCGGTTTGCCGCTCCCCGTCACCCGATGGACACGTGCAAGCCCTCGACACGGCTACATGTCCATGTCACTCTCCCGATTGCCGCCTCCATTCAACCCGCGTAGATGGGACACCCCACATGCTGGCGACACACATACGCCCCCGACGCTGGAAGTCGGTGGCGCTGACGACGGCCGCCGTCCTGGCGGGTCTCACCACCCCCACGCTGACGGCGACCCCGGCCGCCGCCACGACGACCGCCTACGACGCGACGTACTACAAGAACGCGGTCGGCAAGACGGGCACGAGCCTGAAGTCGTCCCTGCACACGATCATCAGCAGCCAGACCAAGATCTCCTACTCGGCGGTCTGGAACGCGCTCAAGGTCACCGACCAGGACCCGAACAACAGCAACAACGTGGTCCTGCTGTACAGCGGTGCCTCCCGCAGCAAGTCCCTCAACGGCGGTGACGTCGGCGACTGGAACCGCGAGCACACCTGGGCCAAGTCGCACGGCGACTTCGGCGAGGCGATCGGCCCCGGCACCGACCTGCACCACCTGCGCGCCTGCGACGTACAGATCAACAGCATCCGCGGCAATCTGGACTTCGACAACGGCGGCAGCACGGTCACGGGCGGCGGCGGCAGCACCGTCGACTCCGACTCCTTCGCGCCGCGCGCCGCGGACCGGGGCGACGTGGCCCGCATGATCCTCTACATGGCCGTCCGCTACGAGGGCGACGACGGGTGGGCCGACCTGGAGCCCAACGAGAAGGTCGGCAACGGCAGCGCCCCGTACATGGGCAAGCTCTCCGTCCTCAAGGCCTGGAACGAGGCGGACCCGCCGAGCGCCTTCGAGGAGAGGCGCAACCAGGCGATCTACGACACCTACCAGCACAACCGCAACCCGTTCATCGACCACCCGGAGTGGGTCGAGGCGATCTGGTAACGGTCAATTCAGCTGAACTCCCCGGCTATGAGGGGAGTTCAGCCCGACTTACCGAAGATCACCCATCCAGAGTCGTCGGCCCAACTCATCAAGGTCCGCTCGCCGCTCTTCGTACTCGGGCAGTGCGGTCCGCAGCAGCCGCCAGAAGTCCTCCCGGTGCCCGGACACCTTCACGTGGGCCAGTTCATGGGCGATGACGTAGTCGATCAGATGCATGGGCAGTTGGAAGAGCGGCCACCCGAGACTCATCAGACCCTTTGCCCCCGCCCCGGCCTGCGGCGGCCGGTACGACCCCCATCGGTCTCCCAGGTCCCGTACGTCGAGTTCCGGCTCGGTCACCCCCATGCGGGCCGCCCAGGGCTGAAGCCTCTGTCCCGTCCAGTTCCGGCCGGCCCGGCAATACCAGTCGACCAGCGCCGCCCGGCCCGCCTGCGGCTCCGCCGCCAGATCCGGGCCCATGACGAGGCGCCCCGCGATCAGCCGGACCCCTCCGCCCGCCCCGTGCTCACCGGACACGGCCAGCCGATACGTCCGCCCCAGATAGCGGAAGACCTCTCCGTCGGCGAGCTGCTTGACGGGGCTGAGCGGGCGTGTGCGCTCCCGCTCCCGCCGCTTGGTCAGCAGCCAGTCCCGGTGCGCGCGGACGAACTGCTCTGCCTCGGCCGTCGAGCGCCCGGCCGGGGTGTGCAGGGTGAGGGTCGCGTCGGTCTCAACGGTCAGGGCGAACCGTTTCCTGCGGGCACTGGCACGTACCCGCAGAGACAGTCCGTCCACAGTGAGGAGGGCTTCGGGGGCGGAGTACGTCGAAGGATCGGCCGGCGCGGTCACCCGCCTATTCTCCCCTCGCCCTGCTCCGGAACTGCCGCAGGTTGTTCTGCGCGAAGGACGCCAGGCGCTCAGCCGCGTTGTCCAAAGACGACCAGTCCCCGCCCACAGGCCGGACATCGTTACTGAGCAAGACTTCCTGGAGGTCTCCGGCCAGCATGCTCATGTCCTGGTGCTGCCCCTGGTACGACGCCCTGGCCATGACCCTGGTGGCCACGTCGCACACCTTGCCCGCGAGCCGCCTGACGTCTCCGTCACCGGCGAGCCTGATTCCGGGGGTGTCCTCCAGGATCTGCTCCACCAGCCGGTACACCCGCTGTTCGAGCGGCGTGAGTCCGGCGAGTTCCGGGGACTCCTCCTGTTCCTGTCGGGCCTCATCGATCAGCGGGCCGAACTCCTCGATCTGCTCCTCGAAGCGGCCCGGCATCGTGCGCAGGATCTCTTCCAGACGCTTGGAGAGCCGCTCGTACTTCGCGGGGTCCTCCCTCTTGGTCCGCTCCTCCAGGTGGAAGCGGAGCGCGTGCCCCATCTCCGCCGCAGCCTCCTGCGGCGGCAGCCGCCGCACGGCGTCGTCGAAGGTCAGGGCGGTGAGCGAGACGGGCGGGATGACCTGGTCGATCTCCGGCCCTTCGAGGTGGTCGGCGATCATCGCCCGAACCTTGCGCCCGTACCGGCGCAGGGTGAACGTGCCGCCCTCGGCGTCGCGGCACAGCCTCCGCACCCGCTTCTGGAGCAGGCTCCAACGCCGGGCGTCCGCGACGTAGTCCAGGGCGTCCTCGTGCGGAAGGACACGTTCGAGGGTGGCGAGGAACGCGTGCAGCACCTCGTCGAAGTCGAACCGCAGGTCTTCGGGCTGCAGGGCGAGGGCCGCGGGCCCCAGCTTCGCGAGCTGGTCGAGCTGCGCGTCGTCGATGCCGTTGCGCCGCAGGAAGTCACGGACCTCCTGGGCGGCGGGCCCGAGCTTGTCCACCTCGTAGGACAGATCGCGCATGGTGTCGGTGACGTCGGCGTTCCGGTACCCGGCGAGTGCGCCGGAGAGGTGCTCGAAGACGCCGTAGTAGTCGACGACGTAACCGACCTCCTTACCGGGCGAGGTGCGGTTGACGCGTGCGACGGCCTGGAGAAGTTCAGCGTCCCGGATCGGCCGGTCCAGGTAGAGCACCTGCTCGCGCGGGGCGTCGAATCCCGTGAGCAGCATGGACTTCACGATCAGGAACGCGATGGGGCTGTCGGCGTGCACGGGGTCGGGCACCGAGGTGGGAATCGGCGACGGTTCGCTGTTCGCGGCCTCGGACCACGGAGTGTTCATCCCCCCGGCGGGATCGGTGGAAGGGGCCGGGTCCTGCGGCGGATTGAAAGGGGTCACGGCGACCCACTCCGGATCGGGGGCCAGCTCGGGGAACGCCTTCTGGAAGCGCTCGGTGTACGCCTCCTGGCGACCGGCGTCGGTCCACTCCCGCCATTCCCCCCGCTTGCGGCCGGAACCCGGGGAGATCACGGGAACGAAGTCAATTCGCCGCAGCAACGCCCGGAACTGGTAGGCCTGGTGGAGATAGCGCTGTCTGGCGGACAGCTTCTCCAGCGGTGTCCCCGTCACCACCTCCGGATCGAACTCGGCCAGTCGCGCCAGCAGTTCGTCCCGGGCCTTGCGCAGGGCGTGGTGGTACTGCACGGCCGCCTTCCGGCTGACGGCGGCGACCTGTGCCTTGAAACCGCCGGGCAGCACGGTGGTCACCCAGTGCTCCAGCATGTCCTCGGCCTTCGCCTCGATCATGGGAACGGACTCGGCGACGTCCCGCTCGGTGGGCCACCGCTTGAGGAGCGCGGCCCGCTCCTCGGGGGTGCGGTCCCGGACGAGGTCGTCGAACCCCCTGTCGAGGACCTCCCCGTCACGGACCTCACCCTCCCCCGTCCGCCCCTCGTAGCGGATACGGACGACGACGCCGTCGTGCTCGGCGTCCTCCATCCGGTACTCGTCGAGGAAGCCACGCGGTGAGTCGCCCCGCCCGAAGATCCGGCGCGTGTCCTCCTCGCGCCCGGTGATGATCGGCGTACCCGTGAACCCGATCTTGGCGGCGTTCGGGATCGCCTTGCGCAGGGCCGCGTGCAGGACGCTGGTGTGGGAACGGTGCGCTTCGTCGACGAGGACGAGAATGTCCGGCGACCTGTTGCACTCGGGGAAGTCCGGCACGGGTCCGGGGCTTTCGTCCTCGCCCCCGCCCGTTCCCTCTCCCGTCAGATCCCGGTCGTCCCCGCTGCCTTCCGACTCCCCGGCGAAGGTGAACCCGGTCCCGTACTTCTGGATCATGCCGAAGACGACGCGCCGCCCGCCGTCGCGCAGCAGCCCCTCCATCTGCGTCCGGGTCTTCGCCGTCTCGACGTCGGACTCGCTGAGCTTCAGCGTCCGTGAGAGCTGGGTCTGCAACTGGGTGCGGTCGGTGACCACGACCACCATGAACTCACTGAGCTCATGGTGCAGGTGCACCCGCCGTACCAGGAACGTCATGGTCAGCGACTTGCCGGAGCCCTGCGTGTGCCAGATGACACCGCCGCGCTCGTCCTCGGTGTCACGCCCGGCACGGGCCCGCCCGGTCAGCAGTCTGCGTACGGCCTTCTCGGCGGCACGGTACTGCTGGTGCCGGGCGACGGCCTTCACGATCCGCACAGCACCGCCGTCCGCATCCGACTCGACGGCCATCGGGATCACGTAGTGCCGTACGACGTTGAGCAGGGCGGTCGGCCGCAGGACCACACCGACGAGCTTCTGCTGCTCGCCGAGCGGCGGGGGCGCGACCGGGTCGGCGCCGTCCACGAGCAGGCCGGCGGTACGCAGCTCCAGCCGCAGCGTGCTCTCCTCCTCCGGTTCGACGCTGCGCCACGGGTGGAAGTGCTCGGGCTCGGAGGTGACGGTACCCAGGTGGGCGGTCTCGCCGGTCGCGGCGACGAGGAGCTGCACGGTCCGGAACAGTTCGGGCACACCGGCGGGGACGGGAGCACCGGTGGCGTCGAGGTCCAGTACAGGATTCCCGGCGTAGTGCCGGAGGTCGAGCACGGCGCTGCGGACGGGCTCGGCGAGATCGGGACTCTTGCACTCGACGGCGACGAACGGGATGCCGTTCACGAAGAGGACGACGTCGAGTATCGACAGCTCGCCGGAGCGACTGCGCACGCGGAGTTGGTCGACGACGGTGAAGGTGTTGCGCGTGACGAGGTCCGGATGCCACTCCACGTACTGGACGGTGGCGGACGGACCGCCGTGCGCGGCAGAGGGCGAGGGAAGCGTCCAGCCGTGGAGCAGCATGTCGGTGGCGGCCAGGTTCGCCTGCACGACGCCGCTGCCGAGGGAGAGGGAAGCGAGCTCGCCGACCGCCCGCCGGATGTCGTCCTCACCCATCCAGGGCTGACCGTCACTGCCCCGGAGGTTGATCCGCCGCAGCGCGGGCCCGAGCTGATCGACGAGCAGGGGCACGGCCGCGTCGAGCGTATCCAGCTCCACGCCCGGGACGTGCGTCCACCCCATGGCCTCCAGCTGGGCCACTAACGGCCGCTCCACCTCGTCCCGCTCGACGTGCACCACCACAGCCCCGCACCTCTCCGTACGTCCCGCCGTTCCCCGGAGATCCATTCTGTGCCGAGAGGGCGGGGTGAGGGAAAGGGATGCAGGGGAGTACGTGGCAGATCGTGCGGACGTACGGGGGCTTTGCGCCGGTACGTCCGCACGCTCGGCGGAGGCGGGTGGTCAGGCGCCGGGGACCTCCTCAGGAGCTTCTTCGTCATCGTCCGGGACGGGGAGGCGGGCGCCCCGGCTGCGGGCGATGCGGTGCACGTCGTGCAGAGACTCGGTCAATCTGGCTGCGAGGAAACGGAGTTGAGGCGCAGTGGCCTTGACGTCGGCAAGGAGATCGGCGGCATGGTCGAGAAGGTCGCCGGCCATGCCGAGCTGGACGGCCTCGACGTTGTCGGCGACACGGGAGAGGGGACCAGCGCCGGCGACGTCGGCGACGAGGTAGCAGGGGTTGCCGTCGGGGTTGGCCCAGGGGAGGAGGCGGGGGCGCGTGTCTGTGGGGGCGGCGTCGTGGCTCTTGTAGATCATGCGGCGGCCACCTCGCTGCCCCGGGTCCGGCGCGAGCCGACCTCCACACCGTGGATGCGCCGTGGCCCTACGTCGATGCCGTGCACGGCGAGCCAGAGGGTTCGACGACGGGCACGCTGCTGCCTGGCTTGCACACGCTGTTCGTGGGCGAGGAGGTAGGGGCGGACAAGCGGGGAGTCCTCGCCACGGATGAGGGCTTCGTGCGGGGAGAGGGGACGGCCGGGGGCGGCGGGGGACGCCTGGACGGGGGCATGCAGTTCCTCTGCGCCGACGGAGAGCCTGTGCCGCCCGGAGGCGGGCCAGAGCAGCCGCAGCAGCAGCGCCACGAGGCGAGCGATATGGTGCAACACGTTCTCAACTCCAGAGTGGTTGAGGGCCATGCCCCCGGGCCGTCGCAAGCGGTCGCGGGGGTCCTTGCTTTCGGCCGAGATCACTCGGCGCCTGTGCAAGAGGTAACCGTTCGGACACCCTCCGCAGGTACCGTTGGAAGACGGTGGGACCGTGAACACCGTGAACGCCGTCGATGAACACCGTGCAAGCCGTCGGGAGTTGAGGACATGGCACGGAAGCGCACCCCCAACCGCGCCCTGGACAACCTGATTGACCAGGCACGATGGACCAGAACCCAGCTCGCGCAGCAGGTGAACCGCCTCGGCCCTCAGGCAGGACTCGACCTTACGTACGACCGCACTGCGGTCGCGCACTGGATTGCCGGGGTCCAGCCGAAACCGCAGGTCAGAGCTCTGATCGTCGAGGCTCTCTCGGCACGGCTGGGACGACCCGTCACCCACGCGGAAGCCGGCCTGGAGCCCACGCCATCACTCACGGGTCCCCAAAGCGCCGACACTGTCGAGGAGTTGATCGACCTCGGAAGGGCAACAATGGATCCGTCCCGCCGCAGCCTGCTAGCCGCCACGGTCTTCTCTGCCGCGCTGTCAGTACCTGCGTTCACCCACCCCGCGCGAGCGGCGGCCGAATCCGTGACTCCTGGCAAGAAGACGGTTCGTATCAGCTCTTCGCAGGTGCAGTCGATCCGCACCATGACCGACCGGATCGCGGACATCCTCGACGAACTCGGCGCCGGGCACGCAATGCCCATGGCGTCCGCTTTTCTCGTCAACACCGTCGGCCCCTGGCTCCAGGCGCAGGCCACGGAATCCGTCCGCAAGGACATGCTGGCCGCCGCGTCAGACCTCACCTACCTGACCGGCTGGATGGCCATGTACGAGAAGGCTCACGGCCTCGGACAGCGCTATTACGTCCAAGCCCTCGGCCTGGCACGCGAGGCGGAAGATCACGTCACCTACTGCAGGACCCTGCGCGGCATGTCCCTCCAGGCCTCCAACCTGGGGTACGGGCCCAAGGCCCTGGAACTCGCGGATTCCGCAGCAGAAGCAGCCCCCTCAGCGGGCCCGCGTCTCGTGGCGTTCCTACGCGGCCAGCAGGCCCACTCCGCGTCCATGGTGGGCCTGAAGCAACAAGCACACACCCGCCTGAAGGAGGCGGAGCAGGCGCTGTCGAAGGCGGACAGCCACAGGGACGCGATCGGCGGCTACGACCAGACCGCCTACCTCTTCCACGTCTCCCACGTGCTGTACGAGGAGAAGGATTTCGCGGGCTCGATCAAAACCCTGAAACAGTCGATCCGTCTCCAGCCGAAACAGGAACGCCAGGGCCGCGTGCACGCCTACGCCCTGCTCGCACAGCGTCAGCTGCGCGTCGGTCACCTGGACGCGGCCTGCGAGAGCTGGTCACGCTTCTTGGACGAGTACGAACACGTCTCGTCGAACCGGGGTGACGACCACTTCCGCACGATGAGCACGGAACTGCGTCGACACTCAACTGCGGGTCCTGTACGTGAACTTGCACGACGTGCGCGCGATGTGGCCTCGGCCAAGGCTGCGTGAGGTTCGCAGATCCCGGAAGCGTCGGCGCATTTCATCGGAAACAGCGGAGGAGTGCGAACCCCATGGTTGACCGAACCCTCCTGAACGCTGCCGCGCTGAACGGCTGGCGCAAGTCGACGTACAGCGGCAACGAAGGCGGCAGTTGCATCGAGGTCCTGGACGGCTACCCGACCGGCGTCCCGGTCCGCGACTCCAAAGTCCCTCAGGGGCCTGCGCTGGTCTTCCTGTCGGCCAGCTGGACATCGTTCGTCACAGCAGTCAAGGACGGCCATCTGACCGCCTGACCGTTCACCGCGACGATCCATTCGGCCCGCACCCTTTGGGCGGGCCGGATACCGGTCTCTCAGGCCACCACGCCAGAGGTTGTGACTCGCCCCGACAGCAGATCGCCCACGAGCCCTTGCTTGAGCTCACGGAGCTTTTGCAGCTCCTCTTCCTCACGCCCGATCTGCTCGTCACAGGCCTCCAGCGTGGCTACGATGCGACGCTGTTCAGCCAGATCGACCGGAAGATCGATCTCCAACTCCCTCAAGCGGGTTGGATTGACATTTACCTGCTGCACGGCAACCGTCGAAATCGACCGCACCCGTTGGCGAACGAGAGGGTGCATCAGCCATTCGACAAGGTACTCCGGTGTCACACGTTGCAGGTCCGGGACGAGGCGCACCAAATACGACGCGAAGGTCGCGCTCGGCAACTCGTCACGCCACATGGCTGCCTTGCCAATATGTTCCATACTGTTCGTCCTGTTGAACAGGACGTCTCCACGCCTGAGAAACAACTTCGAAGGAACCGGAACCGGACAATATCGCAGATCATCCGCATCGAACCTGGCGCCCTGAATATTGTTCATACGCAGCACTGGTACGCCGCGGGCATCCCCTTCGAGGGCTTCAGAGATCCCATATTCAGCCGATGGAACAACACTTTTCAACGGCACGCGAGCCCAACCTGCCGCTGGCTGAGCGCTTTCTACAGACTTCATGGAAGCAAGTAGAGATCCCTTGCGCAATTTGTGGAACTTGGCGATCGATGCCTCGATTCCGCGCTCCAACTCCGTGACACTGCCGATCACCTCAATGATCCGCTGCTGTTCTTCAACCGGAGGAACCGGGAACCAGAAACCCGCCAAGTCCCCCCTATTGACCTTGGGAATACCCGTACGTCCCGAAAGACTCTCCACATACCGCGAAAAATCTTCCCCTAGAAGAACAGCCTTAACGAAACCTCCAATCACATCTACCCCTGGCCTCAGGGGATACATGTCGGCGGAGCAAATCCCGGTGAAGTCAGCGAGGGCAACTTTCCGCAGCGCAGGCCTGATCTTGCTGAATACGACGTCACCAGGACGGACAACATACTTTCCGCTCACAGCCCCCTGCGATTCAGCAGTCTCCCGCTTACGGATCTCCCCGGTGCCAGACTCCATATGATCCGGTGCAAGCAGAACCTGACTCTTGTAAGGAGCCTGCAAAGGGCTCACCTGTCCTTTGGGGAGGCTCACAACATCAGTCAGCCGCCGAAGTGGCCACTCACCCGACATAACCCAACTCCCCAAGGAACCCGTCCAGTTTTCCCGCTGCGCCTTCGCGCCCCGCCCGAATCTCCCTCAACGAAATGGCGTACTTCTGCTCCCACGTCTCATAAGACGCCGCCAGTTCCCGCTGCCACCGCACCACATGCCCGTCCAGCTTCGCCGCCAGGTCGTCCCGCAGCAGGTCGAGCACCACCCGGCGTTCCCCGTCCGCGTCCAGCTCCGCCCGCGCCCGGAACAAACGCGGTGGCTCCTCCCCCAGCGTCGGCGGATCGCTCGGGTACGGGTGCCGGTGGAAGTCCGCCTCAAGGCGTTTGATGTCCGCGGTCGCCTTCGTACGCGCCTTCTTCACCTTCGCCAGCTCAGCCGTGAGGCGGTCCAACTCCTCGACGCTCAGGACAACGGTCTCCGAGTCGTCCTCACCGTCGGCCGTGTCGCCGTCAGCCTCCGATTCCTCCCCGCTGCCCCCGGAAAGCCGCGCGCTCAGCTCCTTGAACCGCGCGTCCGCCTCCGCCTTCCGCGCGTCCGCCTCCGCCAGCTCCTCCAGGAATCGCGGAGCGATCGCGGCGACCACCTTGTGGTCGTACGCCTGACGTCGCTCAGCGGCCGTCCGCGTCCGCAGCTTCTTCGTCCGTGCGTCCTGTTCGGGCGAGAGCAACGTGTCAACGTTCTCGACCCACCCGTCGACAACGCCCCCGAACCCGTTCTCCGACAGTGCGAGCAGGTCGTATTTCGCCTCCCACCACCAACCCGCGACCGCCCCAGCCAACGCGTACCGGTCCAGCAGCCCGACCCGCCCCAGCCGGTCCCCGAACGACTTCATCAGCTGCCCCCGCACCGCCATCAACGCGGCCTTGCGCTCGGAGGACGTGGACGAGGCGAGAGCGTCAGGCGTGGCCGCCACCGACTCCAGCCGTTGGGCGGCCTCCTCCTCCCACCACTTGCCGAACTCCGCCCGCAGCGCCTCCTCCCGGGGCCGGGCCAGCTCGCCCAGCTCGGGACGGCCGCCCGCGGCCTCGTCCCGGAAGTCGACGTACGCCGGGTCCGCCGGCTCTCGCTCCACGAACAGATCGGTCACCCCGATGCCGTACGAGTCGAGCAGCGGCTTCTTCGCCTCGATCTCCGCGCGCGGCACCCCGCCCACCAGGTGCGCACGCACGTCCTGCGGCTCCGGCGGCGGCGTGTTGTCCACGTACCGGCGGATGTTGAGGTTGTCGTCGTTGGCGGCGAGTTCCTCGCGGGTCACGATCCGCGAGAAGCCCGGTACCTCCTCGTATGCGTGGAACGTCGAGACGATCTTCTCGGCGTGCTCGGGGAGCAGGATGTTCTGCGCCCGCTCCGCGTGGAACTCGCGGTCGGCGTTGATGAACAGCACCTTGCCCTCCCGCGCCCGGTCCTTCCGGCCCGGCGGGCGGAGCACCAGGATGCAGGCCGGGATGCCGGTCCCGTAGAAGAGGTTCGGCGCGAGGCCGATGACCGCCTCGATGGCGTCCTTCTCCAGCAGCTCCCTACGGATGGCCTGCTCACCGCCACCCCGGAACAGCACTCCGTGCGGCATGACCGTGATCACCATGCCGCCGCGAGCGCCCTCCCGCTTGGTCTCCCACAGCATGTGCTGGAGGAACATCAGGTCGGCCTTGCCGCGCTCGCTCGTCGCCCCGTACTTGGCACGTTCGGCCGGGTGCGCCAGATCCGCGAGGGCGTAGTCCAGGGAGAACGGCGGATTGCTGAGCACCCCGTCGAACCGGTCCTCGTCCGAGAGCGGGACGTGTGCCGGTTGCGAGAGCGTGTCCCCGGTGGCCAGGTCGAAGCGGCGCACCCCGTGCAGGACCATGTTCATCGTCGACATGATCCAGGAGCCGGAGTTGGCGTCCTGACCGGCGAAGAACATCGACGACGTGTCGCCGCCGTGCTCCTCCACATACTCGGCCGCGTGGATCAGCATGCCGCCCGAGCCGACGCACGGATCGTAGATCCTCATGTTCTCGGTGGGAGCGAGGAGTTCGACCATCATGCGGACCACGGCGCGCGGGGTGTAGAACTCGCCGCCCTTGCGTCCGGCCGAGTCCGCGAACTCCTTGATCAGGTACTCGTACGCGGCACCGATCAGATCGGGGAACTCGAAGTCCTCCGTGCGCAGCCGGATCCGCCCGAAGTGCGCGATGAGGAGTTTCAGGCGCTGGTCGGCGAGCTTGGCCGCGCCGGACGCGGCACCCGACCCGCCGATGCGGTTGAAGTCCAGGTGGTCGAAGAGACCTTTGAGCTTGCTGTTCTGCCCCTCAAGCGCTTGGAGGGCGGGACGCAGGGTCATCTCGTTGATGTTGTGGGTGGCGGCGGAGACCTTGGCCCAGCGAGCGTCCTCCGGCACGTACAGCACATCGCGCTTGCGGTACGGACCCGGCTGCTCCAGGTAGCCGGGAAGGTCCTCGTCGGCGAGCTTCAGCTCCTCTATGGCGTACTGCCTGAGCCTGTCCCTGGCCGCCTCGAACTCGTCGTTGGCCCGCTTCAGGAAGAGCAGCCCGAAGATGTAGTCCTTGTACTCGGAGGCGTCCATCGTGCCGCGCAGGATGTCCGCGGCAGCCCACAGATGCCGTTCCAGCTGGGCGAGCGTGAGCTTGGCCACGTACGACTCCCTATGACCCGACCTGAGATGACGGAGAGACCCTATGACCCCGCTCGGGTCATACCGAAATCAGCGCATGATCATGGCCGAGAGGTGTCAGTACGTGTCGATGTGCAGCGCCTTCTCCACGAACTCGTGCACGTCCGTGTAAGGGTCCCTGTCCCACTTGCCCGTATGCGCCGGGTGCTGGCCGTTCATCCGCTCGGCGTTCTTCCGGGCCGTCTTGTAGCGCCCCAGGATCTGGTGCGGCAGGACGACCTTGGGAGTCTTGGCGTCCTGGGAGCCCCGCTGGAACGGGAGCCGCCCAGCTGCCCCGTCGCACACCCCGGCGAAAGAGCCGCTGACCGGCTTGTAGTGGGCGAGGCGCCACACCTCGAAGCACGGATGCGAGAAAGCCACTCCGATGCCCGCCTTCTCCGCCTGGTCCAGTGCGTCGCGGATGTACTTGTAGTTGTCGTGGTCAAAGAGACACCACACCTGAGGCAGGTACTTCGCCTCCAGCTTGGCCCGCTTCGCCTTGCGGTCCTCTTCACGCTTCAGCCTGATCGCCTGCTCGACGAGATCGAGCGGCTTGCGTCCGCTGTCGGCCCTACGGTTGGCGATGTGCATCTCCACCGGGACCTCGTCGGCGAGTGGGACGCCCTGGTCCTTGAGGATGTCGAGGTACGAGGGCTCGGTCACCTTGCCCTCGGTGAAAATGAAGACCTGGCGCTTGCGCTGTCCGCCCCGCCGAGCCGGACGCTCCCACGAGTCCCTGCCCTTCTGCGCCCGCCCCATCAGTCGCGCCCCGCCCCGTCCGCTCGCTCGCCTGTCTCGTCGTACGTGCCGGCCTCACGCGCCACCAGCAGCCGCCGCGCGATCTGCCCCTCCAGAAGGGCCGGAACCCCGCCGAAGGCCCCCGCGAGATAGGACTGCGTGAGGTCCTCGTCCTCGCCCGGCTCCGCATCGGTGAGCGGATACAGCGCGGTCGCCCCGCCCTTGTCCTTCTCCGTCAGCCACACCTGCGCCGGGTCGAGGAGCCGCTCGCCGCTCGGAGTGGTGAGCACCGTCGCGTCGTGCGACGTGAAGACCAGCTGGGCGCCCTTGGGGTTCGCGTACGGGTCGTGGAAGAGCCGGACGACCTCGGCCGCGAAGCGGGAGTGCAGACTGGCGTCGAGTTCGTCGACGAGGAGGACGGCTCCTTCGTCGAGGGCGAGGAGCAGGGGGCCCAGGAGGGCGAACCAGGACCGGGTGCCGTAGGACTCCTCCTGCCAGTCGAAGGAGACGTCCCCGGCAGCCGAGTGGTGCGTCAGCTTCACTGTGTCCCGGCCCGGACGCTCCTGGACCACCGTCGCTCCGGTGATGCCGAGGTCGGCGACCCTCAGCAGCTCCTGGATCCTGGCGGCCCTGGGACCGGACAGTTCCTTCGTGGTGTACCGCGCGCGCTCGTCCCGCTCGACCTCCGGACTGATCATCCAGAAGTTGCGGCGGAACCAGTGGAAGAGGGGGGAGAGCTGCGGGTGGTTGTCCGTGCCGGCCGTGGAGAGAAGCAGGGCGTTCGGCCGTGTACGCCGTACGAGCTGGGACCGGTCCCTGACTCGTCCACCGGGCCACTTGAAGACATCCGGCCGGGAGGCGTCACGGTCGAGCCATTCCTGACGGTGACCACGTGGGTAGCTGTGCAGCCACTCGGACTCGACGCGGGTGGCTCCGAGCTCGAAGCCGTACGTCCAGCGGACCTCGTCGATGACGACATCGACCTCGAAGAAGGAGGGTTCGCTCTCGCTCTTGGGATCCAGGGAGAAGACCTGGCGCGGGATGCCGTCGTAAGAGGCCCAGCGCGCATAGGAGTTGAGGACCGCGTTGCGCATGTCCGTCATCGCCGTCAGCACGTTCGACTTGCCGGAGGCGTTGGCCCCGAAAATGCCGATCAGCGGGAGGACGGAGATGGCCCCTCCGCCCGCAAGATCCACCGGATTCGCCGACCCGCCCTGTTCGTCGCCAGGCGCGACGAAGGACAGCTCCTGCTCGTCTCGCAGGGACCGTACGTTCGCGACGCGGAACCGCAGCAGCACACTGTCCTCCTCTCCGGGCTCAGAGTAGTGGCCGCATCTGACATCGGCCCGGCCGGGACGGCCGCGACCTCACGGAACCTATCCCGTCAAGGTCAACACGACCAGCCGATCGGGTGATCAGTCCGAGCCCAGGTGGGTTGAGGCGATCTGTTAGGCAACCAGCACCTGTCCCGGCAGCCGTGGACGCGCCAAGGGCCCGTCGGCCGCCGGCGCGCTCGGTCTTCACCTGTGCAGCGGAATGACCTGCGCCGATCCGATGCCGTTGACCCCGCCATGAAGAAGATCAGCGCGCTCGCCGCGCTCACCATGGCAGCCCTCGTACTCGCCGCCCCGGCCCACGCCGACGACGGTGACCGGGGACGTATCAACATCGCCGGCTACAGCAGCGCCGGCCTCTGCAAGGAGGCGCTCGCGCTCGTCCCCTGG
The DNA here is from genome assembly GCF_043195415.1 of Streptomyces sp. Y7. Classification (NCBI taxonomy): domain Bacteria; kingdom Bacillati; phylum Actinomycetota; class Actinomycetes; order Kitasatosporales; family Streptomycetaceae; genus Streptomyces; species Streptomyces sp. Y7. The sequence goes on from NZ_JBIDDQ010000035.1 coordinate 22,786, forward strand.
GCCCTGCCGGTGACCGGCCCCGCCGTGACCGACGCCTGCAACGACCGCGACCACGCCGACGACACCCGCGACCAGGTAGCCGCGCCCGTCGACCAGGAAGCCGCGCCCGTCCTCACGCCGTGAGGTGAGTCGGCGCGAACATGCGCAGCACCGCCGGGAGGACGACCACCGAAGGGCCGGGCTCGGACAGCGCCTTCGTCAGGTCGGCCTCCAGTGTCTCCGGGGTCGTTCGGACCCCGGGGACGCCGAACGACTCGGCCAGGGCCACATAGTCCGGCCGGGTCAGCTCGGTGGCCGTCGCCTCGCCGAAGGCGTCGTTCATGTACTCGCGCAGGATGCCGTAGCCGCCGTCGTCGACGATGAGCCAGGTGACGTTCAGGTCGTACTGGCGGGCCGTGGCGAGCTCGGCGATCGAGTAGAGCGCGCCGCCGTCGCCGGAGACCGCGAGGACCGGGCGGGTCGGATCGGCCACCGCGCCGCCGAGCGCCGCCGGGAAGCCGTAGCCGAGGCCGCCGGCACCCTGGGCCGAGTGCAGGTGGTTGGGGCCCTTGGCGTCGAAGGCCGACCAGGCCCAGTAGGCCAGGATCGTCATGTCCCAGAAGGACGGGGAGTCCGCGGGCAGGGCGCGGCGTACGGACGCCAGCACCTGCTGCTCCAGGGTGAGTTCCTGGGCGTCGATGCGCTCGGCGACCTTGGTGAGGACCGTCGCCACCCGCTCGGGCGCGGTGGGGTCCGTGCGCTCGGACACCGTCTCCAGCAGGGCCTGCAACGCGAGGCGGGCGTCGGCGTGGATACCGAGGGCCGGGTGGTTGGACTCCAGCTTGCCGAGGTCGGCCTCGATCTGGACGACCCGGCCGCGCGGCTTGAACGTGTGGTAGTTCGAGGAGAGTTCACCGAGGCCCGAGCCGACGACGAGAAGGACGTCCGCCTCCTCCAGGAAATCGGTGGTGTGCCGGTCCTCGATCCACGACTGGAGCGACAGCGGGTGGTTCCAGGGGAACGCGCCCTTGCCACCGGGGGTGGTGACCACGGGGGCCTGGATCAGCTCCGCGAGCTGCCGCAGCTTGCCGCTGGCGTCGGCGCGCACCACTCCCCCGCCCGCGATGATCGCCGGGCGGGCCGCCTTCGACAGCAGGTCGGCGGCGACGGCGGTCAGTTCGGGGCGCGGGGGCAGTTCCTCCGGGAACGCGTCACCGCCCGTCACCACCGGGATCGAGGTCTCGGCCAGCAGCACGTCCTGCGGGATCTCCACCCACACCGGTCCGTGCGGGGCCGTGAGCGCCGACTTCCAGGCCGCCTCGATCGCGGACGGGATCTGGGACTGGGTGCGGACGGTGTGCACCGACTTCACCACGCCCCGGAACGAGGCCGCCTGGTCGGGGAGTTCGTGCAGGTAGCCGTGGCGGCCGCCGCCCAGGCCCGCCGTCGGGATCTGGCTGCTGATCGCCAGCACGGGCGCGGAGGCCGCGGCCGCCTCCTGGAGCGCGGCCAGCGAGGTGAGCGCGCCCGGTCCGGTCGACAGCAGCAGCGGGGCCGCCTCGCCGGTCAGCCGGCCGTACGCGTCCGCCGCGAACCCGGCGTTGTTCTCGACGCGCAGGCCGATGTAGCGCAGGTCGCTGCGGCGCAGGGCGTCGAACATGCCGAGGGCGTGCTGGCCGGGGAGGCCGAAGACCGTCGTGGTGCCGAGCGCCGCCAGCGTCTCCACGACCAGGTCCCCGCCGTTGCGGCCGGGTGGAGGGTTCAGCGCTGCCTCCGTCTGGGCGGCGGTGGGGCGGAGTACCAGGTCGTGGTCGTGGGTCACTTGGCTTCCGAGTCCTTCCGGGCCGCCGCGATCTGGCGGGACATGATCGTGGTCAGTTCGTACGCGGTGTGCGAGGCCGCCACCGACGTGATCTCGGCGTGGTCGTACGCCGGTGCCACCTCGACGACGTCCGCCGACACCAGGTTGCAGGATGCCAGGCCGCGCAGGATCTCCAGGAGCTCGCGCGAGGTCATGCCGCCGGCCTCGGGGGTGCCGGTGCCGGGCGCGTGGGCCGGGTCGAGGCAGTCGATGTCGATGGAGATGTACAGCGGGCGGTCGCCGATGCGCTGGCGCAGCTGGTCGGCGACCTCGTCGGCGCCGCGGCGGTAGACGTCCGAGGACGTGACGATGCCGAAGCCCATCTTCTCGTCGTCGGTGAGGTCCTGCTTGCCGTACAGCGGGCCGCGGGTGCCGACGTGGGAGAGGGCGGAGGTGTCGAGGATGCCCTCCTCCACCGCGCGCCGGAACGGCGTGCCGTGGGTGTACTCGGCGCCGAAGTAGGTGTCCCAGGTGTCGAGGTGCGCGTCGAAGTGGAGCAGCGCGACCGGGCCGTGCTTCTTGGCGACCGAGCGCAGCAGCGGCAGCGCGATGGTGTGGTCACCGCCGAGGGTCATCATGCGGGCGCCGGTGCCGAGGAGGTCGTCGGCGGCGGCCTCGATCGTCTCGACGGCCTCGTTGATGTTGAACGGGTTCGCGGCGATGTCACCGGCGTCCGCGACCTGGGCGAGCGCGAAGGGGGACGCGTCCTGCGCCGGGTTGTAGGGGCGCAGCAGCCGGGACGCCTCGCGGATGGCGTTGCCGCCGAAGCGGGCGCCCGGCCGGTACGAGACGCCCGAGTCGAACGGCACGCCGACCACGGCGACGTCGGCGCGGCCGACCTCGTCGAGGCGCGGGAGCCGGGCGAAGGTGGCGGGTCCGGCGTACCGCGGGATGCGGGAGGAGTCGACGGGGCCGCGGGGCGTCTCGTTGCTGCTCATGTGGAAATGCCTTCTTTCCTACGCTTCATCGCGTATGCGGGATATCTGCCTACGACTCTACTGGTGAGCCGGCACCGGTTCGGACACGAGTTCGGGATCCCGGCCGGCCAGGCGCTCGCGCCAGGCGGCGAGGACGGCCGCGTCGGTCGGCTTCGTCGCCAGGGACACGACGAGGTACGCGGCGAGGGAGGCCAGCAGGCCGTAGTACACGGGCTCGTTGGCCAGGATGCCGTGGGTCGCCATCAGGGTGATCACCGCGAGGCCGCCGACCACGACCGAGGCGAGCGCGCCCTGCGCGGTGCCGCGCCGCCACAGCAGCCCGCCGAGGATCGGCACGAGCAGTCCGCCGACCAGCAGGTTGTAGGCGACGGTCAGCGCCTCGACGACGTTGTTCAGCGCGATGGCCGTACCGATCACGGCGAGGCCCATGACGAGGATGAACGCACGGTTGCCCTTGACCTCGTCGTGCGCCTCGCCGTCGGGGCGGACCACGCCGCGCAGCCGGGACCAGATGTCGTTGTTGGCGACGGTCGCGCAGGCGATGAGCGCGCCGGAGGAGGTGGACATCACCGCAGCGAGGGCGGCGGCGAGCACCAGGCCCCGCACACCCATGGGCAGTTCGTCCTTGACGATGGTCGCGAAGGCGTCGTCGGGGCTGCCGAGCTTGGGGTAGAGCACCTTGGCCGCGGTGCCGATGACGGCGCCGGCGAGGGCGTAGACGAGGCAGTAGGTGCCGGCGACGGTGCCGCCCCACTTGGCGGTCTTGTCGCTGCGGGCGGTGAACACGCGCTGCCAGATGTCCTGACCGATCAGCATGCCGAAGGTGTAGATCAGGACGTAGGTGAAGATCGTCTCGCCGCCGATGCCCAGCGGGTCGAAGTACTCGGTCGGCAGCTTCGCCTTCATCTCGCTGAACCCGCCGGCCTTGACGACCGCGATGGGCAGGAGCAGCAGGAGCACGCCGATGGTCTTGACGACGAACTGCACCATGTCGGTGAGGGTGATCGACCACATGCCGCCGAGCGTCGAGTAGGCGACGACGATCGAGCCGCCGAGGATGATCGCGACGGTGCGATTCATGTCGAAGAGGACGTCGAAGATCGTGGCGTACGCGATGGTCGAGGTCACCGCGAGCATGAGGGTGTACGCCCACATGACGAGGCCGGAGATGACGCCGGCCCGGCCGCCGTAGCGCAGGTCGAGCATCTCGGAGACGGTGTAGACCTTCAGCCGGGCGATGCGGGCGGAGAAGAAGACGCTCAGCGCGAGCAGGCCGAGGCCGATGGTGAACACCATCCACGCGCCGGAGAGCCCGTACTGATAGCCGAGGCCCACGCCGCCGATGGTGGACGCGCCGCCGAGGACGATCGCCGCCATGGTGCCGGAGTACATCGTCGGGCCGAGCCGGCGGCCGGCGACCAGGAACTCGCTCTTGGACTTGGCGCGGCGCATGCCCCACCAGCCCATGGCCAGCATGCCGGCCAGATAGACGACGATGACGGTGTAATCGACGGCCATGGTGGGGCCTCCTTCGCGCACATTCCGGTGGCGTGTCGTGAAAGTGGGGGGGTGGAACGGTCGGCAGCGGCTCGCGGGGACATCCGCCCGTACCCGCGGCTGCCGGACTGGAACGACAGTAGGTGGCCGGAAAGTGACTGCGAAGTGTACGTTTCATCCATCCGAGACTGCGCGAGTGTAGGAAACATCCCATGCCGGATCCCGCCGTTCCGCCCACCCCACCCGTAGCGCTGACCGCCCTCCTGGCCCGTGAGGACCTTGGCCTGCGCCAGATCGCCGGCCCGGCGGACGCGCACACGGTGATCCACTGGGCGCACACCTCGGAGATGGCCGATCCGTACCCCTACCTGCTGGGCGGGGAGCTGCTGCTGTCGGCGGGGGTGCACATCCCCGAGGCGGCGGGGTCGGGCACATACTTCGACGACTACGTGTCGCGGATCGTCGCGGCGGGCGGCGCCGCCCTCGGCTTCGGCCTCGCCCCCGTGCACGACACGGTGCCGCGCGCCCTGGTCGAGGCCTGCGACACCTACGCGCTGCCCCTGCTGGAGGTCCCGCCGCAGACCACCTTCTCCGGCGTCGCCCGCGCGGTCTGGCAGCTCATGGCCCAGGCCCGCCACGCCGAGCTGCGCCGGGTGACGGAGGCCCAGCAGAGCCTGGCGGCCGCGGCCTCCCGCCCGGACCCGGTGCGAGCGGTGCTGCGCCGGCTGGCGCAGCGGGTGGGTGGCTGGGCGGTGCTGTACGGGCCCGAGGGGACCGAGGTCGCGTCGGCGGGGCGCGAGGTGAAGGAGACGGTGGGCGGTTCGCTGGCCGAGCTCGCGGAGGTCGTACGTCCCACGGGGCCCGGGACACCCACCTCCGCCACCGACACCGCGGCCGGCACCCACCTCGCCGCCTACGCCCTCGGCGCCGGTCAGGGCTTCGTCCTCGGTGTCGCCGCCCCGCACCGGGACACCGGCGACCACACCATCGCCTCCGTGGCGGCCGTGCTGCTCTCGCTGCTCACCGGCGAGCACCAGAGCGGCTCGGGCACGGCCCGTTCGTCGGCACTCGTGCGGATGCTGCTGGGCGCCGAGCCGGAGGCGGTGGCCCCGCTGCTGGGGGGCGGAAGCCGGCTCGTGGTGCACGGCACTCCGGACGCTCAGCCCTGCGACTCCGTGGCGGCCTCCGCGCTGGGCGCCGCCCTCGGCTCCCCGCTGGTCGACCTGGCACCGGACGTCGTACGCGTCCTCGTCCCGGCGGACCGCGAGCCGGCCCCGCAGCCCGGCTGGACCCTGGGCGTCAGCGCTCCCGCGGCCGCGCGGGACTGGCCGGCGGCCGACAGCCAGGCGGCCCGTGCCCTGGCCCGCGCGCGGGCCACCCGCACACCCCTGCACCGGCACGGCACGCACCGCCCCGCCCTCACCGACCTGCTCTCCCCCGGCGAGGCCGAGAACCACGCCCGGGCACTCCTCGCGCCCCTCACCCCGCCCCTCACCGAGACGCTGCGCACCTGGCTCTCCCTGCACGGCAGCTGGGACCGTACGGCCGTGGCGCTCGCCGTGCACCGCAACACCGTCCGCCAGCGCATCGCCCGGTGCGCGGCACTGCTCGGCACGGACCTGGACGACCCGGACGTACGCATGGAGCTGTGGTTCGCCCTGCGGCACGGCGAGCGCTGATCAACGCAGTGACCCGCGTCGCACGCGCACCGGACGCGACCGTTCCCGGAGTTGTCTGCCTCACAATGGGAACCATGCCGATACCCGGGACACCCAGCCGCGCCGAGCTCGTCGACCACCTCGTCAGAACCCGTATCGCGGGCGACGTCGCCACTCCCCGCGAGAACAACCTCTCCCACTACCGCAAGCTGGCGAACGGCGACCGCCACTACTGGCTCGGCCTGGAACTCGGCGAACGCTGGACCGATGAGCAGGACGTGCTCGCGGTGATGGCGGAGCGCGTGGGCGTGAACGACGACGCCGAGCACCGCCACGGCCAGGACACCATCGACCCGGAGCTGACGGTGGCCGCGCTGGAGCGCATGGCGGCCCGGCTGCGCAAGGCCGCGGACGGCGGCCAGCGCGTGCTGTTCGCGACCGGCCACCCGGGCGGCCTGCTGGACGTCCACCGCGCGACGGCGGACGCCTTGCGCGCGGCCGGCTGCGAGATCGTCGTGATCCCGGAGGGCCTGCAGACCGACGAGGGTTACGTCATGCAGTTCGCGGACGTCGCGGTCCTCGAACACGGCGCCACCCTCTGGCACACCCACTCCGGGGCACCCATGAAGGCCATCCTCACGGGGCTCGAGCGCGAGGGACGCCCGCTGCCGGACCTCGTCGTGGCCGACCACGGCTGGGCGGGCTACGCCGGCCAGCACGGCGTCGACTCCGTCGGCTACGCCGACTGCAACGACCCGGCGCTGTTCCTCGCGGAGTCGGAGGGCACGGTGCAGGTCGTGGTGCCGCTGGACGACCACGTGATCAGCCCTCGCCACTACGACCCGATGACGGCGTATCTGCTGCGGGAAGCGGGCCTGGTCGAGTAGGGGTTGTACTCGACCACGTCGAAATCTCGGCGAACGCTGCGGGATTTCTTCGTGGAGGTCGCCTCTCTGCACACATCCCCCTGAGACACGTCTCTGTCTGTTCAACCGGAAACAGAAGTGACGGGGTTTCTCAGGGGAACGGATGTTGCTGATGCGCGGACTTGATATGAGACATACAGCCCTTCGGGGGGCGTCGGGCACGATGCGCGTGCCCTCGCAGCCGCTTCCCCCGCTCGCCGAGACGATGCCCGTGCGGGAGGGTCGCCGGCTGTACGTCATCGACGGCGTCCGGCTGCTCGCCGCGCTGCTGGTGGCCGTGCACCACTACGCGGGCACCGACCGGCTCGACCGGCCCGGCAACCCCGTCTGGGACCGTCCGGTGTCCGAGATCATGCCCACGGTGTTCCACTTCTCCACCTACGGCTGGATCGGCGTCGAGATCTTCTTCGTCATCAGCGGCTTCGTGATCTGCATGTCGTGCTGGGGCCGAACGCCCCGGCAGTTCTTCGTCTCCCGGGTCATCCGGCTCTATCCGGCGTACTGGTTCGCCATCGCCTTCACCACGGCCGTCGTCGTGGCCCTGCCGGGGGTGTGGGAGCGGCTGCGGATGCGGGACATCCTGCTCAACCTCACGATGCTCCAGTCCGGTTCGGCCTCGCCGCACGTCGACGGCGTCTACTGGACCCTGTGGACGGAGCTGCGCTTCTATCTGCTCTTCCTGGTGGTCGTCGCCATGGGGCTCACCTACCGCAGAGTCGTGGTGTTCTGCTGCGTCTGGGGCACCGCCGCGATGATCGCGCCGATCTCCGAGCTGCGCCTGATGATCCTGATCGTCAACCCGGTCGCGGCCTGGTTCTTCATCGCCGGTCTCGTGCTCTACCTGATGTACCGGTTCGGCCAGGACCTGCTGCTGTGGGGCATGCTGACCCTGTCGTGGCTGATGGCGCAGGTCGAGCTCGGGCGCCGGATCGCCTCGGTCGAGCACGTCTCGGGCTGGCGCGGCAGCGCGCTGATCTACACGGCGTTCCTGCTGTTCATGGTCGCCGTCGCGCTGGGCTACACGGACCGGATCCGCTGGAAGTGGCTGGTGACAGCGGGAGCGCTGACGTATCCGCTGTATCTGACGCACTATCTCGCCGGCACGGTGATGATCAACCGGCTGCGCGACACCATGGATCCGCGGCTGCTGGTCGCCGTGGTGATCCTGGTGTTCCTGGTGCTGAGCTGGCTGGTGCACCGGTGCGTGGAGCGTCCCGCGGCCCGGCTGATGAAGCGGGGCCTGGACACGTCGTTCGCCCGGCTGCGCAACGCGACCCGGTGATGAGGGGGTGGTGCCGGGGCTCGGTGGGCCCCGGCCCTCACCGGCGTCACCGCGGAACGCGGACCACGCCCTCCTGGATCACGGACACCGCGAGCCGCCCGTCCTGCGTGTAGATGCGCGCCTGCCCGAGCCCGCGTCCGCCGAACGCCGACGGCGACTCCTGGTCGTACAGCAGCCACTCGTCGGCCCGGAACGGCCGGTGGAACCACATCGCGTGGTCCAGCGAGGCGCCGACCACGTCCCCGACCGCCCAGCCGCCGCGGCCGTGCGCGAGCAGGACGGAGTCGAGGAGCGTCATGTCGGAGACGTAGGTGGCCAGAACGACGTGCAGGAGCGGGTCGTCCGCCAGCTTGCCGTTGGTGCGGAACCAGACCTGGGAGTGCGGTTCGCGGGGCTCGCCGAACTTTCCGTACGGCGGCTCGTCGACATAGCGCAGGTCGACGGCCTGGCGTGCCTCCAGGAAGCGCTCGACGACCGCCGGGTCGAGATGGTCGTACCCGCGCAGCCGCTCCTCGGAGGTGGGCAGCGACGCCGGGTCGGGCGAGGCGGGCATCGGGGTCTGGTGGTCCAGGCCCTCCTCGTGCGTCTGGAAGGACGCCGACAGCGCGAAGATCGGCTTGCCGTGCTGGACGGCGACCACCCGGCGGGTGGTGAAGGAGCGGCCGTCGCGCATCCGGTCGACGTTGTAGACGATGGGCGCGCCCGGGTCCCCCATGCGCAGGAAGTACGCGTGGAGGGAGTGCGCGGGCCGGTCGGCCGGCACCGTACGTCCGGCGGCGACCAGCGCCTGGGCCGCGACCTGCCCGCCGAAGACCCGCGGGACGACGGCGGAGCGGGACTGGCCGCGGAAGATGTTCTCCTCGATCTGCTCCAGGTCGAGCAGATCGAGGAGATCCTCAAGTGCCTCGTTCATGGCACCTTTTCTACTGGCAGGGGATGTCAGGAGCCTTACAGGCCCATGTCCTTCGCGATGATCGACTTCATGATCTCGCTGGTGCCGCCGTAGATGCGGTTGACGCGGTTGTCCGCGTACAGGCGAGCGATCGGGTACTCGTTCATGAAGCCGTAGCCGCCGTGCAGCTGGAGGCAGCGGTCGATCACGCGGTGGGCGACCTCGGTGCAGAAGAGCTTCGCGGAAGCGGCCTCGGCGGGGGTCAGCTCACCGGCGTCCAGCGCCTCCAGGGCGCGGTCCGCGACGGCCTCGGCCGCGTCGACCTCGGCCTGGCAGGCGGCCAGCTCGAACTTGGTGTTCTGGAAGGAGGCGACGGACTTGCCGAAGACGGTGCGGTCCTGCACGTACTCCTTGGCGAACCGGACGGCCGCCTTGGCCTGGGCGTAGGCGCCGAAGGCGATGCCCCAGCGCTCGGAGGCCAGGTTGTGGCCGAGGTAGTAGAAGCCCTTGTTCTCCTCGCCGAGGAGGTCCTCGACCGGGACCTTCACGTCGACGAACGCCAGCTCGGCGGTGTCGGAGGTCTTCAGGCCGAGCTTGTCGAGCTTGCGGCCGACGGAGTAGCCCTCGGACTTGGTGTCCACGGCGAACAGGGAGATGCCGTGGCGGCGGTCCTCGGCGCTGGGCGCGTCGGTGCGGGCGCAGACGATCACACGGTCGGCGTGCACACCGCCGGTGATGAAGGTCTTGGCGCCGTTGAGGACGTAGTGCGTGCCGTCCTCGGAGAGCTTGGCGGTGGTCTTCATGCCCGCGAGGTCGGAGCCGGTGCCCGGCTCGGTCATCGCCAGCGCCCACATCTCCTCACCGGAGACGAACTTCGGCAGGAAGCGCTTCTTCTGCTCGTCGGAGGCGAGCATCTTGATGTACGGCAGGCCGAGCAGGACGTGCACGCCGGAACCGCCGAACTGCACACCCGCGCGGGCGGTCTCCTCGTACATCACCGCCTCGAACTTGTACGAGTCGATGCCGGCGCCGCCGTACTCCTCGTCGACGCGGATGCCGAAGACGCCGAGCTCGGCGAGCTTGTAGTAGAAGTCGCGGGGCGCCTGGCCCGCCGCGAACCACTCGTCGTAGACCGGCACGACCTCGGCCTCGATGAAGGCGCGGATGGTCTCCCGGAACGCCTCGTGATCCTCGTTGAACACCGTACGGCGCACGCCGTCCACCTCCACCGGTACATGTCTAAGCGCTTGCTCACTCAACCGTACCGGCGAGTATCCGCGGGCGTCCAGGGGTGAAGGTCCGTAACGCTCGTCACGCTCGCAGCCGTACGCCCCATGGGAGGGAGGACAACCTTAGGGGCGCCTCGCGGAAGCCGGCCCTTCCGTCCGCCGCCGCGTCCCACGCCCCGCCCGGAGCAGCCGTACGGCCACGAAGACCAGGGCCGCGACCGCCACGGCCGCCAGGATCACCTTGGAGTAGAGACCGACCAGGTCGGTGACCTCGCGCCAGCGCGCGCCGAGGGCGTAGCCGCCGGCGATGAAGGCGGTGTTCCAGATGAGGCTGCCCGCCGCGGTGAGGGCGAGGAAGACCGGCAGCCGCATCCGTTCGACGCCGGCCGGTATCGAGATCAGGCTGCGGAAGATCGGCACGAAGCGGCCGAAGAAGACGGCCTTGGTGCCGTGCCGGACGAACCACGCCTCGGTCCGCTCCACGTCGGCGACCTTGACCAGGGGCAGCCGGGCCGCCACCGAGATCAGCCGCTCGCGACCGAAGAGCGCGCCCAGGAGATACAACGCCAGTGCACCGGCCACCGAACCCGCCGTCGTCCAGGCGATCGCGGAGAAGACGTCCATCCGACCCTGGCTCGCGGTGAACCCCGCGAGCGGCAGGATCACCTCGCTGGGCAGCGGCGGGAAGAGGTTCTCCAGGGCGATGGCCAGTCCGGCGCCGGGACCGCCCATTTTCTCCATGAGGTCCGCGGCCCAGCCGGCGACTCCCCCGACCGGCGCCTCGGCCGTGGCAGCAATGATCATGCGGGCCACTTTACTAAGTCTTGACCTAAAGGCGGGATGAAGAAGGGCGCACGCCCCCTGCCTCACTCCACCCCGGCCGCCCCGAACGCCCCCCGCCTCACTCCGCCTCGGCCGCCCCGAACACCCCCCGCCTCACTCCGCCTCGGCCGCCCCGAACGCCCCCCGCGCCATCCGGTGCAGCAGCACCGCCGTGCCGCCCCGCCCCGGCAGGGACCCGGGCCGCCCCAGGTGCGGTGTCGAGTTCAGCAGGCCGAAGACCGAGTGCACCGCCGAGCGGGCCGTCGGCTCCGTCAGGCCCGGATAGACCTCACGGACCACCTCCACCCACAGCTCGACGTACTGCCGCTGGAGCTGGCGCACCAGCTTGCGGTCGCTGTCGCGCAGGCGGTCCAGCTCGCGGTCGTGCAGGGTGATCAGAGGGCGGTCGTCGAGGGCGAAGTCGATGTGGCCCTCGATGAGGGAGTCGAGGACCGCCTCGGCCGGCACCCCGTCGGCCTCCGCCAGGCGCCGCTTCGCGCCCGTCAGCAGCTGACCGCTGATGCCGACCAGGAGCTCGGCGAGCATCGCGTCCTTGCCGGCGAAGTGCCGGTAGAGACCGGGGCCGCTGATGCCCACGGCGGCGCCTATCTCGTCGACGCCGACACCGTGGAAGCCGCGCTCGGCGAACAGCCGCGCGGCCTCCTTGAGGATCTGTTCGCGGCGGGTGGGGGCGTCGGTTCTCGTGGCCATGGAGGTAATTCTAGACAGGGAGGTTAGCGGTCGTTAACCTGAAGGAAATGGTTAACGCTCATTAACAGTCGCTCATGAACAGTCGATCACTGGGTGAGGGGACCGCAGGATGCATGAGGCACCGGAGCTCCACAGCGCGGCAGATCCCGCGTCGGAGGCCTTTCGGTCCAACGAGGAGGCCCACCGGGCGCTCGGCGAGGAGCTGCGCGGCAAGCTCGCCGCGGCCCGGCTCGGCGGCGGGGAGAAGGCCCGCGCCCGGCACACCGCACGCGGCAAGCTGCTGCCGCGGGACCGGGTGGACACCCTCCTCGACCCCGGATCGCCCTTCCTGGAGCTCGCTCCGCTGGCCGCCGACGGGATGTACGACGGGCAGGCCCCGGCCGCCGGCGTCATCGCCGGGATCGGGCGGGTCAGCGGGCGCGAGTGCGTGATCGTCGCCAACGACGCCACGGTCAAGGGCGGCACGTACTACCCGATGACGGTGAAGAAGCACCTGCGCGCGCAGGAGGTGGCCCTGGAGAACCGCCTGCCGTGTCTGTACCTGGTCGACTCCGGCGGTGCGTTCCTGCCGATGCAGGACGAGGTCTTCCCGGACCGGGAGCACTTCGGGCGGATCTTCTACAACCAGGCCCGGATGTCGGGCGCGGGCATCCCGCAGATCGCGGCCGTGCTCGGCTCCTGCACCGCGGGCGGCGCCTACGTGCCCGCCATGAGCGACGAGGCCGTCATCGTCCGGAACCAGGGCACGATCTTCCTCGGCGGTCCCCCGCTGGTGAAGGCGGCCACCGGTGAGGTCGTCACCGCCGAGGAGCTCGGCGGCGGCGAGGTCCACTCGCGGGTGTCCGGCGTGACCGACCACCTCGCGGAGGACGACGCGCACGCGCTGCGGATCGTGCGCGACATCGTCGCCACCCTCCCCGCGCGCCGCACCCTCCCCTGGGAGGTGGTGCCCGCCGCGGAGCCGAAGGTCGACCCCTACTCCCTCTACGGCGCCGTTCCCGTCGACTCCCGCACCCCCTACGACGTACGCGAGATCATCGCGCGCGTGGTCGACGGCTCGCGCTTCTCGGAGTTCAAGGCCGAGTTCGGGCAGACCCTGGTCACCGGCTTCGCCCGGATCCACGGCCACCCGGTCGGCATCGTCGCCAACAACGGCATCCTGTTCTCCGAGTCCGCCCAGAAGGGCGCCCACTTCATCGAGCTGTGCGACCAGCGCGGCATCCCGCTGGTCTTCCTCCAGAACATCTCCGGGTTCATGGTCGGCAAGGACTACGAGGCCGGCGGCATCGCCAAGCACGGCGCCAAGATGGTGACCGCGGTGGCCTGCACGCGCGTGCCGAAGCTGACGGTCGTCGTCGGGGGTTCGTACGGCGCCGGTAACTACTCGATGTGCGGGCGGGCGTACTCGCCCCGCTTCCTGTGGATGTGGCCCAACGCCAAGATCTCCGTCATGGGCGGCGAACAGGCGGCCTCCGTCCTCGCGACCGTCAAGCGCGACCAGTTGGAGGCGCGGGGCGAGGACTGGCCCGCGGAGGCCGAGGAGTCCTTCAAGGCGCCCGTCCGGGAGCAGTACGAACGCCAGGGCAACGCCTACTACGCCACCGCCCGCCTCTGGGACGACGGCGTCATCGACCCGCTGGAGACCCGGCAGGTGCTGGGCCTGGCACTGACCGCCTGCGGCAACGCGCCCCTGGGTGACCCCCAGTTCGGCGTCTTCCGGATGTGAGGGGGACCTTGATGAGCATGTTCGAAACCGTCCTCGTGGCCAACCGGGGCGAGATCGCCGTCCGCGTGATCCGTACGCTGCGCTCGATGGGCGTGCGCTCGGTGGCCGTGTACTCCGACGCGGACGCCGACGCCCGGCACGTCCGGGAGGCCGACACCGCGGTACGGATCGGTCCCGCCCCGGCGTCCGAGAGCTATCTGTCCGTGGAGCGGCTCCTGGAGGCCGCGGCCCGCACCGGCGCACAGGCGGTCCACCCCGGCTACGGCTTCCTCGCGGAGAACGCCGACTTCGCGCGCGCCTGCGCCGACGCGGGGCTGGTCTTCATCGGCCCGCCCGCCGACGCCATCTCCCTGATGGGCGACAAGATCCGCGCCAAGGAGACGGTGAAGGCGGCCGGCGTGCCGGTCGTGCCCGGCTCCAGCGGCAGCGGCCTCACCGACGCCGAACTCGCGGACGCCGCCCGTGAGATCGGCATGCCGGTGCTGCTCAAGCCGTCCGCGGGCGGTGGCGGCAAGGGCATGCGGCTGGTGCGGGACGAGGCGCAGCTGGCGGACGAGATCGCCGCCGCCCGCCGCGAGGCCCGCGCCTCCTTCGGGGACGACACGCTCCTCGTCGAGCGGTGGGTCGACCGGCCCCGGCACATCGAGATCCAGGTGCTGGCCGACGGCCACGGCAACGTCGTCCACCTGGGCGAGCGCGAGTGCTCCCTCCAGCGCCGCCACCAGAAGATCATCGAGGAGGCGCCCAGCGTGCTCCTCGACGAGGCCACGCGCGCGAGCATGGGCGAGGCGGCCGTGCAGGCGGCGCGCTCCTGCGGCTACCGGGGCGCGGGCACGGTCGAGTTCATCGTGCCCGGCGGCGACCCGTCCTCCTACTACTTCATGGAGATGAACACCCGTCTCCAGGTGGAGCACCCGGTCACCGAGCTCATCACCGGCCTGGACCTGGTGGAGTGGCAGCTGCGGGTCGCGGCGGGCGAACGGCTGGCCTTCGGGCAGGACGACGTGACGCTCACCGGCCACGCGGTCGAGGCCCGTATCTGCGCCGAGGACCCCGCGCGCGGGTTCCTGCCGTCGGGCGGCACGGTCCTCAGGCTGCGCGAGCCCCACGGCGACGGCGTCCGCACCGACTCCGGGCTCAGCGAGGGCACGGAGGTCGGCAGCCTGTACGACCCGATGCTGTCCAAGGTGATCGCGTACGGCCCCGACCGCGCGACCGCGCTGCGCAAGCTCCGGGCGGCGCTGGCGGAGACGGTCACGCTGGGCGTGCAGACCAACGCCGGGTTCCTGCGGCGGCTGCTGGCGCATCCGGCGGTGGTCGCGGGCGAGTTGGACACCGGCCTGGTCGAGCGGGTGGTGGACGACCTGGTCGCCACGGACGTACCCGACGAGGTGTACGAGGCGGCGGCGGCCGTCCGGCACGAGGCGCTGCGGCCGGCGGGCGACGGCTGGACGGACCCGTTCTCGGTGCCCAGCGGCTGGCGGCTGGGCGGTACCGCACGGCCCGTGAGCTTCCACCTGCGGGTGCAGGATCCGGTGGAGTACGTCCCGCGCGGCACCGCCACCGTCACGGACGACGACGTGTCCGTGACCCTCGACGGCGTACGCCACACCTTCCGGCGCGCCGCCGACTGGCTGGGCCGGGACGGCGACGCCTGGCATGTGCGCGACCACGACCCGGTGGCCGCCTCCCTCACCGGGGCGGCCCACGCGGGCGCCGACTCGCTCACCGCGCCCATGCCCGGGACGGTGACGGTGGTGAAGGTCGCCGTGGGGGACGAAGTGGCCGCCGGGCAGAGCCTGCTGGTGGTGGAGGCCATGAAGATGGAGCACGTCATCTCCGCCCCGCACGCCGGCACGGTCGCCGAACTGGACGTCACACCCGGCACGACGGTCGCCATGGACCAGGTCCTGGCGGTCATCACCCCGGTGGAGGAGGACTGATGACGCTGCCCATGACGGTGCCGGCCGCGGATCTGCCCGCGCGGGTCCGCATCCACGAGGTCGGCGCGCGCGACGGCCTGCAGAACGAGAAGACGACCGTCCCGACCGAGATCAAGGCGGAGTTCGTGCGCCGGCTCGCCGACGCGGGGCTGACGACGATCGAGGCGACGAGCTTCGTGCACCCGAAGTGGGTGCCCCAGCTCGCCGACGCCGAGCAGTTGTTCCCGCTCGTCTCCGGCCTGGAGGGCGTGTCCCTGCCCGTCCTGGTCCCCAACGCCCGGGGCCTGGACCGCGCCCTGAGTCTGGGCGCCCGCCGGATCGCCGTCTTCGCGAGCGCCACGGAGTCCTTCGCCAAGGCCAACCTCAACCGGACGCTGGACGAGTCGCTGGGCGTCTTCGACCCGGTGGTGCGCCGCGCCAAGGACGAGGGCCTGCACGTGCGCGGTTACGTCTCGATGTGCTTCGGCGACCCCTGGGAGGGCGCGGTCCCGCTCCACCAGGTCGCCCGGGTCTGCAAGGCGCTCGTCGCGATGGGCTGCGACGAGCTGAGCCTCGGCGACACCATCGGCGTCGCGACCCCCGGCCATGTGCTCGAACTCCTCTCCCTCCTGAACGAGGAGGGGGTGCCGACGAACGTCATCGGCGTGCACTTCCACGACACCTACGGCCAGGCGCTCGCCAACACCTACGCCGCCCTGGAACACGGCGTCACGACCGTCGACGCCTCGGCCGGCGGCCTCGGCGGCTGCCCGTACGCCAAGTCCGCCACCGGAAACCTCGCCACGGAAGACCTCGTGTGGATGCTGCGGGGCCTCGGCATCGACACCGGCGTCGACCTCGACCGCCTCGTCGCCACGAGCGCGTGGATGGCCGAACAACTGGGCCGACCCAGCCCGTCCCGCACCGTACGAGCCCTCTCCCACAAGGAGCAGTGAACAGCCATGAACCACCGTCTCTCCCCCGAGCTGGAGGAACTCCGCCGTACGGTCGAGGAGTTCGCGCACGACGTCGTGGCGCCGAAGATCGGCGACTTCTACGAGCGTCATGAGTTCCCGTACGAGATCGTCCGGGAGATGGGCCGCATGGGCCTGTTCGGACTGCCGTTCCCCGAGGAGCACGGCGGCATGGGCGGCGACTATCTGGCGCTGGGCATCGCGCTGGAGGAACTGGCCCGGGTGGACTCCTCGGTCGCCATCACGCTGGAGGCGGGCGTCTCGCTCGGCGCGATGCCGATCCACCTCTTCGGCACGGAGGAGCAGAAGCGCACGTGGCTGCCCCGCCTGTGCGCCGGCGAGATGCTGGGCGCCTTCGGCCTGACCGAGCCCGACGGCGGCTCGGACGCGGGCGCGACGCGCACCACGGCCCGCCTCGACGAGTCGACGAACGAGTGGGTGATCAACGGCACCAAGTGCTTCATCACCAACTCCGGTACGGACATCACGGGCCTGGTCACGGTCACCGCGGTGACCGGCCGCAAGCCCGACGGCAAGCCGCTGATCTCGTCGATCATCGTCCCCTCCGGCACGCCGGGCTTCACGGTCGCCGCCCCGTACTCCAAGGTCGGCTGGAACGCCTCGGACACCCGTGAGCTGTCCTTCCAGGACGTCCGCGTGCCGGCGGCCAACCTCCTGGGCGAGCAGGGCCGCGGCTACGCCCAGTTCCTGCGCATCCTGGACGAGGGCCGTATCGCCATCGCGGCACTGGCGACGGGCCTGGCGCAGGGCTGTGTCGACGAGTCGGTGAAGTACGCGAAGGAACGGCACGCCTTCGGCCGCCCGATCGGGGCCAACCAGGCCATCCAGTTCAAGATCGCCGACATGGAGATGAAGGCGCACACGGCCCGCCTCGCCTGGCGCGACGCGGCCAGCCGCCTCGTGTCCGGCGAACCCTTCAAGAAGGAAGCGGCCCTGGCGAAGCTCTACTCCTCGACGGTCGCCGTGGACAACGCCCGGGACGCCACGCAGATCCACGGCGGCTACGGCTTCATGAACGAGTACCCGGTCGCCCGCATGTGGCGCGACTCCAAGATCCTGGAGATCGGCGAGGGCACGAGCGAGGTGCAGCGGATGCTGATCGCCCGGGAACTGGGGCTGGTGGGCTGAGCCCACCGCTCACCGATTGGAGGTCCAACGTCCCTTGATTACAAGGGCGTTGGGCCTCAGCAGTCGCGCGAGGCGCCCTCACAGCTTGCGGACAGCTTCGATCACAAGGGCCCCCACCCCTGGACATCAGCTCAGGTTAGGCTAACCTACCTTCGAATTGTCCGGCCGGTGATCCGCCCTGTTCGAAAGCAGCGTACCCATGTCCAACGCAAGAGCCACCCACCTCACCCGTCGCGGCATCCTCGCCGCGGGCGGCGCCCTCGGCCTCGGGGCCGTGCTCGCGGCCTGCGGGGACGACGACGCGAAAAACGGTGGCTCGGACGAGGCCACGACGGCTGCCAAGTCCGGCCCCTGGACGTTCAAGGACGACCGCGGCACCACGGTCAAGCTCGACAAGGTCCCGACGAAGATCGTCGCCTTCGTCGGCGTCGCGGCCGCCCTGTTCGACTACGGCATCGAGGTCAAGGGCGTCTTCGGCCCGACCAAGACGCAGGACGGCAAGGCCGACGTCCAGGCCGGCGACATGGACGTCAGCAAGCTGACGGTCTTCGGCAACGTCTGGGACCAGTTCAACGTCGAGCAGTACGCGGCGTTCGCCCCCGAGGTCCTCATCTCCACGACCTTCGACAGCGCCGGCACCCTCTGGTACGTCCCCGAGGCGTCCAAGGACAAGATCGCCAAGCTCGCCCCGAGCGCCGCCATCTCCGTCTACGACCGCCAGATCACCCAGCCGCTGGAGCGGATGTGGGAGCTGGCCGAGTCCCTCGGCGCGGACCTGAAGGCCGACAAGGTCGCCCAGTCCAAGAAGGACTTCGAGGCCGCTGCCGAGCGTCTGCGCAAGGCCGCCAAGTCGCGCCCCGAGATCAAGGTGATGGCCGGTTCCGCCAGCCAGGACATCTTCTACGTCTCCGGCACCAACCTCTCCATCGACCTCGAGTACTTCAAGGCCCTCGGCGTGAACTTCGTCGAGCCGCCGGAGAGTGCCAAGAAGGAGGGTGGCGGCTGGTTCGAGAGCCTGAGCTGGGAGAACGTCGACAAGTACCCGGCCGACATCATCATGATGGACGACCGCTCCTCGACGATTCAGCCGAAGGACATCGCCGAGGCGACCTGGAAGAAGCTGCCGGCGGTGAAGGCCGGGCAGGTCATCGCGCGTTCGCCCGAGCCGATCCTGTCGTACGCCAAGTGCACGCCGCTGCTGACGAGCCTGGCCGAGGCCATCGAGAAGGCCAAGAAGGTCGCCTAGACAAGGGCCACTTGGGGTTACGGGGCGACTGCGGGCCCGTCGTGGCTGGTCGCGCAGTTCCCCGCGCCCTCAAAAAGCAGGTCGGATTCCCTGACGCCGATTCAGGAGTTACCCCCCATGACCACGGCCGTAGCCGCCCCGTTCCGTTTCTTCTCTCTCCAGGTCGTACGGACGAGGCGGCTCGGTCCGTCTCTGGTGCGGGTCACCTTCGCGGGGGAGGATCTGCGGCACTTCTTCTCCGACGGCCGCGACCAGTCCCTGTCGCTGTTCCTGCCGCACCCGGGGCAGAGCGAGCCGCAGGTTCCGGTCGAGCTCGGCGACGGATGGTGGCAGGGCTGGCGGGAACTCCCGGACGACGTACGGGCCGTGATGCGGTCGTACACGCTGCGGGCGCTGCGCCGGAACCCCGACGAGATCGACATCGACTTCGTCCTGCACGGCATCGAGCCCGGCGCGGCCACCCCGGCGGGCCCCGCCTCCCGCTGGGCCTCCCGGGCTGCCGCCGGTGACCGGGTCCTGCTGCTCGGGCCCGCCGTCGCCGACAACCGGGCGATCCGGTTCCGGCCGCCGCAGGACACCGACCTCGTGGTGATCTGGGGCGACGACACCGCCGTTCCCGCGATCTCCGCCATCCTCGAAACGCTGCCGTCCGGCACCCGCGCACGGGTGTGGCTGGAAGTGCACGATGCCGGGGACATCCAGGACCTCACGACCGCGGCCGACGCCGAGATCACCTGGCTCGTCCAGGAGGGCGCACGCGCCGAGGGGTCCCCCATGGCCCTCGACGCCGTCCGGGACGCACAACTCCCGTCCGCCGAGCGCCCGTACGTCTGGATCGCCGGCGAGTCGGGGTGCGTGAAGGCGCTGCGCCGGCACTTCGTCGGGGAGCGCGGCGTGGACCGGCGCCGGGTCACCTTCGTGGGGTACTGGCGACAGGGCCTGAGCGAGGAGCAGCTGCGCGAGCAGGCGTAACTGCCGCTGAAAGCAAGGCACTCGGGCGCCTACTGCGACGTAAGTGATCGTAGTCACCCTCACGGGCGCCTTGATCCAAAGGAACTTAGGTTAGGCTAACCTAAGTTGTACGGCATCCCCGCACGGCACCCGCACTTCACGGCCCGTCCCCACCGGAGGACCTCCCCATGCGCTCGCACCTGCTCAATGACACGACCGCGGAGCGGTACCGCAGCTCCGTGACCGAAGGTATAGAGCGGGTGGCAGCCAAACTCGCCGCCACCGACCGTCCGTTCACCGGTGTCACCGTCGACGCCCTCGCCCCGACCATCGACGCGATCGACCTCGACAAGCCGCTGCTCGACACCGCCGCGGTACTCGACGAGCTGGAGGACGTCTACCTCCGGGACGCGATCTACTTCCACCACCCCCGCTACCTCGCCCACCTCAACTGCCCGGTCGTCATCCCGGCCGTGCTCGGCGAGGCGATCCTCTCCGCCGTCAACTCCTCCCTGGACACCTGGGACCAGTCGGCCGGCGGCACCCTCATCGAGCGCAAGCTCATCGACTGGACGACGGCTCGCATAGGGCTGGGCGAGAACGCCGACGGTGTCTTCACCTCGGGCGGCACGCAGTCCAACCTCCAGGCGCTGCTGCTGGCGCGTGAGGAGGCCAAGTCCGACTCGTTCGCGAAACTGCGTGTCTTCGCCTCCGAGGTCAGCCACTTCAGCGTGAAGAAGTCCGCGAAACTGCTCGGCCTGAGCCAGGACGCCGTCGTGTCGATCCCCGTCGACCACGACAAGCGGATGCAGACCGTCGCGCTCGCCCATGAGCTGGAGCGCTGCAGGAAGGACGGCCTGGTCCCGATGGCGGTCGTCGCCACCGCCGGCACCACCGACTTCGGCTCCATCGACCCGCTGCCCGAGATCGCCGAGCTGTGCGAGCAGTTCGACACCTGGATGCACGTCGACGCCGCCTACGGCTGCGGTCTGCTCGCCTCCGTGAAGCACCGGGGCCGCATCGACGGCATCGAGCGCGCCGACTCGGTCACCGTGGACTACCACAAGTCCTTCTTCCAGCCGGTGAGTTCGTCGGCCGTGCTGGTCCGGGACGCCTCGACGCTGCGCCACGCGACCTACCACGCCGAGTACCTCAACCCCAAGCGCATGGTCACCGAGCGCATCCCCAACCAGGTCGACAAGTCCCTGCAGACCACCCGCCGGTTCGACGCCCTGAAGCTGTGGATGACGCTGCGCACGATGGGCGCCGACGGCATCGGGCAGCTCTTCGACGAGGTCTGCGACCTGGCCGTGGAGGGCTGGAAGCTGCTGGCCGCCGACCCGCGCTACGACGTCGTCGTGGAGCCCACGCTCTCCACCCTCGTCTTCCGCTACATCCCGGCCGCGGTCACCGATCCGGCCGAGATCGACCGCGCCAACCTGTACGCCCGCAAGGCCCTGTTCGCCTCCGGCGACGCGGTGGTCGCGGGCACGAAGGTCCAGGGCCGCCACTACCTGAAGTTCACCCTGCTCAACCCCGAGACGACGACCGAAGACATCGCCGCCGTCCTCGACCTGATCGCCGGCCACGCCGAGCAGTACCTGGGAGAGTCCCTTGACCGCGCGTCCTGAAAACCCGACCAGAACCCATGACTTCGTGGGGATCGGGCTCGGCCCGTTCAACCTCGGCCTCGCCTGCCTGACCGAGCCGATCGACGAGCTCGACGGCGTCTTCCTGGAGTCCAAGCCCGACTTCGAGTGGCACGCCGGCATGTTCCTGGACGGCGCCCACCTCCAGACCCCGTTCATGTCGGACCTGGTCACCCTGGCCGACCCGACCTCGCCGTACTCCTTCCTGGCCTATCTGAAGGAGAAGGGCCGGCTGTACTCGTTCTACATCCGCGAGAACTTCTACCCGCTGCGGGTCGAGTACGACGACTACTGCCGCTGGGCCGCGAACAAGCTGAGCAGCATCCGCTTCAACACCACGGTCACGGAGGTGACGTACGAGAACGAGGTCTACGTCGTCCGGACGGCCGCCGGTGACACCTACCGCGCCCGTCACCTCGTCCTCGGCACGGGCACCCCGCCCTACATACCCGAGTCCTGCCGGGAGCTCGGCGGCGACTTCCTGCACAACTCCCGCTACCTCCAGCACAAGGCGGAGCTCCAGAAGAAGGAGTCGATCACCCTGGTCGGCTCCGGGCAGTCCGCGGCCGAGATCTACTACGACCTGCTCAGCGAGATCGACGTCCACGGCTACCGGCTGAACTGGGTCACCCGCTCCCCGCGCTTCTTCCCGCTGGAGTACACCAAGCTCACGCTGGAGATGACGTCCCCGGAGTACGTCGACTACTTCCGCGAGCTCCCCGAGGCCACCCGCTACCGGCTCACCGCCGAGCAGAAGGGCCTGTTCAAGGGCATCGACGGCGACCTGATCAACGAGATCTTCGACCTGCTCTACCAGAAGAACCTCGGCGGCCCCGTGCCCACGCGGCTGCTCACCAACTCCGCGCTGAACGGCGCGCGGTACGAGAACGGCACGTACACCCTGTCCTTCCGCCAGGAGGAGCAGGGCAAGGAGTTCGAGCTCGACTCGCAGGGCCTGGTGCTGGCCACCGGCTACAAGTACGCCGAGCCGGAGTTCCTGACGCCGGTCAAGGACCGCCTGGTCTACGACTCGCAGGGCAACTTCGACGTCGCCCGCAACTACGCCGTCGACGTCACCGGGCGCGGTGTCTTCCTCCAGAACGCCGGCGTCCACACGCACAGCATCACCAGCCCCGACCTGGGCATGGGCCCGTACCGGAACGCGTACATCATCCGCGAGCTGCTCGGCACCGAGTACTACCCGGTCGAGAAGACGATCGCGTTCCAGGAGTTCTCCGTATGACGTTCACATTCCGCACCCTCGACCCCCTCCGGGACGCCGAGCTGCTGCACGGCTGGGTCACCCACCCCAAGGCGGCCTTCTGGATGATGCAGGACGCGACTCTGGTGGACGTCGAGCGCGCCTACATGGAGATCGCGGCGGACGAGCACCACCACGCGGCGCTCGGACTCCGGGACGGCGAACCGGCCTTCCTGATGGAGTACTACGACCCCGCTCACCGCGAACTGGTCGGCCTCTACGAGCCGCAGCCGGGCGACATCGGCATGCACTTCCTGACGCCGCCCACCGACAGGCCCGTCCGCGGGTTCACCCGGTCCGTCATCACCGCCGTGATGGCGCACCTCTTCGAGGACCCCGCGGTGCGGCGTGTCGTCGTCGAGCCGGACGTGGACAACAAGGCCGTGCACGCCCTGAACGAAGCCGTCGGGTTCGTACCCGAACGGGAAATCCAGAAGCCGGAAAAGATGGCGCTGCTGAGCTTCTGCACACGTGAGCAGTTCTTGGCGGCCCGAGGAGCAGCCGTATGACCCTGTCCGACGCCGTAGCGCATCTGTCCCCCCACCGCTGGGCGCGGGCCAACCGCCTCCTGATCCGCAAGGCCCTCGCCGAGTTCGCGCACGAGCGGCTGATCACCCCCGAGAAAGACGGTGACCGGTACGTCGTCCGCAGCGACGACGGCCTGACCCGGTACACCTTCACCGCGGTGCTCCGCGCGCTCGACCACTGGCAGGTCGACGCCGACTCGATCACGCGGCACCGGGACGGGGCCGAACTCCCGCTCGCCGCCCTGGACTTCTTCATCGAACTGCAGAAGTCCCTCGGCCTGAGCGACGAGGTCCTGCCGGTCTACCTGGAGGAGATCTCCTCCACCCTCTCCGGCACCTGCTACAAGCTCACCAAGCCGCAGGTCCCGGTCGCCGAGCTGGCCGGGTCCGGCTTCCAGGCCATCGAGACCGGCATGACCGAGGGCCACCCCTGCTTCGTCGCCAACAACGGACGGCTCGGCTTCGGCATCCACGAGTACCTCTCGTACGCCCCCGAGACCGCGAGCCCCGTCCGGCTGGTGTGGCTCGCGGCCCACCGGTCGCGCGCCGCGTTCACGGCCGGCGTCGGCATCGACTACGAGTCGTTCGTCCGTGACGAGCTGGGCGCGGAGACCGTCGAGCGGTTCCACGGCGTCCTGCGCGAGCAGGACCTCGACCCGGCCGACTACCTCCTCATCCCCGTCCACCCCTGGCAGTGGTGGAACAAGCTCACGGTGACCTTCGCCGCCGAGGTGGCCCGTAAGCACCTCGTCTGCCTGGGCGAGGGCGACGACGAGTACCTGGCCCAGCAGTCCATCCGGACCTTCTTCAACGCCTCCAGCCCCGAGAAGCACTACGTGAAGACGGCGCTGTCCGTCATCAACATGGGCTTCATGCGGGGTCTGTCGGCGGCCTACATGGAGGCCACGCCCGCCATCAACGACTGGCTGGCCCAGCTCATCGAGAACGACCCGGTGCTGCGCGAGACCGGCCTGTCGATCATCCGCGAGCGTGCCGCCGTCGGCTACCGGCACCTGGAGTACGAGGCGGCGACGGACCGCTACTCGCCGTACCGCAAGATGCTGGCGGCGCTGTGGCGCGAGAGCCCGGTGTCGGCCCTGCGTGAGGGCGAGTCGCTGGCCACCATGGCCTCCCTCGTCCACGTCGACCACGAGGGCGCCTCCTTCGCGGGCGCGCTGATCGAGCAGTCGGGCCTGACGCCGACGGAGTGGCTGCGCCGCTACCTCAAGGCGTACTTCACCCCGCTGCTGCACAGCTTCTACGCCTACGACCTGGTGTACATGCCGCACGGCGAGAACGTCATCCTCGTCCTGAAGGACGGCGCCGTCGAGCGCGCGATCTACAAGGACATCGCCGAGGAGATCGCCGTCATGGACCCGGACGCGGTACTGCCGCCGACGGTCGAGCGGCTGCGTGTGGACGTGCCGGAGGACAAGAAGCTGCTGTCCATCTTCACGGACGTCTTCGACTGCTTCTTCCGCTTCCTCGCCGCGAACCTCGCGACGGAGGGGATCCTGGAGGAGGACGACTTCTGGCGCACGGTCGCCGAGGTCACCCGGGACTACCAGCACTCGATGCCCGAACTCGCCGACAAGTTCCAGCAGTACGACATGTTCGCGCCCGAGTTCGCGCTGTCCTGCCTCAACCGCCTCCAGCTGCGGAACAACAAGCAGATGGTGGACCTGGCGGACCCGGCCGGCGCCCTCCAGCTCGTCGGCAACCTGAGGAACCCCATAGCGGGGCTCTGACACAGACAGGCGTGCACCCCCGGAGTACGGTCCTCCGGGGGTGCACGTCTATACGTCCAGGGCGTGCGCGCCCTTTCTTGGGGGCGCGGGGAACTGCGCGACCAGCCCCCACCGGCCGGCAGCCGAAAACACCCCTACGCGGCGGGCCAGGGCACCTGCGGCGACCTGTAGAAGTCGATCCCCAGCGCCTCCCACCGCGGCCCCTGCGCGGCAAGCCGCACCTTGTAGGCATCCCAGTCATGCGTGGAAGCCGGCGACCACCCCAGCTCGGCCACCCCTGCCAGCCTCGGGAACGCCATGTACTCGATGTCGTCCGACTTGGTGAGCGTCTCCGACCACATCGGTGCCTCCACGCCCCGGATCGCCGAAGCCGGCGCCCCCGGCAGGTAGTTGCCCGGATCCCAGTCGTACGCCCGCTTCACCTCGACCAGCCCGGCCCAGTCCAGCCCCAGGGGCGTGTCCGCCGTGTACTTCATGTCGAGGTAGATCCGGTCGGCCGGAGACAGAATGATCCCGGTCCCGTTCTGCGCGGCCCTGGCGACCTGCGCCTTCTCCTCGGCACTCGTACCGTCCAGCCCCCAGTACTGCGCGAGCGCGCCCTTCGCGGGCGTCGCTCCCGTCAGCTGATGCCAGCCGATCACGGTCTTGCCGTACTTGGCGACGAGCGGCTGCACGCGGTCCATGAACGTCACATAGTCCTCGTGGCTGGTGGAGTGTGCCTCGTCGCCGCCGATGTGCAGGTACCTGCCCGGCGTCAGCGCGGCCAGCTCCCGGATCACGTCGTCGACGAAGTCGTACGTGATCTCCTTGCTGACGCACAGCGAGCTGAAGCCGACCTCGGTGCCGGTGTAGAGCGGCGGCGCGACGCCGTCGCAGTTCAGCTCGGCGTACGAGGAGAGGGCCGCGTTGGTGTGGCCCGGCATGTCGATCTCGGGGACGACCTCCAGGTAGCGGGAGCCGGCGTAGCGGACGATCTCCTTGTAGTCGGCCTTGGTGTAGTACCCGCCGGGGCCGCCGCCGACCTGGGTCGAGCCGCCGTGGGCCGCAAGGCGCGGCCAGGAGTCGATGGCGATGCGCCAGCCCTGGTCGTCGCTGAGGTGCAGATGCAGCTTGTTGATCTTGTAGAGGGCGAGCTGGTCGATGTACCTCTTGACCTGCTCGACGGTGAAGAAGTGCCGGGAGACGTCCAGCATCGCGCCGCGCCAGCCGTAGCGCGGACTGTCGGCCACGGAGCCGCCCGCGACCAGCCAGGGGCCGGACTGGACCGAGTCCTTCTCGGCGGCGGCCGGGAGGAGCTGGCGCAGGGTCTGGACACCGTGGAAGAGCCCGGCGGGGGCTGCCGCGGTGATGGTGACGCCCTCGCGGCCGCTGTCGAGGCGGTAGCCCTCGGACCCGAACGGGCCCTTGGCCAGGCGGAGTCGGATGCCACCGGGGCCCTGGTCGGTGACCGGCAGGCGGTAGCCGGTGGAGGGGCGCAGGATGCCCGCGAGGTACTCACCGACGCGGCGGCTCTCGCGGGAGTCGTCCACGCGTATTCGGGTGCCGCTGGTGATCCGGTAGGGGGTTTTGCCCGAGGTGACCGACGCGGGGGCGGGGACCACGCGGTCGAGCGGGGTGGGGGGTGCCGCCTGGGCGGGAGCGGCTGCCGTCACCGAGGTGCCCATCGCGACGAGCAGCAGGGAACCGAGAAGGCGGAGCGTTCTGTGGTGCTGTCTCACGCGGCGATCTCTCACAGACGTGTCCCTTCCATGAGCCATTGCGCTCCAAGAGGTCTGGACCACTCTCTCGTGAGACTGGTGGAACAATCCACCCCATGGCGGAAATCATCCAGAAGGACGGCACGTGGGTCTTCGACGGCGACGCACTGCGGCTGACTCCCGGACGGGACAAGAACGTCAGCCTGTTCCGCAAGACGCTGGGTGAACTGGTGCTCCCGCTGGGGGCGTTGGCGGGGGTCTCCTTCGAGCAGGGCAAGAAGGCCGGACGGCTCCGGCTGCGCCTGCGCGACGGCGCCGACCCGCTGCTGCACGCCACGGGCGGCCGGCTGACCGAGCCCAACGACCCGTACCAGCTGATCGTGGAGTCCGACCGGTACGGCGTCGCGGAGTACTTCGTGGACGAGGTACGCAACGGCCTGCTGCTGGACGAGGTGCCCGCCGACCCGGTGGACGCCTACCTGCTGCCGGGGCCCTCGGTCCCGCTGTCCGTCTCCGCCGGCGACGCCACCGCCGGCTTCGACGGGGAGCGGGTCCGTCTGGAGTGGAACTGGAAGACGGAGGACGCCAAGGCCGCCGCCGGCGCCCGCTCCCTCGCGCTGGCCGACATCGCGGCCGTGGAGTGGCATCCGGCGGCGGGCCTGGAGAACGGCCACCTCCGCTTCACCGTCCGGAACGCGCCCACCAAGGCCCCGCCCAAGTACGACCCCAACGCCGTGGAGCTGTGGGGCTTCAAGAAGGACCCGCTGATGGCCCTGGTCGCGGCGGCGGTCCAGGCCCGCCTGCCGCATCCGGCCAGGGCCACCGCGGACGTGCCGCAGGCGCGTGCGGAGCTGCCCGCTCCCCCGGCCGCGTCCGCGGAGGACGACCACGACGCGCTCCTGCGCCGCCTGCGTGAACTCGGGGAGCTCCATCGCACCGGCGTCCTGACGGACGAGGAGTTCACGATGGCCAAGCAGGCGGTGCTGAAGCGGATGTAGCGGGCGCGGCGGACCTACTTGGCCTTGCGGGCCACCGTGAAGTGGTCGATGCGGTCACCGGTCTCCGCGATGCCCTGCACCTTCAGGGTGGCGTAGCGGCCGCGCGGCGCGGGGTTCACGTCGACACGCAGGAACGAGTAGTTCAGGTAGCGCACGCGCGACCAGGTGACCGTCTCGTTCTTCTTGCCGTCCTTGAGGTTGACGAAGGAGGCCACGGAGTCGACCTCGTTCTCGTGCCCCTCGTAGGAGTCGGGGGCGGAGAATGCGTACAGGCTGCGGCCGGCCGCGCCCGCCGTGACGTAGACGACGCCCTCGCTCTCGGGATAGGCCGTGCCGCCGATCTCCAGCTTCTTGGTGACCTTGTCGCCCTTGATCACGTCGGTGCGCTCGTACTGGTGGTTGTGGCCGTTGATGACGAGGTCCACCTGGTACTTCTCGAACAGCGGCACCCACTCCTGGCGCACGCCCCCCTCCGAGGCGTGCGCGGTGGAGGTGCAGTACGCGCAGTGGTGGAAGAACACGATGACGAAGTCGATGTCGTGGGCGGCCCGGAACTTCCTGAGCTGCGCCTCGAACCACTTGGTCTGGGTGCCCCCGGAGATGCCCAGGTTGGCGGGGATCTCGTACGACACGTCGTTGGGGTCGAGGGAGATGACCGCGGTGTTGCCGTAGACGAAGGAGTACACGCCCGGCAGGTTCTTGCGGTCCGGCCCGTTGTCGGGGAGCGTGAAGCGGGCCTCCTCGCCGCCGTAGCCGTTGGGCGAGTACCAGGCCTCCATGTCGTGGTTGCCGTAACTCACCATCCACGGCACGGACTTGGCCACCGACTCGGTCTGGTACAGGAACTGGTCCCAGGTGCGCGAGTAGAAGCCGGTGTCGGATGCCTTGCCCTGGCCGGCCGGGTCGCCGTACGCGATGTCGCCGGCGTGCAGATGGAAGCTCGGGTTCTGGCCGAGGATCAGGCTGTCGTTGGCCAGCGCGTGGTAGCTGACGCCCTGGTCGCCGAAGGCGGTGAAGGTGAACGGCTCCTTGTGCGAGGGCGCGGTGGTGAAGGTGCCGAGGGTGCCCAGCAGGTGCGGCTCGGCCGGGTCGAAGCCCTGGTGGCCGACGCCGTAGTAATACGTCCGGCCGGGGCGCAGATGGGTCAGCCGGGCGTGGACGTAGTACTGGGTGTGGTCGGCGCTCGCGCCGACTCCGGCCGGGGTGTAGAGGGTGCGGACCTCGGCCTCGATCTTGCGGGAGAGGTCCCAGGGGTGGGCGCCGATCCGGACGAACGGCTTCTTCACGGCGACCGGCACCTGCCACGAGACGGTCATCTCGGTGCGGGCGTCGTTGCCGAAGGCGAGGTGGCGGCCGAAGGGGGCGACGACCGCGCCGTCGACGGTCTCGGTCTGCGTGAGCGGCTGGGTCCTGGTGGCCGCCTGAGCGGTGGCGCCGGGCACGAACGTGCCGCCCGCGACGGCACCGAGCGTGACGGCGCCGCCTCTGATCATCGTGCGCCGCGAGAACGTGGCGCGCAGGTACTCGTGCTGTTCGGCCATGCTCATGCGCTCGGCCAGCTGCTGGGGTACACCCATGCGGGGAATGTCCATGGCGACACAAGCTGGTCTGTGCACACATCCCCCCGCGGAACAACCGCCCAACGAACACCCATGGGCGTTCCATAACTCTCCCAAAGCCCCCTGACACCCTCTTGCCCGGAATCGGGCAGGATTCTTGCGAAGCGGTCTCCGATACCCCAGGATCTACCGAGTGCACGACGACCTTGTTGATCATCTGACCCGCAGCACGCCCCTCAGCCGGGGCGAGGCGCTGCGGGTGATCCAGGACGTGCTCGCCTACTTCGACGAGACGACCGAGGAGTTCGTCCGTCGCCGCCACCGCGAGCTCCAGGCCCAGGGCCTGGTGAACGCGACGATCTTCGAACGGATCGAGGCGGACCTGAAATACCGGACGGTGGCACCGCCGGAGCTCACGCTCCGCCAGCTGCGCCGGATCGTCTACGGCTAGGGATACCTATATATATGTGCGGAATCGTCGGATACATCGGGAAGCGTGACGTGGCCCCCCTCCTGCTGGAGGGCCTCCAGCGCCTGGAGTACCGCGGCTACGACTCGGCCGGTGTGGTCGTCTCCTCCCCGAAGGCGCCCGCCCTGAAGATGGTCAAGGCCAAGGGCCGGGTCCGTGACCTGGAGGCCAAGGTCCCGGCGCGCTTCAAGGGCACCACCGGTATCGCCCACACCCGCTGGGCCACCCACGGCGCCCCCTCCGACGTGAACGCCCACCCGCACCTGGACGCCGAGGGCAAGGTCGCCGTCGTCCACAACGGCATCATCGACAACGCCTCCGACCTGCGCCGCAAGCTGGAGGCCGACGGCGTCGAGTTCCTCTCGGAGACCGACACCGAGGTCCTCGTCCACCTCATCTCCCGCTCGCAGGCGGAGAAGCTGGAGGACAAGGTCCGCGAGACGCTGCGCCTGATCGAGGGCACGTACGGCATCGCGGTGCTGCACGCCGACTTCCCGGACCGCATCGTCGTCGCCCGCAACGGCTCCCCGGTCGTCCTCGGCATCGGCGAGAAGGAGATGTTCGTCGCCTCGGACATCGCCGCGCTGGTCACCCACACCCGGCAGATAGTGACCCTCGACGACGGCGAGATGGCCACCCTCAAGGCCGACGACTTCCGCACCTACACGACGGAGGGCACGCGCACGACCGCCGAGCCCACCACCGTCGAGTGGGAGGCCGCCTCCTACGACATGGGCGGCCACGACACCTACATGCACAAGGAGATCCACGAGCAGGCCGACGCCGTGGACCGCGTGCTGCGCGGCCGCATCGACGACCGCTTCTCCACCGTGCACCTCGGCGGCCTGAACCTGGACGCCCGCGAGGCCCGGCAGATCCGCCGCGTGAAGATCCTCGGCTGCGGCACCTCGTACCACGCGGGCATGATCGGCGCCCAGATGATCGAGGAGCTGGCCCGCATCCCCGCGGACGCCGAGCCGGCCTCCGAGTTCCGCTACCGCAACGCGGTCGTGGACCCCGACACGCTCTACATCGCCGTCTCCCAGTCCGGTGAGACCTACGACGTCCTGGCGGCCGTCCAGGAGCTGAAGCGCAAGGGCGCCCGGGTCCTCGGCGTCGTGAACGTCGTCGGTTCCGCCATCGCCCGCGAGGCCGACGGGGGCATCTACGTCCACGCCGGCCCCGAGGTCTGCGTGGTCTCCACGAAGTGCTTCACCAACACCACGGTGGCCTTCGCCCTGCTCGCCCTGCACCTGGGCCGCACCCGCGACCTCTCCGTCCGCGACGGCAAGCGGATCATCGAGGGCCTGCGCAAGCTGCCCGCCCAGATCGCGGAGATGCTGGAGCAGGAGGAGGAGATCAAGAAGCTGGCCCAGGAGTACGCCGAGGCCCGCTCGATGCTCTTCATCGGCCGCGTCCGGGGCTACCCGGTCGCCCGCGAGGCCTCCCTGAAGCTCAAGGAGGTCTCCTACATCCACGCCGAGGCCTACCCCGCCTCCGAGCTCAAGCACGGCCCGCTGGCCCTGATCGAGCCGGCCCTCCCCACGGTCGCGATCGTCCCCGACGACGACCTGCTGGAGAAGAACCGCGCCGCCATGGAGGAGATCAAGGCCCGCAGCGGCAAGATCCTCGCGGTGGCCCACCAGCACCAGGAGAAGGCCGACCAGACGATCGTCGTCCCGAAGAACGAGGACGAACTCGACCCGATCCTGATGGGCATTCCCCTCCAACTCCTCGCCTACCACACGGCCCTGGCCCTGGGCCGGGACATCGACAAGCCGAGGAAC
Organism: Streptomyces sp. Y7; assembly: GCF_043195415.1. Lineage (NCBI taxonomy): Bacteria > Bacillati > Actinomycetota > Actinomycetes > Kitasatosporales > Streptomycetaceae > Streptomyces > Streptomyces sp. Y7. The sequence goes on from NZ_JBIDDQ010000035.1 coordinate 54,244, forward strand.
CTCGCCAAGTCGGTGACGGTCGAATAGAGGCCTTTGGCCTTTAGGGGCGCGGGGAACTGCGCGAGCAACCACCCACGACCCGCAGAGGCCGACGAACGACACGGACCCCCACGTGATGCCACCATTCACGGGGGGTCCGTTTTCGATTGCCGGGGAGCCGCCCAACTCCCCGGCCTGCGCAGCTAACCGGCGGCCGTCACCCCCCGGCCCGCAGCGCGTCGAGGAAGTGCGGTCGGCCAGTGGGCCAGAGCGGCGGTCGCGGCGTACCAGGCCACGGCACCGGCGGCGACGGCGAACCAGCCGCCCACCTTGGTGAGCCCGTCGTTGTCGGCGAAGCTCGCGATGGCCATGAGGAGCAGACCGACGAAGAACAGCCCGTACGCGCCCTGACCGAGCTGGTCGCCACCGGCGAGTGTGAGGGACAGCGCCACGAGGGCGAAGAGCAGCAGGAAGAGCCCCGCGGCATTGGCGGACACCTGGTTGTCGGCGGCGACGGCCCAGGTGAACCAGAGCGCCCCGAGGGCCACGAACGCGGTGCCGTTCGCGGCGTCACGATCCCGGAGGGCCATCAGCCCGGCGACGAAGAGGGCAATGCCGCCCACGTACTGGGCGATTGATACGGCGTCAGCGGCCGACACGCCGTCGATCACATCGGCGTACCCGAGGCCGAAGGCCAACAGGGTGATTCCGAGGGCGAGTCGGCCGACCACGCTGGTGATTCCGCTTCCCGCAGAGACGTCGTTGTCCACGGCGGGCTCCCTTCATGCATGTGCAGTTGTGCGGTGTGCGATATATGCCCTTCACAAGGGCACAAACACCTCTACGCGTGAGTAGGTTCACGCTTCGCACAAAGGAGCCCGACGTCCCGAACGGCTCATCTCACCTGGGACAACGACGAGTTACGGAATGACAACGACGGGACGCTTGGCCCGCTTGGCGAGCCGGCCCGCGACGGACCCGAAGATCCGCCCGACGATGCCCTGTGTGGAGCCGACGACGATCGCGTCCGCCTCGTACTCCCGCCCGACCTCTTCGAGTTCGTGGCAGATGTCGCCGCCGCGCTCGACCAGGATCCACGGCACCTCGGCGAGGTAGTCCGCGCACGCGAGTTCGAGGCCGAGCACCTCGGTGCGGTGATCCGGTACGTCGACAAAGACCGGTGGCTCGCAGCCCGCCCACACCGTGGTGGGCAGCCGGTTGGCGACATGGACGATGATCAGGCCCGACCCGGAGCGATGGGCCATGCCGATGGCGTACGCGAGGGCGCGCTCGCTGGAGGTGGAGCCGTCGAAGCCGACGACGACGCCGTGCTTGAAGGCTGGATCGCAGGAGTGGCGTGGCTCTTCCGCCGCCAGGGGCTCGGCCGCCGTGGGGTCGGCGACGGGCCGCTTGCGGTCCGCTGGTTCGAAGAATTCGTGACCGGCCATGGCTGTCTCGGCGTATTGATCCTTATATGGGTGGGCCCGCGAGCGGAGCTCGTTGATGGATGCAGCTGTGCGGCGGAGCTGTGTCCGGGAATGGTCTTCCCAACCCCATACCCCAAGGGTACGGCGGCACGCCTCCTTAGCCCAGATACCCGCTCACGGTCGGTGCGGGTTCCAGGGAGCATGCACGAGGGGACGCCCGTAACGCAATGCTTGCTGCGGTGTACAGGCGGTTTGCACAGGATTCACTTGCGCGCGCCGTACGGACCGCCGATCACCAGTGACCGACCGCCCCCGGCCGCGTTGATCACCACGAGCACCGCCCAGGCAGCCCAGGAGCACACATCCATGTCAGGACCTCGCACCCCCGCCGAGGACAGCGCCACCGACGTGGTCCGCTGGGCGGCCTTCAGCTGCGTCCTGGTCCCCGTGGTCCTGCTCTGGTACGGCACCTCGCTCGCCGGCGCCACCGGCACCGCCCTCGGCCTCGCGGCCGTGACGGGCGCGTGCCGCCTGCTGCTGCGCCAGTCGGAACGCGGCGCGACGCGGCTGCGGCAGGAGGAGCTCCACGGCCCCTCGCCCAGGCGTCGCGGACGCCATCACCGGACCGGAACCGGGGCTCATAGAGGCGGACGTCACACTGGGGGAAATACACCGGTCGGCTGACCGGTTTTCACACACCGGCACGCCACTTTTCAGCCAACTTCTGGCGCGCATGCATCCCCTGCCCAGAACACCCCCCAACCCCCGTTCCACCTGCAGAGAAAGGGCCTCAGGGGCCCTGCGCACCCTACGTGGATTGGCCACTGCGACAAGGCGCACTTCCCTGCACGGCCCGTGAGTGCAACGCTTCGTGATCGAATGCTTCACGCCAAGTTGCCAAGTCGACAATGTACCGAGTGCCGAACCGGCCACTGCGGCGCGATGCGACACAGTAGATTCGATCTTGACTGTCTACGGCGGGGGACTCGTGCAGGACCGAGGGGAAACGTGCAGGAGCGACACAACCGAGGAGCCGCGACCACCGAGGGGGGCTTAGCAGGATGAGCCACGACTCCACTGCCGCGCCGGAAGCCGCGGCCCGGAAGCTTTCCGGGCGACGCCGCAAGGAGATCGTCGCGGTGCTGCTGTTCAGCGGCGGCCCCATCTTCGAGAGTTCCATACCGCTGTCGGTGTTCGGTATAGACCGCCAGGACGCCGGCGTGCCGCGCTACCGACTTCTGGTGTGCGGCGGCGAGGAAGGCCCACTGCGGACCACAGGGGGCCTGGAACTCACCGCGCCACATGGCCTGGAGGCGATCTCACGGGCGGGCACGGTCGTCGTGCCGGCCTGGCGTTCGATCACCTCGCCGCCACCGGAGGATGCGCTCGACGCTCTGCGCCGGGCGCACGAGGAAGGCGCCCGCATCGTCGGGCTGTGCACCGGCGCCTTCGTCCTCGCGGCGGCGGGCCTGCTGGACGGCCGCCCCGCGACGACGCACTGGATGTACGCACCGACGCTGGCCAAGCGCTATCCGTCGGTCCACGTGGATCCACGGGAACTCTTCGTCGACGACGGCGACGTACTGACGTCGGCCGGCACCGCGGCCGGAATCGATCTCTGTCTCCACATCGTGCGGACGGACCACGGCAACGAGGCGGCCGGAGCACTCGCCCGCCGACTGGTGGTCCCGCCGCGCCGATCCGGCGGTCAGGAGCGCTACCTCGATCGATCTTTACCGGAGGAGATCGGCGCCGACCCGCTCGCGGAGGTCGTCGCCTGGGCGCTGGAACACCTGCACGAGCAGTTCGACGTGGAGACGCTGGCGGCACGCGCGTACATGAGCCGCCGGACGTTCGACCGCCGGTTCCGCTCGCTGACGGGCAGTGCTCCCCTGCAGTGGCTGATCACCCAGCGGGTCCTGCAGGCGCAGCGGCTGCTGGAGACGTCCGACTACTCGGTGGACGAGGTCGCGGGCCGCTGCGGCTTCCGCTCGCCGGTGGCGTTGCGCGGGCACTTCCGCCGACAGCTCGGCTCGTCGCCGGCCGCGTACCGGGCGGCCTACCGTGCCCGGCGTCCGCAGGCCGACAGGGCGACGGACCCGGAGTCCGCGGTCGGTCCGAACGTGCCGCAGGGCCCGCCGCCCTCGGTGTACCCGGACGCCGGCCCGGTCCCGCTGCAGACCCGTCGTACCCCCGCGCCCGTGGGGACGTCCGCGCCCCTGTCGGTGGCGTCGGACCACGGCCGCGAGGCGTACGCCGCCAGCCGGGCGAGCCTGCCGGGGCAGCGCAGCGGATCGTGACCTCGTGACCTTGTAGTGCCGGACGGGCCGAGTTTCTCTCTCGGCCCGTCCGGCATGCGAGGACGAGGCCGTCCGGGCCGAGCGGCGGTCTCGGAACGGGCCCCGAGTCTCTGTCTTTCAGCCCGTCCGGCGATTGAGGACGAGGCCGTCCCGGCCGAAGCGGGGGTCTCGGGACGGGCACCGGGTTTTGGTTTCCAGCCCGTCCGGCGATTGAGGACGAGGCCGTCCCGGCCGAAGCGGGGGTCTCGGGGCGGCAGCCACCAGTGACGTCGGCACCGACGCGGGGCACCCAAGAACGGGCGTCAGCCGTAGGGTGGGCGCATGAACGATCGCATGGTGTGGATCGACTGCGAGATGACCGGCCTCTCGCTGTCCGACGACGCGCTCATCGAGGTTGCCGCCCTCGTCACCGACTCCGAGCTGAACGTCCTCGGCGAGGGCGTGGACATCGTCATCCGCCCGCCGGACGCGGCGCTGGAGACGATGCCGGAGGTGGTGCGTCAGATGCACACCGCGTCCGGGCTGCTCGCCGAACTCGCCGGCGGCACGACCCTGAAGGACGCCGAGGACCAGGTCCTCACCTACGTCCGCGAACACGTCAAGGAGCCCGGCAAGGCGCCGCTGTGCGGGAACTCCGTCGGCACCGACCGCGGCTTCCTGCTGCGTGACATGCCGACCCTGGAGGACTACCTCCACTACCGGATCGTGGACGTCAGCTCCATCAAGGAGCTGGCCCGGCGCTGGTACCCGCGGGCCTACTTCAACAGCCCGGAGAAGAACGGCAACCACCGCGCCCTCGCCGACATCCGCGAGTCCATCGCCGAACTCCGCTACTACCGCGAGGCCGTCTTCGTGCCCCAGCCCGGCCCTGATTCGGACACCGCGAAGTCGATCGCCGCGAAGCACGTTCTGCCTGCTCAGTAGGTGCGTGAGAGGGGTGCGCGAGGGCGCCGCGAAAAGGCGTGCGCCAGCACCCCTTCGGACCCTGTACACTTTTTCTCGGCCGGTCGGGGACTCCACGGAAGTCAACAGCCGGTCATGGTGGGTGTAGCTCAGCTGGTAGAGCACCTGGTTGTGGTCCAGGATGCCGCGGGTTCGAGTCCCGTCACTCACCCTTGATGATCAGCCGGTGGTTTCAGCGATGAAGCCACCGGCTGATTCGCTTTTCCGGCAGCCCACGGCGGCACGCCGCCCTAGGCTGCCGACGATGCCCGAGCCCCACGCCTTCGCCGAACCCCTCCGCTCCGACCGCCTCGACCTGCTCCCCCTGCGCGTCGAGCACGCCGAGGAGATGGCCGCCGTCCTGTCGGACCCGGCGCTGCACCACTTCATCGGCGGCGCACCGCTCTCCCCCGACGCCCTGCGGGCCCGCTACGGACGTCTCGTCGCCGGCTCCCCCGACGCGACCGTGTCCTGGTGCAACTGGGTGCTGCGGCTGCGCGCCGGGTCCTGCCTCGTGGGCACGGTCCAGGCGACGATCAGCGCGGACGGCACCGCCGAGATCGCCTGGGTGATCGGCACGCCGTGGCAGCGGCACGGCCTCGCCTCCGAAGCGGCCCGCGCCCTGGTCGCATGGCTGGAGCGGGGCCCCGTCCACACGGTCGTCGCCCATGTCCACCCCGACCACCACGCCTCGGCGGCGGTCGCCGAGTCAGCCGGGCTGACCCCGACCGACGAGCGGCAGGACGGTGAGACCCGCTGGCACCGCCGACTGCCACGCCCGTGACACCGGCTCGCGTACGCCCGCCCGCCGACGGATCGGGCGCGGACGGCTGTCGCGGTTCGACCGGGTCGGAGGTCAGGACGACGCCCGCGTCACCAACTCCGTGGCCAGCACCGCCTGGGTCCGTTCCAGGCCCCTCGACGCCGCCGGACGGCGGTCCGCGATCTCGCTGAGGAGGAGGTCGATCATGCGGCGGCCCATCTCCTCGATGGGCTGGCGGACGCTGGTGAGGGGCGGATCCATGTGGCGGGCTATGGCGGAGTCGTCGTAGCCGACGAGGGCGACGTCGTCGGGGATGCGGCGGCCCGCCTCGCGCAGGGCCTGGCGGGCGCCGGCCGCGGTGACGTCCGAGCCCGCGAAGACCGCGTCGAGATCGGGGCGGCGCTCCAGCAGGGCCCGCATCGCGCGGGCGCCGCCCTCCTCCGTGAAGTCGCCGGGCTCGATCAGGCCCTGGTCCGCCGGGCGGCCCGCGTCACGCAGGGCGTCGCGGTAGCCGTCGACGCGACGCTGGGCGCCGTAGACGTCGAGGCGTCCGGTGATGTGGGCGATGCGGCCGCGGCCCCGGCCCATCAGGTGCTCGACGGCCGAGCGGGCGCCGCCGTAGTTGTCCGAGTCCACCGAAGTCAGCGTCTCCGCGGCCGATCTGGGGCCGCTGATGACCGCCGGGATCTCCAGCTGGGCCAGCAGGTCGGGCAGCGGGTCGTCCGCGTGGACCGAGACCAGCAGGACGCCGTCCACGCGGTGGGCGGCCAGGTACTGGGCCAGCCGGCGCCGTTCCTTGTCGCTGCCCGCGAAGATCAGCAGCAACTGCATCTCGGTGTCCGCGAGCTCGGCGCCCACGCCCTTGAGCATGTCCGAGAAGTATGGTTCCGCGAAGAACCGTGTCTCCGGCTCGGGCACGACCAGTGCGATGGCGTCCGTGCGGTTCGCCGCGAGGGCACGGGCGGCGGTGTTGGGGACGTAGCCGAGTTCGGCGACCGCCGCCTCGACCGCCGCGCGGGTCGCGTCGCTGACCCGGGGCGAGCCGTTGATCACCCGGGAGACGGTGCCGCGCCCGACGCCCGCGCGGGCCGCCACCTCTTCGAGGGTGGGCCGACCGCCGCTCCGGCCCCGCGCTCCGTGGGTTGCCATGGGCTCCGCCTCCCGTTGACCATTCCGTTGGCCTGGAATTTAACAGTCCCGCCGTTGCCGTGACCGGCTGCGGGGACGGTGGATCAAGACCCTGCTTCGGCCAAATACTTGCGATCTTGGCCGAGTTCGTACCCGCGCCACCAGCCCCGCCGAGTTAGTTAACGGGCCGATAACTGAACACATAACTCCGCGTCCGCTCCCTTGACACCCCCGCCCGGACCGACGAACCTTCAACACATCACTTGTGGGAGCGCTCCCACAGTACCTGACACATACACATCCCGCACGTTCCCCGCCCGAGCCGCAGCGAGTACAACGAACGGGCCCAACCATGCAGTTGGCCGGGGGGTCGGCACGTCAGGCAACAGGAGGACGCAATGCGCACGAGTACCCGCGGGTCCCGCCGGCTGATGGCTCTGGCAGCCGCAGCCGCGCTGACGACAGGGCTGCTCGCCGGCTGCGCCGAGGACTCGGACGACGGCTCTTCGAACGAGGGCGGTGGCAACGGCGGCGGTGGCAAGACCACGCTCACCATCGGCACCTTCGGTGTCTTCGGCTACAAGCAGGCCGGCCTCTACGACGAGTACATGAAGCTCCACCCCGACATCAACATCAAGGAGAACGTCACCACTCGTACCGACGTCTACTGGCCCAAGACCCTCACCCGCCTCCAGGCCGGTTCCGGCACCGACGACATCCAGGCGATCGAGGTCGGCAACATCACCGAGGCCGTGCAGACGCAGGCCGACAAGTTCGTCGACCTCGGCAAGGACGTCGACAAGTCGCAGTGGCTGGACTGGAAGAACGCCCAGGCCACCACGCAGGACGGCAAGCTGATCGGGCTCGGCACCGACGTCGGCCCGATGGCGATCTGCTACCGCAAGGACCTCTTCCAGAAGGCCGGTCTGGAGACCGACCGCACCAAGCTCGCCGAGCAGTGGAAGGGCGACTGGAGCAAGTACGTCGACGTCGGCAAGGAGTACATGAAGAAGGCGCCCAAGGGCACCAAGTTCGTGGACTCGGCGTCCTCCGTCTACAACGCGGCCCTCGGCGGCGCGAGCGAGCGCTACTACGACAAGGAGGGCAACGTCGTCTGGGACAAGTCCCAGGGCGTGAAGGACTCCTGGGACGCTGCCATGGAGGTGGCCACCAGCGACATGTCCGCGAAGCTGAAGCAGTTCGACAAGCCGTGGGACCAGGGCTACGCCAACGGCACCTTCGCCACCGTGGCCTGCCCGGCCTGGATGATCGGTTACATCCAGGAGAAGTCCGGTGAGGCCGGCAAGGGCAAGTGGGACGTGGCGGCGGCGCCGACCGCGGCCAACTGGGGCGGTTCGTTCGTCGGCGTGCCGACGGCGAGCAAGCACCAGAAGGAGGCCGTCGAGCTGGCGAAGTGGCTGACCGCTCCCGAGCAGCAGGCGAAGGTCTTCGCCAAGCAGGCCAGCTTCCCGTCGACCCCGTCGGCGTACTCGACCCTGAAGCCGGCGACCGACACCACGGCGTACTTCGCCGACGCGCCGATCACGGAGATCTTCGCCGAGTCGGCGAAGACCATCCCGGTCCAGTACTTCGGTGTCAAGGACCAGCCGATCAACACCGCGCTGACCGACATCGGCATCCTGCAGGTCGAGCAGAAGGGCAAGAGCCCCGAAGAGGGCTGGGACGCCGCGACCAACGAGATCAAGGACGTGCTCGGCCAGTGAGCAGTTCCAAGCAGGCCCTCGCGCATCCCGCGTCGAGTGCCGACGCCGCGCCCGGTGACCAGCCGGGCGCGGCCGGCCGCGCGCACGGTCGCGGTACCCCGCCGCCGGGGAGCAGTTCCTGGCGGAGCCGGCTGTACCGCTGGGACATGAAGGCGTCGCCGTACGCGTTCATCTCCCCCTTCTTCATCGTCTTCGGCGCGTTCTCGCTCATCCCGCTGCTGTACACGGCGTGGTACTCGCTGCACAACGTGCAGCTGGCCAACCTCGACGGCCAGACCTGGGCCGGACTGAAGAACTACGAGAACCTGTTGTCCTCGGACTTCTTCTGGAACGCGCTGTGGAACACCTTCACCATCGGTGTGATCTCCACGGTGCCTCAGCTGCTGATGGCGATCGGCCTGGCGCATCTGCTCAACTACAAGCTGCGCGGCTCGACCGTGTGGCGGGTCGTGATGCTCACTCCGTACGCCACCTCGGTGGCGGCGGCGACGCTGGTGTTCGTGCTGCTGTACTCGTGGGACGGCGGCATGATCAACTGGCTGCTGGACTTCGTCGGCATCGACCCGGTCAACTGGCGCGAGTCCGACTGGGGTTCGCAGTTCGCGGTGTCCTCCATCGTGATCTGGCGCTGGACCGGCTACAACGCGCTGATCTACCTGGCGGCGATGCAGGCGATCCCGGTCGACCTCTACGAGTCCGCGGCCATCGACGGCGCCAACCGCTGGCAGCAGTTCCTCCATGTGACGATCCCGCAGCTGCGGCCGACGATCCTGTTCACGGTGGTCGTCTCCACGATCGGCGCGACCCAGCTCTTCGGTGAGCCCCTGCTGTTCGGCGGGGTCTCCGGTTCCAAGGGCGGCTCCGAGCACCAGTACCAGACGCTCGGTCTGTACATGTACGACCAGGGCTGGATCATCGGCAACCTCGGCAAGGCGTCCGCGATCGCCTGGTCGATGTTCCTGATCCTGCTGATCGTCGCCGTGATCCAGCTGCTGATCTCCCGACGGCTGAGGAAGTCCCAATGACCGCCACCGAACTGACCGCTCCTCAGTCCACGGAGCCCGTGAAGTCCCGGCGCGAGCGACCCCGGGTGATGGGCGCGGGCAAGCAGCTGCACGCCGGTCCGCTCACCTACGTCGTGCTGTCGCTCTTCGCGCTGGTGTCACTCGCCCCGCTGGTGTGGACAGCGATCGCGGCCTCGCGCACCAACCAGCGCCTCGCGGAGACCCCGCCGCCTCTGTGGTTCGGCGGGAACCTGTTCAAGAACATGGAACGGGCGTGGGAGGAGGGCGGGCTCGGCACGGCGATGTTCAACACCATCTTCGTGGCCGGCATGATCACCATCAGCACGGTGCTGTTCTCCACGCTCGCCGGCTTCGCCTTCGCCAAGCTCCGCTTCAAGTTCTCCGGCGTCCTGCTGCTGCTGACGATCGGCACCATGATGATCCCGCCGCAGCTGGCGGTCGTACCGCTGTATCTGTGGATGGCGGACCTCGGCTGGTCCAACCAGCTCCAGACGGTCATCCTGCCGACGCTCTGCACGGCCTTCGGTACGTTCTTCATGCGGCAGTACCTGGTGCAGGCGCTGCCGACCGAGCTGATCGAGGCGGCGCGGGTGGACGGCGCGAGCAGTCTGCGGGTCGTCTGGCACGTGGTGTTCCCGGCCGCGCGGCCGGCGATGGCCGTGCTCGGCCTGCTGACCTTCGTGTTCGCCTGGAACGACTTCCTGTGGCCGATCATCGCCCTGAACCAGGAGAACCCGACCGTGCAGGTCGCCCTCAACTCCCTGGGCACCGGCTACGTCCCCGACCAGGCGGTGATCATGGCGGGCGCGCTGCTCGGCACGCTGCCGCTGCTGATCGCGTTCCTGCTGTTCGGCAAGCAGATCGTGGGCGGCATCATGCAGGGCGCGGTCAAGGGCTGACGCCCGCCCGCGGCTGCGTCCGTCCCACGGCCCCGGGGGCCGCGCCACCGCCGCCCCGGCCCCCGGCCCACCCCTCCCCCCTACTAGCACTCGTCGGTCTCCACGACCTCCTATGGGAGCGCTTCCATGCCTGAGCCCATGACCCCCGTGTCCTTTCCCCCCGCCTTCCTCTGGGGTGCCGCGACTTCCGCGTACCAGATCGAGGGGGCGGTCCGGGAGGACGGCCGCACACCGTCGATCTGGGACACCTTCAGCCACACCCCGGGCAAGACGGCCGGCGGCGAGCACGGTGACATCGCTGTCGACCACTACCACCGCTACCGCGACGACGTGGCGCTGATGGCCGACCTCGGCCTGGGCGCGTACCGCTTCTCGATCTCCTGGTCACGGGTGCAGCCCACGGGACGCGGACCCGCGGTCCAGCGGGGCCTGGACTTCTACCGCCGTCTGGTGGACGAGCTGCTGGCGAAGGGCATCAAGCCCGCCGTCACCCTCTACCACTGGGACCTGCCGCAGGAGCTGGAGGACGCGGGCGGCTGGCCGGAGCGCGACACGGCCTACCGTTTCGCCGAGTACGCGCAGATCGTCGGCGAGGCGCTCGGCGACCGCGTGGAGCAGTGGATCACGCTCAACGAGCCCTGGTGCAGCGCCTTCCTGGGCTACGGCTCCGGCGTCCACGCGCCGGGCCGCACCGAGCCGGTCGCCACGCTGCGCGCCTCCCACCACCTCAACCTCGCGCACGGCCTCGGCGCCACGGCCCTGCGCTCGGTGATGCCCGCCCGCAACACGGTGGCCCTCAGCCTCAACTCCTCCACCGTGCGGCCGGTTTCGCAGGACCCCGCGGACCTGGCGGCGGCCCGGAAGATCGACGACCTGGCCAACGGGATCTACCACGGCCCGATCCTGCACGGCGCCTACCCGGCGACCCTGTTGACGGCGACGGAGCAGCTGACGGACTGGTCGTACGTCCTGGACGGCGACCTGGCGGCGATCAACCAGCCGCTCGACGCGCTGGGCCTGAACTACTACACGCCCGCGCTGGTCTCGGCGACCGACGCCGAGCAGGCCGGTCCGCGTGCCGACGGCCACGGGGCGAGCGAGCACTCGCCGTGGCCGGCCGCGGACGACGTGCTGTTCCACCAGACCCCGGGTGAGCGCACGGCCATGGGCTGGTCCATCGACCCGACCGGCCTGCACGAGCTGATCATGCGGTACACGCGGGAGGCGCCGGGCCTGCCGCTGTACATCACCGAGAACGGCGCGGCCTACGACGACAAGCCCGACTCCGAGGGCCGGGTCCACGACCCGGAGCGCATCGCCTATCTGCACGGCCACCTCGCGGCGGTCCGCCGCGCGATCGCCGACGGCGCGGACGTCCGCGGCTACTACCTGTGGTCCCTGCTGGACAACTTCGAGTGGGCGTACGGGTACGAGAAGCGGTTCGGCGCGGTGTACGTCGACTACGCGACCCTCACGAGGACGCCGAAGTCGAGCGCCCACTGGTACGCGAAGGCGGCCCGGACCGGCACGCTGCCCGAGGTGGACGAGGTCTTCTAGCCGACGGGGGTCCGGGGGACGGGGCGCGGCACGGGGAGGAAACGTGCCGCGCCCCGCGGTCGTTCCTGGGCGAGCCGCGTCCCGAAGTCGTTCCTGGCCGAGCCGCATTCCGAGGTCGTTCCTGGGCGTGGGTGCACAGAAATGCGCGCCCCGGCCGGATGGGGGGAAGACCGGCCGGGGCGCGCCCCCGTGGTCGGTGAGGCCTACCGGGTCAGTTGTAGGCCGCGAACGCCTTCGAGAAGGCGAACTTGTCCTGGAGGATCGAGCTGCACGTCGCGTCGGCCGCCGGCTTCTCGCCGCCCGCGCACTGCTTGTCGCGGGTCGCCGACCACATCGAGAGCCAGCCGAGGCCCTTGGACTTGGCGAAGTTCACCAGCTGGGTGGCGTCGTCGACCTTGAAGATCTCGGTGGTGACGTCGTTGACGCCGATCATCGGGGTGACCGCGACCGTCTTCCAGGCGTCGCTGTCGGAGCGGCCGAGGACGCTCTTGACCTGGGCCTGGGTGGCGGTGGCGGCCTGTTCGGCGTAGGTGCCCATGTCGCCGCTGTAGGCGGGGCCGTAGTCCATCGCCATGATGTTGACGGTGTCGATCGCGACGCCGTTCTGCTTGGCGTTGGCGAGGAGGTCCACGCCCGGCTGGGTCAGGCCCTCCGGCATGACGGGCAGGGTGTAGGAGACGTCCAGGTCCGGGTGCTGCTTCTGGAGCTCGGCTATCGCCTGGGCACGGCGGGTGTTGGCCGCCGCGTCGGGCAGCGCGCCGCCCTCGACGTCGAAGTCGACCTTGGTCAGCTTGTAGGTGTCCACGACCTTGCCGTAGGCCGCGGCCAGTGCGTCCGCCGAGGAGCAGGTGGTCGCCAGCTCGCTGCCGGCCGCGCCGCCGAACGAGACGCGGACGTCGCCGCCCTTGGCGCGCAGGTCGCCGATCTGCGCGGCCACCGCGTCACCGCCGAGGTCCGTGACACCGCCCCACTTCGGGGTGCAGCCGCCGCCGTCGGTGATGAAGGCGAGGTTGTAGTTCTTCACGCCGGTCGCCTCGGCGCTCGCCGCCATGTCGAAGGCCGGGTAGAGGGAGGTGTCGATGTAGGGGGCGAAGCCGGCGGCGGCCTTCGTGCCGGTGCCGGTGCTCTGGGTGGGCTTGGCGGTGGGGGTCGCCGTGGGGCTGGGCGTCCTGGTGGGCTCGGTGGACGCGGTCGGCGTCGGTGCGGGCGACTGCGGCTGCGTCGGGCGGCCGCTCGGCTCGGGGGTCGCGGTGTCGTCCGTGGAGCACGTGGCGTCGTCGATCAGACAACCGGTCGGGGAGGCTGTGCCGTTGACCACGAAGCCGACCGTGACGGACTCGCCGGCGGCCAGGCCGTCGGTGTCCCACTTCGGTGGCGTCACGGTGACGTGCCGCCCGCTGACGCTCGACTCGGCGTTCCACAGGGAGCTCAGCTTCGCGCCCGAGGGCAGGTCGAACTCCAGGGTCCAGTCCTTCTTCGTCCCGGCGCTGTTGTTGGTGACGACGTACTGCGCGGTGTAGCCGGTCGACCAGTCGCTGGTCCTGGTGTACGCCGCTCCGATGCCGGCCGCCTGGGCGGTGCCGGTGAACACGAGCGCGCCGCCGCCGACCGCGGCCGCCGCGACCAGGCCGCCGATCGCCTTGCTCCTGCCGCTGAACCTGCGCCGGTGCGTGCTCATCGCGTGTCTGCCTCTGCTGTTTCGGGGGTGGGGGTGCGGCAGCACGCTAGCGACCCCGAAACGGGCAAAGTGCCTGATCCGGACGGGGGTTGAGGAGCTTATGGCGCCCTTAAGGAAGGGATCGGGGACGGTTAAAGGTCGAGACCAATCTGCCCGGCCTGCGGCGGCGGACGGACCCGCGATGCCCGCGTCGCACCGGCTCCCTGCCGTCCAGCTGGATCCAGATCCGCACCTCGGTCCCGCCGAGCACCGACGACCCGATCCGCACGTCCCCGCCCGTCGACTCCGCGAGCCGGCGCACGATGTCCAGGCCCAGCCCGGTGGAACCGGCGCTGCCCGAGCCCCGCCCGCGCGCCATCGCCGCCTCGGGGTCGGATATGCCGGGCCCCGCGTCCGAGACGAGCACGATCACCGCGTCCTCGCCGTTGTGCACGTCGACCGCGAACGCCGTGCCCTCGGCGGTGTGCCGGAAGACATTGCCGAGCAGGGCGTCCAGCGCGGCCGCCAGATCCGCCCGGGCCACCGGTATCCGCACCGGCCGGTCCACGCCGGCCACCCGCACCTTGCGGCCCTCGTCCTCCGCCAGCGCCGACCAGAACGCCATCCGCTCGCGCACCACCTCGGCCGCGTCGCACCCGGCGCCCGGGCCGGCGGCCACCGTCTGCGGTTTGGCCTCCCGGGCGGTACGGATGATGGTGTCGACCTCACGCTCCAGCTGGGCGACGGCCGTCCGGGTCTGCTCCGCTGCCGGACCGTCCCCGAGGGAGGCCGCGTTCAGCCGCAGCACGGTCAGCGGGGTGCGCAGCCGGTGGGACAGGTCGGCCGCCAGCTCCCGTTCGTTCGCGAGGAGTTGCACGACCTGGTCGGCCATGGAGTTGAACGCCACCGCCGCCAGCCGCAGTTCGGTCGGGCCCTCCTCGGGCACCCGGGCGCCCAGCTTGCCCTCCCCCAGTTCGTGCGCCCCCTCGACCAGACGCTGCGCGGGCCGCACCATCCGCACCCCCAGCCGGTCGGCGACGGCGACCGAGCCGACGATCAGCGCGAGGCCGACCCCGGCGAGCACCGTCCAGGCCGTGGTGAGCCCGTTGGTGACCTCCGCGTCGGGGACGAACACCTCGACGACGGCTATCTCACCGGAACTCAGCGCGACCGGCTGGAGCAGCGTGGACCCGCCGGGGACCTCGGAGGTCGAGGCGCGGCCCAGCCGCCGTACGGTCGCGATGTCGTCGTCGGCGGCACGCTGCCGGCCGAGGTCGACGGCGGCCGTCTCGCCGGAGGCCCTGTCGGCGGACGCCGGTATGTGCACGGCCATGCCCGCGTCCGACCCGGCCGAGGCGACGACTCGCTCCAACTGGTCCCGATCGGTGGTGATGGACAGCGCCGGGGCGACGGCGGCGGCCTCCCGCTCGGCGTTGGAGAAGGCACGGTCGCGGGCCATCTCCCGGATGACGAGTCCGAGCGGCACCGCGAAGGCGACCACGACCATGGTGGTGACCGCCAGGCAGACCTTGACCAGGGCCCATCTCATCGCGGCAGCTCCCCACCGGGCGGTTCCAGCTTCACGCCCACGCCGCGCAGGGTGTGCAGATAGCGCGGTCGCGCCGCGGTCTCCCCGAGCTTGCGCCGGAGCCAGGACAGATGGACGTCGATCGTCTGGTCGTCGCCGTACGACTGCTGCCACACCTCGGCGAGCAGTTCCTTGCGGGGCACGACCACTCCGGGCCGGGTGGCCAGGAACGTGAGCAGGTCGAACTCCCGCCGGGTGAGGTCGAGTCGGACGCCGTCCAGCTCGGCCTGACGGCGCAGCGGGTCGACGGTGAGGCCGCCGACGCGCAGCACGGCCTCCGACGGCACGTCACCGGCGGCGGCCCGGGAGCGCCGCAGGACGGCCGCCATCCGGGCCGAGAGGTGCTCGACGGAGAAGGGCTTGGTGAGGTAGTCGTCCGCGCCGGCGTTGAGCAGCCGGACGATCTCCGTCTCGTCGTCCCGCGCGGTGGCGATGATCACAGGCACGTCGGTGATCCCGCGCAGCATCTTCAGGGCCTCGGAGCCGTCCAGATCGGGCAGACCGAGGTCCAGGATGACCACGTCGAAACGGAGATGGGCGACCTCGCGCAGCGCCTCCAGCGCCGTCCCGACACTGCGGACGGTGTGCGCCGCGTCGGTCAGGTGCCGGATGAGCGCCGAGCGAACGAACGGGTCGTCCTCGACCACGAGCACACTTGCCATGCGCCGCACCGTACGCCATGCCGCCGAGCCCGGTCCGGGCCTGTGGACAACTCACTGGCTGTGGACAACCGGGCGACACTTCTGGGACGCGTGAGGCAGTATGGCCCGCGATGCGCAGAGGACTCGTACACGTACTTGCTTGGTCGCTCGCCACGGGCGCGGCGGTCACGCTGTCGTGGTGGGGTGTCCACACGGTGATGGCGGGCACGGTCTACGACCGCCCGCGCGCCCTGCCCATCACGGCGGCCGACGTGACGACGCAGAAGTCGAAGCCGCTGGCGTCCTCGACGCAGTCCCCGAAGCCGCCGGCCCCGTCGAAGAGCCCGTCGCCGAAGCCGACCGGGAAGCCCCGCACCCCGACCCCGTCGAAGCCGACGACCAGCGCCCCGGACCCCTCCCCCACCTCGTCCGGGCAGGTCAAGAGCTACGACACCGACGGCGGCCGGGTGGTCTTCGACATCGGCGACGCCTCCGCGACCCTGGTCTCGGCCACCCCGGGCTCGGGCTGGTCGATGCAGGTGTGGAAGACGGAGACATGGATCCGGGTGGAGTTCGGCGCGGGCGCGGACCGGGTGTCGGTGTTCTGCACGTGGCACGACGGGCCGCCGCGGGTGGAGATCGGGAACTACTGATCGCCGCACCGGGGGCGGGCCCGGCGAGGGATCGGGCGCCCCGCGCTCGGCACCGGCCGGCTCATCTGAAGACGGACGCCGGCGGTGCCGGTGAGGCCACCGCCGCCGCGTCCGTGACCGGTACGGCGCCCCCCGTGAAGTCCGTGAGGGAGCGGCCGTGTTCGACCCGGGCGGGGTGCGGGTCGGAGGCGGCGCGGCGGGTCAGTTCGGCGACCGGCAGCGGGAGGTCGGCGGCGAGCAGGACCGCGTTGCCGAACCGCTTGCCGCGCAGCACCGTCGGGTCGGCGACCAGCGCCAGCTCGGCGAACCGGGCCGCGGCGGTGGCGATCTGGCCCCGCAGATGGGCGAGCGGTGGTCCGTCGGCGAGGTTGGCGGCGTACCAGCCGCCGGGCCGCAGCGCGCGTCGGACCTCGTCGAGGTACTCCGTGGACGTGAGGTGGGCCGGGGTGCGGGCGCCGCTGAAGACATCGGCGATGACGAGGTCGGCCCAGCCGTCGGGCACCTTGGCGAGCCCTTCGCGGGCGTCGGCGGAGCGCACCCGGACACGGGCGGCACGGTCCAGGGGGAGTTCGCGGCGGACCAGTTGGACGAGGGTGGCGTCGCGTTCGACAACCTGCTGGGTGGAGCGGGGGCGGGTGGCGGCGACGTAGCGGGCGAGGGTGAGGGCCCCGCCGCCGAGGTGCACGGCCTGCACCGGTCTGCCGGGCGGCGCGACGAGGTCGATGACGTGCCCGAGCCGACGCTGGTACTCGAAGGAGAGGTGGGCGGGGTCGTCCAGGTCGACGTGGGACTGCGGCGCCCCGTCGATCAGCAGCGTCCAGGCGCGCGCCCGGTCCCGGTCGGGTATGAGCTCGGCGAGGCCGCCGTCGACGCTCTCGACGACGGAGGCGACGTCCGCGGCTGAGCGCCGGGGCTTCCTGGTCTTTCCCACTCGGCCATTATCAGGGGGTACGGGCACTCTCACCCATCGCCGGGGCGTGCCTGGTCACCGGCCCACCGCGGCATCGGGCGAACGGGGCCGGTCACCGACAGTTGTCGGCCGCCTCGATCAGCCGCGCCGCTTCGCCGAGCGCCGCCCGCAGCACCGCGGGGTCGGTCGCGAGGTCCGCCTCCCCGGGCGGCAGGAGCCAGTCGGAGCCCTCGACCGGCGGCTCGGGGTTCAGGTCGAGGCTCAGGCCCCGCCCGTCGGTCTCCGTGCAGGTGCTGCCCGGCACGTCCCAGGCGGCGGCCGTGCCCGACGGCACCACGAAGCCGAGGGTGTCACCGCCGTCGTCGTGCAGGACGGGCCCCACCGCCTCGCAGGCGCCCCGCCGCAGGATGTCGACGGCCTCCAGTCCCTGTCGCGCGGGGACGGTGACCACGTCGCAGCCCGACTCCGGGTCGCAGCGCTCGCCCGGCGGCGCGCTGCACTCTGCGGTCGGCGCGTGCCTCGCCGTTGTCGACGGCGTACGAGGAACGACGCTCTGGCTGGTCTCCATCCCGACCTCCACCACGGAACCCCTTTTGCAGTCCGAAGAGTTCAACGCGTCGCGGCGTCAACGGCTACGGCGGAAGTCCGCCGCAAAGGATGGCAGTTCATGGCGGATCACGTATGAGATATCCGGTTTGTAGCCAAACCCTGCGTGGCGGCTCCGCTACAGCAGGTACGTTCATGCCCGCCGGACGCAAGGGCACCACACGGATTTTTGGTTCAACTCGTCCTCGTCCCGGCATGGTTCGACGGTTCGCACGAGAGGACCCGGCCATGGCGTCGTCAGAGTCGACCTCGTCCCAGCCCACCAGGCCACCACGGCCGAACCTCGCGTTCCGGCAGATGCGCGGACAGCGCTCGCCGGCCGAGTTCGCCGCGGTGGTGCGACGGGCCGCTCGCGACATCGGCGAGCGGGTCAGCTGTGACGCGCGCTACATCGGCAGGGTCGAGGCCGGCGAGATCCGCTGCCCCAACTACGCGTACGAACGGGTGTTCCTGCACATGTTCCCCGGCCGCAGCCTCACCGACCTGGGCTTCGCGCCCCGCTCGTCCGTACGCGGACGCCGGGCGCGCGCCGAGGACGACGCGCCCCTGGCACGCACCACGAGCCCGGCGTTCGCCACAAGTGAGACGCGGGGGGCCCACGAGCCGTATGACCCACTGAACCCGCAGGACCCGTACGACCCGTGTGACGCGTACGGCACAGCGCAGAACGACGAGAACCACGAGGAGAGCGACGTGCTACGTCGCGCATTCATGACCGGCGGAGGCGCCACGGTGGCCGCCGCCTCACTGGGCCCGCTGGGGCTCGCCTACGACGCCGCGGCCGCGGAGCGTCCCCTCAGACGTGTCGGGGGGCGGGAGGCGGACGCGCTCGAGGAAGCCGTGCGCCGCATCCGCCTGCTCGACGACCGGCACGGCGCCGACGGCCTCTACCGGCGCGCCGCCGCCCCCCTGCGGGCCGCCTACGCCCTGCTCGACGCCGGAACGACCCGGCAGGCGACCGGCGACCGGCTCCACGCGGGCGCGGGTGAACTGGCCATCTCGGTGGGCTGGCTGGCCCATGACTCGGGGCGGTTCGACGACGCCCGCTCGCACTACGCGGAGGCGTTGGCCACGGCCAGAATGGCGGGCGACCCGGGCCTGGAGGCACACGCCTTCTGCAACACGTCCTTCCTCGCGCGGGACGCCGGCCGGCCCCGTGAGGCGGTGCGGGCGGCGCAGGCCGCGCAACGCGTCGGGCGCGCGCTCGGCTCGTCCCGGCTGATGTCGCTGCTCGCGCTGCGCGAGGCCGGGGGCTGGGCGGGGCTCGCCGACCGCACCGGCTGCGAGCAGGCCCTCGCCCGGGCGCAGGCCCTGTTCCAGCGGGGCCACTCCGAGGCCGACCCCGAGTGGATGAGCTTCTACGGGGAGGCGGAGCTGGAGGTCCTGGAGGCGCAGTGCTGGTCGACGCTGGGGAACTGGCAGCGGGCGGCGCGGCACGCGGGGCGGGCGGCCCAGCTGCAGGATCCGCACTTCACCCGCAACATCGCCCTGTACACCGCGCAGCTGGCGGACGACCTGGCGCGGGGCGGACGCCCCGACGAGGCTGCGGCGGCCGGGATGCGGGTGCTGGATCTGCTGGACCTGGTGCAGTCGTCGCGGGTCCAGACGATGCTGGCGGGCACGGCACGCGTGCTGTTGCCGCACCGGCGGGCGAGCGGGGTGTCGGCGTTCCTGGAGCGGCACGCTTCGGCACCCCGCACAGCCTGAGCGGCGAACGAACCGCGCGTTCCGCCGGCAGGACGGTGTGCATGTCCGGGCCGGAGGCGCGGTTCCCCGCGCCCCTTACGGGGCCAGGTGCCCCGAGTCGTTCCAGCTCTCGATCGCCGGCTCGCCGTAGGCCCACCCGAGGACCGACAGCGAGGTCGGGTTGAGCCGGATCCGGGCCGCGAAGTCGAGCGGCAGCCCCAGCCAGCGGGCGCCTATGGACCGCAGGATGTGCCCGTGCGCGAACACCAGCACATCCCGGTCCGCCTCACGGGCCCAGGCCACCACGTCGTCGGCCCGGGCCGTCACCTCGGCCAGGGTCTCCCCCTCGGGCACGCCGTCGCGCCAGATGAGCCAGCCCGGGCGGATCGCCTGGATGTCCGCCGGCGTCATGCCCTCGTAGGCGCCGTAGTCCCACTCCATGAGCGGGTCCCAGGTCTGCGCGCGGTCGCCGAAGCCGGCGAGTTCGCACGTCTCACGCGCGCGTGACAGCGGGCTGGTGCGCACCTCGACGCCGTCCAGCCCGTCGAACGGCGGCCGGTGCAGACGCTCACCCAGCAGCTTCGCGCCGCGGCGGCCCTCCTCCAGAAGGGGCACGTCGGTCCTGCCGGTGTGCTTGCCGGACAGCGACCACGCCGTCTGTCCGTGCCGGGCCAGCAGGATGCGCGGTGCCATTGCGGGGCCTTCCGGGAGAAATGAGAGGCGGAACGCTTACATCATCGCGCACCCTGGGCGCGGGCAACCCGCCGGGCGATCTCTGCGTCTTGTGGGCCGGGGCGCCCGAAAGGGGCGCGCGCGTACACCGTAAAGTGGTTCGACCGGTCCACCGGGCGCCGTGAAGAAAGAAGGGGGAGGCGATCGGATGCCGCACGCCGACATAGCTGGCGTGGAGGCGACGCCGCGGACCCGCCTGCGCTGGTGGACCGAGCTGCCGCTGATATTGCTGGTCTACGCCTGCTACTCGGCGGGCCGGCTGCTCGCCCGGGGGGACGTCTCCACCGCCGTCGACCACGGCCTGGCGATCCTGGACATCGAGAAGGCCCTGCACCTCAACGCGGAGCACCCTCTCAACCGCCTCTTCACCCGTGAGGCCTGGATCGGCGTCCCGGCCGACTTCTGGTACGCCTCGCTGCACTACCTGGTCACGCCCGTGCTGCTGGTCTGGCTGTTCAGGTCCCGCACCGTGCACTACCGCGCGGCCCGCACCTGGCTGATGACGTCGACCTTCATAGGTCTGATCGGCTTCACCCTGCTGCCGACCTGCCCGCCCCGGCTGCTGGACGACGGCCACGGCTTCGTCGACACGATGGCCCAGTACAGCTCCTACGGCTGGTGGGCCGGCGAGGCCAGCGCGCCGAAGGGCCTCGGCGGCATGACGAACCAGTACGCGGCCATGCCGAGCCTGCACGTGGGCTGGGCGCTGTGGTGCGGGGTGATCCTGTGGCGGTTCGGCGGGACGCGCCTGACGAAGGTCGCCGCGGTCGCCTACCCGCTGATCACGACGATCGTGGTGATGGGCACCGCCAACCACTACTTCCTCGACGCGGTGGCGGGCGCCGCCGTGATGGGCGCCGGTCTGCTGCTGGCGCCGTATGTGATGCGGATCATGGAGCGGCTGCGGACGCGCTTCGGACCGGCGGCGACGCCCGTCGCGGCCTCCGCCGCAGTGGTCGCCGCCGACGTCGGCGCCACCGTCACGGTGGGCTCCGGTGCCACTTCTTCCTCGATTGTCAGTGGCGGATGCCAGACTTCCGCGGGTGAGCGAATTCCACGGCAGCGCGAGTCCCGGCACGGATCCGGAGCCGGGCAAAGTGCCTCCCCCCAGGACGCGGGGGACGGCGCTCCGGCACCGGCTCGCTGAGCTGCGCGGTCCCGACGTCCCGGCGAAGGCGCTGGACGCGCGCGCCCTGGCCGCCCTCGCCGCCAACCCGGGCTGCAGGCGCCGCGCGATCCTGGACGGCGCAGGGGTGAACAAGACCGCGCTGGCGAGCGCGTTGGGTTCGCCGTCGGCCTTCGGACAGTCCCAGTTCGCCCTCACACGCGGCAACGCCTTCGAGGCCAAGGTCAAGGCGGACGGCGGCGCGGAGCTGCTGCGCCTGGTGCGCGAGAAGCTGGACCGCGGTGCCGAACCGCCCGCCCACACGCGCGTGCCCGAGCTCACCGCGACCGGCCCGGAGGGCCGCACCGCCCGTACGGCACTGGCGCTGCGCGAGGCCACCGAGGCGCGCGGCGAGTGGACCCTGCTCGACCACCCCATGCTCGCGCTGGACGTCGCCGGCTCGCCGGCCTTCCTGGAGCCGGACGCGGTCGTCGTGCACCCGGACGGCAGCTGGACGGTCGTGGAGATCAAGTCCTTCCCGATGCTGGACGGTTCGGCGGACCCGGCGAAGGTGGGTGCCGCCGCCCGGCAGGCGGCGGTGTACGTCCTGGCGCTGGAGCAGGTCGCCGCCCGGCTCGGCGCGGAGCCCCAGGGACGCACCGACGTCGAGGCGACGAGCGCCCGGACGCCCGACGGGCCGAACACCGACATCGCCTCGACGGCGGCCGAGGCACCCGGGAGTCCGGGCATCTCCGCCCCGCGCGTACGCGACCGCGTGCTGCTGGTCTGCCCCAAGGACTTCTCCAACCTCCCCACCGCCTCGGCCGTCGACATCCGCAAGCAGCGCGCGGTGACCGCCCGCCAGCTGGACCGGCTCACCCGGATCGAGGACATCGCCGACGCGCTCCCCGCCGGCACCTGCTTCTCCCCCGAGCTGCCCTCGGCCGAGCTGACGGCCGCCGTCGAGTCGGTCCCCGCGACGTACGCGCCCGAATGCCTGTCCGCCTGCGAGCTGGCCTTCCACTGCCGCGCCCGCGCCCTGGAGTCCGGCGCCGTGACGTCGCTGGGCCGCTCGGTGCGGGCCGAGCTGGGCGGTCTGAGCACGGTCGAGGACGTCCTGTCGGCGGCGCGCGGCGAGTCCGGCGATCCCGACGACCCGGCGGTGGCGGCGCTGCGCAGGGCGGCCCGGCTGCGTGCGGAGGCCCTCGGCGACCTGGCGGTGGCCGCGTGTCGCTGATCTCCACGCTCGCCCGGCTGGAAGCCGTCAGCACCGGCCGCGCGCAGCCCGCCGCGACCGTCTGCCACCGCCATCTGTCGCGGCGCCCGCTCGTCTTCGTGCCCCTGACCACCGCCGGTGAGGCCGGTGCCCCGCTCGGCGCGCTGGTCGGCACCGACCGGGACGCCCCGCACCTGCTGGTCGTGGCGCAGCCGCGCGACCGGGACCTCAGGTTCGCGTTCCTGTCCGAACTGGCGGACATCGTCCTGCCGTACGTCGACGCCTTCGCCGAGGACGTGGAGGCGGCCGAGCGCAACGAGACCGATCCGGAGACCGGCAAACGGGTCAAGGTCGAGGTCGAACTGTGCGCGGACGCCCCGCAGTTGATCATGCCGAGCCGCGCGGGCGTCGACTTCGTACGGCTGCTGGGCCGCTCGATGCGGTTCCGGCGTACGGCGGAGCAGGACCCGGAGGCCCCGTATCCGGCGCCCCCGCGCGTGCCGTTGCTCGGCCGCTGGCTGACCCACTTCAGTGAGCGGGCCCGCGTGCCCGGCTCCTCCCTGCTGCCGGCCATGACGGACCTGCTGTCCCGGCACTGGGCGACCGGCCAGTCCACCCTGGAGGACCAGCATCTGGGCGCCCTGCTCGCCTGGATCGACCCTCCCGAGGGTGAGACGGGCGCCGAGGCGGCGCTGCGCGCGGAGCTCGCGCGGGACCGGGACGGCCAGTTGCTGTGCCCACCCGCGGGCCCCGCCACGGACCCGGCGTTCGACAACAAGCTGCTCGCCCCCGCGATCGAGCGCTACGACCGTGCCCGCACCGCCCTCGCCGCCTCCGAGGACGGACTGGAGGCCGACGACCGGCTCGGGGATCTCACTGCCGCCGAGCAGGCGATCCGGGCCTTGGTGGAGAGCCGGACCCGGCCCACCTGGGACGCGGTGTGGCGGGGTCTGGACCTGCTGCGGGAGCTGCCCGTGGGCGGGCGGGTGGAGGAGCGCTGGACCCGCGACCGCTGGTCGTTCACCGCCCACCGGGACCGTGTGACCGCCGGGGAGCCCCCGCAGCCGCGCCGCGACGACGCGGTCACCGCCGCGAACAAGCTCGCCGCGCGCGAGCGGGAACAGGCCCGATTGGAAGCCCAGGAGGCACTGGACGATCCGCTGGTGATGGCGGGGCGGCGGCTGGCCGGGGAGGCGTTCGCGGGCGAGGTCACCGATGTGGTGATGGCGTACAGCGAGGGCAAGCGGCCGAGCCCGCGGCCCCTGGTCACCGTGCGCACGGACGACCGGCCCCATCTGGGCGAACGGGCCAAGGTGTTCCGTTCCCTGGGCGGCAAGCCCCAGTCGGCGGAGTTCGTCGGCCACGAGGAGGCCGTCGACGAGGACGGCGGCGCACTGCTCGTGCTGCGTGTGCTGGACAAGATGGGCCGCGGCAAGGAGCCGGAGGAGGGGTCGGTGCCGCAGAAGGGCGACCTGGTCTGCTTCACGCTGTTCGAGCACGAGCAGCGAGGTGGCGCGAAGCTGCCCGAGCCGGAGCAGACACCCTGGACGCACGGCGGGCCGCCCGGGGAACAGGTGTCCGAGGCTGCCGACGCGCTCACCGAGGGAGACGTGCTGTGACCGCCGTGTTCGACCCCGGTGCCGCGGCGGCCGCGGCCACCGACGCGATCCTGCACAACACCCTGCACAGCGAGGCGCGCGGGGTCGTCGTGGACTCCCCGCCCGGGGCGGGCAAGTCCACGCTGGTCGTCCGTGCGGCCCTGGAACTCGCGGACGCCGGGCGCCCGTTGATGATCGTGGCGCAGACCAACGCCCAGGTCGACGACCTGGTGCTCAGGCTCGCGGAGAAGGACCCCGAGCTGCCGGTGGGCCGACTGCACAGCAGCGACTCCGACCCGTACGACAAGGCGCTGGACGCCCTGCCGAACGTCCGCAAGTCGGCGAAGGCGGCCGATCTCGCGGGCCTGGCGGTGGTCCTGTCCACGGCCGCGAAGTGGGCGCACGTCAAGGTCGAGGAGCCGTGGCGGCACGCGATCGTCGACGAGGCGTACCAGATGCGGTCGGACTCGCTGCTCGCCGTGGCCGGGCTGTTCGAGCGGGCGCTGTTCGTGGGCGACCCGGGTCAGCTCGACCCGTTCGCGATCGTGGGCAGCGAGCAGTGGGCGGGCCTGTCGTACGACCCCTCGGGCTCGGCGGTGACCACCCTGTTGGCCCACAACCCGGACCTGCCCCAGCACCGCCTGCCGGTCTCCTGGCGGCTCCCGGCCTCGGCCGCGCCTCTGGTCTCCGACGCGTTCTACCCGTACACCCCCTTCAGCAGCGGCACCGGCCACGACGACCGCCGGCTCACCTTCGCGGTCCCGTCGGACGGCTCGGGCCCCGACCGGGTGATCGACGAGGCGGCGGAGTCGGGCTGGGGGCTGCTGGAGCTGCCCGCCCGGCACACCCCGCGCACCGATCCCGAGGCGGTGCGGGCGGTGGCGACGGTCGTACGGCGCCTGCTCGACCGGGGCGGCGCTGCGACGTCGGAGCGCTCGCCGGACGCCGCTCCCCTGACCGCCGACCGGATCGCGGTCGGCACGGCCCACCGGGACCAGGCCGCGGGGGTCCGGGCGGCGCTGGCCGAGCTGGGCGTGACGGACGTCACCGTCGACACCGCGAATCGTCTCCAGGGCCGCGAGTACGACGTGACCGTGGTCCTGCACCCGCTCTCCGGCCGCCCCGACGCCACCGCCTTCCACCTGGAGACGGGCCGCCTGTGCGTCCTCGCCTCCCGCCACCGGCACGCCTGCATCGTGGTCTGCCGCGCGGGCGTGAGCGACCTCCTGGACGACTACCCGTCGACGGAGCCGGTCCAGTTGGGAACGCTGGTGAAGTTCCCTGACGGCTGGGAGGCGAATCACGCGGTGCTCGCACGCCTGGCGGAACATCGGGTGGCCTGGCGGCCTTGAAAGCCCTGGAAGGGCGGCACCCTGTGTGACCTGTCCCGACGCCCCCTTGCGCGGGCGCGGGACAATGGACGGTGGACCGGTTCACAGCCGGGTCGCCGGGGACCGACCAGATCGGTGACGTACGAGGAGGACAAGGACATGGCGGATCCCACGCCGCGTCGGAACGAACCGCGGCTACGCCCCGCGCCGCTGCTCTTCGAGCCCGCGCAGGTGGCCGCCGACCCGGAGCACTTCTTCGACCTGGAGTCGATGGACGACCCCCAGGCGCTGCTCGCGCGCGCGACCGAGCTGACCCAGGCGTTCCGGGCGGCCACGGACCGGGCGGTGGAGTTCCAGGCCATCGCGGCGGCCCAGCTCGCCGACCCCCGGCGGTTCGACCGGCTGACGCACGCCGACATCGCCGAGCGGGCCGAGTGGACCGAGGACTACGCCAAGAAGATGGTGGAGTTCGGCAGGGACCTGATGCGGGGGGTCGAGGGAGCGGGACACGTCGACCCGGTGTGACCGGCCCTGCCGGGGCGCTCACCCACCGCCACCCTTTGGCATATGCCAGGCGCGCAAGATACCCGCTCCGGCCCTCCCCTGTCCGGCTTTTCGGCAACCCTGCGGGATCGCGCGCTCACGCCAGGTAGATCTATGCGTCATGAGCAGCACACGGGACGACCTCTTCGCGGACACCCGGTTCCACACCACCGGGGGCGACACCGCCGCACGGATCACCCCTGACGGCGTCGCCTGGCTCGCCTCGGCAGGAACGTATCCGCGCAGCACGCTCGCCCTCTGGGAGGAGCGCCCCGCGGCCCCGGTGGTGCTGCCCTGCGGCTCCGCCTTCGACGTCGTCAGCGCACCCGCGCTCTTCGGGCGCCGGATGCTCGACCGGCTGTGGGACGGGGGCCCGGGCTCGGGGCCGGTGGCCGTCTATCGGGGACGGATCCTGATGTTCGCCGCGCCGGGCACCGCCCAGCGGCTGCCCTCGCTGCTGCGCTGGGAGGAGTTCGGCCGCACGGACGGCATCCCGCCGCTCCTGTGCCACGGCACCGGCGACGCGGTCACCGTCCCGGCGCCGTCAGACCCGGCCGAGCCGGCCGCGGACGCCCCCGTTCCGGCCCCCTCCGGCTCCCGCTGGCTGGTCGCGCCCGACACCCGTAATCCCTGGTTACCGGGCCCCGAGGTACTGGTCTGGGCAGCCGTACGGGCGGCTCGCGCTGCCGTGCGGATATCGATTTTTCCCCACGCCGATCAGGATGCTAAGGTCTACGACGTCAGCAGGCGCCGCTAGCTCAGTTGGTTAGAGCAGCTGACTCTTAATCAGCGGGTCCGGGGTTCGAGTCCCTGGCGGCGCACAGACGGTGAAGGCCCCTCGCAACAGCGGGGGGCCTTCGCATATGCCCCGAGTCCTGCAGGGACGGCTGGGGGTCCGGGGGTCACCCCCCGGAAAATGCAGCATCAGCGGGTCCGGGGTTCGAGTCCCTGGCGGCGCACAGACAGTGAAGGCCCCTCGCAACAGCGGGGGGCCTTTCACACATACCCCGAGCCCTACAGGGACGGCTGGGGGTCCGGGGGTCACCCCCCGGAAAATGCAGCATCAGCGGGTCCGGGGTTCGAGTCCCTGGCGGCGCACAGACAGTGAAGGCCCCTCGCAACAGCGGGGGGCCTTTCGCGTGGGTCACGAGGACGGACGGCCACGGGTGCCCCAGGGGCCGGCGCCTCGGCGGCCCGGCGTGCAGCGCCCCGGCGCTACCCCGCTCTCCGTGCGCTCCCCGCCGTCGTGATCTTCACCGTCCAGGCTCCGGAGGCCGTCCGGCCCTCCACGTCCACGCGGACGTCCTCGCCCGGCACCGTGAAGCTCTCGCCGAGGCCGACCGGGGCGTCCGCGAGGGGCGGGTACACCGACTCCTCCCAGCAGGCCTCCGTGCGCGGATGGGCGTCGATCACCTCCACCGGGCCGCCGCCGGACTCGGTCCGGCTGCGCACCCGGTACACCAGCACTCCCTGCCGACAGGTCTCCACGTCATTGCCCACCGAACCGCGCACCTCGAAGGCGAGTGCGCTCTCGGCGCCGGTGCGCACGACGGCGAGCTTGGTGCCGTGGCCCAGCCCGAACCCCGGCACCGTGGCACGGGAGGAGCCGGCCGGATCGGAGGGGCCGTTCGCGCCGAAGGCTCCCTCCGCCCCGGCCGCACCCGTCCGCGGCGGTTGTCCCGGCCCCGCCGACAGCGGCTCCAGCGTCAGCCGGGCGGACCCGGACCCGCCGCCCTGCACGCACACCACCTGCCGAGGCTCCAGCCAGCCCAGCTTCCACTTGTGCCAGCCGAAGAGGTCCGGTGCCATACCGAACTGGCTGCCCATCAGGTCCCAGTCACCGACGTAGGTGTCCCAGTCGCCCTTGCCGTCCACCGGACGGTGGTACAGGTCGGGCAGATCGAAGACATGGCCGGTCTCGTGCGCGAGGACCAGCCGGTCCGGCGGATGGTTCTCGAACACGGTGACGACGCGCCGGATGTCCGTGCCGTCGGCCCGCAGCGGCGTCTCCAGGTTGACGACCTTCGTCGCGTCGGAATCGACGCCGGGCGCGTCCGGGTCGGCGACGAAATAGACGACGTCGTAGCGGGAGAAGTCCACCTGCCGGTCCGCCACCGCGAGGGCGTCCCGCAGATAGGCGGCCCGGTCGGCGACACGCCAGTCACGCTGTATGGCGTACGCCGTCGACGGACGCGGCATCCGCAGCCAGTGCCGCAGCGGATGCGGGCGCAGGGTGAATCTGCCGTAGGAGGCACGTTCGAAGAAGCGGGTGGTGGCCGGGAAGTGGTCGGCCGTCAGTTCGGCGGGGGTCGTCAGGGGGGCCGCGTCCGGGAAGGACAGGAACACCATGACGGCGTCCAGCTTGCGGGCCGGACGGGGGTAGGCGGCGTTCCAGGTGTCCAGGCCCTCGGAGTGGTGGGCGTCGGTGCGCTCCAGGGCGCAGGGTGCCGCGTCGAACGGTTCCGCGACCGACGGGCCGACGACCAGGGAGGTCGCGGCGAGCGCCGACATCGTGGTGAACACAGCGGCGGCGCTGCGCAGTCGGGGCCGGTCCCGCAGCAGGCCCATCCCACGGAGCAGGGGGAGCTGACGCGGCACGTGGACCTCCGGAAGCGGTTCGCGGGACACCGCATCCAGACTGTGTCGGATTGTCGTACTACGTCCTGTTGTGCTGCACCGGATGGGTGAGCGGACCGTGCCCTCCGCGGAATCGACA
The DNA here is from genome assembly GCF_043195415.1 of Streptomyces sp. Y7. Taxonomy (NCBI): domain Bacteria; kingdom Bacillati; phylum Actinomycetota; class Actinomycetes; order Kitasatosporales; family Streptomycetaceae; genus Streptomyces; species Streptomyces sp. Y7. The sequence goes on from NZ_JBIDDQ010000035.1 coordinate 82,970, forward strand.
CCCCGAATCGCTCACGGAACGTCACAAGTGGTCGGGGGCTCGAAGAAGCTGTCCAGGTGCGAGCAGAAACGATCTGTCGGATGCGCGCGTTGCGCGGGAACACTGGACAGTAGGTGGAAGGGCCGGAGACCAGCCTCTATGATCGGCACACTTTCCTGACACTTTTCCTGCATGGACACGGCCCCTCGGCCGTCCCCCATCCACCCGGCCGACCATTCCGATGAGACCCATCCGAAGATCGAGTGCACTGCGGGAGCGAGCGGTGAGCGGAACGTCCGAAGGGCCGACGCCCGCGGCAGACCTCATCGGGCCAGCCGTCACAGAGAGTAATGCCCAGCCATCGCCCGGTACCGGGATGCCGCCGTACTCGTCGGCCTTCTCCGCCGCGCCCCTGGCCATGGCCGTGGTCGACCGCGACGGCCTGGTGGCCGGAGCCAACTCCACCCTTGCCGAGCTGCTCGGCACCCCCGCCGAGGAGCTGACCGGGACCGCCGCCGCCGACCTGGTCGACCTCGCTTCCGACGCGCGGACCTGGCACACGTACCGCGAGGTGCTGCGCGGCCGGCAGGCCGAACTGCGGTGCACGCGCCGCCTCAAACACCCGGAGGGCCACTCCCTGTGGGTCCGGGTCACGGTCGCGCCGCTGCCCGGCGACGAGTCCGGCGGCGTCCTGCTGTCCGTCGCCGACATCAGCGCCCACCGCGAACTCCAGGCACGACTGCGGCACTTGCAGATGCACGACCCGGTGACCCGGCTGGCCAACCGCACGCTGTTCTTCGAGCGGCTGACGACGGCGCTGGAGGTCGAGTCGTACGACGAGAGCGGCACCACGGGCCGAATCGGCCTGTGCTACCTGGACCTTGACGGCTTCAAGGCGATCAACGACACCCTCGGCAACCGCGTCGGCGACAAACTGCTGGCCTCCGTGGCCGAGCGGCTCACGCGCTGCGCCGAGCAGGCCGGGGTCGGCCGGTCCAGCCCGCCGCTGGTGGCCCGGCTCGGCGGCGACGAGTTCGCCCTGCTCGTCGAGGACTCCACGGGCACCGAGCAACTGGCCGATCTGGCCGAGTCGTTGCTGGAGGCGCTGCGGGAGCCCTTCGACCTGTCCGGCCGGCGTCTGTCGGTGTCGGCGTCGATCGGGGTCGTGGAGCGGCACGCGGCCGGCACCACTCCGACCGCCCTGATGCAGGCCGCCGACACGACGCTGTACTGGGCGAAGGCCGACGGCAAGGACCGCTGGACGCTGTTCGACCCCGAGCGCAACGCCCACCTCATCACCCGCCAGGCACTGGCCGCCACCCTTCGCGCGGCCATCGAGCGCGATGAGTTCGCCCTGGAGTACCAGCCGTTGGTGGGGATGGAGGACGGGCGGCTGCGCGGCGTCGAGGCGCTTGTCCGCTGGAATCATCCTCAGTTCGGCGTACTGGCGCCGAATCGGTTCATCGGACTGGCCGAGGAGGACGGCTCGATCGTGCCGCTGGGCCGCTGGGTGCTGGCGACCGCCTGCCGCCAGGCACGCGCCTGGCAGGTGGCACACCCGGACGAGCCGCCGATCTTCGTCAGCGTGAACGTCGCCGTCCGCCAGGTGTGGGACTCCGACCTGGTGTCGGACGTGGCACGGATCCTCGACGAGACCGAACTCGCGCCGCATCTGCTCCAGTTGGAGCTGACCGAGTCGGCGGTGATGGGTTCCTCCGGCAGGCCCCTGCAGGACCTCCAGGCGCTCAGCGACATGGGGGTGCGCATCGCCATCGACGACTTCGGCACCGGCTACTCGAACCTGGCGTATCTGAGCCGGCTGCCGGTGTCGGTCCTGAAGCTGGACGGCTCCTTCGTACGGGGCTTCCAGTACGAGAGCGAGAACAGCGCCGCCGTCCCGCCGAACCCGGCCGACGAGGTCGTGGTCGAGGCGATGATCCAGCTCGCCCACCGGCTGGGTCTGACGGTCACCGCGGAGTGCGTGGAGACGCTGGCGCAGGCCTCACGGCTGCGCCGGATCGGCTGCGACACCGGCCAGGGGTGGCTGTACTCACGGCCGGTGTCGCCGGATCGTATCTCCGAGCTGATGGGCGCACGCGTTTGACGCGTGCGCTGCCGGGTCGGGCGGCGGCAACGCCTGGGTGTCGGCGCCGGTGCCGGGTCAGGCGGTCGGCAACCCGTAGGCGTCGGCGCCGGTTCGCAGTCAGGCGGTCGGCAACCCATAGGCGTCGGCGATGAGTTCGTACGAGCGCAGGCGCACGTCCATGCCGGGCGCGTTGCTCGTGATCATCAACTCGTCGGCGCCGGTGCGCTTCTGGAGGTCGTCGAGGCCGGCCCGGACCTCGTCCGGGGTGCCGTGGACGACGTTGGCGTTCCAGCTCTCGACGAATTCGCGCTCCATCGGGCTGAACTCGTACGCCTCGGCCTCCTCCGGGGTCGGGATGAGGCCGGGGCGTCCGGTGCGCAGGCGGACCATGCCGAGGGCGGCTGCCCGCACCTGGCGGCGAGCCTCCTTCTCCTCGTCCGTGGCCAGCGCGGAGACGCCGATGAGGGCGTAGGGCCGGTCGAGGACGGCGGAGGGCTGGAAGGACTCGCGGTACAGGTCCAGGGCCGGGATGGTGTTGCGGGCCGAGAAGTGGTGCGCGAAGGCGAACGGCAGGCCGAGGACGGCGGCCAGGCGGGCGCTGAAGCCGGAGGAGCCCAGCAGCCAGATCGGCGGCCTGTGCGGCGACTGGACGCCGCCGGGCGAGGTCGCCTGGACCGGGCCGGGGACGGCGTGGATACGGCGGTAGGGGTGGCCGTCGGGGAAGTCGCCGTCCAGGAAGCGGGTGAGCTCGGCCAGCTGCTCGGGGAAGTCGTCGGCGCCCTCGTTCAGGTGGTCGGTGCGGCGCAGGGCGGCTGCGGTGGCGCCGTCCGTGCCGGGGGCGCGGCCCAGGCCCAGGTCGATCCGGCCCGGGGCCATGGCCTCCAGGGTGCCGAACTGCTCCGCGATGACCAGCGGGGCGTGGTTCGGGAGCATCACGCCGCCGGAGCCGAGGCGGATGCGGTTCGTGTGGGCGGCGAGGTGGGCGAGGATCACCGCGGGTGAGGAGGACGCCACGCCGGGCATGGAGTGGTGTTCGGCGACCCAGAAGCGGTGGAAGCCGCGGGACTCTGCGAGGCGGGCGAGGTCGACGCTGGTGCGCAGGGCGTCGGTGGCGGTGTGGCCGGCGCTGACCGTGACCAGGTCCAGTACGGAGAGGGGGACGGGGGCGGTGCCCTTTGTCTCGCCTCGGGTCTCGTCTGCCGTCACCGGTGCCTCCTGCCGTTTCGCTGTGCGGTGTGCGTCAGCTGGTAACAGGAGGCCGTCTCCGGTTTATTCCCTCGCCCCCGCCGCCCCTACCCGTCCCCGGGGGCTGCCGCCCCCGGACCCCCGCATCGGCCTGAACGGCCTCGTCCTCAAA
>NZ_JBIDDQ010000036.1:0-81588 GCF_043195415.1 Streptomyces sp. Y7
GCGGGGGGGGGGGGGGTGGGGGGGGGGGGGCGTGTGGGTGGACGGGTGAGCGGTCGGGTTGGCGGTGGCGCGGATCGTGTGGGGAGTGGAGGCGGCGTGTGGGGGCGTGTGGGTGGACGGGGTGACGGGTGGGCTGGGAGGTCGGGTTGGTCGTGACGCGGATCGTGCGGGGAGCGGAGGTGGATGTGGGGGCGTGTGGCTGGACGGGTGACGGGCGGGCTGGGATGTCGAGTGGGTCGTGCGCGGATCGTGCGGGGAGATCGGGTTGGTCGTGACGCGGATCGTGTGGGGAGCGGAGGCGGCGTGAGGGGTCGGGTGGGAGGGCGAGTGAAGGGCTGGCTGGTTGGCCGAGTTGGCGGTCGCCGTGCGGGAGAGGGGGCGGGATGAACGCCGAGGTTGTCCACAGGGTGGGGACGGCGATGGGGGCGGTGCTGGTCGCCGGGTGGCTGTTGCGGTGGTCGGCGGAGGTCCGGCGCGAGCGGAGGGTTCGGCGGCGGCTGGGGTCGTTGCTGACGCCGGCCGGTCTGACGCCGGCGGGTGTGACGCCGGCGGGTGTGACGCCGGCGGGTGTGACGCCGGCCGGTGTGACGCCGGCCGGTGTGACGTCGGCGGATGTGATGTCGGCCCGCCGCAGACGGTACGACCTGCGGCGCAGCGCGCGGCAATGGCTGCCACTGGCGGCGGTCGCGGGCGCCGGTTGGGCGCTGGTGGGCGGGTTGGCCGGTCTGGCGGTGGGGCTGGCCGCCGGGGTCGGGATGTGGCTGTGGCGGCGTCGGCAGAGTGCGGCTGCCGGTGCCGCGCCGGAGGTCGATGCCGGGGAGGTGGCACGTCGGCTTCCCCTCGCAGCCGACCTCCTCGCGGCCTGCATCTCGGCGGGCGCCGGTCCGGTGATCGCGGCTCAGGCCGTGGGCGAGGCGCTCGGCGGGCCCGTCGGGGACGGGCTCTCACGAGGTGCCGCGGAAGTGCGGCTCGGTGGTGAACCGGGCGAGGCATGGCAGCGGTTGGCCTCGCTGCCCGGGGCGGGGGCACTGGCCCGCTTGCTGGAACGGGCCGATGTGACAGGGCTTCCTGCAGCGGGACCGGTCGCGCGGCTGGCTGCGGAGGCGCGCGCCGAGTGGAGCCGCGCAGGGACGGAACGGGCCAGGCGGGCGGCCGTGATGGTCAGTGCGCCGGTGGGGCTGTGCTTCCTGCCCGCGTTCATCGCGGTGGGCGTGGCGCCGGTGGTCATCGGGCTTGCGGGCGGGGTGTTGGGAGGGGGTGCGGGCTGACGGACCGAGAGCGGTGACGGCCACAGATCGGTGGCCGGGGCCCTGCGACAGGCAGGGCCGGCTGCGGGCGCCCGAGGGCACTCGGCAGCGGGATTTCAACGAACTGTTCAGCGTTTCAAAGGGACTGAACCTCACGGGGGTTGAGATGTTCAAGGCAGTACGGGCACGGATGCGTGCGCTGGTGCGCAGGGTGCGAGCGGCACGGGGTGATGCCGGGATGGTCACCTCCGAGTACGCGATGGGCATCGTCGCGGCGGTGGCGTTCGCGGTGGTGCTCTACAAGGTCGTGACGAGTGGGCAGGTCAGCGAGGAGTTGCAGGCCATCGTGAAGCAGGCGCTCGATGCGCGAATGTGAGAGGCAGGGCTCGCGGCGGGCCGGGAGGCCCGCTGCCGGCTCGGACCAGGGCTTCGCCACCGCGGAGTCGGCCGTCGTCCTACCGGTTCTGGTCATGTTCGCCATGGCGCTGGTGTGGGGTCTGCTCGTGATGGCGGCGCAGATCCAGTGCGTGGACGCGGCCCGGACCGGCGCCCGAGCGGCAGCCCGGCAGGACCCCACCGACGCGGTCATCGAGGTGACCCGCGAGGCGGCACCCCGGGGCGCGACAGTCACCCTCGGCCGGGAGGGGGACGAGGTCCACGTGGTCGTCGTGGCCAAGCCGCCGGTGCTGACGGGACTTCCCTTCGAGGTACGGGAGGAAGCCGTCGCCGTGGCCGAGGAGACGGTGGGGGCGGGGACATGAGGGGGCGTTCCGCTCCCGCCCGCTGGACTGCCGCGGGGTCGGGCAGCTGGCGGGCCCCAACAGAAAGCAGCCGTAGAACCCGAAAGCCGCGGCTCGATCCGCGTTCCGACCGGGGCTCCGCCACCGTGTGGAGCCTCGGCGCCATCACGGTGCTCTGTGTCGTCTTCGGCGTCGTACTCGCCCTGGGACACGCCGTCGTGACCCGGCACCGTGCGGCGGGCGGCGCCGACCTCGCGGCGCTCGCCGCGGCCGACCACTGGGCGGAGGGCTCCACGGCCGCCTGCGACCGGGCCGAACGCGTCGCGGGCGCCCAGGGTGTGCGGCTCGTGCGGTGCGTACTGGTCGGCGAGGTCTCGGACGTCACGGCGGCGTCGGGCAGGGGCCCGTTCGCGGCGGAGGTCAGGGCGCGGGCGGGGCCTGCGGTACCTGCCGACCCGACCGGGCATCTGCCGCCGCCCCCCGCACTGACGGCCCGGCCGAGACCGGTTCCGTGACAGGTGCCGAGACCGGTTCCGTGAGCGGTGGCGCAGCCACCCTCGCCCCCTCCTCCGGTGCCCCCCGCAACAACACCGTCAGCAACCGCACGGCCCCCCGCTTGTGCAGTGGGTCGTTGCCGTTGCCGCACTTGGGGGACTGGATGCAGGAGGGGCAGCCGGCGTCGCACTCGCAGGAGGCGATGGCCTGGCGGGTGGCGGTGAGCCAGGAGCGGGCCGTGTGGAAGGCGCGCTCGGCGAAGCCCGCGCCGCCGGGGTGGCCGTCGTAGACGAAGACCGTGGGCAGCAGCGTGTCGGGGTGGAGCGGGATCGAGACGCCGCCGATGTCCCAGCGGTCGCAGGTCGCGAAGAGGGGCAGCAGGCCGATCGAGGCGTGCTCGGCGGCGTGCAGGGCGCCGCCGAGGATCTCCGGGTTGATCCGGGCCTCGTCCAGCTGGTCCTCGGTGACCGTCCACCACACCGCGCGGGTGCGCAGCGTACGAGGAGGGAGGTCGAGCTTCGTCTCGCCCAGAACTTCGCCGGTGATCAGCCGGCGTCGCAGGAAGGAGACCACTTGGTTGGTGACCTCGACGGAGCCGTAGCAGAGGCGGCCGTCGCCCCAGGGGACCTCGACGTCCGTCTCCAGGACGGAGATCGCCGTGGTGTCCCGGGCGACCGTCGAGTAGGGCGGGGAGGCCTCCTCGACCAGGGCGACGGAGTCCTCCAGGTCGAGCGAGCGCACCAGGTACGTACGGCCCTGGTGCAGGTGGACGGCGCCCTCGTGGACGGTGCCGTGCGCGGCGCTCGCGTCGACCGTGCCGAGCAGGCGGCCCGTGCCCTCCTCGACCACCTGGACCGGTCGGCCGCCCTCGCCGCGGATGTCGGTGAGGTCGGCGGCCCGTTCCCGGCGGGTCCAGTGCCAGGCCTTGGTGCGCCGACGCAGCAGCTTCGCGGCCTCCAGCTGCGGCAGCAGGTTCTCGGTCTCGGGGCCGAACAGCTCCAGGTCCTCGTCCGTCAGCGGGATCTCCGCGGCCGCCGCGCACAGGTGCGGGGCGAGGACGTACGGGTTGTCGGGGTCGAGGACGGTCGATTCCACCGGACGGTCGAACAGGGCCTCGGGATGATGGACGAGGTACGTGTCCAGCGGGTCGTCGCGGGCGACGAGGACCGCGAGGGCGCCCTGCCCGGAGCGGCCGGCCCGGCCCGCCTGCTGCCACAGGGAGGCGCGGGTGCCCGGGTAGCCGGCGATCAGTACGGCGTCGAGGCCGGAGACGTCGATGCCGAGTTCCAGGGCGGTGGTGGCGGACAGGCCGAGGAGTTCGCCGGAGTGGAGGGCCTGTTCCAGGGCGCGGCGTTCCTCGGGCAGGTAGCCGCCGCGGTAGGCCGCGACACGCCGGGCGAGGGAGCGGTCGACCTCGGCGAGGCGTTCCTGGGCGATGACCGAGATCAGCTCGGCGCCACGCCGGGAGCGTACGAAGGCGACCGAGCGGATGCCCTGCACCGCGAGATCGGTCAGGAGGTCGGCCGTCTCGGCGGTGGCCGTACGCCGGACGGGTGCGCCCTTCTCGCCCTGCATCTCGGTGAGCGGGGGCTCCCAGAGGGCGAAGACCAGTTCGCCGCGCGGTGAGGCGTCGTCGGCCACCTCGACGACCGGGAGGCCGGTCAGGCGGCGGGCGGCCACCGCGGGCTCGGCGGCCGTGGCGGAGGCCAGCAGGAAGACGGGAGAGGCGCCGTAGCGGGCGCACAGGCGCCGCAGCCGGCGCAGCACCTGGGCGACATGGGAGCCGAAGACGCCGCGGTAGGTGTGGCACTCGTCGATGACGACGTACTTCAGGGCCTTCAGGAAGGAGGACCAGCGGGGGTGGGACGGGAGTATGCCGCGATGCAGCATGTCGGGGTTGGTCAGGACGTAGTTGGCGTACTGGCGGACCCACTCGCGTTCCTCGAACGGAGTATCGCCGTCGTAGACGGCGGGTCGGACGGAATTGCCCAGCGGATGTGAAAGTTCCTTCACCGATCGGCACTGATCCGCCGCAAGAGCTTTGGTCGGCGCCAGGTAGAGCGCGGTCGCGCCCCGGCCGTTCGGCGCATCCGAACCGTCCAGGATCGCCGACAGGACGGGCACGAGGTAGGCCAGCGACTTGCCGGAGGCCGTGCCCGTGGCGACGACCACCGAGTCGCCGTCCAGGGCGTGTTCGGCGGCCCGTGCCTGGTGGGCCCACGGATGCTGGATTCCGGCCGTCTGCACCGCGGCGATGACCTCCGCGCGGATCCGGTCGGGCCAGACTGCATGGCGGCCCTCCCTCGGGGGCACATGCTCCGTATGAGTGATGCGCGAAGCCCGACTCGGCCCCGAGGCGAGTCGGCCCAGCACCGCGCCCGGGTCCACCCGGGAAGCGGGGCCCGTCGGGGATCGATCGGATCGGTGATTCTTGGCCATCGGGACCGAGTGTGTCACTGGCGTGACGGACAATGGGACCAAGGCGTCGTGCACGCCTGCCGGTAAGTGATTGAATGCCATCGCGGCTGGCGAACCGTCCTGGGGACTGCAAGCCGAGGTGTCCCTAGGGACGACCGCTCGATAGCAAGGTGCTGGAGGATCCGTGGACCTGTCCCTGTCGACCCGTACCGTCGGCGATCGTACGGTCGTCGAGGTCGGTGGCGAAATCGACGTATATACCGCGCCCAAGTTGCGCGAACAGTTGGTCGAGCTGGTGAACGACGGGAGTTTCCACCTCGTCGTTGACATGGAGGGCGTGGACTTCCTCGACTCCACCGGGCTCGGCGTACTGGTCGGCGGCTTGAAGCGGGTTCGTGCCCATGAGGGCTCCCTGCGCCTGGTCTGCAACCAGGAGCGCATTCTCAAGATCTTCCGTATCACCGGCCTCACCAAGGTGTTCCCGATCCACACCTCGGTCGAGGAAGCGGTAGCGGCGACCGACTGACAACCGGACCCGGGGGCGCGCTCGAGCGTGCCCGGGGCGGCAGAAGTTGAAAGTGAAGGGGGACTGGGCTTTCGGCGGCCCGGTCCTCCCGACAGCACGCCCGAAGTTGCGAGGGGGATGCATGGCCACCGTTGAACTCCGCTTCAGCGCGCTGCCCGAGCACGTCAGGACCGCCCGACTGGTGGCGGCAGCGGTGGCGCGCAGGGCCGGAGTGGACGAGGCCGTCCTGGACGAGGTCAGGCTCGCCGTGGGCGAGGCGTGCACCCGTGCCGTCGGACTGCATCAGAGCGTCGGCATCACGGCGCCGGTGAAGGTGTCGCTGATCGAGGAGGAGAAACAGTTCTCCATCGAGGTCGGCGACGAGGCGCCGCGTTCCGTTCCCGGCGATCGGTCGTCCGGCGCCGCGCGTGACGACGGTGAGGTGGATGCCGAGGAGGACGAGATGGGCCTCGCGGTCATCAGCGGCCTCGTCGACGATGTCGAAGTCTCCGCCGGGGAGCATGGCGGCCTGATCCGTATGACCTGGCCGACCACACCGCCGGCCGCGGTGCTCGCCTGAACGAACAGCTTCACCCATCCGCTTCATCACGAAGGGGCCCTGCTCAGCAGGGCCCCTTCGTGTTTTTTGTCGCCGGGCGCGGAGGAATTCGTGAATGAATTCACGATCGATCTTCCGATAATTGATCAAGCTCTCGATCATTTGATCAAGCTTCAATGGGGGCGTCAATGCCTTTGGGGCATTAGCACGTTCGGGTTCAGTGGCCTGATGTCGATCATTTGCTGAACGGCATGTGAAGGCCAATTCCGTTTACCGCCATCTGTTTTGATCAGGTTCCGGTACCTAGAATCCGTCCACATCTTGAGCTCAGCCCAAGCGTCAAGGAGGACGAATGGCGGGGCTTTCTACCCCTCATCAGTTGGACCACCCCACAACCCTCGCAGCCGCAGTGCTGACCGACGACAACCGGATCATCATCACGATCATCGGTGTCGTCGCACTGGCAGCGCTCGTGGTCGCCGGCGTCCTGGTGCGCCAGGTGCTCGCGGCGGGCGAGGGCACCGACAGCATGAAGAAGATCGCGGCAGCGGTCCAGGAAGGCGCCAACGCCTATCTGGCCCGGCAGCTGCGCACGCTCGGCGTATTCGCCGTCGTCGTGTTCTTCCTGCTCATGCTGCTGCCCGCGGACGACTGGAATCAGCGCATCGGCCGATCGGTGTTCTTCTTGATCGGCGCGGCGTTCTCGGCGGCCACCGGCTATATCGGCATGTGGCTCGCCGTGCGCAGCAATGTGCGCGTCGCCGCGGCGGCACGGGAAGCGACCCCGGCGGAAGGTGAGCCCGAAAAGGATCTCACCGCCGTCTCGCACAAAGCCATGAAGATCGCTTTCCGCACGGGCGGCGTCGTCGGCATGTTCACAGTGGGGCTCGGTCTGCTCGGCGCCTCCTGTGTGGTGCTGGTGTACGCGGCCGACGCGCCGAAGGTGCTCGAAGGATTCGGTCTCGGTGCCGCACTGATCGCGATGTTCATGCGTGTCGGCGGCGGCATCTTCACCAAGGCCGCCGACGTCGGCGCCGACCTGGTCGGAAAGGTCGAACAGGGCATTCCGGAGGACGACCCGCGCAATGCCGCGACCATCGCCGACAACGTGGGCGACAACGTCGGCGACTGCGCGGGCATGGCGGCCGACCTCTTCGAGTCGTACGCCGTGACCCTGGTCGCCGCGCTGATCCTCGGATCGGCGGCGTTCGGTGACGCCGGGCTCGCCTTCCCGCTGATCGTGCCGGCGATCGGCGTGATCACCGCCATGATCGGCATCTTCGCGGTGGCACCGCGGCGCAGCGACCGCAGCGGCATGAGCGCGATCAACCGTGGATTCTTCATCTCCGCGGTGATCTCGATCGTGCTGGTGGCGATCGCCGTGTTCGCCTACCTGCCGTCGTCGTACGCCGATCTCGACGGCATCGGCGACGCCGCCATCGCCGCCAAGGACGGCGACCCGCGGATCCTCGCGCTCGTCGCGGTGGGGATCGGCATCCTGCTGGCCGCTGTCATCCAGCAGCTGACCGGCTACTTCACCGAGACCAACCGCCGCCCGGTGCAGGACATCGGCAAGACCTCGCTCACGGGGCCCGCCACTGTCGTCCTCGCCGGTATCTCGATCGGTCTCGAATCGGCCGTCTACACCGCCCTGCTGATCGGCCTCGGCGTCTACGGGGCGTTCCTGCTCGGCGGCACGTCGATCATGCTGGCGCTGTTCGCGGTGGCGCTGGCCGGCACCGGTCTGCTCACCACGGTCGGCGTGATCGTCGCCATGGACACCTTCGGTCCGGTCTCCGACAACGCGCAGGGCATCGCCGAGATGTCCGGCGACGTCGAGGGCGCCGGCGCCCAGGTGCTCACCAATCTGGACGCGGTCGGCAACACGACCAAGGCCATCACCAAGGGCATCGCCATCGCCACCGCCGTCCTGGCGGCGGCGGCGCTCTTCGGGTCGTACCGCGACGCCATCACCACCGGCGCACGGGACGTGGGCGAGAAGCTCAGCGGCGAGGGCGCGCCGATGAACCTGATGATGGACATCTCGCAGCCGAACAACCTCGTCGGCCTCATCGCCGGCGCGGCGGTCGTGTTCCTCTTCTCGGGTCTCGCCATCAACGCCGTGTCGCGGTCGGCGGGTGCCGTGGTGTACGAGGTGCGGAGGCAGTTCCGTGAGCGCCCAGGGATCATGGACTACACGGAGAAGCCCGAGTACGGCAAGGTCGTCGACATCTGCACCCGGGACGCCCTGCGCGAGCTCACCACGCCGGGACTGCTCGCGGTGATGGCGCCCATCTTCATCGGGTTCACGCTCGGCGTCGGTGCCTTGGGCGCCTTCCTCGCGGGCGCGATCGGTTCGGGCACCCTCATGGCGGTGTTCCTCGCCAACTCCGGAGGCGCGTGGGACAACGCCAAGAAGCTCGTCGAGGACGGTCACCACGGCGGCAAGGGCAGTGAGGCCCACTCCGCGACGGTGATCGGCGACACGGTCGGCGACCCCTTCAAGGACACCGCCGGTCCCGCGATCAACCCGCTGCTGAAGGTGATGAACCTGGTCGCGCTGCTCATCGCGCCCGCGGTCATCCAGTTCAGCTACGGCGAGGACAAGAACGTCGGCGTGCGGGTCCTGATCGCCGTCGTCTCGGCCCTCGTGATCGTCGGCGCGGTCTACGTCTCCAAGCGGCGAGGCATCGCCGTGGGTGACGAAGACAACGCCGAGAGGGTGGCCAACCCGGCCGATCCCGCGGTGGTCTCGTAGGCGGTCATACGACGGCCCGCCTCTTGCTCTTCACGCCTTGCCGTGACCCTTCTCTCACATGGTGCAAATAGTCTGAAAAGCCCATGGATGGCACATGCGGCAAGGTGTCCTCCCCGATCCGACGTGTAGGGTCCCGTGGCCGATAGCCATGGAAGGGACCAAACCGGTGAACAAGAAGCTCGCGGCCGCACTGTCCGGCGGTGCGGTACTGGTACTGGCGCTGACGGGATGCACCAGCGACGAGGGCAACAAGGAGCTCGACGCCTGGGCCAAGAAGGTCTGCGACGCGGTGCCGGCGCAGAACGCGAAGATCTCGGCGGCCTACGTCGCGATAACCAAGGCGGCCAAGGACACCACCAGCACGCCCAAGGAGCTCCAGGAGGCCGACTCCCAGGCCTTCCAGGACCTCGCGGAGGGCTACAAGGCGCGCGCGGGCCTCATCAGCGGCGCAGGGGCGCCTCCCGGCGTGGAGAACGGCGCGAAGGTCCAGCAGGACGTCGTCAAGAAGCTCACCTCCCTCTCCGCGGCCTACGCCGACCTCAAGGAGCGGGTCGACAAGCTGGACACGAAGGACCAGGGCAAGTTCGCGTCCGGCCTGAAGGACTTGTCGGCCGAGATGAAGCAGGTGGAGACCCAGCGCCAGAGCGCCGTCACCGCGCTGAAGAAGCTGGAGTCCGGCGACACCAAGAAGGCGCTGACCTCCCAGGAGGGCTGCAAGCAGGCCGCCGAGGCGTCCGGCGCGGCCGGGGCGACCGGCAGCTGAGCCCAGAGGGCCGTGGGCGCTCGAGCCGACTCCAGGGGCGGGCGCGGGTCACAATGAGGGCGTGAGTGACTCCACGCTGCCCTCCCTGCCCGTTTCCGACCGCCCCGACGTCGCCGCCCGGCTGCGGGAGGCCCTGCTCGGGGCCTCCTTCACCGCCGACGGGCTGCTCGAACTGCTCGGTGCGCCCGCGTACGCGGCGCTCGCCCGCAGCGAGACCGTGCCCGCGCTCCGGGCGACCCGCGGCGACACGCCGCTGGAGGCGCTCGTACGGCTCTTCCTGCTGCAGCAGCCCGTCGCGCACGCGCGCGTGGCGGACGTGCTGCCCGTGGACGCCTGCCTGGAGAGCGGGTGGCTGGTCCGGGTCGGTGGCGCGTCCGACGACGTCGCCGCGACCGTGGACGTACGGCCCTACGGCGGGCCCGGCGGCGAGGACTGGTTCATCGTGTCCGACCTGGGCTGCGCGGTCGGCGGTGCGGGCGGCATCGGCAGCAGGGACGAGGGCGTGGTCCTCGGCGTCGGCGGCGCCTCCACGACCCTCGCCGGCATCACCGTCCGTACGCCCGTCTCCTCCGCCCTCGACGTCGGCACCGGATCCGGTATCCAGGCCCTGCACGCCGCGCAGCACGCCACGCGCGTGACGGCGACCGACCTCAACCCGCGCGCGCTGCACATCACCGCGCTCACGCTGGCACTGTCCGGCGCTCCCGCCGCGGACCTGCGAGAGGGCTCGCTGTTCGCGCCGCTCAAGGACGACGAGACCTACGACCTGATCGTGTCCAACCCGCCCTTCGTGATCTCGCCGGGCGCGCGGCTGACGTACCGCGACGGCGGGATGGGCGGGGACGATCTGTGCCGGTCGATCGTTCAAGGGGCGGGGGAGCGGCTGAACGAGGGCGGGTTCGCGCAGTTCCTCGCCAACTGGCAGCACGTCGCGGGGGAGGACTGGCAGGACAGACTGCGCTCGTGGGTGCCGCGCGGGTGCGACGCGTGGATCGTGCAGCGCGAGGTCCAGGACATCACGCAGTACGCCGAGCTGTGGCTCAGGGACGCCGGCGACCACCGGGGTGACGCCGCCGAGTACCAGGCGCGCTACGACGCCTGGCTGGACGAGTTCGAGGCGCGCAAGGTCAAGGCCGTGGGCTTCGGGTGGATCACCCTGCGCAGGACGTCGGCCGCCGTGCCCTCCATCACGGTGGAGGAGTGGCCGCACCCGGTCGAGCAGCCGCTCGGCGACACGGTCCGCGCGCACTTCGCCCGGCTCGACTACCTGCGTGCCCGGGACGACGCGGGCCTGCTGGAGGACCACTTCCGGCTCGTCGCCGAGGTCGTGCAGGAGCAGGTCGGACTGCCGGGCGCCGAGGACCCGGAGCACGTGGTGCTGCGTCAGCACCGGGGCATGCGCCGGGCCACCCAGGTGGACACGGTCGGCGCGGGCTTCGCGGGCGTGTGCGACGGCTCGCTCAGCGCGGGCCGCATCCTGGACGCGATCGCCCAGCTGATGGGCGAGGATCCGGTCATGCTGCGCGACCGTACGCCCGCCCAGATCCGGCTGCTTGTGGAGCAGGGGTTCCTCGAACCGGCGCGGTGACCGGGGCTGCTGACGCCGGTTCAGCAGGCGCGTCGGGCATGCCGTGCCGGACGCGTCGGCCCCCGGCACCGGATCGGCATTTCCGCACGGGGATGTGAAACCGGCCAACATCCTTCTGGCATCGGACGCTTCACGCGGACTCCTGGACGACTCCTGGAGGACGCCTATGGTGATTCGCCGCCGCGGCGGGCAGCCGTAGGGCTTGTCCCGTACTCGGCCGGCATGCCGCGAGAGTTACATCGCCGCCTTGATCGACTGCGCCAAACCGCGCACCGACCAGCTCATAGGCATCGTTCAGGCACGGCGAGAAATGGGGCGCAAGAAGGCCGCGAACAAATTCGAGATGATCTCGGCGCCGGGTGAGGAGCGCGCCGGCCACGACCGGCCTGCGAGCGGGATTCGACGAGGCCCGCGGGCACGGCGGCCCGGTCGGCGGTGCGAGGACACCCCCGAGGACTGACGCGAGGACGACCCGAAAGACACCGGTGCCCGGCGCGGCCCGAGGCGCGAGGGGCTGGTGTGGGCGGAGGATGCCAAGGGGCTGCCGTGGCGGCCGGGCCCGGAGTGACTCCAGAGTCCACAGCCGCGTCGGCCCCGCGTTCACCTCAGGTTCGTCTGTGCGCCGTCCGCGCGTGCCAGTCTCGCCGGGCTGGACATGCGCGGACGGGAGAAAAGGGGCAAGCGGAACCATGGAAAGGGGACCGGCACTCTTCGCCGGGATCGTGTTCGCCCTGTTCGGAGGCGGGCTGCTGGTGTGGACCGCGGTCCGGCTACGACAGCGTCAGCCTGTCGCTCACGGTGTGAACCCCGTCGCATCGGCGACCCTCGCCGGCGTTGTCGCGCTGATCGCGCTGATCCTCGGAACCTGGTGCTTCACCCGCCTCTGAGAACGGCCCGCGAGCTGGGCAGCCGGTAATTGGCAGGGCCTCTTCCGGAAAGGCTCGAAAAGACCTGTGGGCACTCCGGGCGGCAGGAATGGCGGAAGTCGGGTTACCGTTCGAGTGGCCGTTGCGGGCTTTTCCCGTTTGACAACGGGGCGGGATGTACCGTCACACTCCGCAGCGTCACACCACCCGACCCCGGGACTACGGCCTGGGGAGGCCCCAGCGTCGACCGGAGAGAAGAGCGAAGTTGTCCCCGACCAGCGAGACCGCACAGGGCGGCCGCCGACTCGTCATCGTCGAGTCGCCTGCCAAGGCGAAGACGATCAAGGGCTACCTGGGCCCCGGCTACGTAGTCGAAGCGAGCGTCGGGCACATCCGCGACCTTCCCAACGGCGCCGCGGAGGTGCCGGAGAAGTACACCGGCGAGGTCCGCCGCCTCGGTGTGGACGTCGAACACGACTTTGAGCCGATCTATGTGGTCAACGCCGACAAGCGTGCCCAGGTCAAGAAGCTCAAGGACCTGCTGAAGGAATCCGACGAGCTCTTCCTCGCCACCGATGAGGACCGCGAGGGCGAGGCCATCGCGTGGCACCTGCAGGAAGTGCTCAAGCCCAAGGTCCCGGTCAAGCGGATGGTCTTCCACGAGATCACCAAGGCCGCGATCCAGGCCGCCGTGGCCAACCCGCGCGAGCTGAACCAGAAGCTCGTCGACGCCCAGGAGACCCGCCGCATCCTCGACCGCCTCTACGGCTACGAGGTCTCGCCGGTCCTGTGGAAGAAGGTCATGCCGCGCCTGTCGGCCGGCCGTGTCCAGTCCGTCGCCACCCGGCTCGTGGTCGAGCGGGAACGCGAGCGCATCGCGTTCCGGTCCGCCGAGTACTGGGACCTGACGGGCACCTTCTCGACCGGCCGCGCCGGAGACCCGTCGGACCCGTCGTCGCTGGTCGCGCGCCTGCAGACCGTCGACGGCAGGCGGGTCGCGCAGGGCCGTGACTTCGACTCGCTCGGACAGCTCAAGAGCGCGAACACCCTCCACCTCGACGAGGCGAACGCCCGCGCGCTCGCCGCCGCGCTGGAGCAGACGCAGTTCGCCGTCCGGTCCGTCGAGTCCAAGCCGTACCGCCGCTCGCCGTACGCCCCCTTCCGTACGACGACGATGCAGCAGGAGGCGAGCCGCAAGCTCGGCTTCGGCGCGAAGGCGACCATGCAGGTCGCCCAGAAGCTGTACGAGAACGGCTACATCACCTACATGCGTACCGACTCCACGACGCTGAGCGACACGGCCGTCGCCGCCGCCCGTGCCCAGGTCACGCAGTTGTACGGCGCCGACTACCTGCCCCCGCAGCCGCGCACCTACGCCGGCAAGGTCAAGAACGCGCAGGAGGCGCACGAGGCGATCCGCCCCTCCGGCGACCGCTTCCGCACGCCCGCCGAGACCGGACTGACCGGCGACCAGTTCAAGCTCTACGAGCTGATCTGGAAGCGGACCGTCGCCTCCCAGATGAAGGACGCGACCGGTAACTCCGTCACCGTCAAGATCGGCGGCACCGCTGCCGACGGACGGGACGTCGAGTTCAGCGCCTCCGGCAAGACGATCACCTTCCACGGCTTCCTCAAGGCCTACGTCGAGGGCGCCGACGACCCGAACGCCGAGCTCGACGACCGCGAGCGCCGGCTGCCGCAGGTCAGCGAGGGCGACCGGCTCAGCGCCGAGGAGATCACGGTCGACGGGCACGCCACCAAGCCCCCGGCCCGCTACACCGAGGCCAGCCTGGTCAAGGAGCTCGAAGAGCGCGAGATCGGCCGCCCGTCGACGTACGCGTCGATCATCGGCACGATCCTCGACCGCGGCTACGTCTTCAAGAAGGGCACGGCGCTCGTCCCGTCCTTCCTGTCCTTCGCCGTGGTCAACCTCCTGGAGAAGCACTTCGGGCGGCTCGTCGACTACGACTTCACCGCCAAGATGGAGGACGACCTCGACCGCATCGCCCGCGGCGAGGCCCAGTCCGTGCCGTGGCTGAAGCGGTTCTACTTCGGTGAGGGCACCCACAACGGCAGCGCGGCCGACGCCGGCAACGGCGACGGGGACCACCTCGGCGGCCTCAAGGAGCTCGTGACCGACCTGGGCGCGATCGACGCCCGCGAGGTGTCGTCGTTCCCGGTGGGCAACGACATCGTGCTGCGCGTCGGCCGCTACGGCCCCTACATCGAGCGCGGCGAGAAGGACACCGAGCAGCACCAGCGCGCCGACATCCCGGACGACCTCGCGCCCGACGAGCTGTCCGTCGAGCTCGCCGAGGAACTGCTGGCCAAGCCCAGCGGCGACTTCGAGCTGGGTACCGACCCGAAGTCCGGCCACGAGATCGTCGCCAAGGACGGCCGCTACGGCCCGTACGTCACCGAGGTGCTCCCCGAGGGCACCCCGAAGACCGGCAAGAACGCCGTCAAGCCGCGCACGGCGTCCCTCTTCAAGTCCATGTCGCTCGACACGGTCACGCTGGAGGACGCGCTCAAGCTGATGTCCCTGCCGCGTGTCGTCGGCACCGACGCGGACGGCGTGGAGATCACCGCGCAGAACGGCCGCTACGGCCCGTACCTGAAGAAGGGCACGGACTCGCGCTCGCTGCAGGCCGAGGAGCAGCTGTTCACGATCACGCTGGAGGAGGCGCAGGCGATCTACGCCCAGCCCAAGCAGCGTGGCCGTGCGGCCGCCAAGCCGCCGCTGAAGGAGCTGGGCACCGACCCGGTCAGCGAGAAGCCGGTCGTCGTCAAGGACGGTCGCTTCGGGCCGTACGTGACCGACGGCGAGACCAACGCGACCCTGCGCTCCGGCGACAGCGTCGAGGAGATCACCCCGGAGCGCGGCTTCGAGCTGCTCGCCGAGAAGCGCGCCAAGGGACCCGCCAAGAAGACGGCGAAGAAGGCCCCGGCGAAGAAGACGGCCGCGAAGAAGGCCGCCCCGGCCAAGAAGACGGCCGCCAAGAAGACCGCGGCGAAGAAGACGACCACGGCCGCGAAGAAGACGACGGCGAAGAAGACGGCCACGAAGAAGGCCACCGCCTCGAACTCTTCCAGCGAGGACTGAGCGGGACGGAACCCGGTCGCAACCGAGCCCTCTCCGGGGCCGGTTGAGGGCCGGGTCCTTCACCTCCGGTTCGCAAAACGAACGCCTCGGCATCAGTTTGGTGTCGGGGCGTGCGTACGTTCGGGCGGGAGCGCCGGGCTGTCGGTGCGTCCCGATAGGCTGAAAGCATGACCCGTGCCGAGCAGCCAACGGCCGCCAATCCGGCCCCCGACGACGCCCTTGCCGCGGACTCCCGCGAGCGCGCTGTCCGTGCCCTGCTACGCCGACCGCAGCTCAGGCGGTTGTGGAGTGCGCAGTTGGTGGGGGGTGTCGGCGACATCCTCGCCCTGCTGGTCCTGGTGCTGCTGGCCCTTCAGGCGGCGATCGCCGAGGGGTCGTTCGGCGGCGGCTACCGGGGCGTGGCATTCGCAGTGGCGACCGTCTTCGGCGTGCGCATCCTGGCCACCCTCCTCTTCGGCGCCGTACTTCTCGGCCCGCTGACGTCGCTGACCTCGCAGGACGGCCCCCTCGACCGGCGCTGGACCATGGTCGTCGCCGACGGACTGCGGGTCGCCCTGCTGATCGTGGCGCCCCTGTGGATCGACTGGACGCCGGACAACGCGCTGGCGTTCCTCCTGGTGACGGTCTTCGTGACCGGCGTCGCCGAGCGATTCTGGACGGTGTGCCGGGAAAGCGCGGCGCCCGCGCTCGTGCCGCCCCCGCCGCCGGAGGGCGCCACGGTACGACCGCTGCCGGACCACATGGACGCCCTGCGCCGCCTGTCGCTGCGCACGAGCTTCGTGGCCGTCCCGCTGGCCGCCGCCGCGCTCGTCGCCGCCGCCCTGCTGAACAACCTGCTCGGTGCCGGGCTCGACTGGTTCGAGCAGCACCAGGCGGCCCTCGGGTCGTATGTCGCGGCCGGTCTGTTCGCCGCCTCCCTGTCCGTGGTGACGTTCCTGGAGCTGCCCGCCACGCGCACCCCGCGCGCGCGGTCGCCGCTGGAGGGTCTGCGCCGGCCGAAGACCGGCTCGGGCGTCGACAAGGGCCGTACCGGCGCGATCGCACTGCTGGTGACGGCCTGCTCGGCCGTCGCCGCCGCGGTGGCCGCAGCGGTCGCCGTGGCCGTGCTGCACGCCAAGGACCTGGGCGGCGGGCCGGTGCTCTACGGCCTGATGGTGCTCGCCCTGACCGGCGGAGTGGTCGTCGGCATCCGTACGGCCCCCGCCCTGCTGCCCGCCCTGTCCCGGCGCCGCCTGCTGGCGCTGGCCATCGCCTTCACCGGCATCGCCCTGCTGGCCGCGGGACTCGTCCCGGACGTCACCACCGTCCTGCTGATCCTCGCCCTGGCCGGCGCCGGCGCGGGCGTGTCCGCCAACACCGGGCACACCCTTCTCGACCAGGAGGCCGAGGAATTCCGCCGGCCGCGCACCACGGAGCACCTGCACGCGGTCGTACGCGTGTGCGTGGCGCTCGGCGCGGTGATCGCCCCGCTGGTGGCCGCGCTGATCGGGCCGCACCGGCTGGAGAGCGGCAAGTTCGTCTTCGCGCACGGCGGTGCGGCGTTCACGCTGATGCTGGTCGGCGCGCTGCTGCTGCCGGTGGCCGTGCTGGTCCTGGCCAAGGTCGACGACCGGTCCGGCGTGCCGCTGCGGCAGGACCTGCGGGACGCGGTGCTCGGCGGGGACGACCCCGAGCTGGTGCCCGCGACGTCCGGTTTCTTCATCGCCCTGGAGGGCGGCGACGGCGCCGGGAAGTCCACCCAGGCCGAGGCGCTCGCCGAGTGGATCCGGGGCAAGGGCCACGAGGTGGTCGTCACGCGCGAGCCCGGTGCCACGCCCGTCGGCAAGCGGCTGCGGTCGATCCTGCTGGACGTGTCGAGCGCCGGTCTGTCGCACCGCGCGGAGGCGCTGCTGTACGCCGCCGACCGCGCGGAGCACGTCGACACGGTGGTCCGCCCGGCCCTGGAGCGCGGCGCGGTCGTGATCTCGGACCGCTACATCGACTCCTCGGTGGCCTACCAGGGCGCGGGCCGCGACCTGTCGCCGACGGAGATCGCCCGCATCAACCGCTGGGCCACCAACGGACTGGCACCCCACCTGACCGTCCTGCTCGACGTCTCGCCGGAGATCGCCCGCGAGCGGTTCACGGAGGCGCCGGACCGGCTGGAGTCGGAGCCGGCGGAGTTCCACGCGCGCGTGCGCTCCGGCTTCCTGACGCTGGCCGCGGCCGACCCCGGCCGTTACCTGGTGGTCGACGCGGGCCAGGAGCCCGAGGCGGTCACGACGGTCGTCCGGCACCGGCTCGACCAGATGCTGCCGCTGTCCGAGGCCGAGATCCAGGCGCAGGAGGAAGCGCGCCGCAAGGCCGAGGAGGAGGCCCGCCGCAAGGCCGAGGAGGAGGCCGCCCGCAAGGCCGAGGAGGAGCGCCTGGAGCGTGAGCGCCAGGAGCAGCTCGCCCGGCTGCGCGCCGAGGAGGAGGAGCGCAAGCGGCGCGAGCTGGAGGAGGCGCAGCGGCGCGAGGCCGAACGGCAGGCGGAGGAGGCCCGGCTGCGGGCCGAGGAAGCGGCCCGGCGTGCCGAGGAGGAGCGCCGGCGGCTCCTCGCGGAGGAGAAGGTGCGCGCCGAGGAGGAAGCGCGCCGCAAGGCCGAGGAGGACCGCCGCCGCAAGCAGGCCGAGGAGGAGGCGCGGATCCGTGCCGAGGCCGAGGAGCGCCGCCTGGAGAAGCAGCGCAAGGCGGAGGAGGCCCTGCTGAAGGCCGAGGAGGCCCGACGCCTGGCCGAGCAGGCCGCGGCCGCGGCGGAGGCGGGCCCGAAGCAGCCGACCGGGCCCACGGCCGCGACCGGCTTCCGGGACGCGGCGACGGTACCCACGCCCGTCGTGACGCCGGAGCAGGCCCAGAGCGGCACGTCGGACGAGACGACCGTGCTGCGCCCGGTGCGCGACGAGCAGCCGCCGGCGACGGAGCCCGAGCGGCCTGCCCCTGCCGGTCCCGCCAAGGAGTCCGCCTCCGAGGTGACGACGAAGCTGCCGCAGCCGCCGGTGCCGCCGTCCGCGGCGGAAGAGACTGCCGTGCTGCCCCCGGTGCCGCCCAGTGCGGCCGACGAGACAGCCGTACTGCCGCCCGTCACGCCGGGTGCCGCCGACGAGACGGCCGTGCTGCCGCCGGTTCCGCCGCGAGCCGCGGACGAGACCGCCGTACTGCCTCCCGTTCCGGCGGACGACCCCGGGGACCGGGTGCCGCCCGGCTACTTCCGCGACGAGGACGCCCGTACCCGCGAGATGCCCCAAGTCGACGAGACGGGTACCCCGCGACGCAGGGCCCGTTCCGACTGGGCCGAGGAAACCCCGCTGGACGACCTCCCGACACTGGCCGACGAACTGCTGGGCCCGCACGACGACGGCTACGACGAGGACGGCGGCAGGGGACGGGGCCGCAGGCGCTGAGGCCGACGGGGCTGCGGGGTCGCGGGCGTTGCGGTTGATGGGGGCTTCGGGGTCGCGGGGGCTGCGGTCGACGGGGCTGTGGGGTCGCGGGTGCTGAGGCCGGCGGGGCTGTGGGGTCGCGGGCGTTGCGGTTGACGGGGGGCTGTGGGGTCGCGGGTGCTGAGGCCGGCGGGGCTGTGGGGTTGCGGGCGTTGCGGTTGATGGGGGCTTCGGGGTCGCTAGCCCTGCGGTCGAGAGGGTGCGGTCACGTCCGAACTGGCGTGACCGCACTGACCTAGGGGCGCGGGGAACTGCGCGATCAGCCCCCACCGGCCTGCGGCCGCCCGCCTACCGAGTCCCGGTTCCCGGGTGCCCGCACCCACCCAGGGGGCGACGAGCCTTCACCAGCTGTAGCGGCGCGGCTCCCGGTTCCCCCGGGTGCCGGCACCCACCTAGGGGCGCGGGGAACTGCGCGACGAGCCCCCACGGGCCTGTGGCCGCCCGACTCCCGGTTGCCGAGTGATGGCACTCACCCAGGGCGCCACGAGCCTTCTCCGGTCTTGACCGGTGCGACTCCAGGTTCCCGGGTGCCCACACCCACCCAAGGGGCGCGGGGAACTGCGCGACCAGCCCCCACCGGCCCGCACCCGCCCAACTCCCCGCACCGCCCGCTTCGGCCGGCGCCGGCGCCCACTGTCAGTGCCGCCCCGCACAATGGACCCGGCGACGTGAAGTGCGACGAAAGGCGGGCGTGACCCATGACCGTATGGGACGACCTGGTCGGCCAGGAGCGGGTGAGCGAGCAGCTGAGCGCTGCCGCCAGGGACGCCGACGCCCTGGTCACCGCCGCCGCCACCGGCGCACCCCCACCCGAGGCGTCCAGAATGACGCACGCCTGGCTGTTCACGGGCCCGCCGGGAGCCGGCCGGAACCAGACGGCACGGGCCTTCGCCGCCGCGTTGCAGTGCGTCAGCCCCGACCGCGCGCTCGGCGGCGCCCCCGGCTGCGGCTTCTGCGACGGCTGCCACACGGCACTGGTGGGCACGCACGCCGACGTCACCACCGTCGCCGCCGTCGGCACCCAGATCCTCGCCGACGACATGCGGGACACCGTCCGCAAGTCGTTCACCTCGCCGGCGACCGGCCGCTGGCAGATCATCCTGGTCGAAGACGCCGAGCGGCTGAACGAGAAGTCGGCCAACGCCGTCCTGAAGGCCGTGGAGGAGCCCGCCCCCCGCACTGTCTGGCTGCTCTGCGCCCCCTCCCTCGAGGACGTCCTGCCCACCATCCGCTCCCGCTGCCGTCACCTGAACCTGAGCACGCCCTCGGTCGACGCCGTCGCCGACATGCTCGTACGCCGGGAGGGCATCGAGCCCGCCGTCGCCGCCGCGGCGGCCCGCGCCACCCAGGGCCACGTCGACCGGGCCCGCCGCCTGGCCACCGACCCGGCGGCCCGCGAACGCCGTGCCTCCGTACTCAAGCTGCCGCTCCGCCTCGGCGAGGTCGGCGCCTGCCTCAAGGCCGCCCAGGAACTCGTCGACGCCGCCGCCGAGGACGCCAAGCAGCTCGCCGAGGAGATAGACGTCAAGGAGACCGAGGAGCTGAAGGCGGCGCTCGGCGCGGCCCAGGGCGGCAGGATGCCGCGTGGCACGGCGGGCGTGATGAAGGACCTGCAGGACAAGCAGAAGCGGCGCCGTACCCGCACCCAGCGCGACAGCCTCGACCTCGCCCTGACCGACCTCACCGCCTTCTACCGTGACGTCCTCGCCCTCCAGCTCGGCTCCCGCATCGCCCTCGCCAACACCGATGCCGAGGACGCTCTGGAGCGCCTCGCACGCGACAGCTCCCCGGAGTCCACGCTCCGCCGCATCGAGGCGATCGCCGCGTGCCGTGACGCCCTGGATGCCAACGTGGCGCCGCTGCTGGCGGTGGAGGCGATGACGATGGCGCTGAGAGCGGGCTGAACGGACTGAGCGCACGGTGGCCGACAGCCGACAGCCGACAGCCGCAGCCGCAGCCGACGGCCGACGGCCGACAGACGCAGCCGACGGCCGACAGCCGTAGCCGACAGCCCACAGCCGCAGCCATACAGCCCTCAGCCGTACAGCCCCCGGTCCGCATGTCCGACGACAGCACCCGCACAGTGATCAACAGAAGGTTGACCGTGTAACACGTACGAGCCGTGATGCGCACGGAGAGCATTCAATGCACTGCACACAGTTACGCTCGCGGAATGCACACCAGGCGCAGCTCCGCAGTCAGTTCAGCCCCGGACCCGAGCGGCCCGGCCCCGCGCAACCGCCCCCGAAACCGGCGTCGGGCGGGCATGCTCGGCGCCCTCCTCGGAGTCGCCGCGCTGCTCGCCTCCGCCTGCACCTCCGGCGGGTCGACACACCAGGGGAGCGCCGCGGCCGAGGCCGGACTGGCCGCGCTGCCGAAGTCGACGCCGACCGCGCTCACGTCGTACTACACGCAGAAGCTGACCTGGCGCAGCTGCGGAGTGCCCGGCTTCCAGTGCACCACCCTGCGGGCGCCGCTCGACTACGCGAAGCCGCAGGCCGGGGACACCAGGCTCGCCGTGGCCCGCAAGAAGGCGACGGGGCCGGGCAAGCCCCTGGGGTCGCTGCTGGTGAACCCGGGCGGGCCGGGCGGCTCGGCGATCGGCTACCTCCAGCAGTACGCGGGGATCGGCTACCCGACCGACGTACGCGCCCGCTACGACATGGTCGCGGTCGACCCGCGCGGAGTCGCCCGCAGCGAGCCCGTGGAGTGCCTCAACGGGCGTCAGATGGACGCGTACACGCAGACGGACTTCACCCCCGACGACGCGAAGGAGACGGGCGAGCTCGTCGAGGCGTACAAGAAGTTCGCCGAGGGCTGCGGGTCGGACGCGCCGGGGCTCCTGCGGCACGTGTCCACCGCCGAGGGGGCCCGGGACATGGACGTCCTGCGCTCGGTGCTGGGGGACGAGAAGCTGACGTACGTGGGGGCGTCGTACGGCACGTTCCTCGGGGCGACGTACGCCGGGCTCTTCCCGGACCGGGTGGGCCGGCTGGTCCTGGACGGCGCGATGGACCCGTCGCTGCCCGCGCGCCGGATGAACCTCGAACAGACGGCGGGGTTCGAGACGGCGTTCCGGGCGTTCGCGAAGGACTGCGTGCGGCATCGGGAATGCCCGCTGGGTACGAGGGCGAGCGAGGTCGGCCGCAACCTCAAGGCGTTCTTCGACAAGCTCGACGCCCGACCCATCCCGGCCGGCGACGCGGACGGCCGGGAACTGGGCGAATCCCTCGCCACGACCGGCGTGATCGCGGCGATGTACGACGAGGGAGCCTGGGAGGCGCTGCGTGACGCACTGACCTCGGCGATGCGGGAGAACGACGGGGCGGGTCTACTGGCCCTGTCCGACAGCTACTACGAGCGCGACGGCGCCGGCCGCTACACGAACCTGATGTTCGCCAACGCGGCCGTGAACTGCGTGGACCTCCCGCCGGCCTTCTCCACCGCCGACGAGGTCCACAGGGCCCTCCCCGCGTTCGAGAAGGCGTCCCCGGTCTTCGGCGAGGGCCTGGCCTGGGCCACCCTGAACTGCGCGTACTGGCCGGTGGCGGCCACCGGGGAACCGCACCGCATCGAGGCGAAGGGCGCGGCCCCGATCGTCGTGGTCGGCACCACCCGCGACCCCGCGACCCCGTACCGCTGGGCCCAGGCCCTCTCCCGCCAGCTCTCCTCGTCCCGCCTCCTCACCTACGACGGAGACGGCCACACGGCATACGGGCGCGGCAGTAGCTGCGTCGACGACACGATCAACGCATACCTCCTCCGCGGGACCCCGCCGACCGAGGGAAAGCGCTGCTCATAGCCTTGATCGCGATCGCTGAAGGGTCTAGTGGAGGGCTGGTACGGAGCACCTCGGAAACTGTGTAGACTTACCGACGTTGCCGATCGCACCATAGTGCGGACGGCGCGCCGCCTTAGCTCAGATGGCCAGAGCAACGCACTCGTAATGCGTAGGTCTCGGGTTCGAATCCCGAAGGCGGCTCCATCAAACCCCAGGTCAGAGTGACTCCGACCTGGGGTTTCTGTGTAGGCCGTCCTGTGTGGTCGGTGGGGCTGACCTGCCCGCCCGGGCGACTACATGCGTCCGGGCTTCTTAGTGGCCGTTCTCTTCATCCAGGTCCGGCAGCCCCACTGGGCGAGCGCGCCCACAGTGAGGGAGACGAGGATGGCTCCCCAGTCGATGACGTGGGGCAGGCCGGGGAAGAACGCGAAGACGGCGAGTGTGGCGAAGAGGCCCGCCAGGAACGCGGCGATGCCGGCCCGACGCCGCTGCGCATCCTGTGCCTGGTCGGACTCCCGGCCTTGTTGCTGCGCGACCATGAACGACTCATTTCGTGATGTGGTGGCACTGACTCACGCGCCGCACTCCGTTGACATGGAGATGGGCGCACGCCTTGCCATAACGAGGCAGCGTCTGGGGAGAGTTGTTCCGCATCGGGTCGATCTTGCATTCGCTGTGTGTCTTCCCGCGCGATGTGCGATAGGTGCGGTTGTTCGTGTCGGCGTAGCTGAAGTCGATGCGCCAGTTGCAGAAACCGCTACTGAGCGCCCCGACGAACGCGCAGTCGACGCCCGCGTTCTGGTATGTGATCTTCCTGCCGTTTCCGCGAACGACGTGCGTGAACATGCAGCCGGTCGGCACTTTCATGGTTACGCCGCCCACGCTGTACTCGAACGTGCGCACTGGAGTCGAGCCGATGGCTCCGGCGTGCGCGATCGTCGGAGCGGTGAATGTGAGGGCTCCTGCGATGGTCAGAGTCGTGGCGAGGCGCGTGAGGTGCTGCCCGAGCAAGGCCGTCCCTTTCTGTGATCTCCTGATGAACACCCTGGACAACTGGGCCTTACATAGGACAGTTGCAGTTTTTCGATCTATTCACTGCTGAGAGTGATCATGAAGAGGGCGGGGTGACGAGGATCGCGCTCGGGGCGGTGTGGCACCCTGCGTACTGAGTGGTCAACTACGTTCAGCGCCGCTCCCGTTGACCCACCCCACCGGGGCCAGCAGAATGGCTCCCCACTCGTTGAGAGCGCTCTCAAGCCGTGCCAGAGGGAGACCCATGAACGGTATGTCCGGTAGATCTGAGCCGACGATCAGCCGTCGCATGCTCATCGGGGCCGGGATCGGGGCTGCGGTGTTCGCCGCGGCTGGGGCGGGCGCGGCGAATGCGGCCTCATCCGGAGCCGTCTCCATGGCCGGCCAGGGCTCCTCGCCGGCTTCGGCCTCCATGGCTCTCTCCCCGCAGCGCCGCGCAGTCGCCTTCCTCGGCGCCGCTGCCGACGGCTACCCCGAGCACGGTCCCGTTCGGCTTGCCCAGAGTTATGCCGATCAGGCCGGGCTGTTCAGTACCGCCTTCACTTACGACAACGCGCTGGCGATCCTCGCGCTGCTCGGTGTCCGTTCCGGTGCCGGGCGGGAGAGGGCAGTTTCGCTCGGGGACGCGCTGTTGTACGCACAGGCCCATGATCCGGTGCATGACGACGGTCGGCTTCGGCAGGGATACAACGTCGGGCCGTACACGTTCTACGACGGCTCGCTGCAGCCGGACGGGTTCGTGCGGGCGGACGGGACCGCGAACGTGGGGACGCAGTTCGGGTTCACGGGTACGGCTGTGGGGGACATGGCCTGGGCCGGGATCGCGCTGAGTGCGCTGGCGCGGCGGACGGGGGAGCGGCGGTTCCTGCGCGGTGCCGTGCGGATCGGGGAGTGGATCGAGCGGAACGGGCGTACCGACGAACCGCTCGGCGGGTACAAGTTCGGGGTCGACGGCGGGAACCAGAAGCTGCCCTTCACCTCCACCGAGCACAACACCGACCTCGTCTGTCTCTTCGGGCGTCTCGCCCGCCTCACCGGCGACCGGGTGTGGTGGGAACGCCGAATCCGTGCCCGGGAGTTCGTGCTGAAGATGTGGGAGGCGGACGGCGGGTTCTTCTACACCGGGACCAATGACGGGGTGACGATCAATACCTCGCCGATCCCCGAGGACACCCAGACCTGGACCCACCTCGCCCTCGACTCCCGTGTCCACGCACGGTCGTTGGACTGGGCCGCGCGCGAGCTCGCCGTCCTCGATCACGCCGAACGGCGCAACAGCACCGTGCCGGCGGGGCAGTCGTACGAGGGCGTCACCTTCAGTTCCGCCAGTCTCGTCGCGAACGAGGACGTGCCGATCGCCGACTCCCAGCCCAAACCGAACCGCAACGGGGTGTGGTTCGAAGGGACCGCCCACCGCGCTCGCCCTGCGCGAGCGGCACGGACGGGGCGACGAGGGCCGTGCTCGGCGGCTGATCGACTCCGTCGAGCGGGCGCAGGATCTGCTCGGAGGCGCTCAGACCGTCGGCGGGCGGGCGCTGCCCGAGCGGGCGGGCGTCGTGTCCGCCAGCAGCCCGCTCGACACCGGGTTCGGGTTCGGCTACTACCCGTACCGGCACGTCGGAGCCACCGCCTGGTACCTGATGGCGGCCACGCGCTTCAACCCGCTGGAGCTCGGCAGCAGCTGAAATGGACGCGGTGCCGGAGAGAGGCCGAGCTCGGTGCGGTGCGCGAAGCCGTCGGTCCAGTGCGCGCTCGTGCCGGCGTCCCCCTCTCCGACCTGCGTGTCGTCCGGAAAACGGACAAGTCGGGTGCCCACGGGTGAAGATGGCATCCCGACGGTGACACAGAGAGAGGCGGTGGGGTCCGTATGGGTGTGTCCGACCCCGGCTCCGGTACCCCGCTCGCCAAGAAGATCGGCGTCAAGCAGGGCCACCATGTCCGGCTCCGGCATGCGCCCGCCCGCTGGGAGATCCCCGGGCTGCCGGAGGGCTGCGCGGTCGGGGAGGGAGGTCCGCGCGGCGCGGACGTCGCCCTCGCCTTCTACCGGTCGTACGGCGAACTCGTCGCCGAAGCGCCCGCGCTGGTCGGTGATCTCGCCGACCGCGCCATGCTGTGGATCGCCTGGCCCCGGCGCGCGTCCGGTCACATCAGTGACATCACCGAGAACGCCCTGCGCGACCTGTTCCTCCCCCTCGGCGTGGTCGACGTGAAGGTGGCGGCGCTGGGGGAGGACTGGTCGGGCCTGAAGTTCGTACGGCGCCTGGAGAACCGCGGACGGTAGGGGCGGAGGCGGAGGCAGGCGGAGGCGGGCTCATCGCTGCCACGGACAGGCTGATCGCTGCCACGGACAGGCTGATCGCTGCCATGGAGTGGCCGATCGCCGCCCGCCCTCGTTCGCAGGCAGGCTCATCGCCACCCGCACTCGCCCACAGACGGGCTGCTCGCTGCCCCACAGGCAGGCTGACCGCCGCCCGCCCCCGCCCAAAGGCAGGCTGAACGCCGCCCACACGCACGCTGCTCGCCGCCCTGCCCCCGAGGCAGCCGTGCAGCGCATCCGGCCCGTCGGCACCTGGTTCGTTGACTACTACCCTTCAAATCGGCGAACTTGAAAAGTCCTTACCGTTAACCACTAGCATCGCGCCGGTGATCGATGACGGAACGAAGCGAGGGGGCGGGGCATGTCGGAGCTGAGGATGGCCGTCGCCGTGGTGACCATGGGTAACCGGCCCGCTGAGGTCGACGCGCTGCTGGAATCCGTGGCCAAGCAGGATCTCGCCCCCGATCGGATCGTCGTCGTGGGCAACGGCTGCCCGCTGCCCGAGTTTGCGGAACGGCTCGGCCTGCCCGGTGAGTTCACGCCGATCGAGCTGGACGAGAACCTCGGCTGCCCGGGTGGCCGCAACGCGGCGCTGGAGCGGGTGCGGGCGTTCGGGGACGTCGACGTCGTGGTCGAGCTGGACGACGACGGGCTCCTCGTCGATGCCGATGTGCTGCGTCGCGTACGGGATCTGTACGCCGCCGACGACCGGCTCGGCATCGTCGGCTTCCGCATCGCCGACGAGCACGGGGAGACCCAGCAGCGGCATGTGCCCAGGATCGGCAAGTCGGATCCGCTCAGGGGCGGTTACGTCACCGGCTTCCTCGGCGGCGGCCACGCGCTGCGTACCGCGATGCTGGACCGGACGGGCAACTGGCCCGCGGAGTTCTTCTTCGCCCATGAGGAGACCGACCTGGCCTGGCGAGCCGTCGACGCGGGCTGGCGCATCCTCTACGCCCCCGAACTCCTGCTCCAGCACCCGAAGACGTCGCCCGCCCGGCACGCCATCTACTACCGGGTCAACGCCCGCAACCGCGTCTGGCTGACCCGGCGCCGGCTGCCGATGCCGCTCATCCCGGTCCACTTGGGCATCTGGGTGCTGCTCACCCTCGCCCGCACCCGCTCGATCGGCGGTCTGCGTGCCTGGTTCGGCGGCTTCCTGGAAGGTCTGCGGGAGTCGGCCGGCGAGCGGCGGCCCATGCGCTGGCGCACGGTGTGGCAGTTGAGCCGACTCGGGCGACCGCCCGTCATCTGACCCGGGGACGGCGCACACACGTCAACGTCCGGGGAGACAAGGGGAGCGGGCGGGACGCGGGTCCCGGTCGTTCACCTCTGCCGACCAGGACCCACTGCGTCCCCGGATCCGGCCACGGCGGCGACGCTCCCCCGAGCTGCGCGTCATACGCGCGCGCCGTCGGGCCGGATCCGATGTAGTGATCAGATTAAGCCATGCCGACAGATCGCAGACGTCTCATCAGTTGTGTTCCACGACACCCAACTGTCACCTCAGGCAACCAGGTGAGACATGCACCGGGCGGGTCAGGGGGCGCCGTCAACGGCAGGTACGAGCTCTGTGCCTCAGGCGCCGGGGGCGGCAATTCCGGTCATCTGGCGTCCGCGTAGCACTCCACCACCGCCGTGGTGAACGGGAACCGCACCGGCGTCTGTCCGAACGTCAGCCGTCCCGCCAGTTCCGCCGCCTCCCGGATCGCCGTCGCCACCGTCTCGGCCTCCTCCCGCGGACAGTGCACGATGACCTCGTCGTGCTGGAAGAAGACCAGTTCCGCCGCCATCCCCGCGCAGGACTGCCGTAGCGCGGCGAGCAGCAGGAGTGTCCAGTCGGCGGCGCTGCCCTGCACGACGAAGTTGCGGGCGAAGCGGCCCCGCGCGCGGGCGTTGGTGGAGGCGTAGCCGTAGGCCCGTCCCCACTCCTGCGGTCCGGAGCCGTCGGCCGGTTCGTCGGGGGAGTCCGGGATCGGGATGCCGGCCTCCTCGTCGGCGTCGGTGCCCGCGCCGACCGCCGGCGGGCAGGTCCGCCCCAGCCAGGTGCGTACGAGACGCCCCTCCTCGCCGGCCCGTGCCGCGTCGTCGACGTAGGCCACCGCCTTGGGGAAACGGCGTCTGAGGGCGGCGAGGTTCTTGAGGCCGTCGCCGGAGGTCTGACCGTAGACGGCGCCCAGCACGGCGAGTTTGGCCTGGGCACGGTCTCCGGAGAAGGCGCGGTCGGACACCGACTGGTACAGGTCGCTCTCGCGGCCCGCCACCTCCATCAGCCCGGGGTCCCGGGAGATCGCGGCGAGCACGCGCGGCTCCATCTGGTCGGCGTCGGCCACCACCAGCCGCCAGCCCGGGTCCGCGACCACCGCGCGCCGGATGACCTTGGGGATCTGCAACCCGCCCCCGCCGTTGGTCACCCACCGCCCGGTCACCGTGCCGCCCGCGAGGAACTCCGGCCGGAACCGTCCGTCCCGCACCCAGTCCTGGAGCCAGGACCAGCCGTGGGCCACCCAGATCCGGTACAGCTTCTTGTACTCGATCAGGGGCTTCACGGCCGGATGGTCGACGGACTCGATCTCCCAGCGCCGCGTCGATCTGACCTTGATCCCGGCCTGGGCGAACGCCTTGATCACGTCGGCCGGCAGATCGGGCCGCACCCTGCGCCCGAACGCGGCCGACACCTCGTCCGCCAACTCGGCCAGCCGGCGCGGCTCTCCGCCGCCCGCATAGCGCTCGCCCAGCATTTCGTGCAGCAGCGCGCGGTGCACGTCCGCGCTCCACGGCAGCCCCGACCGGTTCATCTCGGCGGCCACGAGCATCCCCGCCGACTCGGCCGCCGTCAGCAGCCGCATCCGATCGGGGTGCGCGGTCCTGTCGTGCCGCCGCTGCTGTTCGGCGTAGACCTCTACGAGGTCGGTGAGCGGCACATGGACCGCCTGGGGCTCGAACAACGGGGACTGCGAGCCGGGTTCGGCCGCGCGCTGGGGCGGGTCGGGCGGCACGGGGCCGCCGCGCAGCCGGGCGAGTGCGGCGGCGGCCGATCTCGGTTCGCCGTACCGCCCCTCGTGGCCGAGGAGGAGGGTCTCGGCGTCCTCGATGTCGTAGCACCGCTCCACTCGCACCCCCGCGGCGAGCAGCCTCGGGTAGACCTCGGAGGTGGACCGCCACACCCATCGCGCGACCTCCGGCCGCCGGCGTACGGCCTCGGCCAGGTCCGGCTCCCGTCGCACCGGCCCGGCGGGCAGCCCGTCGGAACCGAGGGGGGCGACCTCCACGCCTGCGTCCTCGGCCGGGGCGAGTGCCCACCGGTCGGCCATGCTGCGAGTGTGGCACCCGGGTCTGACATCGGCCTCGGACCGGCGACCGGGGCACCGGCCGAGCACCGCCGGCGCCCACGGCGGGACGAGCCCCGACGACTGTCGCGCGTGCTCGGTGCGCGGCTGTCCTTGCCGGCTCAGACGGCCGTCGTGCGTGCTCGGTGCGCGGTTGTCGTTCCCGGCCCGACGACTGTCGCGCGTGCTCGCAGCGCGGCTGCCCCTCCCGGCCTCCACGACCGTCGCGCGTGCGCGGCGCACGGCTGTCACTCCCGGCCCGACGACCACCGGCCTCCTCTCAGCCGGCCCCCTCTCAGCCGGCCTCCCCTCAGCCGGCCTCCCCCTCCTCCCGAGCCTGCTTGGTCGTCTCCTCGCCGCTCTTGAGGAACTGCGCCAGCATGTCGACGATGTACTGCTCCACCTCCTGCTTGCCGATGCCGAGGCCGGACAGGACGCCGGTGCCGTTCTCGAACTCCAGCAGGGCCAGCAGGATGTGCTCGGTGCCGATGTAGTTGTGGCCGAGGCGCAGGGCCTCGCGGAAGGTGAGCTCCAGGACCTTCTTGGCGTCGGAGCCGTAGGGGATGAGCTCGGGGACCTCGTCGGCGGCGGGCGGCAGCGCGGCGGCGGCGGCCTGGCGCACGGAGTCCAGGAGGACGCCCCTCGCCGTGATCGCCCGCGCGGCGATGCCGTCCGGCTCGGCGAGCAGGCCGAGGACCAGGTGCTCGGGACGGCCCTCGGGGTTGCGGGCCGCGACCGCCTCGTTGTGGGCGGCCATCACCACGTTGCGGGCTCGGGGCGTGTAGCGCCCGAAGCCCTGCTGGGGGTCCAGGTCGGTCCCCTCCTTCGGCACGAACCGCTTCTGCGCCGCCTGCCGGGTGACGCCCATGCTCTTGCCGATGTCGGTCCAGGACGCGCCCGATCGCCGGGCCTGGTCCACGAAGTGGCCGATCAGGTGGTCGGCCACCTCACCGAGGTGATCCGCCGCGATCACCGCGTCCTGGAGCTGGTCGAGCGGCTCGGGGTGGACCTTCTTGATGGCCGCGATGAGTTCGTCGAGACGTACGGATGACGTGATCGATGGGTTCGTCGACATGTGTCAACCGTAGGTTGACAGTCCAGGGGTGTCAACCCGAGGTTGACATCGATCTTCGCCGCGCCCCACGCGGCCCGCGGCGGACTTACGATCCCTGGGTGAGCAAGCCCAGCACCGTCGACCGCGCCTTCGAGTCGGCCCTCTACGACACCGAGCACACCACGCTCGACACCGGAGCCTCCCTCCTCGCGGCCGACCCCGGGGCGGACGCCGAACTCGCCCGGCGCGGACAGGAGTTCGTGGCGGCGGCCTGGCGGCGCGGCTGGCAGCCGGCGGATCTCGTACGGCTCGTCCGGCGCGATCTGGAAGACGTGCACATACGACTGCTCGCCGCGCTGATCCGCGCGCAGGTCCCGAACGACCGCCGTCGCGGCCCCCGCTGGCAGGCGCAGCTCGACGACCTGCCCACCGAAGCCCCGCCCCGCACCGATCGCTTCTCGCACGCGACCACCGTCCTGGAGCTGTACCGCCTCCTGCTGCGGCTGCCGGCGCTGGAGCCGCTGGACGAGGCGGCCGATCCGGTCGGCGGGGCCGCCCGCCCCGAGTCCCGGATGCTCACCCGGATCCGCGCGCTGCTGGCGAAGGCGGAGGCGACCGGGTTCCCGGAGGAGGCGGAGGCGCTGAGTTCCAAGGCGCAGGAGCTGATGGCCCGGCACAGCATCGACGAGGCCCTGCTGGAGTCCCGTGCCCCGGACGGGAAGAACGCGCCCGGCGCCTGCCGGATCGGGGTGGAGCCGCCGTACGAGCAGGCCAAGGCCGTGCTGCTGGACGCGGTGGCGACGGCCAATCACTGCCGTGCGGTGTGGAACGAGCCCTTCGCCTTCTCCACCGTCGTCGGCTTCGAGGCCGATCTCGAGGTGGCCGAACTCCTCTACACCTCGCTCCTGGTGCAGGCGCAGACCGCGATGACGAGGGCCGAGGCGGCCCAGCGCGCGGGCGGCCGTAAGCGGACCAAGACCTTCCGGCAGTCGTTCCTGGCGGCCTACGCCCACCGCATCGGCACCCGGCTGACCGAGGCGGCGCGCATGCCGGTGACCGAGGACCTGCTTCCGGTGCTCGCCTCGCGCGAGGTCGCGGTCACCGCCCACCTGGACCGCATGTTCCCCTCGACGACCACGACCCGCCTGCGCGGCGTCAGCGACGAGGCGGGCTGGGTCGAGGGCGCGGAGGCGGCCGACCGCGCCAGGATGACCCCGCGCCGACCACTCCGCTGAAGCGCCGCAAGTCCGTCAGTCGCCGGAAGCGGAAGACCGGGCCAGGACGCCTTCTCGCCGACCGCTCCGCTGAACGGCCCGCCGGCCCCATGTTCGTCAGTCGCCGGAAGCGGCCGACCGGGCCCGGATGAGCCCTCGCCGACCGCTCCGCCGAACTGCCGGGACTACGTCAGTCGCCGGTCCGCTGGAACCCGCTCACCGAAGCGTCCGGTGTCTTCCCGTCGGGCTTCAGCGCGACGACGCCGTACGACCACTTGAAGCTGTGCGCCTCGGCGGACCCGGGCAGCGTCACCTTCGCCTTTTGCGCGGCGAGGCCCTTGCCCCCCTTCTCGCCCATCACGTAGGTGAGCGTGAAGGACGTGGAGGCGCCCTTGGTGAGGGTCGTCTTCCCGCCCGCGGCGGCCTGGTCGGGCGCGACGGCCGTGGTGGTGCCGCCCGCTTCGAACGCGAAGACCGGCAGTCCGTCCAGGGTGCACTTGCCGCCGCCGCGGTTGGTGACGGTGACCGGCACGTTGCCGGTGTCCCCGGCGGCGGGGGCGGCGTTGCCGGGCCCGAACTCCACGGCCAGCTTGTCGACGCAGAGGGAGTCGGCCTTGCTGTCCTGGGCGTCGTCCCCGCCCCCGCCGCTGTCGCAGGCGGTCAGGACGAGGGCCGCGGCGAGGGCGGCGACGGTGAGGGAGGTGGCGCGCATGGAGTCCTTCAGGGAGTCATGGAGTCACATCGGTGATCGCGGGCTGTCACCGAATCAAACCTCACGATCCCAGATCCGCCGTGGGCAGGCCCGTCGGCAGCGTGCCGCCCTCGGCCTTGGTGTACGTCTCCGCGCCCAGGCCGCCCTCCCAGGTCACCTTCAGCGAGGTCTTGCCGAGGGACTCGACCATTCCGGTGGCCCGGTCCTTGCTGCCGTCGGTGCACTTCAGCCGGATCATCCGCATCCCGTCCTCCTCACCGGCGGTCCCGCTGCACACGGTCCCGCCGGTCGCGAAGAGGCCGGCCTGCTTGCCGGTGACGACGAGTGCGACGGCCTTGCCGTCGGTCGTGGCGAGCCAACTGCCCTCCAGCTCACCGGAGGCGGAGGAGTCACCCGTACCGCCACCCGTTCCGCCGCCGGTGTCGGCGCTCGCGCTCGCGGAGCCGCTGGGAGCCGCGTCGCCGTCGGAGTCGCCGTCACTGCTGCACGCGGTCAGCGCGAGCGAGCCCGCCAGCGTCGCGGCCACGGCCACGACCCGCATCCGCCGGCCCGACATCGTGCGCGTGCGCGAGAAAGTCGCCGAGGTCACTGGACACTCCAAGCTGTAGCGGTCGGCATACGCCGATCCGGCCGACATGGCCGAAACGTCCGCAGCAAGTTACCAGGGAGTCCGGCCCGGGCCCCAGCATCCGTACGGCCTACCAGGACGCCTTGCGCACCCCCGGCAGATAACCGGCGTGCGCCTGCTGCCGCAGGTTCACCCGGGACAGTCCGAAGGTGCGGAGGTAGCCGCGCGGACGCCCGTCCACCTGGTCGCGGTTGCGTACGCGCGTGGCGCTGGCGTCCCGCGGCTGGCGCTCCAGCTCACGCCGGGCGGCGAGCCGTTCGGCGTCCGTGGACGAGGGCCGGCGGATGATCTCCTTCAGTTCGGCCCGCCGCTCGGCGTACCGCGCGACGACCTCCTGACGCCGGCGGTTCTTCGCGATCTTGCTCGTCCTGGCCATCAGACCTTCACCCCCCGGGCGCGGATCCGTGCGACGGCCGCCTCCACGCCGATGGCGTCGACCGTCCTGATGCCCTTGGTGCTCAGCCGCAGTCGCACATGCCGGCCCTCGCCGGGCAGCCAGTAGCGCTTGGTCTGGATGTTGGGGTCGAAGCGGCGTGAGGTCCGCCGATGGGAGTGGGAAATCGTGTTGCCGAAGCCGGGCCGTGCGCCGGTCAGCATGCAGTGCGCGGACATGAGTGACGAACCTCTCCTCGCTCGTTACTGGTAATGGGATTCGTTTTCAGTAAGATAGCAGCATGGCACGCAACGAACTCCGTCCGGTCGTCAGGCTCCGGTCCACGGCCGGCACCGGCTTCACCTATGTGACCCGCAAGAACCGCCGCAACGACCCCGACCGCATGACCCTGCGCAAGTACGACCCGGTCGCGGGCCGGCACGTCGACTTCCGAGAGGAGCGCTGAGGCACGCCATGCGCAACGCGATCCACCCGGCCTACGGTCCCGTCGTCTTCCGGGACCGCGCCGCGAACCACGCCTTCCTCACCCGCTCGACCATGACCAGCGAGAAGACGGTCGAGTGGGAGGACGGCAACACCTACCCCGTGGTCGACGTCGAGATCTCGAACGTCAGCCACCCCTTCTACACGGGCACCGCCCGCGTCCTGGACACCGCCGGCCGCGTCGAGCGCTTCGAGCGCCGGTACGGGAAGCAGGGCTGACGCGGTGACCGAGCTCTCCGTCGTGATCGTCGGCGGGCTGCACGCCGACGCCCGCAAGGCGGCCGTCGAGCGGCTGCTCGCCGACGTCCCCGGCAGCGTCGTCCTCCATCACGACCTCGCCACCGCGGCCGCCGGCACCGTCGTACGGACCGTCCGCGACGCCACCGGACTCCTGAGCGCCGGTGAGGCGCCCCTCGTCAACGACTGCGCCTGCTGCGCCCTGCGCGAGGACCTGGTGCCGGAGCTGCTGAGGATCCGGGAAGCGGGCGGGACGCGGATGGCCGTCGTCGAACTGTGGGACTCGGTCGAGCCGAAGGCCATGGCCGAGGTGGTCACGGCGGGAGGGCTCACGGTCACCGGGGTGATCACCGCCGTCGACCCGGCGCTGGTGCTGCCGTATCTGGGCAACGGCGACGACCTGGCCGACCGCGGCCTGGCCGCCGCGGCGACCGATCAGCGCACCGTCGCCGACACCTTCGCCCGCCAGCTGGAGTACGCCCCCGTCCTCGCCGTCGCCGAGTCCGAGGACGCCGACGACGAGGACCGCGAACTGCTCGCCCAGCTCCACCCGACGGCCCGCCGGGTCCCGATCGGCCACGGTGACCCGGCGGGCGCACCCGCCGACGACCTGACGGTGCCGGTCCCGCGCCGCCGTCGGCTCACGCCTCTCGCCCGGGCCGCGCTGGCCGGGTTCGACGTCGAGTCGGCCGCGGCCGCCCAGCACCCGGCGTGCGCCCTGCTCCCGGCCGAGGCGGACGCGCACGGCGTGGCCACCCTGGTCTGGCACCGCCGCCGTCCCTTCCACCCGGAGCGGCTCTACGAGGCGCTGGAGGACATCACCTGCGCGGCGGCCCGCAGCAGGGGCCGGTTCTGGCTCGCCGACAAGCCCGATGTGCTGCTGCACTGGGACGCGGCGGGCGGCGCCCTGTGCGTGGAGAGCGCGGGTCCCTGGCTCGCCTCGCTCCCCGACGCGGCCTGGGACATGGTCCCGCCGGTGCGCCGCGCGGCCGCCGCGCTGGACTGGCACGCCGAG
Source organism: Streptomyces sp. Y7 (assembly GCF_043195415.1). Taxonomy (NCBI): domain Bacteria; kingdom Bacillati; phylum Actinomycetota; class Actinomycetes; order Kitasatosporales; family Streptomycetaceae; genus Streptomyces; species Streptomyces sp. Y7. Next base: position 34,700 of record NZ_JBIDDQ010000036.1, read on the forward strand.
CACGGTGACTGCTGCCAGCACCTGGTCTTCACCTCGCCCGGTCTGGACCGCGACGGCCTCGCACGGCTGCTGGAGTCCTGCCTGCTCACCGATGCCGAGTACGCCGCGGGCCGGGACGCCTGGAAGCGGCTCCCGCCCGCCTTCGACACCCTCCTGGAGGTCTGACCCATGCCCCGCAAGCCCGACCGCAAGCCCGGCAGGAAGCCGAACCCGCTGGACCAGGCCGGCATCACCCACATCGACTACAAGGACACCGACCTGCTGCGCCGGTTCATCTCCGACCGCGGCAAGATCCGCAGCCGCCGGGTCACCCGCGTCACCGTCCAGCAGCAACGCCGACTGGCGACGGCCATCAAGAACGCACGGGAGATGGCGCTGCTGCCGTACTCGTCCCGGTAGCCGTCTCCCGCGGTTCCCTCGGGACTTTATAGGTAGGAGATTCCCTACGTTTGACGCGTAGGGAATCTCCTACCTATTGTCGTTCCCATGAACATCACTCACGCCTCGTTCGTCACGCTCCCCGTCGCCGACCAGGACCGCGCCCTGCGCTTCTACACGGAGGTCCTCGGCTTCGAGGTCACCGCCGACCTGGACATGCCGCAGGGAAGGTGGCTCCAGGTCGCGCCCAAGGGCGCGCAGACCGTCTTCACGCTCTCCGGTCCGGGGATGGGCGGTTTCGAGCCCGGCACGACCCGGGGGATCATGTTGGTCACGACCGACGTCGACGCGGACTGCGCGAGGCTCGCGCAGGCGGGAGTCTCCGTACAGGGACCGGACGAACTGCCCTGGGGGCGGATGGCCGGGTTCCAGGACCCCGACGGCAACGGCCTGATGCTGCTGACGGAGGCCGCTCAGTAACCAGAAGGGCAGGGCATGACCGCGACCGGGGCCCGGGAGGCCGCAGAGGACCGCGTCTTCGCCGCGCTCGCCAACGGCACGCGCCGCGAGGTGCTGCGGCTGCTGCGCGACGGTGGGCCCCAGTCGGTCCAGGCCCTGGCCGACCACTTCGACATGCGCCGGCCCAGCCTCTCGGAGCATCTGAAGGTGCTCCGGGACGCCGGCCTCGTCTCCGAGCAGCGCTCCGGCCGGCAGCGCATCTACCGCCTGGAGGCGGCACCGCTCGCCGAGGTGCAGGACTGGCTCCATCCGTACGAGCGGTTCTGGCGCGACCGTATGAAGGGCCTCGGCGAACTGCTCGACCGTATGCCCGACGATGAGCCGGCATGAGCACCGAACCGGATCCCCACCTCGGCCCCGAGCCCGACGACGACCTCACCGTCGTCCGCGTGGACCAGTACTTCCCGCACCCGCCCGCCAAGGTCTGGCGCGCCCTGACCGAACCCGACCTGCTCGTGCAGTGGCAGATGCGCGGCGTCGAGGACTTCCGGCTGGAGGTCGGGCACCGGTACACCATGACCTCCGTCCCGCGGCCCAACACCAACTTCTCCGGGACCATCGAGGTGGAGGTTCTGGCGTACCGGGCCGAGCGGATGCTGAGCCTCCGCTGGAGTGACCCTTCTCCGGTCAACTCCGCCAATTGGACGGTTACTTGGAGTTTGGAACAAGAAGGGCGCGGAACGCGTCTCTTCCTAGTGCACGAGGGATTCGATCCGGACGACCCGGCTCAACTCATGGCCAGGAAGATCATGGGCGGCGGCTGGCGCACGCATGTGATGCGATCCCTGGGGCATGCGCTGGAACGCATGTGAGCCCGCGTACGTCACAGGAGTAACCACAGGAACACCCCGCGTGCACGTGCATCTGCTCATGCAGTTGCACGTGAACAGAGCTATGATCCGGAAGCAGTTGACTTCCGCACCACTGCACCACCTCTTGCCTCAATGGCCTCGAGCCACCGCACCACCGGGGAGCGACCTGTGGACCACGACGTGTACAACGACGTGTACAACGGCATGGCGGCCACGGAGCTGGACGGGGTCGCCTGGCAGAAGAGCCGGCACAGCAACTCGCAGGGTTCCTGCGTGGAGTTCGCGCGGCTGCCCGGCGGTGATGTGGCGGTGCGCAACTCGCGCTTCCCCGACGGCCCGGCGCTCGTCTACACCCGCGCCGAGATCGAGGCCATGCTCCTCGGCGTCAAGGACGGCGAGTTCGACCACCTGGTCGTGGGCTGACCCAACTGGGTGCACAACCCAGGGCAATCGACGCGTTCCGCTCTGTAACGCGCGTAGAACCGCGGCGCCGTCGAGCGCCGCGGTTCATGAGTCCGCCGAGCCGCCCGCTGCGGCCTGGCCGGGTTGGAGCCGGAACAGCGCCCACACCACCTTCCCGCTGAGCGTCCCCGCCAGCGGCTGCCAACCCCAGCTGTCGCTGAAGGAGTCGACGAGGAAGAGTCCGCGCCCGGACTCCGCGGAGAAGTCGTCGGAGTCGCGCGCCACCGGGCTGTCGTGGCTGGGGTCGCGCACCGCGCACACCAGCCGCTCGGTCCACCGCATCAGATGCAGCCGCACCGGCGGCGTCTGCTCCGGCAGCCGTTGCGCCCCCGCGGGCAGCGCGTGCCGCAGGGCGTTGGTCACCAGTTCCGAGACCACGAGGCAGACGTCGTCGAAGCGGTAGCCCAGTTCCCACTGGTCCATCGTGCGGCGGGTGAACTTGCGTGCCTCACGGACCGCTTCGTAGCGGGCGGGCAGTGCGCAGGAGGCGGCGTTGGAGACGGCTGCGGGGTCCAGTGGCGGAAGGCCCTGCCGTAACGGCTCGAGCATGGTCGATCCATTCGTCCCCATGCGAGGCACTCCCGGGAGTTCGCGGTCGTTGCGATGCAGCGGTTGCGCGGGACCATGGTTTCGGATGCGCAGAGCAGATGCAAGGGCAGATGCACGTGCACGTGACCGAATTGGACGCTCCCGTACCGCTTGTTAGCCATTTTTTCCGCCAACTTCGCTTCCTCTCCTTGCGTTCCGCTGTCTCCTTCCTGGGTGAAATCCTTGTCTTCTTTCCGTCTCTGTAATCGGACGAGTACTGCTCGAAGTGATTTAGTGGCAGACTGCGGGCCCTGAAGACGGTTGGGGAGGCTGGCGAACGTGAGCGCGGGAGAGCCCGGATCGGTGGTGCGGCGCATGCTGCTCGGCTCGCAACTGAGGCGACTGCGGGAGGCGCGCGGGATCACCCGCGAAGCGGCGGGGTACTCGATCCGTGCGTCCGAGTCGAAGATCAGCCGCATGGAGTTGGGTCGGGTGAGCTTCAAGACACGGGACGTCGAGGACCTGCTGACGCTGTACGGCATCACGGACGAGCAGGAGCGGGCCTCGCTGCTCTCCCTGGCCCGCGAGGCCAACGTGGCCGGCTGGTGGCACAGTTACTCGGACGTCCTGCCCAGCTGGTTCCCCACATACGTCGGCCTGGAGGGCGCCGCAAGTCTCATTCGCGCCTACGAGGTGCAGTTCGTGCACGGCCTGCTCCAGACCGAGGCGTACGCCCGCGCGGTCGTCAGGCGCGGCATGAAGGGCGCCAGCGCGGCCGACGTCGAGAAGCGCGTGGCGCTGCGCCTGGAGCGGCAGAAGTACCTCCTGGCCGAGAACGCCCCCGAGTTCCACATCGTCCTCGACGAGGCCGCCCTGCGCCGCCCCTACGGCGACCGCGAGGTGATGCGCGGCCAGCTCCAGCACCTCATCGAGATCTCCCAGCGGCCCAACGTACGGCTGCAGATCATGCCGTTCAGCCTCGGCGGGCACTCCGGCGAGTCCGGCGCCTTCACGATCCTCAGCTTCCCCGAGTCCGACCTGTCGGACGTCGTCTACCTGGAGCAGCTCACCTCCGCGCTGTACCTCGACAAGCACGAGGACGTCGCCCAGTACGAGACGGCGCTCAAGGAGCTCCAGCAGGACAGTCCGGGTCCGGACGAGAGCCGGGATCTTCTTCGGGGTCTCCTTCAACTCTCTTGAATCACAAGTACGATGACGTGTGATCAGACCGTGAAGACGAGCGCGATGGCGGCCGTGCCGATCGCGGGTCTGCTAGGGATTGAGGGATCACATGTCGTCCTACTTCACCGACCTGGCTCAGCAGTACATCGACGGTGAGTGGCGCCCGGGCACCGGCTCCTGGGACATCATCGACTTCAATCCGTACGACGGTGAGAAGCTCGCGTCGATCACCATAGCCACGGTCGACGAGGTGGACGACGCCTACCGGGCTGCCGCCCGCGCCCAGAAGCAGTGGGGCGCCACCAATCCCTATGCCCGCCGTGCCGTCTTCGAGAAGGCGCTGCGCCTGATAGAGGACCGGGAGCAGGAGATCGCCGAGGCGATCATCGCCGAGCTCGGCGGCACCCGGTTGAAGGCGGCGTTCGAACTCCACCTGGCCAAGGAGTTCCTGCGCGAGGCGGTCCATCTCGCGCTGCGCCCCGAGGGCAAGATCATCCCCTCTCCGGTGGACGGCAAGGAGAACCGCGTCTACCGCGTGCCGGTCGGCGTCGTGGGCGTGATCAGCCCCTTCAACTTCCCCTTCCTCCTCTCCCTGAAGTCGGTCGCCCCGGCGCTCGCGCTCGGCAACGGCGTGGTGCTCAAGCCGCACCAGAACACCCCGATCTGCGGTGGTTCCCTGGTCGCGAAGATCTTCGAGGACGCCGGGCTCCCGGGCGGTCTGCTGAACGTCGTCATCACGGACATCGCCGAGATCGGCGACGCCTTCATCGAGCACCCGGTCCCGAAGGTCATCTCCTTCACCGGCTCCGACAAGGTCGGCCGCCACGTCGCCACCGTCTGCGCCTCGCACTTCAAGCGCTCGGTCCTCGAACTCGGCGGCAACAGCGCGATCGTGGTCCTCGACGACGCCGACGTCGACTACGCCGTCGACGCGGCCGTCTTCAGCCGCTACGTCCACCAGGGCCAGGTCTGCATGGCCGCGAACCGCGTCCTCGTGGACCGCTCGGTCGCCGACGAGTTCACCGAGAAGTTCGTCGCCAAGGTGAAGTCGCTCAAGGCCGGCGACCCGCGCGACCCCGAGACCGTCATCGGCCCGGTCATCAACTCCTCCCAGGCGGACGCCATTTCGGGCGCCGTCGAGCAGGCGATCGCCGAGGGTGCGACGGCGCTGGTGCACGGCACGACCACCGACAACCTCGTCCGGCCGTCGGTCCTGACCGACCTGCCGGCCGACTCGCCCCTGCTGAAGCAGGAGGTCTTCGGACCGGTCGCCTTCCTCCTCACCTTCGACGGCGAGGAGGAGGCCGTACGCCTGGTCAACGACACCCCGTACGGCCTGAGCGGTGCCGTCCACACCGGCGACATCGAGCGCGGTGTGGCCTTCGCCAAGCAGATCGACACGGGCATGTTCCACGTGAACGACGGCACCGTGCACGACGAGCCGATCGTCCCCTTCGGCGGCGAGAAGCACTCCGGTCTCGGCCGGCTGAACGGCGAGACGATGCTGGACGCGTTCACCACGACGAAGTGGATCTCCGTGCAGCACGGACGCAGCGGCTTCCCGTTCTGAGCGCCGAAGCCCCGGCCCCGAGGCGCACCCGTTCCGTGCCGGACGGTGCGCCTCCCGGGGCTGACCTCGGCTCCAGCCCGTCACGGTCCTAATCTGGAGCGCATGTCAGCGATCCGTCTTCTCGTGCTCGGCGCGGTCCGCCAGCACGGGCGTGCCCACGGCTACCAGGTCCGCAACGACCTGGAGTACTGGGGCGCGCACGAGTGGTCCAACGCCAAGCCGGGCTCGATCTACCACGCCCTGAAGCAGATGGCGAAGCAGGGGCTGCTGGTGGCCCACGAGGTCGCGCCGTCCACGGCCGGCGGGCCGCCGCGCACGGAGTACGAGATCACCGAGAAGGGCACCGAGGAATACCTCGGGCTGGTGCGGCAATACCTCACGGCCTACGACCAGCGGCCCGACGTCCTCACGGCCGCGCTCGGCTTCATGGTCGACCTGGACCGTCAGGAGGCCCTCGCCCTCCTTGAGGAGCGGGTGCGCAGCATCGAGGAGTGGCGCAAGGCCGTCACCGAGTACTACACGCCCGAGGAGGGCCCCGGGCAGCTGGGCCATATCGGCGAGATCATGAACTTCTGGGTCCACTCCGCCGACACCGGCGCCGAGTGGACCCGTGGCCTCATCGAACGCATCAGGGGCGGCGCCTACATCTTCGCCGGAGAGGGCGACCCGTTCGTCGGGATCCTCGCCGACGACCAGGAGAACCCGTACGCGACGGGGGAGCGGCATCCGAAGGACGACCGCTAATCAAGTTTGACTAACCGGATTCGGGGCATTAGCTTCGAGCTGGTAGTCAAGTTTGACTAGCGAAGGGGTTCTCAGTGGCCGAAACGGCGATCATCGTCGAAGGGGCACGCAAGAAGTACGGCGGCAAAGCCGGCAAGAACGCACTGGACGGGCTCGACCTCACGGTCGCTCCCGGCACCGTGCACGCGGTGCTCGGCCCGAACGGCGCAGGCAAGACGACCCTGGTCCGCATCCTGTCCACCCTGCTGCGGCCGGACAGCGGCCGCGTCGAGGTGGCCGGGCACGACGTGGTCCGCCAGGCGTACGAGGTACGCCTGCGCATCGGACTCCTCGGCCAGCACGCCGCCCTGGACGAGGAACTGGACGGCCGGCAGAACCTGGAGATGTTCGGCCGCCTGCACCACCTCGGCGCCCGCCCCGCACGCGTGCGTGCCGGTGAGCTCCTGGCGCGCTTCGGCCTGGCCGACACCGGCCGCAAGCCGGTCAAGCAGTACAGCGGCGGCATGCGGCGCCGGCTGGATCTGGCCGCCTCGCTCATCGGCAACCGGCACGGCACCGACCCGCAGGTGCTGTTCCTCGACGAACCCACCACCGGACTCGACCCGCGCGGCCGCGCCGAGGTCTGGTCCGCCGTCCGCTCCCTGGTCGGCGGCGGCACCACCGTCCTGCTCACCACCCAGTACCTGGAGGAGGCCGACCAGCTCGCCGACCGCATCTCGGTCGTCGACGCCGGCCGGGTCACCGCCGACGGCACGGCCGACGAGCTCAAGGCACTCACCGGCGGCGACCGCATCGACGTCGTCCTGCGCGACGCCGGCCAACTGGGCGCCGCGGTCGCTCTGTTGCCCGTGCCGAAGGACGCCGTCTCCGTGGACGCCGACCGCCGGCTGCTCAGCGCCCGGGTCACCGACCGGATGGCGGCGCTCTCCGGCGTCGTACGGGCCCTGGAGGCCGCCGGGATCGAGGCCGAGGACGTGGCGCTGCGGCGTCCGACGCTGGACGAGGTGTTCCTGCACCTCACCGGGGACGACAACCGAGTGAAGGAGCCCGCATGAGCATCCACGCCTACGCCGTGGCCGACTCCTGGACCATGACCCGCCGCGAACTCGCCCACTGGGCGCGCCAGCCCGTGCAGGTCGTCGTCAACCTGCTCTTCCCCGTGATGCTGCTGCTGATGTTCGGCTACCTCATAGGCGGCGGCCGCGGTGTCGAGGGCTCCTACATCGACTACCTGCTGCCCGGCATGCTCGCGCTCACCATGGCCTTCGGCCTCGAGGGCACGATGATCGCGGTCACCCAGGACCTCAACAAGGGCGTGATCGACCGCTTCCGGTCCATGCCGATGAGCAACGGGGCGGTCCTGGTGGGCCGTTCGGTCGCCGACATGTTCCAGTCGGCGCTCGCCCTGCTGGCCCTCATGGGTGTCGGGTTCGCGCTCGGCTGGCGCGTGGACGGCGGCCCGGGGGCCTTCCTGGGCGCCGTGGGACTGCTCCTGCTCTTCCGGTTCGCCATGCTGTGGATCGGCATCCACCTCGCCCTGGTGGCCGGCAAGCCCGAGCTGGTCCAGGCCGTGCAGATCCTGGTCTGGCCGATCGGCTTCCTGTCCAACGCCCTCGCCCTGCCCGGCTCCATGCCGGGCTGGCTGGGCACGGTCGTCGAGTGGAACCCGATGTCCCACACGGCGACGGCCGTACGGGACCTGTTCCGCGGCACCGGCACCGAACACCTCGGGGCGGCCGTCGTCTGGCCCCTGCTGCTCCTCGCGGTGTTCTTCCCGCTGGCGGTACGGCGGTTCTCCCGTCTCAGTCGCTGACCTGCCCTAGTGGTGGAAGCCGGTGGCCGCGCCCTTGTCCTGGGTGAAGGGGTGCGGCTGCCGGCGCAGCTCCGGCAGGGCCCGGCTCAGATCCTCCACGAACAGGTCGGCCAGATCGGTGGAGAAGCCGTTGCGGCAGACCACCCGCAGCACCGACAGGTCCTCGCGGTTCGGCGGGAACGAGTACGCCGGAACCAGCCAGCCCGCCTCACGCATCCGCCGCGACACGTCGAAGACGTCGTACGCCCTGACGTCCGGGGCGGTCGTGAAGGCGAACACGGGAAGCTGGTCGCCCCTGGTCAGCAGCCGGAAGTCGCCGAGCTTCTCCACGGCCTCGGCGACGTGGCCGGCCACGTCCCGCGCGGCCTGCTGCACGGCCCGGTACCCCTGACGTCCCAACCGCAGGAACGTGTAGTACTGAGCCACGACCTGGGCGCCCGGCCGCGAGAAGTTCAGCGCGAACGTCGGCATGTCGCCACCCAGGTAGTTCACCCGGAACACCAGCTCCTCGGGCAGCGCCTCCTTGTCCCGCCACAGGGCCCAGCCGACACCGGGGTAGACCAGGCCGTACTTGTGGCCCGAGGTGTTGATCGACGTGACCCGCGGCAGCCGGAAGTCCCACTCCAGGTCCTCGTCGAGGAACGGCGCCACCATCGCGCCGGACGCCCCGTCGACGTGCACGGGGACATCGAGTCCGGTGCGCTCCTGGAGGGCGTCCAGGGCGGCGCACAGCTCGCCGATCGGCTCGTAGGACCCGTCGAAGGTCGAGCCGAGGATCCCGACCACCCCGATGGTGTTCTCGTCGCACAGCTCGGCCGCCGCCTGCGGATCGAGGTGGAAGCGTTCGCCCTCCATCGGCACCAGCCGGGGCTCGACCTCCCAGAAGTTGCAGAACTTGTCCCAGCAGACCTGGACGTTGACGCCCATCACCAGGTTCGGGCGGGCCGCGGGATAGCGGTCGGCGTTGCGCGCCATCCAGCGCCGCTTCATCGCCATCCCGGCCAGCATGCACGCCTCGCTGGAGCCGGTGGTGGAGCAGCCCACGGCCGTCGACGGGTCGGGCGCGTTCCACAGATCGGCGAGCATCGCCACACAGCGCCGCTCCAGTTCGGCGGTGCGCGGGTACTCGTCCTTGTCGATCATGTTCTTGTCGCGGCACTCCGCCATCAGCACGCCCGCCTGCGGCTCCATCCACGTGGTGACGAAGGTGGCGAGATTGAGCCGTGAGTTGCCGTCCAGCATCAGCTCGTCGTGCACCAGCTGGTACGCCGACATCGGCGACGTGGGCGCGTCGGGCAGCCGATGCGTGGGCGGATCCTCGGTCATGCCGCCGACCGGGTTCGCCTCGCCGTAGAAGGGATTCACGGAGAGCCGGCGCGGGCCGTCCTTGTCCGGTGCTTCGGTGTTCCCACGATGCAGTGGCATAAATACGACGGTAGATCCGAGCCGCCCGGCTTGCACCTCACGTCACGTAAGGACCCAGTGTGGAGCGCGAACCGAGAAGGGAGCGGAAGTGAGCTACTCCGTGGGACAGGTCGCGGGCTTCGCCGGCGTGACGGTGCGCACCCTGCACCACTACGACGACATCGGCCTGCTCGTACCCGGCGATCGCAGCCACGCGGGGCACCGGCGCTACAACGACGCCGACCTCGACCGGCTGCAGCAGATCCTGTTCTACCGAGAGCTCGGCTTCCCGCTCGAAGAGGTCGCCGCCCTGCTCGACGACCCGGACGTGGACCCGCGCGCACACCTGCGCCGCCAGCACGAGCTGCTGACCGCCCGGATCGAGAAGCTGCAGAAGATGGCGACGGCCGTGGAGCACGCCATGGAGGCACGCAAGATGGGCATCAATCTCACGCCGGAGGAGAAGTTCGAGGTGTTCGGGGACTTCGACCCGGACCAGTACGAGGAGGAGGTGCAGGAGCGCTGGGGCGACACCGACGCCTATCGGCAGTCGCAGCGGCGCGCCGCGTCGTACACCAAGGAGGACTGGCAGCGGATCCAGCGCGAGGCCGACGAGCTCAACCGCCGCTTCGTCGCGCTCATGGAGGCCGGTGAGCCGGCCGACTCCGAGGCCGCCATGGACGCCGCCGAGGCGCACCGCCAGGGCATCGCCCGCAACCACTACGACTGCGGGCACGAGATGCACGCCTGCCTCGGTGAGATGTACGTCTCCGACGAGCGGTTCACCCGGAACATCGACCGGGCCAAGCCGGGCCTCGCGGTCTACCTGAGGGACGCGATCCTCGCCAACGCCGCCCGTCACACCGCCTGACCCCTGGCCCGGGACCCCGTCAGGGTCACTCCCGGGCCAGGATCACCGCGGTCCCGTAGGCACACACCTCGGTGCCCACGTCGGCCGCCTCGCTCACGTCGAACCGGAACGCCAGCACGCCGTTCGCACCACGCGCGCGTGCCTGCTCGACGAGGCGCTCCATGGCCTGGTTACGGGTCTCCACGAGCGTCTTGGTGAGGCCCTTGAGCTCACCGCCGACCAGCGACTTCAGCCCGGCGCCGATCTGGCTGCCGACATGGCGGGAGCGCACGGTCAGTCCGAAGACCTCACCGAGGACCTCCGTGACCCGGTAGCCGGGAATGTCGTTCGTGGTCACGATCAGAACGTCGGGCCGGGGCCCCTGCCCGCCGCCGTACTCTTCGATGCCCATGGCTCACAGCTTTGTCCCAGCGGGGGCACAGTGCATCCTGAACGGGTCCATGGAACCTGGGCGACCGGCGCAGCGTTGATATTTTTGACCCGCCAGTCGCAGCCCGCCCGCCCCTTCCCCCGCAGGAGCCACAATCCCGTGACCACGCTTGCGCTCGGCCCCGAGTGGCTCAGCCCGGACTATCTGATCGAGACCTTCAGCCTCCCCGGCATCCTGCTGATCGTCTTCGCGGAGTCCGGTCTCTTCGCGTTCCTGCCCGGGGACTCCCTGCTGTTCACGGCGGGTCTGTTCGTGGCCGAGGGGAACTACATCAGCCAGCCGCTGTGGCTGGTCTGCACGCTCATCGTGCTGGCGGCCGTCATCGGCGACCAGGTCGGCTACATGATCGGCAAGTTCTTCGGCCCGAAGCTGTTCAGCCGGCCCAACTCCAAGCTCTTCAAACAGGAGAACCTGGAGAAGGCGCACGAGTTCATGGAGAAGTACGGCCCCAAGGCCATCGTGCTGGCCCGCTTCGTGCCGATCGTGCGTACCTTCGCGCCCATCGTGGCGGGCGCCGGCCGCATGAGGTACGCCACGTTCCTCACGTACAACGTCATCGGCGGTATCGCCTGGGGCACCGGCGTCACCCTCGCGGGCTACTGGCTCGGCCAGATCGAGGTCATCAAGAAGAACGTCGAGGCGATCCTCGTCCTGATCGTCCTCGTCTCCGTGGTCCCGATCATCATCGAAGTCCTGCGCGAGCGCGCCAAGAAGAAGCGCGCCGCGGCCGAGGACCCCGCCTCGGCACAGCACCAGCAGATGGACGACGCGACGACCCAGCTGCGCCGCATCCCGTCCGACGACCAGCCCCAGCAGCCGTACGGCAACCAGGACCAGCAGCACTACGGCAACCAGGACCAGCAGCACTACGGCAACCAGGGCGGCCAGCAGTACGGCTACGACCAGCAGTACTACGGCAACCAGCCGCAGCAGCCGTACGCCCAGCAGTACCCCCAGGGTTACGGCGGGCAGCAGCCCTACGGCGGACAGCAGAACGAGCAGTACCCGCCGAACCAGGGCTACTGAGACACCCCGCGACCGAGCCGCCGGGCGCCCCTCAGAATCCTCGGGTGCGCTTGGCGGCTCGTCGCTTCTCCGGGGACCCGATCCGCAGGAACAACCGCGAGATCTCCGACCCCAGGTTCACGCCGATCGCGATGGCCATGGCCAGGGAGGCCGCCGTGGCCAGCGACACCAGCCCCTTGTCGACGTCGTTCTGCGCGATCGACAACAGCCCGAAGTAGGTCGCGGAACCCGGCAGCAGCGGCCCGATCGCCGCCGTCGTGTACGGCAACGCTGACGCGAACCGGTACCGGGCCATCAGCTGCCCGAACAGGCCCACCAGCCCCGCCGCGACAGCGGTGGAGGCAACCGGTGAGAACTCGCCGGTGTAGTGCATGGCGCCGTACACGACCCAGGCGACACCTCCGTTGAGGGTCACCGCGAGCACGGTGGATCGTTCCTGCTGGAGCAGGACCGCGAAGGTCAGCGACAGCAGCATCGACGCGGCGATCTGCCAGTACGGCCGGGGGGAGATGTTCAGCGCCGCGTCAGGGTTGAGCTTGGCGCCGAGATTGACCCCGAAGTACAGGATCACCAGCACCCCGATCACGATGCCGACGAAGAAGTACAGGACCTCCAGCAGACGTGCGGACGCGGTGATGTAGAAGCCGGTCAGGCCGTCCTGCACGCCCGCGACCAGGGCCCGCCCGGGCAGCAGCGCGAACAGACCACCGGTGATGACCGCGGACGCCTTCACATCGACGTGGGCCAGCGTCAGGGCGACCCCTATGGCCGCCGGCGGCATCGCGGCCACCGTGAACTGGTAGAACTCCGGCAGCCCGCGCCCCGCGCACAGCCAGGCGAGCCGGTCGCCGAGCATCGCGCCGAACATGGCCGCGACGAACACGATCAGATCACCACCGACCAGCACGGAGGCCGCGCCCGCGAGCAGCCCGCTCGCGGAGGTGAGCACCCAGGTCGGGTACGGGTGCCGGTTGCGGCGGATCTCCGCGAGCCGCCGGTAGGCCTCCTCCAGGGAGATGTGGCTCTCCGGATCGCTGAGGTCGTCGACGAGCTGGTACACGGCGGCCAGACGCGTGTAGTCGGTGCCGCGCCGCCGCACCGTACGCGACGCCGACACCGGATCGTCCACCAGCGACGGCTGGTAGGAGATCGACAGCAGCGTGAAGGTGACGTTCGGCTCGCAGCGGTCCAGCCCGTAGGACCGGCACACCGCGAACATCGCGGCCTCCACGTCCTCCGCGCCCTCACCGCCCGCCAGCAGCAGCTCGCCGATACGCAGGGTCATGTCCAGCACCCGCGGGACGGCCGGACCCTCCTCCTCCACGCGCGGCATCCGCTCCGGCGCCGGCCGCTCGGCCACCGGCATGCGCAGCATCGTGCGCATCCGGTCCTGCCAGGGCAGGTCCTTCGTCAGGCTTATCCGCGGTATGCCGGTGGCGGGCGTGAACGCCGACGGGGCGTCCTCGACGCTGTACCTGCCCGGCATGGTGAACGCCGAGCCCTCCGGTTCCGGCGACTGCGGCGCGTCCAGCCCCGTGGGTAGGGCGAACTCCGAGGTGGTCTCCGACTCGCTGTCCCCCACCTCGACACCGGCAGGCGCCCTGAAGGCCATCCTCGCCTCGTCCGACTGCGGCTTGCGGTCCTCCGCTTCCGTCACCTGCGTAGCACTCCTTGAACGACACCTCCTGCCGCCCTCAGTATGCGCACAGACACACGAACGGGCTGCACGCGCACGCGCACAGCCCGTTCACACGGCCCAAAAGCCGAGGTTCTGCCTCAGTGGCCGCCCTGGTCCTTGAAGCGCTTGTAGGACCGCTCGATCTCGGCCTCGGCGTCGGTGCGGCCGACCCAGTCGGCGCCCTCGACGGACTTGCCGGGCTCCAGGTCCTTGTAGACCTCGAAGAAGTGCTGGATCTCCAGGCGGTCGAACTCGGAGACGTGGTGGATGTCGCGCAGGTGCTCCTGACGCGGGTCCGTCGCCGGGACGCACAGCAGCTTGTCGTCGCCGCCGGCCTCGTCCGTCATCCGGAACATGCCGATCGCGCGGCACTTGATCAGGCAGCCCGGGAACGTCGGCTCGTCCAGGATGACCAGCGCGTCCAGCGGGTCGCCGTCCTCGCCGAGGGTGTTCTCGACGAAGCCGTAGTCGGTCGGGTAGGCGGTCGAGGTGAAGAGTCGACGGTCCAGGCGGATCCGACCGGTCTCGTGGTCCACCTCGTACTTGTTCCGCGAACCCTTCGGAATCTCGATCGTGACGTCGAACTCCACCGGTGGCTCCTCCATGATCAACACATAGTTCTGGTGGTTAAGTGTCCCTCACGCAGGTGTGTGATCGCGAAAGGGGCTGGTGGTCGTGCCGGAGATGAGGCCTTGGCGAGCCGCGAAACCGCATGTGACGCGGGTCGCGGGCGCCGTACGACCCCGTCTGGCACGAGCCGCGGAGGCCGTACGGCCACGTCTCGCACGCGCCGCGACGGCCGCGAAGCCACGGGTCGTACGGCTCGCCCGAGCCGCATCCCCGCAGGCCGCGCGCATCACGAGGCCGAAGACCTGGCAGTACACCGCGGGCGCCGCCACCGCCGGACTGGCACTGGCCGCCGGAGTGGTGACCGCCGCAGGCCCCTGGGACTCCACCGGTCAGCGTACGGCCGAGCGGGACCGGGCGGCCGCCCAGGAACGTACGGGTGGCGCAGATCACGGCCGTAATACCGATACGTCCGACTCCTCCGGCGCGACGGCCGGGGGACCCCGCCCCGCCCCCAGCGCGGCCTCCGTCCTGTCGGGCCTCGGCGGTGGCGTCGGCACCGCCGGATCGGTCCCGAACGGCAAGGCCGTCGCCGGACTCGTCGGCCCGCTCCTGAACGACCCGGCGCTCGGCAGCAGGTCGGTGGCGATCGTGGACGTGGCCAGCGGCGAACGCCTCTACCGCGACGGCTCGGGCAAGGCCCTCACCCCCGCCTCCACCACGAAGATCGCCACGGCCGTCGCCGCCCTCGCCGCGCTCGGCCCCGACCACCGCCTCACCACCCGCACCGCTCTGGAGGCCGACACCGGGGAACTGGTCCTCGTCGGCGGCGGCGACCCCACCCTCACCGCCCGCGAGGACGCCGACGGCTGGGCCAGCCTGCGCGAGCTCGCGGACAGCACCGCCCGGGCGCTGAAGAAGCGGGACGTACGCGAGGTCACCCTCTCGTACGACAAGACGCTCTACGCCGGCACCGAACTGCACCCCATCGGGACGAACCCCAACCTCGCCCTCGTCAGCGCCCTCATGGTCGACGAGGCCCGCACCGACGACTCCACCAGCGGCCCGGTGCAGCGGGTCGAGGACCCGGCCGGGGACGCGGCCGCCCGGTTCGCGGCGCTCCTCGCCGACCGCGGCATCAGGACGACCGCGCCCGGGCCCTCGAAAGCGACCGACCGCGCCCAACCGCTCGCCGAGGTCTCCTCACCGCCGCTGTCCTCCGTGGTCGAGCGCATGCTCACCAACAGCGACAACGACATCGCCGAGGCCCTCGCCCGCCAGACCGCCGTGGCGAGCGGCGTGCGCGCCGACTTCGACGGCGCCGGCCAGGCCGTCGAGGCCCGGCTGAAGAAGCTCGGGCTCCCGGTGGCCGGCGCCGACATCAAGGACGGCAGCGGCCTCGACCGTGCCGACAAGCTCACCGCCGACCTGCTCACCGCCCTGCTGGCCAAGGCCGCCGACCCCGCCCACCCCGAACTGCGCCCGGTCCTCACCGGCCTGCCCGTGGCCGGCTTCACCGGCACCCTGAGCACCCGCTACACGGACGGCGCGGCCGGCATCGTGCGCGCGAAGACGGGCACCCTGCAGGGCGTGAACTCCCTGGCCGGCACGGTCGTCGACCAGGACGGCCGGCTGCTCGCCTTCGCGTTCCTGTCGACCGGCGACAACGCGGACGCCGCCCGGTCGGCACTGGACCGGACGGCGACGGCCCTGGCGTCCTGCGGCTGCCGCTGAGCGGCACGGCCGGGGCAGGGGAGAGCGGCAAGGGGGCACCACGGGCGGCACGTCGGAGTTCTGGCGGCCGCCGCGCCCCCGGCATCCCCCGCCCTGCCGCCCGTTCACGGCCTGCCCCAAGCGGGACCGCTCACGTACGGTTGACACATGACGAGCATCGGTGGTGCCGAGATGGTCGACTGGAATCTCGCGGTGGCGACCGCGACCCGGTTCGTGAGGCCGGGCCCGGAGGTGAGCCGCGACGAGGCCCGCGCCGTCGTCGCCGAGCTGCGCCGGCATGCCAAGGCCGCGGAGGAACACGTCCGCGGCTTCACCCGGATGGGTACGGACGACATCCACGACACCCCGGTCCTCGTGGTCGACCGCCCCGGCTGGGTCCGGGCCAACGTCGCCGGCTTCCGGGAGATCCTCAAGCCCCTGCTCGACAAGATGCAGGAACGACGCACCACCAGCCCCGGCGGAGCCGTCCTCGGCGCGGTCGGCGGCAAGGTGACCGGCGTCGAACTGGGCATGCTGCTGTCCTTCCTCGCCTCCCGCGTCCTCGGCCAGTACGAGACCTTCGCGCCCGCCACCCGCGACCTCCCGGCCGGTGAGCACGGCGGCGGCCGGCTCCTCCTCGTCGCCCCCAACATCGTCCACGTCGAGCGCGAACTCGACGTGCAGCCCCACGACTTCCGCCTCTGGGTGTGCCTGCACGAGGAGACCCACCGCACCCAGTTCAGCGCCGTGCCCTGGCTGCGGGACCACCTGGAGGGCGAAATCCAGTCGTTCTTGGGGGAGACCGACGTCGACCCCATGACCGTCCTGGAACGCATCCGCGAGGCCGCCCAGTCCCTCTCCGGCAGCCGGCCCGAGGCCGAGGAGGACGACGGCGGACGTTCGTTCGTCGAACTGGTGCAGACGCCCGCCCAGCGAGAGATCCTCGGCCGCCTCACCGCCGTCATGTCCCTCCTGGAGGGCCACGCCGACTTCGTGATGGACGGCGTCGGCCCCGCCGTCGTCCCGTCCGTCGCCGAGATCCGCGAGAAATTCCAGCAGCGTCGCGCCAAGGGCGCCTCCCGGCTGGACATGGCCCTGCGCAAACTCCTCGGCCTGGACGCCAAACTGCGGCAGTACCGCGACGGCGAACGCTTCGTGCGGGCCGTCGTCGAACAGGTCGGCATGGACGGCTTCAACCGCGTCTGGACCTCCCCGAACACCCTCCCCACCAAGGCGGAGATCGCCAAACCGGCGGACTGGATCGCGCGGGTGCACCGCAAGGCGGAGTCGTGAAAAGCGCGCCGAAGCGTGCATCTCATACGAAGGTCGTGAACCGAATCCGGCCGACGGCAGGCGAACGCCCCTCCAATCACCCGTCCGAGGGACCGTGAGCCATGGGTAGGCGTGCAATGCTCGGGGAACGGCCCGTCTCTGTCACCATCTACACACTCTGAGTGACCGAGCTTCGGGCTCACCCCCCGACAACTTCATGAAGGGAACCGGACATGGGTCCCCATCCTGCGGTCGCGGCGATACGCCTGGCGGTCCGCCGCGTCCTCCACGACATCCTCACCGAACACAGCCGCATCCACGACGTACCCACGCCGAGCAGACTCCGCGCGGCCTCCGCCCCGACGCCGTCCGCGCCGTCCCCGGGCGCCCAGCGCACCGCCCACGGCACCGCGCTCGACACGTCGTACGAGCTCCCCGGCCAGAGCCCGCAGGAGCCCCCGCGCGCTGCCCCGCACGAGCGGCCCCCCTCCCCGCTCGTGCTCGTGGCATGCTCCGGCGGCGCCGACTCCATGGCCCTCGCCTCCGCCCTCGCGTTCGAGGCCCCCAAACTCGGCATCCGCGCCGGCGGCATCACCATCGACCACGGCCTCCAGCCCGGCTCCGACCTGCGCGCCGAGGAAGTCGTCCTGCGCCTGCGCCAGCTCGGTCTCGACCCCGTCGAGTCCCACGCCGTGACCGTCGGCCGCACCGGCGGCCCCGAGGCCGCCGCCCGGGATGCCCGCTACGCCGCCCTCGACGACGCGGCCGTACGCCACGGAGCCTTCGCCGTCCTCCTCGGCCACACCCGCGACGACCAGGCCGAGACCGTCCTGCTCGGCCTCGCCCGCGGCTCCGGCATCCGCTCGCTGTCCGGCATGGCCGCGGTCTCGGGGGCCGGCGGCCGCTACCGCCGCCCCTTCCTCGGACTCGACCGGCAGACCGCCCGCAAGGCCTGCATGGTCCAGGCGCTGCCGGTCTGGGACGACCCCCACAACTCCGACCCCGCCTACACGAGGTCCCGCCTGCGCCAAGAGGGCCTGCCCGCCCTGGAGAAGGCCCTCGGCAAAGGCGTCGTCGAGGCGCTCGCCCGCACCGCCCAGCTCTCCCGTGACGACGCCGACGCCCTCGACGCCTGGGCCAGCCAGGCCGAGGCCGCCGTGCGCGACGCCACCGGCCTCCTGGAGTGCGCCAAGCTGTACGCGCTGCCGCCCGCCGTGCGCCGCCGGATCCTGCGCCGCGCCGCCATCGAGGCCGGGGCGCCCGCCGGTTCGCTGTTCGCCCGTCACATCGAGGAAGTCGACCGTCTGATCACCGGCTGGCGCGGCCAGGGAGCCATCAATCTCCCCGGCAAAGTCGTCGCCCAGCGTCAGGGTGGCAGACTGGTGATTCGGCAAGGCTGATTCCCGACCCCTCCACAGCAGACCACGGAGGGGCCGGTGAGCCGAGAATGCGGGACGACCGACCGAAAGTGATGCGGGTGGACGCGAAAGACATGGGTGCCGACCTCCAGCAGGTGCTCATCACCAAGGAAGAGATCGACGCCAAGCTGGCAGAGCTGGCGGCGAAGATCGACGCGGAGTACGAGGGCAAGGACCTGCTCATCGTCGGTGTCCTCAAGGGCGCGGTGATGGTCATGGCCGACCTCGCCCGGGCACTGTCCACCCCCGTCACGATGGACTGGATGGCGGTGTCGTCCTACGGCGCCGGCACCCAGTCCTCCGGTGTGGTGCGGATCCTCAAGGACCTCGACACCGACATCAAGGGCCGGCACGTCCTGATCGTCGAGGACATCATCGACTCCGGCCTGACCCTGTCCTGGCTGATCAACAACCTCGGCTCGCGCGAGCCCGAGACCCTGAAGATCTGCACCCTGCTGCGCAAGCCGGACGCCGCGAAGGTCGCCATCGACGTCGAGTGGGTCGGCTTCGACATCCCCAACGAGTTCGTCGTCGGCTACGGCCTCGACTACGCCGAGAAGTACCGCAACCTCCCGTTCGTCGGTACGCTCGCGCCCCACGTCTACGGCGGCTGAACCCCACGGTCCGCGACCGCGGACCCGAAGGGCCCAAGCCCCGTACGAAGATCGGGAACCCCGGCGGGCCTCGCGCCGTTGGAGCATGCAGACGGGCTTGCCAGCCGTCCCGTGCGGCTTCGCGCGACAAAGCTGGGGTACCGTCAGAAGAACTGTCTTATCAAACTCACTATGGCAGGAGGGACGGGGCGGCACCGCTCCGTATGGATGGACGTGAAGCGATACTTCCGTGGGCCGGTCATGTGGATCGTGCTGGCCGTCCTTGCCGTGGTCGTGTTGATGCAGGTCGTCGGCTCGTCCGGCGGCTACAAGACGGTGGACACCGGCCAGGTCGTCCAGGCGATCAATGACAACAAGGTCGAGTCGGCCAAGCTGACCACTGGTGACGAGAACACCATCAAGGTCCAGCTCAAGGACGGCGAAAAGGTCGAGGGCGCCACCAAGATCCAGGCGAGCTACATCGGCGACCAAGGCGTGACCATCGCCAGCACGCTGCAGAACAAGTACCAGGACAAGCAGATCCCGGACGGCTACACGGTCTCGCCGTCCAAGCAGAACCCGTTCGTCGGGATCCTGCTCTCCCTGCTCCCCTTCGTCCTCATCGTCGTCGTCTTCCTGTTCCTGATGAATCAGATGCAGGGCGGCGGCTCCCGAGTCATGAACTTCGGGAAGTCCAAGGCCAAGCTCATCACCAAGGACACCCCGAAGACGACGTTCTCGGACGTCGCCGGTTCGGACGAGGCCGTCGAGGAACTCCAGGAGATCAAGGAGTTCCTGCAGGAGCCGGCCAAGTTCCAGGCCGTCGGCGCCAAGATCCCCAAGGGCGTACTGCTCTACGGGCCTCCCGGTACCGGCAAGACGCTCCTCGCGCGCGCCGTCGCCGGCGAGGCGGGCGTCCCCTTCTACTCGATCTCCGGTTCCGACTTCGTCGAGATGTTCGTCGGTGTCGGTGCCTCCCGAGTCCGTGACCTGTTCGAGCAGGCCAAGGCGAACGCCCCGGCGATCGTCTTCGTCGACGAGATCGACGCGGTCGGCCGCCACCGCGGCGCCGGCCTGGGCGGCGGTCACGACGAGCGCGAGCAGACCCTGAACCAGCTGCTCGTCGAGATGGACGGCTTCGACGTCAAGGGCGGCGTGATCCTCATCGCCGCGACGAACCGGCCCGACATCCTCGACCCGGCCCTCCTGCGCCCCGGCCGCTTCGACCGCCAGATCGCGGTCGACCGCCCGGACATGCAGGGCCGTCTGGAGATCCTCAAGGTTCACCAGAAGGGCAAGCCGGTCGCCCCGGACGTCGACCTGTCGGCGGTCGCCCGCCGTACGCCGGGCTTCACCGGCGCGGACCTGAGCAACGTCCTCAACGAGGCCGCCCTGCTCACCGCCCGCTCCGACAAGAAGCTCATCGACAACCAGATGCTGGACGAGGCCATCGACCGCGTCGTGGCGGGCCCGCAGAAGCGGACCCGGATCATGTCGGACAAGGAGAAGAAGATCACCGCGTACCACGAGGGCGGACACGCCCTGGTCGCGGCGGCTTCCCCGAACTCCGACCCGGTCCACAAGATCACGATCCTGTCCAGAGGCCGCGCGCTCGGCTACACCATGGTCCTGCCGGACGAGGACAAGTACTCCACGACCCGCAACGAGATGCTGGACCAGCTGGCCTACATGCTGGGCGGCCGCGCGGCCGAGGAGCTCGTCTTCCACGACCCGACCACGGGCGCAGCCAACGACATCGAGAAGGCCACGACCACCGCACGCGCGATGGTCACGCAGTACGGCATGACCGAGCGTCTCGGCGCGATCAAGTTCGGCGGCGACAACACCGAGCCCTTCCTCGGACGTGAGATGGCTCACCAGCGCGACTACTCGGAAGAGGTCGCCGCGCTGGTGGACGAGGAAGTCAAGAAGCTCATCGAGAACGCGCACAACGAGGCCTGGGAGATCCTGGTCGAGAACCGCGACGTCCTCGACAACCTGGTCCTGCAGCTGCTGGAGAGGGAGACGTTGGGCAAGGAGGAGATCGCCGAGATCTTCGCCCCCATCGTCAAGCGTCCCCCGCGGCCCGCCTGGACCGGGTCGTCCCGCCGCACGCCGTCCACCCGTCCGCCGGTGCTCTCCCCCAAGGAGCTCGCCCTGACGAACGGCGCCAACGGCGCGACCCCGGCGATCAGCACCGCCAAGTCCACGGTGACGGAGCCCGCCCCGGCCACGGAGCCGGCTCCCGAGGAGCGTCCCGAGAGCTGACGCCCCACCCGGTGCGCAGCACCGGGCCCGGAATGGATGCCGCGCCCCCCTGGTTCTAGCCTGGGGGGCGCGGCACTTTCGTATGCCCGCAGTTCAGACGCGTGACCCACACGCGCCACCCGCGAAGGAACGAGGCACCACATGACCGACCCCGTGACGCTGGACGGCGAGGGCCGCATCGGCGAGTTCGACGAGAAGCGCGCCGAGAACGCCGTACGCGAACTGCTCATCGCGGTCGGCGAGGACCCGGACCGCGAGGGTCTCAGGGAGACGCCGGGACGGGTGGCGCGGGCGTATCGGGAGCTTCTGGCGGGACATACGCAGCAGCCTGAGGACGTTCTGACGACCACGTTCGACATCGGGCATGACGAGATGGTCCTGGTGAAGGACATCGAGATCGTGAGTCTATGTGAGCATCACATGCTGCCATTCCATGGCGTAGCTCATATTGGGTACATTCCCGCCGAAAGCGGCAAGATCACTGGCCTGTCGAAGCTTGCGCGGCTGGTCGAGGTCTTCGCCCGGCGGCTGCAGGTGCAGGAACGACTCACCACGCAGGTCGCCGACTCCCTCATGAAGATCCTCGAGGCTCGGGGCGTGATCGTCGTCATTGAGGCCGAGCACATGTGCATGTCGGTGCGTGGGATTCGCAAGCCCGGCGCCAAGACCACGACGTCGGCGGTGCGCGGTCAGCTTCGGGACGCCACGACCCGCGCCGAGGCAATGAGCCTGATACTGGCACGCTGACGGAACGGTGCTCGCTTGGACGCCGACGCGGAAAGCGTGTCGGGAACGATACGAGGTTCCTTCAAGCCCTGAGCGGCATCCCTTGCAGCTTGTTGACCCGGGTTTTCTCATGAACGGGCACCTCGCCCGCCAGTCCTGGTGAGCCGAGGGCGCTACGTCGTCGGCGTGGCGCCCGCGCCGTTGTGTTCGTCGTCCTCCGGGAGCTTGCAGACGCGTTCCAGGAAGACGGCTGCCGCTATGACGCCGAGGCTGGCGAGGACCGAGAAGCCGGCGTAGATGGCCTGGTCGCGGCGGGCGGGGACGTCGAGGTGTTCCAGGAGGAAGACGCCCGTGCCGCCGTACATGCCGGCGACAAGGGCGGCCACCAGGGCGCTGGCCTGACCGAAGACCACCGCGCGGGCTGCCATCAGGGGGTCGACGCCCTTGGCCTCGGGCCGGCGTTCGCGCTGGGCCTTGAGGCGGGCGCGGATGGAGATCGCCGTGGACAGGAGGACCACGGCGATCAGGGCGAGGACGATGGGGGCGGCCAGCGGGACACTGGGCAGGGTCCCGACGGCGTTCCACAGGCGGGCACCCGCCCAGGACAGGACTCCGGCGACAATGAACACGCCGGCCAGCAGCCTGATGCGCAGCTCTCTCACGGTGTTCCTTCAGCTCCCCCGGGTGCCCGCGGATTGTGGTCGTCTTGACCTTAACGACTATTCGGGCAGCTGGAGTTCCAGGTCCACGCGCGGCGCCACGCCGTCCAGGGCGAGAGTGCCGAGGAGGTCGGCGACCGCGCCGCGGCCGGGCAACTGGGCCTCGGGTTCCAGGTCGTGCCAGGGGGCGAGGACGAAGGCCCGTTCGTGGGCGCGCGGGTGGGGGAGCGTGAGGTGCGGGTCGTCGGAGACGACGTCGGCGTAGGCCACGATGTCGACGTCAAGGGTGCGGGCGCCCCAGCGTTCGTCGCGGACCCGGTGGAAGGCCTCCTCCACGGCGTGCGCCCGCTCCAGCAGGGAGGACGGGGGCAGCGTGGTCTTGAGGACGACGACAGCGTTGAAGTAGGAGGGCTGGCTGCCCGGCTCGACGCCCCAGGGTTCGGTCTCGTAGACGGGGGAGACGCCCTTGATGCGCACGCCGGGGGTGTCCTCGAGCGCGTCGATGGCGCCCTGGAGGGTCTCCAGGCGGTTGCCGAGGTTGGAGCCGAGGGAGATCACGGCCCGTTTGGGGTTGCTGAGGGTGGTGTCGGCGGCGTCGACCTGCTCGACGACGGAGGCGGGTACCGGCTGTACGGTCGGGTCGCTGGGGCCCTGGATGAAGGGTGCAGTCATACTCGGCTCCGGGTGATGGTGACGGTCACGTCGTCGAAGGGGACCGTGATCGGTGCGTCCGGTTTGTGGACGGTGACCTCGACCTCGTGGACCCCTTCGTGCTTCAGACAGGCCTGGGCGATGCGTTCTGCGAGCGTCTCGATGAGGTTGACCGGGTCGCCCTCGACGACGGCGACGACCTCCTCCGCCACGATGCCGTAGTGCACGGTCTTCGCCAGGTCGTCGTCCGCGGCGGCAGGCCGGGTGTCGAGCCCCAGGACGAGGTCCACGACGAAGATCTGGCCCTGTGCGCGTTCCTCGGGGAACACGCCGTGGTACCCGCGGGCCTTCAGGCCGCGCAGCGCGACACGATCCACGCGAATCACTCCTGCAATCGTCGGTGACGGCCGGTCGATGCCGTGTGCGGGCGGCACACCGGCCTCGAACGAATCTACCTGCGGGCACTGACAGGGCCGGGCCACGGGGGCGTGGGCCCGGTCCGGGGCCGCAGGATTCATCGTGTGTTTCCCCTGGGGAATCCGGTGGCTCACGGGTTGGTAGCCGCCCCTACCCGCACCCACGTGATTCCAACCACTTCTTGGTCCCGTGCGGGCCCCGCAGGCCTTCTTGCGGGTGGTCGTGCGGGTTTGGGCGCATTGCCGCGGTCGTCCCCGGGAATCCCGGGACCTTGGTGAGGCCCCGAGGGTCCTGTACGGCGCCTACCCACTCAGGCGGGGGTGTCGTCGCTCTCGTCGTCGTCGTTTTCGGCCAGAACGGGCGAGGCGTGGTGCGACCACATCTTCCAGCCCTCGGTGGTGCGCCGGAACACGTTCGTGGCGACCACGAGCTGGCCCACGAGCGGGCCGAGCTCCTCGCCGGCGTCGGGCGCGGGCCCGCCGCTGAGGATGTTCTCGGTGCAGGTCACCAGGGCGGTGTCGCCAGTGACGGAGACGTGCACGTCGGTGAGGAAGAACTGGATGTAGTCGGTGTTCGCCATGATCAGCGCGTACGACCGGAGGACCTCGCCGCGTCCGGTGAGCGCCGGCCAGCCGGGGTGCACGCAGGAGATCACGCCGGCGTCGGCCGGGTCGTGGTAGGTCTCGTCGACGCCGAGGTCGGTCGGGGTGAGCCACAGCTTCGACAACTGCTCGAAGTCACCGCGCTCCACGGCCTCGTAGAAGGCGGTGTTGGCTGCCTCCACCTGTTCGACGTCGGTGTGCGGGGCGCTCACCGGGCTCCTTCGGTGCCGCGCGCGGTCCCGGCGTCGCGCGCCTCTTCGATGGCGCGTGTGACGCGTACGGCGTCGGCCGTGGCGCGGACCTCGTGCACGCGTACGGCCCATGCGCCGGCCTGCGCCGCGAGCGCCGACACGGCGGCTGTCGCGGCGTCGCGCTCACGGGCGGGCGGCGGCGCGCCCTGCGGGCCGGCGAGGACCCGGCCGAGGAACCGCTTGCGGGAGGCGGCGACGAGCAGGGGGTGGCCGAGGGTGAGCAGCCGGTCGAGGTGGGCGAGGAGGACGAGGTCGTGCTCGGCGTCCTTGGAGAAGCCGAGGCCGGGGTCGACGACGATGCGGTCGGGGGCGATACCGCCCTCCAGGACGGCCTCCACGCGTGCGTGCAGCTCGTCGACGACCTCGGCGACGACGTCCTCGTACACGCCCTGGACGTTTCCGCCGTCGAGGAAGCCGCGCCAGTGCATGACGACGAAGGGGGCGCCGGCGTCGGCGACGACCGGGATCATCGCGGGGTCGGCGAGGCCGCCGCTGACGTCGTTGACGAGGGCGGCGCCGGCGGCGAGTGCCTGCTCGGCGACGGAGGCGCGCATGGTGTCGACGGAGATCGTGACGCCCTCGGCGGCGAGGCCGCGGACGACGGGGATGACGCGGCGCAGTTCCTCGGCCTCGTCGACCCGGGTGGCGCCGGGGCGGGTGGACTCGCCGCCCACGTCGACCAGGTCGGCGCCCTCCTCGACCAGGGCGAGGCCGTGCTTGACGGCGGACGTCGTGTCGAACCAGCGGCCGCCGTCGGAGAAGGAGTCAGGGGTCACGTTGACGACTCCCATGACCGCGCACCGGTCCCACTGGGGAAGGCCCGCGACGCGCCCGCGTCCGCTGTGCTTGCTCATACGTTCAGCGTATGCGCTCCGCCGGGTGGGCCGAGCGCGCCCCTGCAGGTGCCGGAACAGGTCGGTGGGCGGCTGCGGGCCCGTCGTGGCTGGTCGCGCAGTTCCCCGCGCCCCTTCGCGGCGCTGCCGCTAGGCCGCCTGGATGTCCCGCTCCGCCACCCGGTGGGCACACGGGCGCGGGGCGGACGTGCGGCGGCGCAGGAAGCGCGGCAGCGGCAGGGCCATGTTCACGAAGCCTTCGGCCTGCATGGCGGCGAAGCCGAGGCGGGGCAGGTCGGCCGAGGCGCGGTAGACCACGAAGCGGGGCTCCCAGCGGGGCTGGAACTTGGCGTTGAACTTGTACAGCGACTCGATCTGGAACCAGCGGGAGAGGAAGACCAGCAGGCCCCGCCAGGCGCGCAGCACCGGGCCCGCGCCGATCTTCTCGCCGCGCGCGAGCGCCGAGCGGAACATGGCGAAGTTGAGGGACACGCGCGCGATGTCGAACTTCGGGGCGGCCTGGAGGGCGGCCACGATCAGCAGTTCGTTCATGCCGGGGTCGGCCGCGCGGTCGCGGCGCATGAGGTCCAGGGAGACGCCGTCGGTGCCCCAGGGCACGAAGTGCAGGATCGCCTTGAGGTCGCCGTACGGGCCCGGCTCGTCGTCGTCCCACCCGTCTCCCACCGCCGCCCGACCTGAGGCGCTTCGCGCCGCCCCTTCGATTCTGTGGGCGGTGGCGATCAGGCAGTCGCCGTCGGACGGGTCGCCGACGCGGCCCAGGGCCATGGAGAAGCCGCGCTCGGTGTCGGTGCCGCGCCAGTCCTCGGCGGCCTGGCGGATCCGCTCCAGCTCGGTCTCGCCGATGTCACGGACGCGGCGTACCCGGGTCTCGTAACCGGCGCGCTCGATGCGCTTGACCATCTGGCGCACATTGCGCATCGCGCGGCCGGTGAGCGAGAAATCCGGGACGTCCACCACCGCCTCGTCGCCCAGTTCGAGGGCGTCGAGCCCGGTCTCGCGGGTCCACACCTCGGCGCCGGTCTCGGAGCAGCCCATCACGGCGGGGGTCCAGGAGTGGGCCTTGGCCTCGTCCATGAAGCGCTCGATGGCGCCGGGCCAGGCCTCCACGTCGCCGATGGGGTCGCCGCTGGCGAGCATCACGCCGGAGACGACGCGGTAGGTGACGGCGGCCTTGCCGCTGGGGGAGAAGACGACGGCCTTGTCGCGGCGCAGCGCGAAGTGGCCGAGGGAGTCGCGGCCGCCGTGCCTGACGAGCAGGGCGCGCAGCCGGGCCTCGTCGTCCTCGGTCAGGGCCGCGGCCGGGTGTTCGGGGCGGAAGGCCAGGTAGATGGTGGTGACGGCGGTGAGCAGGCCGAGAGCGCCGAGGGAGAAGGCGACCGTCCAGGAGGTGGTGCCCTGGTAGTCGACCGGGCCCTCGAAGCCGAACAGGCCGTACAGGACGTGGGTGATGCGGTCCGCGAGGCTCGGGTCGCCGATCAGGGTCTTCGGGTGGGCGCTGACGATGACCAGCCCGAGGGCGAGCGAACCGGCCCCCATGAGGACGAAGTTGGCGAGCGCGCGCCAGCGGCTGCGCGGGTCGGGCAGCGCCGCGAACTGGTCGCGGTGGCGCAGCAGGGGTGCGAGCAGCGCGAGGGAGATCAGGACGCCGATGACGGAGTGGCGGTAGGTGAACTGCGCCACCGCTCCGGCCGGCAGCAGGACGACGGCGGCGCGCCAGGCCCTGCGCTTGCAGCGCTTGAGGCCGTGCGCGAGCAGCAGCAACAGCACGCCGGCGCTGAGCGAGAGGGCGGCCGCGAACGGGCCCGTCGCGCCGGGGAGGACTTCGGCGATGGCGTGCATACGGCTGTGCCGGAAGCGCGGGAAGACGCCGGCGGCCACGTCCAGCAGGCCCACCAGGGCGCAGGCCCTGCCGAGGAGGACGGGAACAACCTCTGGGCGCGGGCCGCGCAGCACGTTCCGCGCACGGCTCGACAGATGCCCCACCTGGGGAGATCGTTGAGGAACCTTGCCCGACATTTCCACATCTGTCCTGACAGACATCGCATCCCATTAGTTCTGCGAGAGACCTTGGATCCGGTGCCGATTCGGGCATCCGGCGACATTGCGCCCTCTAGGACGGTGTCTTGAGGGGAGAGGTTCACTCGGCTCCCCAAAACCGTTTCAAAGGCCAAGGAAAGTCCGGGGCAAGCCCTTGCGAAGGTGCGGGGGAGAGGACGCGCGGTGCAGGTGTCCGCGCGTGGTCCCGGGCGGAAAGCGCGGACAGGTAACCATCGATGGGTCTCACGAGCGACAAGGTGCCGGCGCTGGCGGTGCTCGCGGCCGTAGGGCTGTTCGTCGGCACGGTGTGGCGGTGGCCACGGCTGGCACGGCGGGGCCCGCGAGCCGTCGCCGGGCGCGTCGGGCTGCTGCTCGCCACGCAGTTGGCGCTCTTCGCGTCGGCCGGGCTCCTCGCCAACCAGGCCTTCGGGTTCTACGCGAGCTGGGCCGACCTGTTCGGGCAGGAGAAGGACCAGGGCGTCGTCGTGGACCACGTGCCGGCGGGCGGGCCGCTGCGGGTCACCGGGACGCAGCGGGTGCCGGGGGCGGCGAGCGCCGGTCCGCAACGGGGCGGTCAGATCCAGAAGGTCGACATCGTCGGGCGCACCAGCCGTATCGCGACGCCCGCGTACGTCTATCTGCCGCCCGAGTATTTTCAGCCGGAGTACCGCACGCGTACGTTCCCCGCGGCCGTCGTCCTCACCGGCTATCCGGGAACGGCGAAAGCGCTGGTGGACAAGCTCGACTACCCGCGCACGGCCGCCCGGCTGGTCGCGCGGGGCCGTATGGAGCCGATGATCCTGGTGATGATGCGGCCGACCGTGGCGCCGCCGCGGGACACCGAGTGCGTGGACATTCCCGGCGGCCCGCAGACCGAGACGTTCTTCGCGGCGGATCTGCCCGAGGCCATGAGCGGCCACTACAGGGTGGGCGGGAATCCGGGCAGTTGGGGCGTCATCGGCGACTCCACCGGCGGATACTGCGCGCTGAAGCTCGCCCTGCACCATCCGCGGGTGTACGCCGCCGGGGCGGGGCTTTCCGCCTACTACAAGGCGCCGATCGACGCCACGACCGGCGATCTCTTCCAGGGCGACGAGGAACTGCGCAATCGCGCGAACCTGTGGTGGTACCTCAAGCACATGCCCGCCCCGGACACTTCACTGCTCGTCAGCAGCAGCAAAGTTGGAGAATCCAACTACAAGGACACGTTGAAGTTCATTGACCGTGTGAAGGCGACCGGGCTGACCCGGATCTCATCGATCGTCCTCGAAAGCGGAGGGCACAACTTCAACACCTGGCGGCGGGAGATTCCGGGGACCTTGGAGTGGATGAGCGGGCGGCTGGGTGGCAGGTGAGGTGGCCGATCCGGCTTTTTGATCTTGGTTCGTGGCCAATTAGGTGACGGAACTGAATCCTGATGCCAAGTGAACGACTCGGGATGGCTGTCTTTTTACGGGGCGGGGCACCAAGATTCGCCTACGCGCGGTAAGTTTCTGGCCATGCCACGTGGACGTCACCGCCATTCACCGCCCTTGCACAGGATGCTGCCCCCGTCGGCGATCGCGGGCGTGTCCGTCGTCTGTGCGCTCGCCCCCTGGGTGTTCACCGAACCCATGGCGCTGCGCGGCCTGGCCGCGGTCGCCGCGGCGACGGCGGTCGTGGGTGCGGTCGTCATGCGCCGCTGGGACACACAGGCCGGCAAGCAGGTCGCCGACCTCACGCGCGCGCGTGCCAGCGACGAGTGGCGGCACGAGGAGCGGGTCGCCGAACTGGAGACCGACCTCGAGGAGTCGCGCGAGCTGCGCGTGAAGCTGGAGCAGCGGCTGCGGGGCAAGCGGGCGGAGCTCGCCGGGCTGCGCAACGAGCACGCCTCGCTGCTGCGGCGGTACGCCACGGCGGAGACCGAGCGGGCGAGCGTCCTGGAGGAGCGCCGGGTTCTGGAGATAGAGGCCACCACGCCCGCGCGTGCGCTGCCGCCGGTGCCGGGTGACCGGGCGGCCGAGGCTGCCGATGACGACACCGTGACCGAGTCCGCGGAGACCGCCGAGTCCGCCGAGGAGGCGGGGGCTGTGGCTGCCCCGGCCGATGCGGACGACGCGGAGTTCGCGGTGGACGACGAGGCGGCGGAAGACGCCGAGGTCACCGAGGAGGCCGAGGTCTCCGAGGAGGCGCCCGCGGACGCGAGGGTCTTCTCGCCGGAGGGTTCGCGGCTGTTCCTGCGCGCCAAGGCCGCGTTGGCGCGGTTCGACGAGGACGGGGAGCCGGCGAAGGGCGAGGCGGCGGCCGAGGACGAGAACGAGGACGAGAACGAGGGCGCGAGCGACGGCGGGGGCGCGCGCGAGGCGTCCGACGAGAGCTCGCCCGAGGAGACGTCCGCCGAGTCGGCCGACTCCGTCGAGTCGGAGGTGACCGCCGCGTCGGTCGCGTCCCCCGAGGACGCGTCGCAGTCGCCCGTCGGCGGCGAGGCGGCCGAGGACGAGCAGGTCAGCGACCGCTCGGCCCTGGACCAGGCGGTCGAGGACGCTGCTGCCAAGCGCCTGTCCTCCAAGCGGAAGCCCTCCAGCGAGGGACCGAAGAACGACCCCCCGAAGGGCGACGGCCCGTCCGGCGGCAGGCCGCTGAAGGACGCCTCCGGCGACGCCGAGGTGGAAGGGGCCGGCGGGTCCGAGACGGAGCCGGCGCTGGAGGACGACCCGCAGGGGAAGCCCGGGGCGGTCGACGGGCATGAGCACGCGGCCGCCGTCACGCCGGCTGGTGCGGTCGCCGCGACCCGGCCGGCCCTGCCGGCGACTCTTCCCGCGGCTCGGCGTCCGGCGGGGCACTTCATCGAGCCCACCGCGGTCGCCGTCGCACCGGCCGCGCCCGTGCGACGTCCCTCGGTCGAGGGCGGGTTCGACTTCTTCGGCACGAAGCAGGATGCGGAGTCCGCGCTCGAGACCGTCCAGAACGAGGACCTCGCCGACGTCGTCGGCCAGGAGGCCCTCGCCCTGCACAAGGCCGAGTCCGAGGCCGAGTTCAAGCCCGCCGGCGAGGAGTCCCGGGGCATCGGCCAGGTCATCGACCTGACGGCGCACGACGAGACGGAGCAGATCGACGTACAGGGGCTGCGGAGCGCGGTTTCCTGACGCGGGGAGCGGGCCTTCCGAGGCTCGCCCCGGCGAAGCCCTCTCCGGGCCCCACGTTTTACGGCCGTCCCGAGTCCGCCGGGGCGGCCGACGGCGTTCAGGGCCGGTGGCCTGTGGCCTGTGGCCTGTGGCCTGTGGCCTGTGGCCTGTGGCCGGTGGCCGGTGGCGTTCGGGGTGGGCGGCGTTCGGAGTGGTCGGCCCGGCGCCCGCTTCCGTCGCGTTCGCGCCCGACCGCGCCCTCTCCGGCCGATCAGTCCTTCGACGGTCCCGACCGCACTCGCTCCGGCCGATTTCCGTGCCCCGCCCGGGCCGCGCCCGCGCCCCATCCGCTCTCCGCCCGGGCCACGCCCACGCCCCATCCGCTCTCGGCCCGCCCCCCACCCGCGCCCTCTCCGGCCGATCGCCTCCGGCCGTCCCGGCCCACCCTCTTCGGTCGGTCACGCCATCCAGCGGTCCGGACGGGCGTCCCGGCGGCCCGTGCGGGATCGCTCCGCCTGGCTCCGCAGCAGCTCCGCCGCCTCCTCCGCGTCCCTCAGACGGGCGGTGACGGTCTTGTTGGCCCCCGTGTCCACATGGACGTCGGCGACGCCCCACAGGCGCTCCCAGGGCCCCTGGGCCAGCCGGACGCTCTGGACCTTGGCGTGCGGCACCAGCGCGAGGCTGCGGCGGAGCAGGCCCGTGTGGGTGGCGAACACCGCGTCCGTGACGGCGAGTCCGTAGCCCCGCCACCACAGCGGGACGCACCTGGCCGCGCGGCGCGGCGGCCGCGACAGCGAGGCGCGGCTCGGGACCGTCACTCCGGGCAGCACGCGCGCGACGACCGACTCGGCGACCTCGCGCGGCGCCACCGGGAGCAGGAGCGAGTTGGCGGAGCCGGCGACGTCCAGTTCCACGCGCACCCAGCCGCGTCGTCGCCACAGCAGCGGCTCGACGATCCGTACCGTCTGCACGCGGCCCGGCGGCACCGTCTCGTGGGCGCGGTCGAGGAGGCCGTGGTCGATGCGCAGACCGTCCTGCGACTCGCCCACCGTCCAGTCGTACTCGGTGACGAACCGCCCGACGCTGCTCGCCCCCGCCGCGCCGAACAGGGGAATCGCGGTCGCCAGGACCGTCCACGCGCTCTCGGTGACCAGCCACAGGATCGTCGGTACGACCAGTGCGGCGGCCAGCGTCGCCCACGTCGCGCCGGTGAGGAGGAGCGAGACGGCCAGGACGGCCGGCGGGACCCGCAGGAGTTGCTGGGACGGCGCCTCACCGACCTCGTGCGCCGTCTCGGGGGCGAAACCGGCGGCGCGCGCCAGGAGTTCCGCGCGCAGGACGCGCGCCTCCTCCGCGCCCAGGAAGGCGAGTTCGTCCTTCTTGTCGGCGCCTATGACGTCCAGCTTCAGCTTCGCCACGCCCGCCACGCGCGCGAGCAGCGGCTGGGTGACGTCGATCGCCTGGATGCGTTCCAGCCGGATGTGCGCGGTGCGCCGGAACAGCAGTCCGGTGCGGATGCGCAGTTCCGCGTCGGTCACCGCGAAGTGCGTGAACCACCAGGTGAGGAAGCCGTACAGGGCGGCCGCGGGGAGCAGTACCGCGAGCGCGATCAGCAGGGTGGTCGTGGTCAGTCTGGTGAGCTGGCGCTGCGCCTGGTCCGGGTCGTGCACCGCCCAGCCGATCAGCACGGCCACGGGCGCCCACGCGCGCCTGAGCGGCGTCACGGGGTGCAGCCGACGCTCGGAGACCGGCCGACGGCCGCGTACGGCGTCGTCGACGCCGGGCGTCGTCACAGGCCCGCCGATCGGGCCTCGCCCAGCTCGGTGAGCCGGTCGCGCAGCCGTTCCGCCTCCGCCGGATCGAGGCCGGGGATGGTGGCGTCGGTCGCGGCGGCCGCCGTGTGCAGCTGCACGCTGGCCAGCCCGAAGTGCCGCTCCACGGGACCCGAGGTGACCTCGACCAGCTGCATCCGGCCGTACGGCACGACCGTCTCCTCGCGCCACAGCACGCCCCGGCTGATCAGCAGGTCGTCGGCGCGCTCGGCGTAGCGCCACGAACGCCAGTTGCGGCCCAGCATCACCCAGCCCCACACCATCAGCGCGGGCGGCAGCACCGCGAAGGCCGCCCAGGGCGGCCCGGCGAGCAGGCCGAGCAGCAGCGCCAGGCCGATCGTCAGCAGTCCCAGCCACACCACCAGCAGCAGGCGGCGCATCCGCAGCAGACCGGGCGGCAGCCCGGTCCACTCCGGCTCGTTCCCCGCCCGCTCGTCGTCCCCCGCCGTCCCCGTGTTCTGTGGGCTCCCCGTCTCCATGAGGTCAGCGTACGTAGGAGAGACTGTGTCCATGACTCCTACGACGGAGACCATGGTCGGTATCGGCGGCGCCGCGGAGAGCACCGACATGGTGCTCAACATCGGGCCCCAGCACCCGTCCACGCACGGAGTGCTGCGCCTGAAGCTCGTGCTGGACGGCGAGCGCATCATCAGCGCGGAGCCGGTGATCGGGTACATGCACCGCGGCGCCGAGAAGCTCTTCGAGGCCCGTGACTACCGCCAGATCATCATGCTCGCCAACCGCCACGACTGGCTGTCGGCCTTCTCCAACGAGCTGGGCGTCGTCCTCGCCGTCGAGCGCATGCTCGGCATGGAGGTGCCCGAGCGGGCGGTGTGGACGCGGACGCTGCTCGCGGAGCTCAACCGGGTGCTCAACCACCTGATGTTCCTGGGGTCGTACCCGCTGGAGCTGGGCGGGATCACGCCGATCTTCTACGCCTTCACGGAGCGCGAGGAACTCCAGCACGTCATGGAGGAGGTCTCCGGCGGCCGGATGCACTACATGTTCAACCGGGTCGGCGGCCTCAAGGAGGACCTGCCGGCCGGGTGGACCACGCGTGCGCGTACCGCCGTCGCCGACGTGCGCTCCCGCATGGACCGGTTCGACGACCTGGTCCTCGGCAACGAGATCTTCCGGGGGCGCACGCGGGGCGTGGGCGCTCTCACGCCGGAGATCGTGCACGCGTACGGCGTGAGCGGGCCGATCGCGCGCGCCGCCGGTGTGGACTTCGACCTGCGCCGCGACGAGCCCTACCTCGCCTACGGCGAGCTGGGGGACGTCCTGCGGGTGGTGACCCGGGAGGAGGGCGACTGCCTCGCGCGCTTCGAGTGCCTGCTGGAGCAGACGCACAACGCCCTCGACCTCGCCGACGCCTGCCTCGACCGTCTCGTGGACCTGCCGCCGGGGCCCATCAACCAGCGGCTGCCCAAGGTGCTGAAGGCGCCCGAGGGCCACACGTACGCGTGGACCGAGAACCCGCTCGGCATCAACGGCTACTACCTCGTCAGCAAGGGCGAGAAGACCCCGTACCGGCTGAAGCTGCGCTCCGCCTCGTACAACAACATCCAGGCGCTGGTGGAGCTGCTGCCGGGGACGCTCGTCGCGGACATGGTGGCGATCCTCGGGTCGATGTTCTTCGTGGTGGGGGACATCGACAAGTAGGCGGGTCCGTCCGTCCGTCGGGCAGCCGACGGTCGTGAGCCCGTCGAGAGGCGCGTGACGGTCGGGGGTGACGTCGGTCGTCAGTCCGCCGGGGTGCCCTGCCCCTGCGCCAGTACGTTCGGAATCCCAACCGGCTGCACGAGCCAGCCGAATTCGCCCAGGCCGCCCCTCGCCGTCAGCTCGGCCGCCTCGCCCGCGCTCGCCAGGGCGCGTACGTACTGCGCCGGGCGGGTGGAGGCCAGCTCCAGCGGCGGGCGCGCGCCGGTGACGCCCAGGGCGTGCAGGGCGGCGCGCTGGGTCATGAGGCCCGCTCCGGGCAGCGCGCACGCGTCCAGCGCCACATGGGCCGTGATGTCGCACGAACCGTCCGGGACGGGTGCCGTCTCGCGCCCCTCACGGAAGCCGGTGAGGGTGCCGAACGGCGGCCGGGCCGACGCCGTGTGCGCGTAGTCCACGGCGACCGCCAGGCCCCGGTCCAGGGCCGCGACCGCGGCGGCCCAGGCCCCGTCCCTGGGCAGGCCGATCTCGGCCCGCGCCCCCTCCACGTCCCCCAGCGGCCACCACCGCTCCAGCCACTCCGCCGCGGCCCCGGTGACCGGATCCCCGAGGCGCTCGGTGCCGTCCCGGCGTACGAGGACCTGGCGCGGTACGCCCGCGGAGTCGACCTCGGCGATCTCCACGGGGACGTTGTCCAGCCACTCGTTGGCGAACAGCAGCCCGCTGATCCGGGACGGGGGCTCCGGCAGCCACTCGATGCGGTGATCCAGGGCCCGCGGGCGGTCGGCGATCTCGACGGCGCACGCACGCGTGCGTGCCGCCACCTCGGCGGGCAGCGCGGCCAGGACGCCGGTGATCAGTTCGCCGCGGCCGGCGGCCATGTCGACCATGTCGAGGCGCGCGGGCCTGCCGAGGGCCTCGTCGACGCGGCACAGCAGCCGGGCCACGGCGGCGGCGAAGAGCGGCGAGGTGTGGACGGACGTACGGAAGTGCCCGGCCGGGCCCTCGGGGCGGCGGTAGAAGCCGTCCGGCCCGTAGAGAGCGGCTTCCGCTGCCGTGCGCCACCCGTGCCACTCGTCCGTCGCCTCTGCTGTCACCGGCCCAGGCTAAGCGCACAGAAGAACGCAGCCTCCACCTTGGGGAGTACGCGCGCGGGATGCGGATCGGCCCTCCGGTTGACCCCTGCACACATCTGCCTTCCCTACGCTGGGTTACGTGCAGCGCCTCTACGACTTCATCCGCAGACACCCGACGTGGGTCGACAGCTTCTGGGCCGTCTTCCTGCTCGGGATCTCTGTGGTCACCGTGTCCGTCCGCGACGAGGGCGGGCAGAACCCTCCGGGCACGGACTCAGAGGCGGCCATCATCGTGATGGTCCTCCTGCTGTGCCTGGTGATCGCGCTGCGCCGCCGGATGCCGGAGAAGATGCTCCTGCTGGCCATCGGGGTGGGGCTGGCACAGCTCGCCCTCGACGTGGCGACGACGCCCGCCAACTTCGCGTTCCTGGTGATCACCTACACCGTGGCCGCGACCGGCGCCCGCTGGGCCTCCCGCCTCGCCCTGGGCGTCGGGCTGTGCGCCGCGCCGCTCGCGCAGGTCCGCTGGCCCGAGGAGGACTCCAGCGTCCTGGGCAACATCGCGCTGATGATCTTCATGGCCGTGCCGTTCGCGCTCGCCTGGGTCCTCGGCGACTCGATCCGCACCCGCCGCGCCTACTACGAGCAGCTGGAGGAGCGCGCGACCCGGCTCGAAAAGGAGCGCGAGGCGCAGTCCAAGGTCGCGGTCGCCGCCGAACGCGCCCGGATCGCACGCGAGCTGCACGACGTCGTCGCGCACAACGTCTCCGTGATGGTCGTGCAGGCCGACGGTGCCGCCTACGTCCTCGACTCCGCCCCGGACCAGGCCAAGAAAGCCCTGGAGACCATCTCCTCCACCGGCCGGCAGGCCCTCGCCGAGATGCGCCGCCTGCTCGGCGTGCTGCGCACCGGCGAGCACCAGGAGAGCGGCGAGTACGTCCCGCAGCCCGACGTCGAGCAGATCGACGACCTCATCCAGCAGTGCCGCACCTCCGGCCTGCCGGTCGACTTCAAGGTCGAGGGCACCCCGCGCCCGCTGCCCAGCGGCGTCGAGCTCACGGCGTACCGCATCGTGCAGGAGGCGCTCACCAACACCCGCAAGCACGGCGGGCCGAACGCGGGCGCCAGCGTGCGCCTGGTCTACTTCGACGACGGCCTCGGTCTGCTCGTCGAGGACGACGGCAAGGGCGCCCCGCACGAGTTGTACGAGGACGGCGGCGCCGACGGCAGCGGGCACGGCCTGATCGGCATGCGCGAGCGGGTCGGCATGGTCGGCGGAACCCTGGACGCGGGACCGCGCCCCGGCGGAGGATTCCGCATCAGTGCGCTGCTGCCGCTCAAACCCGCACACTGACCTCTCAGCCATGCCCCTGATTGACACCTGTAACGGCCCTGTAGACGGATACGGAAGACACGGAAGAGGACCCCGATGGCGATCCGCGTGATGCTCGTCGACGACCAGGTGCTGCTGCGCACCGGGTTCCGGATGGTGCTAGCCGCCCAGCCGGACATGGAGGTCGTCGCGGAGGCGGGCGACGGCGTCGAGGCCCTCCAGGTGCTGCGCTCGACGGCCGTCGACGTCGTGCTGATGGACGTGCGCATGCCGAAGCTGGACGGCGTGGAGACCACCCGCCGCATCTGCGCCGAGGCCGAGCCGCCCAAGGTGCTGATCCTGACCACCTTCGACCTCGACGAGTACGCGTTCTCCGGGCTCAAGGCGGGCGCCTCCGGCTTCATGCTCAAGGACGTGCCGCCCGGGGAGCTCCTCGCCGCCATCCGCTCGGTGCACAGCGGCGACGCGGTGGTCGCCCCGTCCACCACCCGGCGCCTGCTGGACCGGTTCGCGCCGATGCTGCCGTCCGCCGGCAAGGAGC
Organism: Streptomyces sp. Y7; assembly: GCF_043195415.1. Classification (NCBI taxonomy): domain Bacteria; kingdom Bacillati; phylum Actinomycetota; class Actinomycetes; order Kitasatosporales; family Streptomycetaceae; genus Streptomyces; species Streptomyces sp. Y7. The sequence goes on from NZ_JBIDDQ010000036.1 coordinate 71,690, forward strand.
CCCAGTACAAGGAGCTGGAGCGGCTCACCGACCGTGAGCGCGAGGTCATGGTGCTGGTCGCGCAGGGGCTGTCCAACGGCGAGATCGCCGCCCGGCTGGTGCTGTCCGAGGCGACCGTGAAGACCCACGTCGGCCGCATCCTGACCAAGCTGGGACTGCGCGACCGGGTACAGGTCGTCGTCCTCGCCTACGAGACCGGGCTGGTCCGCGCCGGCGGGCACGGCTGACGGGCGCGGGGGCGTGACCCCGGCGTGACCGGTGCCCACTAGGGTCTGCGCATGCTCCTGTGGATCAACGGCCCCTTCGGGGGCGGCAAGACACAGACCGCACACGAGATCCAGCGCCGTCTGCCCGGCAGCGTCATCTGCGACCCGGAGCACGCCGGGTTCGGTCTGCGCCGCACGCTCCCGCCCGAACTGCGGGGTGCCCGCGGCCGGAGGCCGCTGATCGACAACTTCCAGGACCTGACGTCCTGGCGGCAGGGCGTGGTCGAGGTGCTCGACCTCGCGCTCACCCGGCACGACGGCGTGGTCATCGCCCCCATGACGGTCACGAACTCCGACTACTTCGCCGAGACCGTCGGCCGGCTGGGGGAACTCGGCCACGACGTACGGCACTTCAGCCTCCTCGCCCAGCGGGAGACCGTCCTGAAGCGGCTGCGCGAGCGCGGCTTCGGACACCTCCTTCAGTACGTCGCCGGGAAGAACGCCGGGCTGCGCCGGGAGAGCTGGGCCGTGCGGCAGCTCGACCACTGCCTGGAGCGGTTGCGCGAGCCGGAGTTCGCCGAGCATCTGTGGACGGACCACGCGACCGTGCCCAGGACGGCCGACCGCATCGCCGTGCTGGCCGGACTGCGGCTGCGGCCCAACAACGAGGGCGCGCTGCGCACACGGCTGCGGCAGGCCGGCGTGGGAGTCAGGCACATCCGGTTCGACTGAGCCCCGAGGTGGGCCGCCGCCGGACGACGCCCTTGAGCTCCGGCGCGGACCGCTACCGGAGGATGCCCTCCAGGAAGTCGCTGCCCAGCCGGGCCACCATCGTCACGTCCAGCTGGTGCAGGACGTACCGCCCGCGGCGGCGCGTGGTGATCAGGCCCGCCTTCTTCAGGACGCCCAGGTGCCGGGATATCTCCGGTGCCGTCATGCCGTGCACCTGTGCCAGCTCGCCCGTGGTGTACGCGCTGCGGGCGAGGTGGCGGCAGATACGCATCCGCACGGGGTGGGACAGGGCGGTCATCCGCAGCGCCAGCTGCTCGACCGAGGGCGGCGCGGCCAGCTCGGGGGAGCCGACCGGGTAGTGCAGCACCGGCTGCCAGTCGTGGCGGTGCAGGACCATCAGGTGCGGCCAGCCCAGGCTCGTCGGGACGAGGAGGAGGCCGCCGTCGCCCACGGCCGTGTGGCCCTCGCCCAGCTTGTCGACGGTGATCCGCGCGGCCGGCTCGTCCAGGGTCACCGCCGGGGACACGTGGGCCAGCGCCTCCGTGAGGCCCTTGCGCCGCAGCAGGTCCGTCTTGTGCCGGGCGTCGTTCGCCAGCTGGTGCCGCAGCCGGGACCAGGCCTCCGCGAAGAACGCCTCGTCGCAGTCCTGGAGGAACTGTCGCAGCCAGGCCCTGATCCGCGGCGGATCGACGAGCAGCCGTTCACTGAACCGCAGCTGCCGCGGCCCGCGCGCGGCGGCGAGATCCAGCGCCCGGTGCCGCACCTCGGGATCGGACAGCGCGTCGGGCCCGCTGGTGCTGTACGGCAGGGCGCAGGTGAACTCCAGAGCCGCTTCCACGAACTGCTCGTCGGTGAGCTTGTCCAGCTGGTCCAGCTCCTCCGCCAGCGTCGCGCCCGGGAGGGTGCTGCGGCCCGGGATGCCGGCGAAGGGCATGAACAGGTCGGAGAAGGTCGTCCGCCACAGGAAGTCGGCCTCGCACATCCGGTCGGCCAGATGGGAGTCCAGCCGGGCCGTCACGCCCGTCACCCAGCCCTGGAGGCCCGGGTGGTGCCCCGGCTCCGACAGCGCGTGCAGCGCCATGCCGAGCTCGGCCAGGGGGGAGGGCACCACGGCGAGCCTTTCCGGCCGCAGCCCCGCGATGTCGATGGTCACGCTCATGTCCTTCATGGTGCACCCCGCCACCGACAACGCCGCCGTCGATTGACGGCGGCCGTCAATCCACGCGACGCGGCGGCGGCACCCGGCGCAGCCTGGGATCACCGGGGCAGCCGCGGAACCCGATCACCCACCCACGTCATGCCTCCCACGTCCCGAGAGGGCGATCAGCCATGAGCATCACGCAGCAGTACCTCCTCGACACCTACCGTGCCCGGCAGCTCGGCGAGGCGGCCCCGCCGGAGCCCGGCACCCACGACTGGCAGGTCGTGCGCGAGATCCGCGAGGACCGGCAGTTCAGGGCGGTCGTCGCCGGGCGCCCGGCCCACGGGCGGATCCGGCACGCCCTCGGGCGGTGGCTGCACGGGCGGCCGCGCTCTACCTGGTGACCTCCTCGGTCAGCAGGGCCACGAACCGGGCGACGGCCTCCCGTACGTCGTCGGCCGTCCATTCCAGTCCCGCGGCGCGCACGTAGACCTCCGTGAAGGCCAGCCCGGGGCCCTTGGCCTCCCAGCCGTTGGCGAACAGGACGGTCCTCGTCACCTCCGCGTGCCGGATCGCGGCCTCGGCGATGACGTCGGCGTCGTACGGCAGCCAGACCTGGAACTCGTTCGTGTGCGGCGGCTCGGGGTGGATCCGCGTCCACGGCACCCCGGCCGCCGCGAACCCCTCGCGCAGCGCGGCGGCCACCACGCGCGCGTGGGCGACGTACTCGGGCAGCCGGGGCAGCTCCCGCTCCAGGCCGGCCAGGGCCGACAGCGCGGTCGGGAACTGCTGGAAGACCGAGCCGCCATAGCGGTGCCGCCATGCCTTCGCCTCGTCCACCAGCGTCTTCGGACCGGCGACGGCGGCGCCGCCGAAGCCGTCGAGGGACTTGTAGAACGACACGTAGACGCTGTCCGCGAGGTCCGCGATCTCCTCCAGCGGACGGCCGAAGTGGACCGTGGACTCCCACAGGCGCGCGCCGTCGAAGTGCACCACCGCTTCGCGCTCCCGCGCCGCTTCCACGACCTCCGTGAGCTCCTGCCACGTGGGCAGCACGAAGCCGGCGTCCCGGAGCGGCAGTTCGAGCATCAGGGCGCCGAAGGGCTCGTCGAAGTCCCGTATCTCGGCGGCGGTCGGCAGTCGCGGCTCACTCGTCACACGGACCGGGCGCAAGCCGCTGACCTGGCTGAACGCATTCCGCTCATGCATCTCGGGGTGGGCGAGCGCGTGCAGCGCGACGGTCGGGTTCCCGGTACGGCCCGCCCAGCAGCGCAGGGCCACCTGCTGGGCCATGGTGCCCGTCGGGAAGAACGCCGCGGCCTCCTTGCCGAGCAGCCCGGCGGTCTTCTCCTCCAGGGCCTCGACGATGCCGTCGCCGTAGAGGTCCGACGGCGCGTCCAGGTCGTGCAGATCCAGCGCACGCGCCTCGTCCAGGAGCGCCAGGCGCTCGCGGAGGGTGCCCAGGAAGCCGGGGCGCGCGAGCACGCGCCGCCGCTTGCGCCGCTCGTCGTCCGACACCGGCTCGTCCGACAATTGCTCGCCGGGCGATCGCCCGCCCAGCGGCCGCTCGCCCGGCGACGGCTGTGCGGGCGTCGCCCCACCCTGATCCGCTGCCCCCCGTCCGCCCCGCTCCACCCGCTGTCCGCCGTCCCGCTCCGCCGTATCGCTCATGCCCCGGATCATCGCGTGCCCCCGCCCGCCCCGGCACTCGCATTTCCGCCGCCACCCGCCGCCCCCCCCGCAACCGTCAGCAGACCCCGCCACCCGCACGCCCCTTTCACGCGCCGGCCCCCCCCGGTGCGCCCGCGCGCGCAGGCGTGGCGAAACCCACAGCCTGTGGACAACCGAACGCCTCTCGAACCAATCGCGTTAACATGACGAGAAATCGTCCGGTACCCCGAGCGGACTGGAACGGGAAGGCCGCCGTCGCGTGAGTACAAGCCAACAGCCAGATCCCAGGGACCGCCCCGCGCGGCTCTCCGTCGGTGTCGTCGGCGCCGGTCGGGTGGGCCCCGCGCTCGCCGCGTCCCTCCAGCTCGCCGGACACCGCCCGGTGGCCGTCTCCGGGGTCTCCGACTCCTCCCGGCGACGTGCCGAGCGGATGCTCCCCGACGTGCCGATGGTGCCGCCCGCCGAAGTGCTCGCGCGCGCGGAGCTGGTGCTGCTGACCGTCCCGGACGACGTCCTGCCCGGCCTGGTCGAGGGCCTCGCCGAGACCGGGGCCGTCAAGCCCGGCCAACTGCTCGTGCACACCTCCGGGCGGTACGGCGCCAAGGTCCTGGACCCCGCCCTGCGCGCGGGCGCCCTGCCCCTCGCCCTGCACCCGGCGATGACCTTCACCGGCACGCCCGTGGACGTCCAGCGCCTCGCCGGCTGCTCGTTCGGCGTCACCGCGCCCGAGGAACTGCGGCTGGCCGCGGAGGCCCTCGTCATCGAGATGGGCGGCGAGCCCGAGTGGATCGCCGAGGAGATGCGTCCGCTCTACCACGCGGCACTCGCGCTGGGCGCCAACCACCTGGTCACGCTCGTCGCCCAGTCCATGGAGCTGCTGCGCGAGGCGGGCGTCGCCGCCCCCGACCGCATGCTCGGCCCGCTCCTCGGCGCCGCCCTCGACAACGCCCTGCGCTCCGGCGACGCGGCCCTGACCGGCCCCGTCGCGCGTGGGGACGCCGGCACCGTCGCCGCGCACGTCACCGAGCTGCGCCGGCACGCCCCGCAGACCGTCGCCGGCTATCTCGCCATGGCACGCGCGACCGCCGACCGCGCCCTCGCGCACGGCCTGCTCAAGCCGGAACTCGCCGAGGACCTCCTGGGGGTACTCGCCAACGGGACCAACGGGACCAACGGCGCCGAGGGAGAGGCCCGATGACCACAATCCTGCGCACCGCCGGCGAACTGCACGCACGCCCGCGTGCCGGCCGCCGCGCCGTGGTGATGACCATGGGCGCCCTGCACGAGGGCCACGCCACCCTGATCCGCACCGCGCGCGCCCTCGCCGGACCGGACGGCGAGGTCGTCGTCACCGTCTTCGTGAACCCCCTGCAGTTCGGCCGCGGCGAGGACCTCGACCGCTACCCGCGCACCCTGGACGCCGACGTCAAGATCGCCGAACAGGCGGGCGCGGACGTCGTGTTCGCCCCTTCCGTCGACGAGGTCTACCCGGGCGGTGAACCGCAGGTCCGCATCAGCGCCGGCCCCATGGGCGAGCGTCTGGAGGGCGCCTCGCGTCCCGGCCACTTCGACGGCATGCTCACCGTCGTCGCCAAGCTGCTGCACCTCACCCGGCCCGACGTCGCCCTGTTCGGCCAGAAGGACGCCCAGCAGCTCGCCCTGATCCGCCGCATGGCCCGCGACCTGAACTTCGGCGTCGAGATCGTGGGCGTCCCCACCGTGCGCGAGGAGGACGGCCTCGCCCTCTCCAGCCGCAACCGCTACCTCTCGCCCAAGGAACGCCGCACGGCCCTCGCGCTGTCCCAGGCCCTGTTCGCGGGCAGCGACCGGCACGCCGCGCAGGAGGCGCTGCGCGCCCGCGCGCGTGAAGTGCCCGCCACGCGCGCGCGTGCCGAGGCGCTCAGCGCCATAGGCGAGTCCCGCGCCGCCGCGGACGCGCACGCCGTCGCCAAGGCCGTCCCCGGCGCCGCGGCCGCCGTCCGCGCCGCCGCCCGCATGGTCCTGGACGAGGCCGCCCGCCTCGACCCGCCGCTCGAACTGGACTACCTCGCCCTCGTCGACCCGTCCGACTTCACGGAGATCACCGATCACGAGGACGAGTACACCGGCGAGGCCGTCCTCGCCGTCGCCGCCCGGGTCGGGACGACCCGGCTGATCGACAACATCCCCCTGACCTTCGGAGCCGCCTCGTGACCAGCACAGGCATACGACTGCACGCGCCCGCGCCCGGGTGGTCCATCGCCGCGGACGTCGTGGTCGTCGGCTCGGGCGTCGCCGGCCTCACCGCGGCCCTGCGCTGCGAGGCCGCCGGACTCAGGACGGTCGTCGTCACCAAGGCCCGCCTCGACGACGGCTCCACGCGCTGGGCGCAGGGCGGCATCGCCGCCGCCCTCGGCGAGGGCGACACCCCCGAACAGCACCTGGACGACACCCTGGTCGCGGGCGCCGGCCTGTGCGACGAGGAGGCCGTCCGCATCCTCGTCACCGAGGGCCCCGACGCCGTACGCCGGCTGATCGAGACCGGCGCCCACTTCGACGAGTCCTCCGAAGGGGAACTCGCGCTCACCCGCGAGGGCGGCCACCACCGCCGCCGTATCGCCCACGCGGGCGGCGACGCGACCGGCGCGGAGATCTCCCGCGCCCTGGTCGAGGCGGTACGCGCGCGTGGCCTGCGCACGATCGAGAACGCGCTCGTCCTGGACCTGCTGGCGGACGCCGACGGCCGTACGGCCGGCGTCACCCTGCACGTCATGGGCGAGGGCCAGCACGACGGCGTGGGCGCCGTGCACGCCCCCGCGGTGGTCCTCGCGACCGGCGGCATGGGCCAGGTCTTCTCGGCGACGACGAACCCGTCCGTGTCGACGGGCGACGGCGTGGCCCTCGCCCTGCGGGCGGGCGCCGAGGTCAGCGACCTCGAATTCGTCCAGTTCCACCCGACGGTCCTGTTCCTCGGCCCGGACGCGGAGGGCCAGCAGCCCCTGGTCTCCGAGGCCGTACGCGGCGAGGGCGCCCACCTGGTCGACGCCGACGGCGTCCGCTTCATGCTGGGACAGCACGAACTCGCCGAACTGGCCCCCCGGGACATCGTCGCCAAGGGCATCATGCGGCGCATGCAGGAGCAGGACGCGGAACACATGTTCCTCGACGCCCGCCACTTCGGCGCCGACATGTGGGAGCACCGCTTCCCGACGATCCTCGCCGCCTGCCGCGCGAACGGCATCGACCCGGTCACCACCCCCATCCCCATCGCCCCGGCCGCCCACTACGCCTCCGGCGGCGTGCGCACCGACTCCCAGGGCCGTACGACCGTCCCCGGCCTGTACGCGTGCGGGGAGGTCGCCTGCACGGGCGTGCACGGCGCCAACCGCCTGGCCTCCAACTCACTCCTCGAAGGGCTGGTCTACGCCGAGCGCATCGTGGAGGACATCGCGGCGTCCCGCGCGGCCAACGGCCTGCACGCACGCGTGCCGGACCCGGTGCCGTACCCCGAGACCCCGGAGCACCCCCTGCTCGCGCCCGAGGCCCGCTTCACGATCCAGCGGATCATGACGGACGGCGCCGGCGTCCTGCGCTCGGGCAACTCCCTCACCAGGGCCGCCGACCAGCTCCAGCGGCTGCACGCGGAGGCCCGCGACGCCCTCGCCGAGAACGGCAAGACGTCCGAGCCCGGCGTCGACACCTGGGAGGCCACGAACCTCCTGTGCGTGGCGCGGGTGCTGGTCGCCGCGGCCCACCGGCGCGAGGAGACCCGGGGCTGCCACTGGCGCGAGGACGAGCCCGACCGCGACGACACGACCTGGCGCCGCCACATCGTCGTACGCCTGAACCCCGACCGCACACTGGCCGTGCACACCACCGACACCGCAGACTTCCCCCCGACCCGTCCCCAGGAGCAGTGACAGCAGTGACCACCCCCGACCTTCCCCTCGCCTCGAACGGCGGCTGCGGCGACGACTGCGCGTGCGGTGCCGGCGAGGAGTACCTGGAGTGCGGCCTCGACCCCGCACTCGCCGAGCTCCTCGCCGAGGCGGGCCTGGACCCCGTCGAGGTCGAGGACATCGCGAACGTCGCGATCCAGGAGGACCTCGCGCACGGCGTGGACGTGACGACGGTCGCCACGATCCCCGAGGAAGCAGTGGCCACGGCCGACTTCGTGGCCCGCGAGGCGGGCGTGGTGGCCGGCCTCCGGGTCGCCGAGGCGATCGTCTCGATCGTCTGCGAGGACGAGTTCGAGGTCGAGCGCCACGTCGAGGACGGCGAGCGGGTGGAGGCGGGCGCCAAGCTCCTGTCCATCACCACCCGCACCCGTGACCTCCTGACCGCCGAACGCAGCGCGCTGAACATCCTGTGCCGCCTGTCCGGCATCGCGACGGCCACGCGCGCGTGGGCGGACGTACTGGACGGCACCGGGGCGAAGGTCCGCGACACCCGCAAGACGACACCGGGCCTGCGCGCCCTGGAGAAGTACGCGGTGCGCTGCGGAGGCGGCGTCAACCACCGCATGTCCCTCTCCGACGCGGCCTTGGTGAAGGACAACCACGTGGTGGCCGCCGGCGGGGTCGCCCAGGCATTCAAGGCCGTCCGGGAGGCCTTCCCCGACCTCGCCATCGAGGTCGAGGTGGACACCCTGCACCAGCTCCGCGAGGTCGTCGACGCGGGCGCGGACCTGATCCTGCTGGACAACTTCACGCCGGGCGAGTGCGAGGAGGCGGTGGCGATCGTGGCCGGCCGAGCAGCCCTCGAGGCCTCGGGCCGTCTGACCCTCGACAACGCCCGCGCGTACGCGACCACCGGCGTCGACTACCTCGCCGTCGGAGCCCTCACCCACTCCTCGCCGATCCTGGACATCGGCCTGGACCTGCGAGCGGCGGAGTAGGAACCGGCATGCTGCTCACCATCGACGTAGGCAACACGCACACCGTCCTCGGGCTCTTCGACGGCGAGGACATCGTCGAGCACTGGCGCATCTCCACGGACGCCCGCCGCACGGCCGACGAACTCGCGGTCCTGCTCCAGGGCCTGATGGGCATGCACCCGCTGCTCGGCGACGAACTGGGCGACGGCATCGACGGCATCGCCATCTGCGCGACGGTCCCGTCCGTCCTCCACGAACTGCGCGAGGTGACCCGCCGCTACTACGGCGACGTCCCCGCCGTCCTCGTCGAACCGGGCGTGAAGACGGGCGTACCGATCCTCACGGACAACCCCAAGGAGGTCGGCGCCGACCGCATCATCAACGCGGTCGCGGCGGTCGACCTCTACGGCGGCCCGGCCATCGTCGTCGACTTCGGTACGGCGACGACGTTCGACGCGGTGAGCGCGCGCGGCGAGTACATCGGCGGCGTCATCGCCCCCGGCATCGAGATCTCCGTCGAGGCCCTCGGCGTACGCGGCGCCCAGCTCCGCAAGATCGAGGTGGCCCGCCCGCGCAGCGTCATCGGCAAGAACACCGTCGAGGCCATGCAGTCCGGCATCATCTACGGCTTCGCGGGCCAGGTCGACGGCGTCGTCAACCGCATGGCCCGCGAACTGGCGGACGACCCCGACGACGTCACGGTCATCGCCACGGGCGGGTTGGCCCCCATGGTCCTCGGCGAATCCTCGGTGATCGACGAACACGAGCCCTGGCTGACCCTGATCGGCCTCCGCCTGGTCTACGAACGCAACGTCTCCCGCATGTGACTCCGTCGGCCACCCGACAGTGACATCCCCGCAAGCCCCCGGGACCCGTTCCCGGGGGCCCGCGCCCCCGCACCGGCCCTGAACGGGCCTCGTCCTCAAACGCCGGACGGGCTGAAAATGGGCGACAAGACTCAGCCCAACCGCCCGCACCCGCCCACGACGGCAGGGGACGCACCCGCACCCGCCCACGACGGCAGGGGGGCCGCACCTCCACCCGGCCGGCACCCGCCCACGGCGGCAAGGGGCCGTGCCGGGGGGTGTCCGCCCACGGCGGCAGGGGATGCGCCCGCACCCGCCCACGACGGCAGAGGACGCACCCGCACACGCCCACAGCGGCAAGGGACGCACCCGCACCCGCCCACGGCGGCAAGGGGCCGTGCCGGGGGGTGTCCGCCCGCAGCGGCCGGCGTCAAGGAACAGCACCTCTTGATGCCGGGCATCCGCCGGACCGAGGACGGACACCCCCC
>NZ_JBIDDQ010000037.1:0-81191 GCF_043195415.1 Streptomyces sp. Y7
GGGTGCCACGTCACCGCCGGCGCCCACCACTCGGCTCACGCGTCCGCGTACTTCGCATCGGCCGCCGGATCCAACGCCAGCCGATACCCCCGCTTCACCACCGTCTGGATCAACTTCGGCGCCCCGAGAGCCGTCCGCAGCCGCGCCATCGCCGTCTCCACCGCATGCTCGTCCCGCCCGGCCCCCGGCAACGCCCGCAGCAACTCGGCCCGCGCCACCACCCACCCCGGCCGCCGAGACAGCGCCCGCAGCAACGACATCCCCGCAGGCGGCACCGGCCGCAGCGCACCGTCCACCAGGACCGCGTGCCCGCGGATCTCCACCCGGTGCCCGGCGATCGGCAACGACCGGGCCCGGCCGGGCAGTTCCTGGCACAGCAACTGCACCAGCGGCCCGAGCCGGAACCGCTCGGGCTGCACGGTGTCGACACCGAGCGCCTGCAACGGCAGCGCGGTCACCGGCCCGACGCAGGCGGGCACGACATCGTGCGCGAAGGCGGCGAGCAGCTCGGGCAGCAGCCCCCGCTCCTCCGCCCGGGAGAGCAAGGACGCGGCAGCCGGCGCACTGGTGAAGGTGACGGCGTCGAGGCCACGGGAGACCGCGGCGTCCAGCAACCGGTCGACCGGCCCGATGTCCTCCGGCGGCAGCCACCGGTACACCGGCACCCCCAGCACCTCCGCTCCCCCGGCCCGCAGCGACTCCACGAACCCGGGCAGCGGCTCACCGTGCAGCTGTATGGCGATACGGCGCCCCTCGACGCCCTCCTCCAGCAGCCGGTCCAGCACCTCGGCCATGGACTCGCTGGACGGCGACCACTCCTCGGTCAGCCCGGCGGCCCGCACCGCGCCCTTGACCTTGGGCCCGCGTGCCAGCAGCTCGACGCCCCGCAGCCGCTCCAGCAGGTCCTCGCCGAGCCCCCACCCGTCGGCGGCCTCGATCCACCCCCGGAACCCGATCGCGGTCGTGGCGACCACGACGTCCGGCGTCCTCTGAATGATCTCCTTGGTGGCCGCCAGCAGTTCACTGTCGTCGGCGAGCGGCACGATCCGCAGGGCGGGGGCGTGCACGACGACGGCGCCGCGCCGCTGGAGCAAGGCCCCGAGCTCGTCGGCACGGCGCGCCGCGGTCACGCCCACGGTGAAGCCCGCGAGGGGCCCGTGTTCGGGTTGCTGCTGTTCGTCGTTCATAACTCTCGTCCCGCACTCGAGTCGTGTTGCTCGCCCCAGGTGATCACACCGTCGGTGTTCCTGATCGCGCCCATGGTGGTGACACCTGCATGCCGAGCGAGCCTGTCAACGGTGCGTGACAGGCTCGGTTCGGCTTCATGTCGGCGGTGTTACGTCACACCTCGGCGTAGCTGAGCTGCGGCTTTGCCTCGGTCGTCGATGTGGCGTGGGTCTCGGCGGCGGCCGGGCGGCGAAGGTATACGGCCCAGGTGACCAGGAAGCAGGCCCCGTAGAAGGCGAGGAAGGCGACGAAGGCGCCGGTGCCCGAGCCGACAGTGAGGAAGGACTGGCGGAAGGCGAGGTTGATGCCGAGCCCGCCGAGGGCGCCCACCGCGCCGATGAGTCCCATGGAGGCCCCGGAGAGCCGGCGGCCGTAGGCGGCGGCCTCCTCGCCCTCCAAGCCCTTCGCGAGGGCCTTGGCGTGGAAGATGCCGGGGATCATCTTGAACGTCGAGCCGTTGCCGAGCCCGCTCAGTACGAACAGGGCGATGAAGGCGGTGGTGAACAGCGGCAGCGACTTCTGCATCGAGGCCACGACGACGACCGCGGTCGCGGCGGCCATGGCGACGTAGTTCCACAGCGTGATCTTCGCGCCGCCGAACCGGTCGGCGAGGGCGCCGCCGACGGGCCGGATCAGGGAGCCGAGCAGCGGGCCGATGAAGGTGACGTAGGCGGCCTGGAGCGGCGTACGGCCGAACTGGGTCTGAAGGACGAGCCCGAAGGCGAAGGAATAGCCGATGAACGATCCGAAGGTGCCGATGTAGAGGAAGGACATGATCCAGGTGTGGGGGTCCCTCGCGGCGTCCTTGGCGGCGCCGGTGTCGTTCCTCACGGACGAGATGCTGTCCATCTTCAGCCAGGCGAGGGTGGCGGCGAGCACGATGAACGGGATGTAGATCCCGAGCAGCAGCCGCGGACCGCCCCCGGCACCGATCACCGCGAGCCCGACGAGCTGCACGACGGGCACACCGATGTTGCCGCCGCCCGCGTTGAGTCCGAGCGCCCAGCCCTTCTTCCGCAGCGGGAAGAAGGCGTTGATGTTGGTCATGCTGGAGGCGAAGTTCCCGCCGCCGACGCCGGCCAGCATCGCGCACACCAGGAAGGTGCCGAACGATGTCCCCGGCTCCATCACCACGAACGCGGCGACGGTGGGCGCGAGCAGCAGGCTCGCCGAGATGACCGTCCACATCCGGCCACCGAAGATGGCTACGGCGAAGGTGTAGGGCACCCGGACGACGGCGCCGACGAGCGTGGCCATCGAGACGATCACGAACTTGTCGGCGGGGGTGAGCCCGTACTCCGGCCCCATGAACAGCACCATCACGGACCACAGGGTCCAGATCGAGAACCCGATGTGCTCGGAGAGCACGGAGAAGAACAGGTTCCGCCGGGCGATCTTCTCCCCGGTCTCGTTCCAGAAGGTCTCGTCCTCGGGGTCCCAGTTCTCGATCCAGTGGCCTCCCCTGCTCGCGACGGGGGCTGGGCTAGGGGCTGTCATGTCGCCTCCACGGTCTTCGGGCTCGGTGGCACCACGCCTACGAGTGGCTGATCCCGAAGGTAGGGAGGACGCGTTTCCTGCCTGTGGCCCCGAGTGACCGGAAAGGAACTTTGCTCTCACCGGGTGGAGAGGTGGGATGAGAGGTTCCCTGCCCGCGCCCCCGCGCACGGACCCCTGTAGGAGTGCGTCAGTGCTGCTGCGGCGGCTGCCAGTGGGGGTTCTGCTGGGGGTACGGCGGCTGCGGGGCGCCCTGCTGGGGGTAGCCGTACGGCTGCTGCTGCGGCGGCGGGTAGTGGCCGGGGGCGGCGGGCTGCTGGGTGCCGTAGGGACCGGCCGGGGGCTGGGCGCCATAGGGGGCGGCCGGAGCGGGCTGATGACCATGGGCACCCGGAGCCGGCTGATGGCCGTACGGACCCGGGGCAGGCTGCTGATGACCGTACGGACCCGGAGCGGGCTGCTGATGGCCGTACGGACCCGAGGCGGGCTGCTGATGACCGTACGGACCGGCGGGAGTGCCGCCGAACGGATTCCCGTGCCCCGGCAGCTGCCCGCCCGGCGGCAGGTACCGCACCCGCCCGCCCTCATCGGTGACCGGCATGAAGCCGGCGGCCTGGAGCCGGGCTGCGAACTTGGCGTTCCGCTTCCGCGTGACGACGATTCCGACCCCGAGCAGAGCCATCAGCCCGGCCCACCCGAGACCGGCGAAGAGGACGGCATCGCCGTCCCCACCGGCCTGCGCGAAGGCGACGACGAACCCGAAGGTGATACCGACCGCAGCCCAGTACATCTTCTTCTCGGCGTGCTTGCCGGTGAGGTCGAAGTTGATGCGGGCCTTGAGGAGTTCGTGCGCGTCGGGCACGAGGGGCGGCACGGAGACGCCGTCACCGGCGTTCGGGTACTGCGCCCAGTTCTGCGCGGCACGGGCACGGGCCTGCGGGCTGGGGTCGGGCACGATCAGCATCACGAGCGCGTTGTTGCGGCCCCCGCTCTGCCGTACGTCCATGTACTCGTAGCCGAACTGCTGGGCGATGAAGGCGAGCTTGGCGAGCTTCTTCACGGAGGCCATCGGACTGGTGAGCTCGACGGGCTCCCCGGTCGCGATCAACCGCAGCATCTTCTGCACCTGCCGCTTACTCACCGACACCAGCTCCCCACCGGCCCCCAACCCCTCGGGGGCCACCCCGTTCACGTCCGCAACCCGCCCAGTCTTCCACGGGGTTCCACCGGCGGGAACGCCGGTCGGCCCGGCGTCGGCACCGCTACTTCGCGCGATGGCCCGCTCGGGACGAGCTCCTTCGCCTGCTCTTCGAGCCGTTCGGCCAGAGCCTCGGGCTGCGCTTCGCCGCGATGTCCTCCACCCAGCCCACGGCCACGATCGCCAGGCCGATCAAGGGCCAGACGAGGAAGAACATCCAGATCATGTAGGTCGAGTCGAGGGCCGCCGTGGCGCGTTCGTCCTGCATGAAGGGGAGTTCGTACAGCTGGTCGAGGATCGGGACGGTGGCCATGATCAGGAGGTTGTGCCAGAGGTAGATGGTGACCGCTCGGTTGTTGGAGAGGGTCACCAGCTTGTCCCACTTGGCGAGTCTGCCCGGGAGTTCCTGCCAGGACGGCGAGTACTGAAGCAGGATCACCACGAATCCGAAGGACCAGGTCGCCTGGGCCAGCGGGATGTCGTTGAGGTCCCAGCCGTCCGGACCCAGGTGGCCCGAGGCCCACCACAGGCCGAAGGCCATCACGAGGGCCGCGCAGGACACCGCTACATAGCGCGGGATCTTCGCCAGGAACCCGTCGTGGTGGGCCATGCCCAGGACCCAGCAACTGCCGTAGACGGCGAAGTCGGTGACCGCGTTGCCCGTCTCACCGGGGATCGTCACGATGCCCGTACCCACGACGGCCGTCAGACCGAGCGGGGCGAGCAGCGTCGGCCACGGCGCCCGGCGGAACGCCCACAGCAGCAGCGGCGACGCCACGACGAACCACAGGTAGGCACGCAGGTACCAGAGCACACCCGCCGCCTGCACCGCCCACGTGTCCTCCAGCAGGCCCGACTGGGAGCCGATGTGCCAGGGGAACGGCGGTGCGCCGATGGGGACGATGTAGTTGATCAGGTCGACCAGGGCCCAGGTGCCGCCGTGGTCGGGGTCCTTCACCGGGTTCCAGCCGCCCGCGAACATCATCGCGAGGACCACCGCGCTGAACACCCACAGCGGAGGCAGCAGACGCCGGACACGGCCTCTGATCACCCCCCATGCCGGGCGGTTCAGGGAACGCGCCATCAGCGAGCCTGCCAGCGCGAACATCACGCCCATGGACGGGAACAGCACCGTGAGCCAGGCCCAGCCGAAGAGGTGGTAGGCGACGACGCGGACCAGGGCTATGGAACGCAGCAGGTCCAGGTAGCGGTCCCGGCCCGGCTTCTTGGGCGCGGGAGCGGGCGCGGGCGGTTCGGCGACCGGCTCGGATTCCGGCTCCGTCACGCGTTGGTGCGGGACGCCGTACGGCGCCGCCGGCCAGGCGGGATCCGACGGTCCGGCCTGTGCGCCGGTGTCCGTCGGCTGGTATCCGTGCGTCATCCGACCGGCCTCCGATCGCCCTCACGCGTCCCCGCGGAGCGCTGCCGCGGCACGGGTCCGCCGGGTGCCTCGACCACGCCGGTGCGGCGCAGCTTCTGCCAGCGCAGGCGGCCGCCGGTGAGGGCCGTGATCCAGGACTGGAGCAGCACGACGTACATGAGCTGGCGGTAGAGGATCTGCTGGAGCGGCAGGGAGATGAGGTGGGTCATGCGTTCCTTGTCCAGGCGGAAGGCGTACGCGGCGCACACCACCTGGATGGCCAGGACGCCCAGCCAGGCGCCGATGGTCTTCTGCGTCGGCCCGAAGATCAGGCCGTAGAGGAGGAAGACGTCGATCAACGGGGCCAGCAGCGGGGCCAGGACCATGAAGAGGGAGACCAGGGGCAGTCCGACCCTGCCGAAGCGGCCCGAGGGACCCTTCTCCACCAGCGCCTTGCGGTGCTTCCAGATCGCCTGCATGGTGCCGTACGACCACCGGTAGCGCTGCGACCACAGCTGCTGGACCGACTCCGGTGCCTCGGTCCACGCCCGCGCGTTCTCGGCGTAGACGACACGCCAGCCGTCGCGGTGCATCGCCATGGTGATGTCGGTGTCCTCGGCGAGCGTGTCGTCGCTCATGCCGCCGACCCGCTCCAGCGCCGTGCGACGGAACGCGCCGACCGCGCCCGGGATGGTCGGCATGCAGCGCAGCATGTCGTACATCCGGCGGTCGAGGTTGAAGCCCATCACGTACTCGATGTGCTGCCAGGCGCCGATCAGTGAGTCGCGGTTGCCGACCTTGGCGTTGCCGGCGACGGCACCCACCTTGGGGTCGCCGAAGGGCTGCACCAGTTCCCGTACCGTCGCCGGTTCGAAGACGGTGTCGCCGTCCATCATCACGATGATGTCGTGGCGGGCGTTCGCCAGACCGCGGTTGAGGGCGGCGGGCTTGCCCGCGTTCATCTGACGCACGACGCGGACGTTCGGCAGGCCCATCGCCTCGACGATCCGGGCCGTGCCGTCGCTCGAACCGTCGTCGATGACGATCACCTCGATGGGGTGCTCGCTCGCCATCAGCGACCGGACGGTGTTCTCGATGCACTTGGCCTCGTTGTACGCGGGGACCAGCACCGACACCGGTTCGGTGACCGTCGGGCCCCAGCGGAAGCCCCGGCGTCGCACCCTGCGTGCGTGGATGCCCGAGAGCAGCAGCATCAGCAGGAACCGGCTGATGACCAGGAACCCGATCACCGCCAGGCCGACCACCAGCACAGCGGTGATGTTGTCCGACGCCGTGACCAGGAAGATCCAGGCCTTGCCCTTCCACAGGTCGAGGCCGGCGACCTTGGTGTGCGCGCTGGGGGCGCCGAGTGCCTCGGTGAGGTTGTCGAACTCGTAGCCGTCGGCCTTCATGTCGGGCAGGAAGGTGTCCAGGGCCTGGACGGTCTGGTGCCGGTCGCCGCCGGAGTCGTGCATCAGGACGATCGCGCCCTTGCCGCCCTTGGGCGTGGCGCGGCGGATGATCTCGCCGACGCCGGGCTTGCGCCAGTCCTCACTGTCGGTGTTGTTGACGACCGTGATGTAGCCGCGCTTGCCGATGTACTCGGTCACCGGCCAGGACTTGTTGTCCATGGCGTCGGCGAAGGAGGAGTACGGCGGGCGGAACAGGGAGGTGCGGATACCGGCCGCGCCGCTGAGCGCCAGCTGGTTCTGGGACAGCTCCCAGTCGATGCGCTTCTTCGACTGGAAGGACAGGTCGGGGTGGTTGAAGGTGTGCAGACCGACCTCGTGGCCCTCCTCGACCATGCGCCGGACCAGGTCCGGGTAGCGCGAGGCCATGGTCCCGGTGACGAAGAAGACCGCGTGCGCGTCGTGCTTCTTGAGCACGTCCAGCACCTTGGGGGTCCACTCCGGGTCCGGGCCGTCGTCGAAGGTGAGGACGAGCCGGTGGTCCGGGAGGCTGAGGCTCTCGGTGCGGCCGCTGCGGGTGTCGATGACCGGACCGCCGCCGAGGATCTTCTCCGGCACCTGGTCGGAGGAGGCGGGCGGACGGACGCGATGGTCGGCCAGGATCTCGCTGTGCACGTACCCCCGCAGCATCAGCATCGCCATCAGCGCGACGAGGACGAGCGAGGGGAGCAGCAGGCGCATGGGCACACGGCGGCGCCGGGAGCCGTCGGGGGCTCCGGTCGGGGGCCCGTGACGGCGGGTGCGGGATGCCATCAGAAGGTGTTCTCCGGGGACGGGTCGGCGGGCGCGGAGGCGTTGGGGCCGGGCTCCTGCGCGAGGGGAGAGGGGTCGCTCGGGCCGTTCGCGACCGTCCCGGTTGCGGGTTCGTCGGTGGTCGCGGGATCGGTCGGCTCCTCGGTGGGGCCGCCGCCGTCCGTCGGGCTCGGGTCGGGGTCGCTGGTGGTGGGCTGGGTCGGCGGGTCCGGGTCCGGGGTGGAACCGGTGCCCGGGTTGGTGGTGCTCTTCGTGGCGGTCGGCTTCGGGTCGGCGGAGGTGCCGGGGTTCTCGGCGGTGGCCGAGGCGCCGGGCGCGCTCGCGTCGGCGTCCGGGGACGCGGTCGTGTCCGTGCTCGCCGTCGGCGAAGTGCCGGGCGAGACGCTGCCGGTGGCGGAGGGCTGCGGTGCCGACTCCGCGGGCAGCGGCGGGGTGTCGACCTGGCCGGCCGGCTGCTCCTTGGGGTTCTCGACGGGCAGCCACGGCGCGTCGGAGTTGCCGGAGAGCAGGGTGGCGACGATGACCACGGCGTAGACCGCGCAGGCGAGCCCGACGGCCATGCCGATGCGGCGGAAGCGGCGGCTGCGGCGGCCCGACTCGTCGACGAACACCGGTCCGTCGGAGCTCTCGCCGCCGCGCGGGGCGTCCTTGGCCGCGCGCAGCATGTTGTCGAGGTGCAGGCCCACGCCGTCGAGTTGGACGGTGACCTCGTGCGGGTCGTGGGTCGCGCCGGGGCCGTCGGTCCGCGCGGACCGCCGCGGCCGCTGGGTCTCCTCCGGCTCGTCGGCCCACGGGTCGCGCACGGCGGGCGCGGGGCGCGTCCCACCGGCCGCCGGGGCGGCGTCGGCCCGGTGCGCGGAAGAGCGCTCCGCGGCGTCGGCCCGGTGCGCGGAGGAGCGCTCCGCGGCGTCGGCCCGGTGCGCGGAGGAGCGCTCGAAGGCGGACCAGCCGTCCGCGCGGCCGGAGTCGGGCCGGGCCACGTCCGTCCCGTCGCCGCCGGATATGCGTGTGTCCGCCGTACCGACCGGCGGTAGCACCGCGGTCCGGTCGGCGTCGGTCGCGGGCGCGCCGGGGCCGCCTCGCAGGACCTGTGTCTCATCGGCGTCCGAGTAGGCACGCCCGCCACCGTGGAGTATCTCCGTCTCCCTTGCTTCGGATCGGGAGCGATGGCTGCGACCGGACGATCCGGCCACGGCTGTCTCGCCGGTAGCCGGAAAGGCCTGGGTGTCACCCCTCGTACCCCCCACGGAAGAACCGCCGCCGGAACCAGACCCCGATGCGACATCGGGCCACTCCGGTTGGGCGTCTTCTCGCCACTTCTTCACGCGCACGCACATCCCCCCACGGGACCGTTCTGGGCGCGCGTACGACACTGAGCACACGCCGCCGTACCGAGCCCCCACCCGGCCGAGCGCCCCCCTTTACCACAACGTGCTCAGGCCACGAATGTAGCGCACGCGGAGGTTTTGTGGTTCCAGCGTGTCAATTGTGCACTCTCATACTGGCCGAATCCATGGCCGGAATCCATCCATCGGCGGGTCTGCGGAGCCATCCCTCCTCCGCCGAGACCTCGGCCGCCGCCCGTCGAAGAGCGTCGAACGCGGGGTGCACCAGCCCCTTCCGCCACACCAGGGACACCGGTGACAGCGGCACGGGATCGATCAGCGGGCGCCGCACGGTCGACGGCATGGCCGGAAAGTCCACCACGGCGAGGATCGGGTTCCGGGTCTTGGCCATGATCCGCTGGAACTCCTCGTCACCGACCGCGAGCGGCGCGGGGGCGGCCAACTCGATGCCGCGCCCCTCGAACAGCCGGCGCGCGAGGTCTGTCCACTCCGGTGTACGGGGATTCCCGGCGCCCGCGTACACGGTCTCGCCGGCCAGCGCGGACAGCGGCACCAGCGGGTTTTCGGCCAGCGGGTGGTCCTCGGGCAGCAGGATCGCCATCGGCTCGAAACGTACGGGTTGGTGGTCCAGGCCCGCCCGCAGCGCCGGGTCCAGTCCGGCGAACCGTCCGAACGAGCAGTCCAGCCGGCCCGCCACCATCTCGGCGGCGGCGCCCGTCAGACCGCTCTCGTAGCGGGCCATGAGCTCCAGCTCGGGGGCGAGCGCACGGGCCCGGTGCAGCACCCGGCGGGCGGTGACCAGGCCGGGCGAGTTCAGGTCCACCAGCAGGGGGCGGGCCTGCCCGAAGGCCGCGAGCAGATCGTCCTGTGCCTGGAGGGCGCGGCGCGCGTACGGCACCAGGCGCTCGCCGTCGCCGGTCAGCGTGACCTGCCGGGTCGTCCGCACGAACAGCTCGGCGCCCAACTCCCGCTCCAGCCGCCGCACATCCCGGCTGAGCGCCTGCTGGGCGACGTACAGGCGGGCCGCGGCGCGGGTGAAGTGCAGCTCCTCGGCCACGGCGAGGAAGGCGCGCAGCAGGCGCGGGTCGAGGTGAGCGGCGGCGGGCATGCGCCGAACTTACAACGCAGATGCGTGAATCCGCATCGAACAGGTGTTGGACCCTTGATCGGCTCCCGGCGACGGTGGACCTATGCCGCACCAGCCCGCCCGAGGAACCCGCCTGTTCACCGTCACCGCCGACACCCTGGTCGCCGTCGACTTCGGCCCCCGCACGAAGCGCCGCCCGCCCGGCCCGTACGGCCGGCTCTTCGCCCGGCCCGGCACCCGTGCCTTCACCCTCGCCAACCTGCTCGCCCGGCTCCCCATGGGCATGTTCAGCGTGAGCGCGGTCGTGATGATCGCCGGGACGAGGGGGTCGTACGCCCTCGCCGGCGCCGTCACCGCGACCGGCCTCGCCGCGACCGCGCTGGTCGCGCCCTGGATCGCGCGGCTCGTCGACCGGTACGGCCAGGCCCGGGTGGCCGTCCCCGCCACGCTGGTCGCGGCGCTGGGGAGCCTCGCACTCCTGCTGTGCGTGCGCTACGGCGCACCGGCCTGGACCCTCTTCGCCGCGTACGCCGCCACCGCGACCACTCCCAACACCGGCGGCATGTCCCGGGCCCGCTGGTCCCATCTGCTGAAGGGCGACCCCGACTCCCTGCACACCGCGAACTCCTTCGAGCAGTCCGCCGACGAGCTGTGCTTCATGCTCGGGCCGGTACTCGCGGCCCTTCTGTGCGGGACGTTCTTCCCGGAGGCGGGGACGCTGGTGGGCGTGGTGCTCCTCGTGACGGGCGTCCTGGCCTTCGCGGCCCAGCGGTCGACCGAACCGCCGCCGCCGGGCCGTACGGCAGCCGGGGCACCCGCGCCATCACCGTCGCCCCTGCGCTCCCCCGGCATGCCCCCGCTCCTCGCCGTCTGTCTCGCCCTGGGGGCCGTGTTCGGGTCGATGGAGGTCGTCACCATCGCCTTCGCCGACGTACAGGGTCACCGCACGGCGGCGGGTGTCGTGCTCGCGCTCCAGGCGGCCGGGTCCTGTGCGGCGGGGCTGCTGTACGGCAGGCTGCGGTTCGCCGGTCCCGCCGAGGACCGGTACCCGTGGTGCGTGGCCGCGATGACCGCGCTGCTGGTCCTCCCGCTGCTCGCCGCGTCCCTCACCGGTTCGCTCCTGTTGCTGTCCGCCGCCCTGCTGATCGCCGGGATGGCCACGGCACCGACCATGATCACCAACATGACGCTGGTCCAGCGCCGCACTCCGGACGACCGCCTCAACGAGGGCATGACCCTCGCGGTGACCGCCCTGCTCGGCGGCATCGCGTGCGGCAGCGCGGCCGGCGGCTGGGTGGTGGAGCACCTCGCACCGACGGCCGGCTACGGCGTACCGGTCACGGCGGCGGCCCTGGCCCTGCTCGTCGCCCTGACGAGGCCGGGCGTCGGACCGGCCACGTGAACCCTGCCCCTGCCCCTGCCCCTGCCCCTGCCTCTGCCGGGCGTCGGGCGTCGGACCGGCCACGTGAACCCTGCCCCTGCCTCTGCCGGGGGTCGGGCGTCGGACCGGCCACGTGGGCCATGCCCGTGCCGGGGTCAGGACCGTGCCGTGACCCGCACCCGCGCGGGGCCCTTGGCCATCAGCGTGATGCCCGCTCCCAGCGGCACCTCGCCCTCCTCCCCGTCGGCGAACTCGAACTCCCGCAGCAGCACGGCCAGTCCCAGCACCGACTCCAGCATCGACAGATGCTGACCGATGCAGGCCCGCGGACCGCCGCCGAAGGGGAACCAGGCATAGCGAGGACGTCCCGCCTCGGCCGCGGGCGTGAAGCGGGCCGGGTCGAAGCGCTCGGGGTCCGGCCAGTAGTCGGGGTGGCGGTGGGTGACCCAGGGGCTGACCAGGATGTCCGCGCCGGCGGGTATCCGTATGCCGTCGATCTCCGCGGCGGCGACCGAGCGGCGGCCGATCACGGGCGCGGACGGATAGAGCCGCATGGCCTCCTTCAGCACCATGGTCAGATACGGCAGCTCCTCCATGTCCGCGGCCGTCGGCGGCCGTCCGCCGGGGCCGCCGAGCACCCGGTCCACCTCCTCGCGGACCCGCCCCTGCTCCTGCGGGTGCCGGGCGAGGAGGTGCAGGCCGAAGGCGAGCGCGGTGGCGGTGGTCTCGTGACCGGCGAGAAGGAAGATCAGTACCTGTTCGCGCAGCTCGCGGGCGTCCAGGCTGCCGTCCTCGGCGTTCTCGGCGTGCACGAGGAGGGTGACCAGGTCGTCGTCCCCCTCCCGCTCCCGGCGGCCGGCGATGATCCCGTCGCAGAGCCCGAAGAGCTCCGACTGCAGCCGTACGGCACGGCGGTTGGCGGGGGTGGGCCAGGTGCGGGGCGCCTTGAACGGGGAGAATCCGCGCTTGAGGGAGTACTCCTGGAGCGGCGGCAGGGTGCGCTCGATCGTCTCGAAGGCCTGCTTCACCTCCGTGCCGAACAGGATCCGTCCCACGACGTGCAGGGCGAAACGGTGCATCTCACCGACGAGTTCGACCCTCCCGCCGGGTGCCGCGCGCCAGACGTCGGCCAGCGCGGCGGCCTCCTCGGCGACCTGCTGCCCGTAGCCGTTGACGCGGCGCCGGGTGAACAGCGGCTGCACCAGCCGTCGTTGGCGGAGGTAGACGTCGTCCTGGCTGGTGAGCAGGCCGTTGCCGACCGACCGGCGCAGTTCCTCGTAGAAGACGTTGTCCTTGCGGAAGTTGGCCGCCTGCGTCCCCAGCACCTGCTGGGCTCCCTCGGCCGAGAACACCGCGTAGAGGTCGGAGCGCAGTCCGGGCGGGCCGGCCCGGAAGCGCACCACGTCGCCGTGGTCGCGGCGGGCCCGCAGATAGGCGGTGAGGGGGTCGTTCAAGGGGTCGCTCATCGAGCCGAGCAGGGGACTCCCCGTCACGATCGGCGCCTGGGCGGCCGTCGTCGTCATCGTCATGCCTCCCCCCTTCCCGTGTCGTCCCCTCGGTTCACCCCCGGGTCGTACATACTTTCGCCCGCGCAAGCACGCCCGGGGGGACCGCTCTTCACGGTGAGATCAGCACATGTCCGGCTTGCGCCAGCTGCACTCGACGTCGGTGTCCGCCCCGCCCTCACGTGCCGGCGCCGGCTCCGGCTGGGACGCCTGCGCCGTCGACCGGGCCAGCGTCACCACGATCGCGTCCTCCAGCGGCTTCACGGACGAGGCCAGGTAGTTGTTGAGGACGATGCCGTAGACGAGTTCGCGTCCTCCGGCGTCGGTGACGTACCCGGACAGGGCCGAAGCGCCCGTCAGCGAACCGGTCTTCGCACGGGCGTTGAGCGCGGCGGGGGTGCCGCACATCCGTGAGCAGGGTGCCCCCGACGAACCGGTCCGGGGCGCAGGCGACGGGCAGGGAGCGGTGCCAGTCGGCGTACCAGGGCTCGGAGCGCACGGCGAGGAGCAGCCGCACGAGCTGTCCGGCCGTGAAGTTGTCCATCCGGGAGAGCCCGGAGCCGTCGACCTGGCGCAGCTTGCCGCTGTCGACGCCGACGCCCTTGAGGTAGCCGCCGATCGCCGCGAGTCCGGCGTCCCAGCTCCCCTCCCCCGAGACCTGGTGGCCCATGGCCTTGGTGAGGATCTCGGCGTGCATGTTGTTGGACAGCTTCATGAAGGGGACGAGCAGGTCCTTCAGCGGCATGGAGTCGTGCGTGGCCAGCCGCCGCGCGGTCGCGGGCGTCGCGAGTCCGGTCCGGGTGGGCCCGGTGACCTTGACGCCGTGCTCCGCGAGCGCGTCCCGGAAGACGGCGGCGGCGTATCCGGTGGGCTCCCACACGGTCACCCATTCCTTGGCGCCGGCGCCGCCCACGGGTGTCGTACCGCTGACGACGACGGTGTTCGTTCCGTGCTCCCGCTCGACGGTCAGGTCGTCGGGCCCGCCGGCGGCGACGGTGGTGGCGTCCACCTCGATGTCGACGTAGTCGGTGTCGGGCGTGACGGTGACGACGGGCGCGTCCCCGGCCGCCGCCCCCGGCCGGACCGTCACGATCACGGTGCCGGTGTCGTAGTCGGTGTCCGGCGCCACGCCCAGGGCGCTGATCTGCGCGGAGTAGTAGGAGGACTCGTCGTCGGCGGCCCAGGAACGGCCCAGCCGCCGGTCGTCGAAGCGGGTGTCGTCGGCGACCAGCCGCCCCTCGACCCGGGTGATCCCGGCCGCCGCGATCCGCTCGGCGAGCGTGTCGTAGTCACCGGCGAGCAGGGTGGGGTCCCCGGTGCCGCGCAGATAGAGATCGCCCTTGAGGCGGGAGCCGTGCTGCCGCCCGGTGGCGAGGACGTCCGTGCCGAACCGGTGGTCGGGTCCGAGGATCTCCATCGCGGCGGCCGAGGTGGCGAGCTTGGTGTTGGAGGCCGGCATCAGCCGGGTGGACGGCAGGTGCTGGTAGAGGAGTTCACCGCTGCGCGCGTCGGCGATCACGACGCTCGCCACGCCGCCCTCCATCCGCGGGTCGCCGAGGATCGTGTCGACGGCCTCGGGCAGGCCGGTCCGGTCGGAGTCCGCACCGGCCTGCGCGCCCGGCCCCAGGACGGCGGCGGCGAGCGCCACGGCGAGAGGCCAGGTCCACAGTCTGCTACGGGAGTCAAGGCGTCTCCCGGATTCGCTCACGGGTCTGCTCATGCCTCAGCAGCATCCCGGAGAACCGTCCGCGGCGACAGAGCACCTCGGCTCAGCCCAGCCCCCAGGCCCGCCCCATCCGGTACGCGCCGCACAGATTCACGTCGAGGACGTACGCCCCGGCGGTTCCGCACTGCTCGCTCCCGCTGCCCGGATCGACGGGCTGGCCGTGCCCCATCCCGGTGATGCTGTACGTCTCCACGACCGCGCGGCCGGCCGCGTCCCGGAAGACCTGGTGCGGATATCCGGCGACCGTGTCGCTCACGTCGGCGGTCTGGTCGGTGCCGTGCACATCGGTCCACTGCCGCATCAGGTCGGTCATGTTGACCGGCTTCACGGTGTAGTCGGCCGTGCCCTGGAAGGCGACCAGCGTGGGCCAGGGCCCGCTGTGACCGGGCCGGGCGGCGCGCACCCGGTCGCCCCACTGCTTCGCGGTCTGCGTCGCGCCGACGTACATGCACACGTACGGCGACCCGGCGGCCTGCGCGCACCCGTAGGGCAGCCCCGCCGCGATCCCGCCGGACGCGAACTTCTCCGGGTACGCCGCCATCATCACGGCGGTCATCGCGCCCCCGGCGGACAGCCCGGTGACATACACGCGGGAGGTGTCGCCGGAGGTGTCGGCGAGCTGCCGGTCGACCATCTGGGCGACGGACGCTGCCTCGCCCTGGCCGCGCGCGATGTCGCCGCTCTGGAACCAGTTGAAGCAGGACGAGGCGTTGTTGGCGGTCTGCTGCTGCGGCAGGACGACGGAGAAGCCCCAGCGGTCGGCGAGCTGGAGCCATCCGCTGCCGGTGCCGTAGCCGGCGGCGTTCTGCGTGCAGCCGTGCAGCGCGACGACCACGGGGCGGCCGGCGGGCAGCCCGTCGGGGACGTACCGGAACATGCGCAGGGCACCGGGGTTGGTCCCGAACCCGGTCACCTCCTGGAGGGAGGCGGCCGAGGCGCGGCCCGGGGTGAGGAAGGCGGCGAGCAGGGCGACGAGCAGGGTCGCCAGGAGGGGGACATGACGGCTTGCGGCTCTGGTCGGTGTCATGCGCAGGGACCGTAGAAGCGTGAACGACCCTTCGATATGGCGTGGGGCACCACAACGGGCGGGCCCGCCATGGTTGTTCAGCCTGTGCTCGGTCTGCGGAACTGCCGGACCAGCGCCTTCGGATCCCGCGCGATCTGCCACAGTCCGACGGTGAGCAGCACCAGGCTGACGACGAAGCAGACCCAGAAGACGAACTGGGCGCCCGTCGCCAGGTCATGGGTGCCGCCGCTCTCGTAACGGCAGTACGCCTGCGGGGGAAACGCCTCGGAGACACCGACGCCGCCGTGGTACATGGAGCACGGGTCCTCGCCGGGGTCCTTCAGGGTGTCGTCCGCGGTGACGACCAGCAGCCATGCCAGCGCCGCCGCCGGGACCGTCCCGAACACCGTCAGCCTCGCCCAGAGCGGCAGCCGGGGATGGGCCAGGAGCCCGTTCAGCGCCACGAGGACGACGAGGAACACCACGCCGACCACGACCGCGACGGCGGCCCGGTCGAACACCACGTCCAGGAGCCACATCACCCCCACCACCGGGGGCGCGGTCAGGACGACGACCTTGATCCCGGCCGGGATGCGGGGCAGGGCGAGCAGATACAGCGCTGCCGCGCATCCCAGGACGACGAGGAACCCGGTCACGGTCGCGGGGTGCCGGTGGCGGCATCCCGGTACGTCTCGTCCCGCTCCCACGGCCCGACGCCCAGCTTGCCCGTCGTGCCGAGGTCGAATTCCGGGACGACCGTCACCGGGTCCGCGCCGGGCTTCGCCCGCACGCGCGCGTACGGCGCGTTCACCGCGGCGCCGAAGCCGGTGGTGTTGCGCCACGCGAGCGAGGCCACCGCGGCCTCACCGGGACGCAGTACGACGGGTCGCGGGCTGTCACCGCCCCGCAGGCCGGTGCTGATCCGGTCGGTCCCGTGGAGGATCCGTACCCCGTCGACGGGGTCGTGGTCCTCGTCGAGCAGTTCCAGCTCCGGGTAGCCGTCGACCCGGTAGGGCCGGGTTCCGCAGTTGACGAGATGCAGTCCGACGGCACGCAGCCCCATCGCCGCGTCCCCGCGGTCGGCGTACACCCGCACACCGGAGGCCGGGCAGGGCCCCGCGTCGGAGGACGTCTCGGCGGCCGGAACGCTGCGCACCTCGATCACGTCGACGCCCGTCACGTCGGGTGCCTGTACGGCCGGTTCCCGCAGGGCCACGGCCGCCTTGACGGTCCGTCCGGGCCCGACCGACTCGACCGTCCTCTCGACGTTGTCGACCGCGCCGCCGGACGCCGAGAGGAACCCGACGGTGACCGTGTAAGTGACGGCCTCCGTCCCCTGGTTGGTGACCTCGAACTCGGCGCTGTAGTCGGCCGCGCAGCCGCTGCCCTCCCCCCAGGCGTACAGCCCGGTGACCCGGACGCCGGACTCACCCGTGGCGGCGGGCGACGGCAGGGGCAGCGGGGAAGGTGTGCCGGAGGGCGGGTCGGCGGGCGGCGGTGGGCTGCCGTACTGCTGGACGTCCGACGGGCACAGCGCCTCGGACCTGACGCCTCCGGCATCGCCGGCCCGCGCCCCCGCGTCCTCCTGCGAGGCGCTCTGCGAGCCGCACGCGGCGAGCAGCAGGAGTCCGGCGACGGCGGCGGGAACGCTCTGTAAGGCTCTCGGCATCCGCCCACCTCACCAAGGGACCGCTCCCACGGCTGTGGCGGAACCCACACCTCCGGTCACAGCAGTGTCACAGATCACTCCGGCCCCTCAGGTCGCATGGCAAAGGCCCCGCCGCTCGAAAGCGACGGGGCCTTTGCCCACATGGGTGAGGAGGTCCGGAAACCTCCCGATCGTGGAGATGGCGGGAATCGAACCCGCGTCCAACGGTGCAGAATCAGGGCTTCTCCGTGTGCAGTTCGCTGCGATTTTCTCGGCCCCGGCGATCACGCGAACAAGTCGCCGACGGGCCCAGTCACTGTTTGGTTTCCCTCTTCACCCCGTGACCGGGATCAAGGTTTAGTTCCCTAGCTGATGCCAGGATCCGGGTCGGGAACAGCCCCGGGCTGACACTTCGCAAGTCGCTACTTAGGCAGCGAGGGCGAAGGAATCGCGCTTGGTATTGGCGATTATTTTTTGCGACATATGGTTTACGAGATCATTGCCGCTTCCTCGACACGCTTCCCCTGCTTCGACAGCCGCTGTCGAAACCGATCATCCCCATGTTGTTTTTTCAATCCTCCGGAGACCGGAGGGGCGCGCACCCTCTGTGAGGTGCAGTGCCATCGTACGTGACCAACGCAGCACGATGCCAGCGCATTCCCGGCGACCGCCTACTGGCCCCGCTGCCTGCGCTTCGCCGCCGCGATCGCGCGGTCCGACTCCCGCCGGTCCTGCTTCTCACGCAGGGTCTGGCGCTTGTCGTACTCCTTCTTGCCTCGCGCGAGAGCGATCTCGGCCTTGGCCCTGCCGTCCTTGAAGTACAGGGCGAGGGGCACGATCGTGTGACCCGTCTCCTGGGACTTCGCCTCCAGCTTGTCGATCTCCTCGCGGTGCAGCAGGAGCTTGCGCTTGCGGCGCGCGGAGTGGTTGGTCCAGCTGCCCTGGTGGTACTCCGGGATGTGGGCGTTGTGCAGCCACGCCTCGCCCCCGTCGATCTGGACGAAGCCGTCGGTCAGCGACGTCCGGCCCTCGCGCAGCGACTTGACCTCGGTGCCCATCAGCACCAGGCCCGCCTCGTACGTGTCGATGATCGCGTAGTCGTGCCGGGCCTTCTTGTTCTGGGCGACGATCTTGCGCTTGCCGCCCTTCTCGCCGTCCCGGCCCTTCGTGGCGGCGCCGCCCTGCTTGGGCTGGGACTCCTTGGGTACGTACATTCCCTTGCTCATAGTGCCGTCCATTTTCGCACTACGCAGGGGGTGCGGGGAAAGCCGATTTACGACTCTCCGAGACCGCTGAGGACCGTCTGGGCCCGCTCCAGGACACCGCGGTCCGCCTCCAGGTCGGGAGTGATGCCCCGTCCGTCGACGGCCCGCCCGGAAGGGGTGCGGTAGTGGCCGACGGTCAGCTCGGCGACGGAGCCGTCGGGCAGCCGGCTCGGCATCTGGACCGATCCCTTGCCGAAGGTACGGCTGCCCACGACGACCGCGCGGCCGCGGTCCTGCAGGGCTCCGGTGAGCAGCTCGGCGGCGCTCATGGTGCCGCCGTCGACGAGCGCCACCAGCGGCCGGCCGGTGTCGCCACCGGGCTCCGCGTGCAGGGCGCGCTGGTCGCCGTCGACGTCGTAGGTGGCGACGAGGCCGCCGTCGAGGAAGGCGGAGGCGGCGGTGACGGCCTCGGTGACCAGGCCGCCGGAGTTGCCCCGCAGGTCCAGGACGATGCCGGAGGAGGCCGGGACGCGGCGTACGGCCTCTCGGACCGCGGCGCCGGCGCCCTTGGTGAAGGAGGCGATCCGGATGACGGTGATGCCGCCGGGGAGTTGCCGGGCGGTGACCGGGTCGACGGACAGCCGGGCGCGTCGCAGCGTGAGGTCCCACGCGCGTGTGCCGCGCTCCATGCCCACCTTCACCGGCGTGCCGGCGGGCGCGTCGGTGGCGTCACCCCGGAGTAAAGAGACGACCTCGGTGACCGGACGCCCGTCGACCTTCGCCCCGTCGACGCTGCGCAGCAGGTCGCCCACGCGGATCCCGGCGGTGGCGGCGGGCGAGCCCGCCCGCACCTTCGTCACCTCGATACGGCCGTCGCGCTCGCGCCGCGCCCACAGCCCGACGCCGGTGTACGCGCCGTCGAGGGCCTCCTCGAACTCCTCGTACTCCCCCTGGGAGTAGACGGCGCCCCAGCGGTCCCCGCTGCGGCTCACCGCGCGTTCGGCGGCCTCCATGGGGGACTTGCCGGCGGCCATGGCC
This sequence comes from Streptomyces sp. Y7, assembly GCF_043195415.1. Classification (NCBI taxonomy): domain Bacteria; kingdom Bacillati; phylum Actinomycetota; class Actinomycetes; order Kitasatosporales; family Streptomycetaceae; genus Streptomyces; species Streptomyces sp. Y7. The sequence goes on from NZ_JBIDDQ010000037.1 coordinate 19,444, forward strand.
CTGGCGGCCGCCTCGGTGACGTCCTCGTGGCGGTCCGCGGAGGCGGCCGAACGGGAGGCACCGGCCGGGGATTTCCGGTCAGGGCCGGGCAGCGAGCCGGTCGCGGCACCGGCGGCGAGCACGCTCGCGAAGACCAATGTCAGGGCGGCCCCGCGGCCGAAGCGGCGGGGCTGACAGAACAGGTCACGACCTGACATGCCGGTGAGTCTAGGACAACGCGAAGGGGCCGTACGGCGCCTTGCCCGTACGGCCCCCTTGGCGTTGGTCACACCTTCAGGTACTTGCGCAGCGCGAAGAACGCCGCCAACGCCGGCATCAGCAGGCTCGTCGCGAGGATGAGCGGCAGCTTCGTCAACACCGCGTCCCAGCCGATGAAGTTGATCAGGTTCAGCTTCTCGGACAGAGCCAGGCCGTGGTCGATGATGAAGTACCGGGCGACCACCAGGAAGCCACAGGCGACCGTGCCGCCGATGAGCCCGGCGACGGCGGCCTCCATGATGAACGGCGCCTGGATGTAGAAGCCCGAGGCGCCGACCAGGCGCATGATGCCGGTCTCGCGCCGCCGGCTGAAGGCCGAGACCCGCACGGTGTTCACGATCAGCATCAGCGCGACCACGAGCATCAGCGCCATCACCGCCCGCGCGGCCCAGTTCATGCCGTTCAGCAGCCCGAAGAGGTTGTCCAGGATGCCCTTCTGGTCCTGCACGGACTGCACGCCGTCGCGCCCGTCGAAGGCGGTCGCGATGACCGTGTACTTCTCCGGGTCCTTCAGCTTGATCCGGTACGACTCCTGCATCTGGTCCGGCGTCAGCGAGGCGGCCAGCGGCGAGTCGCCGAACTGCTCCTTGTAGTGCTTGTAGGCCTGGTCCTGCGACTCGTACGTCACCTTCTCGACGACCGTCATCTTGTCCAGGTCGGCGAGGATCTCCTTCTTCTGGTCCTCGGTGACCGCGCCCTTGGCGCAGTTGGGGTCGGACTCGGCGTCGCTCTTGTTGCAGAGGAACACCGAGACGTTGACCTTGTCGTACCAGTAGCCCTTCATCGTGTTGACCTGGTCGCTCATCAGGAGCGACCCGCCGAACAGGGCGAGCGACAGGGCTACGGAGACGATGACGGCGAAGGTCATCGTCAGATTGCGGCGGAGACCGACACCGATCTCGGACAGTACGAACTGGGCGCGCATGGCGTCTCTTTCAGGCCTTTCCGTGGACGGGTCGGGTCAGTGCTGGTAGCCGTAGACGCCGCGTGCCTGGTCGCGGACGAGGCGGCCCTTCTCCAGCTCGATGACGCGCTTGCGCATCTGGTCCACGATGTTCTGATCGTGCGTGGCCATCACGACCGTCGTACCCGTCCGGTTGATCCGGTCGAGCAGCTTCATGATGCCGACGGAGGTCTGCGGGTCGAGGTTGCCGGTGGGCTCGTCGCAGATGAGCAGCTTGGGCCGGTTGACGAAGGCACGGGCGATGGCCACGCGCTGCTGCTCACCACCCGACAGCTCGCCGGGCATCCGGTCCTCCTTGCCGCCGAGCCCGACGAGGTCGAGCACCTGCGGTACGGACTTGCGGATCTCGCCGCGCGACTTGCCGATGACCTCCTGGGCGAAGGCGACGTTCTCGCCGACCGTCTTGTTCGGAAGGAGCCGGAAGTCCTGGAACACCGTCCCCAGCTGGCGGCGCATCTGCGGCACCTTCCAGTTGGAGAGGCGCGCGAGGTCCTTGCCCAGGATGTGCACCTGTCCATGGCTGGCCCGCTCCTCGCGGAGGATCAGCCGCAGGAAGGTGGACTTTCCGGAGCCGGAGGACCCCACGAGGAACACGAACTCGCCCTTCTCCACTTCCAGGGACACATCCCTGAGTGCGGGGCGGGTCTGCTTGGGGTAGACCTTGGAGACGTTGTCGAATCGGATCACGGATGCACCACGGGTAGCCGGGGGTAGATGAGCGTGACCATACGCGAACCGGGGGTGGGGGCGCAGTCGCCGGAAGGGGTTGCGTAAGGGTTGTGCCCATTTATGCCGGATCAGGTGATGCCCTGAAAGGGGCGCGGGGAACTGCGCGACCCGCCACATGGCGCCCGCAGCCGCGAGACAATGACAACCACCCCTCCGAGGGCGCCCGCGCCCTTTGCAGGGGAACCTGGCATGGTGGAAGGGGGAACGTTCTCGGGGCTGAACCCGTTGAACCCCCCGGAGGGACTCGCAAGGAGGGTGGCGCATGACGTACGACCGGCTGGTGTGCGCGAACTGTGCCGCGCCCGTGAGTGAGGGCCGCTGCCCCGTGTGCAGGGCGAATCGCGAGCGGCTTCAGCAGCAGAACCCGTTGGCGGGCCTGAACCCGATGACGCTGATCGCCCTGCTGGCGGTACTGATCGCCGCGGTGGCCCTGCTGGCGCACCAGACCGCATAGGGCCGCACGCACCGTACGCGGACATGACGAGGGGCCCGGAGCGAAACACGCTCCGGGCCCCTCGGCCGTACGACGTCCGTCACACGGCGCAGACGTTCGGCTACCGTCAGGCAGCCGCACCGCCACGGCCGCCGGCCAGACGCGGCAGCACACGGAAGCCGATGCCACCGGCGATCATGGTGGCGGCGCCGACCAGCAGGAACGTGGTCTGCGCGGCACCCGTCTCGGCGAGCTCGTCGCCGCCGCCCTGGGCGGAGGTGCTGGCGCCGGTGCCGGTGCTGTCGGTGCCGGTCTCGGTCAGGGAGGAGGAACCCTCCTCCTGGGTGGAGGCTCCACCGTCGGGGTCGGTGTTGTTGCCCCCGCCGTTGTTGCCGTTCTCGTTGCCGTTGCCGTTCCCGTTACCGTTGCCGTTCCCATTGCCGTTCCCGTTGCCCGGGTCGGACGGCTCCGTGGTCGGGTCCTCGGTGGGCTCCTGCGGCTCCGTCGGCTCCTCGGTGGGCTCCGTCGGGTCCGTGGGCTCCTCGGTCGGGATGTCCGTAGGAATGTCCGTCGGGATGTCGGTCGGTTCCTCGGTGGGCGGGTCGGTCGGGTCGTCGTCGCCGATGCAGAGGCCGAGGATGCAGTCCTCAGCCTCCGCGGCGGAAGCGGCACCCGCAGCGGTCAGCGAGGCGCCGGCCGCGATCACGGCACCGGCAGCGAGGCGCGCGATACGGATCCGCGTCTTCTTCGTCATCTGGTTGCTACCCCCAGTAGCTGAATCGTCAGTGAGACAGCGCTCAGGGGCCGGCCGTGATCGACGGAGGTAGCAGAACAAGAGCCCCCCGGTTCACATGCGCCCCAGAGATACGCATGCCACGCTTTACCCTTCCCATTTTTCAAGTCTTCGTCAAGGCCGTTGCGCGCGCGATGTCCAAGTACGGGCTCTTTGCCAGGGGTTGGAACCTGTGAGTGTGATGTAAAACCCAGACATGCAGGAACAGAAAAGGCAACTACCGCCGTCCCAGCGGTAGTTGCCTTGTCGACAAACTTACTTCTCCTGCTGCTTGCGCCAGCGAATTCCGGCTTCCAGGAATCCGTCGATCTCACCGTTGAAAACAGCCTCGGGGTTACCGACTTCGAACTCCGTGCGCAGATCCTTGACCATCTGGTACGGGTGCAGGACGTACGAACGCATCTGGTTGCCCCAGGAGCTGCCGCCGTCCTTGAGGGCGTCCATCTTGGCCCGCTCCTCCTGGCGCTGCCGCTCCAGCAGCTTCGCCTGGAGGACGTTCATGGCGGTCGCCTTGTTCTGGATCTGCGACCGCTCGTTCTGGCAGGAGACGACGATGCCGGTCGGAAGGTGGGTCAGCCGCACCGCGGAGTCGGTGGTGTTGACGCCCTGGCCGCCGGGCCCGGACGACCGGTACACGTCCACGCGCAGCTCGGACTCGTCGATCTCGATGTGGTCGGTCTGCTCGACCACGGGAAGGATCTCTACGCCGGCGAAGGAGGTCTGGCGGCGGCCCTGGTTGTCGAAGGGCGAGATGCGCACGAGGCGGTGGGTGCCCTGCTCGACCGAGAGGGTGCCGTAGGCGTACGGCACCTGCACGGCGAAGGTGGTCGACTTGATGCCGGCCTCTTCGGCGTACGACGTCTCGTAGACCTCGGTCTTGTAGCCCTTCTGCTCCGCCCAGCGCAGGTACATCCGCTGCAGCTTCTCGGCGAAGTCGGCGGCGTCGACGCCGCCCGCCTCGGCGCGGATGTTGACGAGCGCCTCACGGGCGTCGTACTCACCGCTGAGCAGCGTGCGGACCTCCATCTCGTCCAGCGCCTTGCGGACGGCCGTGAGCTCGGACTCGGCCTCGGCACGGGTGTCCGGGTCGTCCTCCTCCTCGGCCATCTCGAAGAGCACGGCGAGATCGTCGATCCGCCCCCGCAGTGCCTCGGCCTTCCTGACCTCGGCCTGGAGGTGGCTCAGCTTGCTGGTGATCTTCTGCGCCTCGTCCGGGTTGTCCCACAGGGACGGCGCGGCCGCCTGCTCCTCGAGCACGGCGATGTCTGCCCTCAGCTTGTCGAGGTCCAGAACGGCCTCGATCGACTCCATGGTCGAGGAGAGGGACTTGAGCTCTTCGGATACATCGACGACTGCCACGCCTCCAGCGTAACGGCTCCGCCAAGCGGCGAGGTCCGAGTGCTGTCGGCACGAGGTCACCCGGGGTCCCGGCACACGTACCAGGGGGCTCCGCCCCCTGGACCCCGGCCGGCCCCGAAGGGCCTTGTCCTCAAACGCCGGACGGGCTGAAACGGGGCCGCCGACGAAGGCTAGGGCGTCGCCGGGGCCGTGTTGTTCGTGTCCTGGGGAGTCGCGCCGGCGTCGTCCTCCGAGGTGGCCAGCCAGGCACCGACACCGGCCGCCGCGGCCAGCACCACCGCGGCCGCCCCCAGGGCCACCCGGCGCCGCCGCGCCGCCACCCGGTGACGGGCCGAACCCGGACGCGGGGCGCCCGCCGCCCTCGGCACCCGGGCCGTGCCGCGCGCGCCGCCGGCCAGCTCGTCGGGCGCCGGCACCCTCATCGACGTGTGCGTGTCCCGGTTGGAGTCCGCGGGCTTCGCGCCCGGCACCAGCGGCACCGCGCCCCGCCGCCGGACCCGCTCGCTCTGCGGGGCGGCCTCCTCGGCGGCCGGCGCCTCGTCCTCGTCCGGTTCCGCGTCGGGCTCGTCCACGTCCAGCGGCGGCATCCCGGCGACCAGCGGCAGCAGCTCCCGCAGCCGCGTGGCGAGCTCCGAGGCCCGCAGCCGGGAGGCCGGCGCCTTCGCGAGGCACTGCACAATCAACTGCCACAGCTCGTCGGGGATGCCGGGCAGCGGCGCCACCGTCTCGGTGACATGGCGGCGCAGCACGGCGCCCGGGTGGCCGCCGCCGAACGGCGTGAAGCCCGCCAGCAGCTCGTACAGGACGGTGGCGAGTGCGTAGATGTCGACGGCGGCGCGGGGCGGGAGGCCCTCGACGATCTCCGGTGCCAGGTAGTCCGGCGTGCCGATGATCTTCGTCGCGCGGGTGCGGCGGGGCGAGTCGATGAGTTTCGCCACACCGAAGTCGGTCAGCAGAGCGGGGTGGGAGCCGCCCGGGCCGAGCGGACCCTGCATGTCCAGCAGGACGTTCTCCGGCTTGACGTCCCGGTGCACGACGCCGGCCGCGTGTGCCGCCGCCAGCCCGTCCGCGACGTCCGCGACGATCGCCACCGCCGCCTCGGGCGCGAGCCGCCGGTCCCGGTCGAGCCGGGTGCGCAGGTCGGTGCCGCGGACCAGGTCCATGACGAGCGCCAGGTCGTTGCCGTCGACCACCAGGTCGCGCACGGAGACCACGTTCGGGTGCTCCAGGCCGAGCAGCGCAGTGCGCTCCTGCACGAAGCGTCCGACGAGTTCCTGGTCGGACGCGAGATCCTCGCGCAGCAGCTTGACGGCGACGGGCCCCTCGGGTCCCTCGCCCAGCCACACCGTGCCGGCGCTGCCCCGCCCCAGGATCTGGTTGGCGGTGTACCGGCTGCCGATCTTCCGTGCCAAGACTGCTCCTACCGACGCGTTGTGTCGCTGCTGCGTCATTCCGGGGGACGGCCCCCGGACTCCCAGCCGACAATCCCGGGAACCCCGGTCGACAAAACTACGCGCACGACAGGCCAACCTTCACCGCGGAGGCGGAAATCACCCGCCAGATGTCGACAAGTAACCAAACCGGCCGACGCCGTGGGGCTCGGTCAGTTGGTGCCGGAGCCTCCGCCGGAGCTGCCGCCGAGGTCGCCGATCCAGCCGGTCACGGTGCTGAACCAGTCGGAGAGCTGGTCCCAGTAGCCCTTGCCGGTGCCGATCCACTCCTGCAGCGGGCTCAGCTCCCAGACCAGCCAGCCCGCGACGAACAGGATGACGATCGTGAACAGACAGCCCTTGAGGCAGCCCAGGCCGGGGATCCGCATCGGGTTGGCGCTGCGCTGACGCGGCTGGCGCGGCTCGCGCTGCGGACGCTGCGGCTCCGGCGGAGGCGGCGGGGCGTACCGCTGGGGCTGCTGCTGCGGCTGGCGCGGCGGGGCGTACGGCTGCGGCTGGTGCTGCTGCGGCTGATGCTGCTGCGGGTGGCCGTAACCGCCCTGCTGTCCGCGCTGCGGCGGGCGCTGCTGGGGCTGCTGCGGGCGCGCCACCTGGCGCTGGGGGCGGCGGCGCAGCGGGTCCTGGTTGGGGTCGAGGTACTGGACCTGCGTCTGTTCGTTGCGGTCCCGGGCGGCGCGCAGCTGGTTCTGCCAGGGGTGCGGGTCCTCGGGGCCGGGTCCGCCGGGCTGCCCCGGCGGCACCGGCGGCATGACGGCCGTCGGGTCCGCGGCGCCGGGGCCGCCGGTGTGCGGCAGGACGGCGGTGGGGTCGGCAGCGCCCGCCGGGCCGGGGGCGCCGGTGTGCGGCAGGACGTTGGTCGCGGCGTTCGGATCGAAGGAGCCGGCACCGTGCCGCATCACCTGTGTGGGGTCGGCAGAGCCGGGGACGGTGGCCGGCGCCGGGTCCGGGGCGAGCAGCGCGGCGACGCCCTCGGCGGCGGCGATCTGCGCGGAGTTCGCGTGCACGCCGATGCCCTCGGCGACGACGCGCAGGCCGCGGGCGAGGTTCTCGGCGCTGGGCCGTTCGTCCGGGTTCTTGCGCAGGCAGCGTTCGATGACGGTCCACAGCGGGTCGGGGACCGTGGAGGGGCGGCGCGGCTCGGCGCTCAGGTGCTGGTGCAGCACCTCCAGGGCGGAGCCGCCGCCGAACGGCGGGCGTCCGGTGACCAGCTCGTACATGAGGATGCCGGCGCCGTAGATGTCGACGGCGGACGTCTGCGGGCGGCCCTCGGCGGACTCGGGAGCGACGTACGCGGGCGTGCCGACGAACTCGTGGGTGCGGGTCAGGCCCGGGGAGTCGGCCAGGCGGGCGATGCCGAAGTCGGTCAGCAGGGGGTGCATCTGGCCGCCGTTCTGCTGGAGCAGGACGTTGGCGGGCTTCAGGTCGCGGTGGACGACGCCGTCGGCGTGGCTCGCGGCCAGCGCGTCGGCGATCTGCGCCGTGAGCAGGGACGCGGCGACGGGGGTGAAGGGGCCGTTCTCGCGCAGGTAGCGGTGCAGGTCGGGGCCCTCGACGAGGTCCATGACCAGGGCCAGCAGCTCGCCCTCGACGACCAGGTCACGCACCCGGACGATGTTGGGGTGGGTCAGCCTGAGCAGGACGGACCGCTCACGCAGGAACCGCATGACGATGTCCGCGTCACTGGCGAGCTCTTCCTTGAGCACCTTGATCGCGACCGTCTCGCCGGGCTGCCCCGGGACGGCCGCCTCGGCGCCCGCGGTCTCCCGCTGACGGGCTCGCCAGACGGTCCCCGTGGCGCCGCGGCCCAGCGGCTCCTCGAGGAAGTACTTGCTGCCTACCGGCCGCACGTCGCGCTCCCTGCTGCTTGTCTACGTTCCGACCCACTGTAGTGCCGTGCCCCCGGGCACCGGGGTGTCGTCATTCTGTCCGTCTTACGTACGGCTTCCCGTACATGTTCGAAGGAAAGACGCTCGGCTCAGTCCCGTGGTTGCCGCAAGCGGGCGTGACTGATCTCAAGCGGTCGCCCGCAAGTCAACTGTCAGGCACTTTTACGGGCAGAGCCGACCAATCAAGATCACTTGCCTTCGGGCGGGGGGCGCGTTGTCAGTGGCAGGTGCGAGGATGCCTGACGTACTGGCCGATGTGCTCGTGTGGGGTGGGGAGGGCCCGTCCGATGGATCTCCGCGGGAAGAGGGGCGGCGCTCGGTGCGTGCCCCCGGCATACGGCACGCAGGCCCTCGCGGCGGAGCCGCTCGGGCCTCGGCGCGGTGCGGCGCGAGTGCGTGCCGGGCGGCGCGACGCCACGGGGATCCATCGGCCGGGCCCTGGTCCGCGCCCGCGTAGAAGGGACCGCTGACGCCGATGCAGATCCGGCTGACCGTCGTAGACCCGATGGCCCCGCCCGCCCCGGTGCGTGGCCGCGCCGCGAGCTGCGACGTGCTGGTCACGGCACCGGCCGGCACGGCCCTGGCCGCGGTGGCGTCGGCGCTCGCGTCGGCGGTGGCCGGCGACGGGGCCGGCTCCCGGACGGGAGAGGCCGAGCGCGGCGGCGGTCCGATCGTGCTGTACGCGGGCGCCGAGCGGCTCGACGACCGGCGCAGCACCCTCGGCGAGCCCCCGCTGACGGACGGCGCGGTGCTGTCCCTGGGCGCCCCGGCGGCCCCCGAACCCCACCCCGAGCTGGACGACGCCCCGACGCAGCTCCATGTGGTGGCGGGTCCGGACGCGGGCGGCGTCCATCTGCTGCACGGCGGTGAGATCCGCATCGGCCGCTCCGCCGACGCCGACGTCCCGCTCGACGACCCGGACGTCTCCCGGCTGCACTGCGCGGTGACGGTCGCCGCCGACGGCCGCGTCTCGGTCGCCGACCTCGGCTCGACGAACGGCACCACGCTGGACGGCGCCCGGCTGACCACCCGCCCGGTGCGGTTCGCGCCGGGCGCCCTGCTGCGGATCGGCGAGTCGGCCCTGCGGCTGACCCCGGCAGGCGGTCCGGGCGCGCGGGTCCGGACGGAACCGGACGGGGAGGGGCATGTGCGCGTCCCCGCCGGGGGCGACCGCGAGGCCGGCGCCCGTCCGCCGGTGCCCGCGGAGTCGGCCGTGCGTCACACGCGCGTGGCGGACGGCGGCGATGCGGCCGCGCCCTCGGCGGACCGGTCGGCCGCCCAGGAGCACCATCCCGTCGAGCCGCCGATCGTGCCGGTCCAGGGCGGCGCACCACACATCGAGCGGCACGACCCGGCCACGGGGCGGCTCCCGGGTCCGCGCGACGGCGACACCCACGGCACCGGCTTCGGCGTGGGCACGTTCAGCGGCGCGGCCGCCGGTGAACCCGGCAGTCCCGCGGCTGCCGCCACCGCCGAGGACGCGGCGCCCGGCGGTACCCGCAAGGGCACCCCGCTGCGCGGCACCGACGTACCGCAGGGCGTACGCAGGCGGGGCGGGCTCACGGCGTGGGCGCGGCGGCTGGCCGGCGGGCGCGCGGAGCCGGGGGCGGAGCGGGACGGGGCGTACGACGATGACGAGCCGATGGAGGAGTCCGGCCGGCCCGCGGCGGCCGACGGTCCCCGGCAGCCGGAGACCTGGCCGGACCCGGCCTCGCTGCTGCTGACGGCCCTGGGCCCCGGCCCCCGGCTGTGGGAGCGCGCACCCGGTCACGCGGAGGCGCTCACGGTGCGGCTCGGCACGGCCGACCGGACGGCACCCGACGGCTCGGGGCTGCTGCCCGCAGTCCCGGTGACCGCCGATCTGCGGGAGGTCGGGGCGCTGGGCCTGGCCGGTCCGCGCGAGCGGCTCGCGGGGCTGGCCCGCGCGGTGCTCGCCCAGCTCGCCGCGCTGCACTCGCCGGACGCCCTGGAAGTCGTCCTGCTCAGCGTGGACCGCGCCCGCCCCCTGGAGGAGCGCACCGCCGAGTGGGCCTGGCTGGGCTGGCTCCCGCACGTCCGCCCCGGCCACGGCCAGGACTGCCGTCTGCTGCTGGCCTACGACCGCGAACAGGCGACGGCCCGCACGGAGGAGCTGCTGCGCCGCCTGGAGGACATGACGGCGGACCCGGCGAGGCACGGCGGGGGAACCGCAGGCCCTGCCGGGCGCAGCGGGGGCACCGCAGGCTCTGCCGGGCACGGCGGGGGCGCCCCGGGCCCCGCGGCCCACGACGGAGGCCGCACCCCGCACGGTGGAAGCGTCCCGGGCCCCACCCCGCACGGTGGAGGCGCCGCAGGCTCTGCCGGGCACGGCGGGGGCGCCCCGGGCCCCGCGGCCCACGACGGAGGCCGCACCCCGCACGGTGGAAGCGTCCCGGGCCCCGCCACGCGCGACGGCGCCACCGCCGGCCCCACCCCGCACGGTGAAAACGCCGCGGGCCACACCCCGCACAGTGGCGGTGCCCCAACCCCCGCCACGCGCGACGGAGTCGCTGCCGGCCCCACCCCGCACGGTGGAAGCGCCGCGGGCCCCGCCCCGCACAGTGGAGGCGGCGCGAACCCCGCCGCGCACGACGGCCGGATTCCCGGTCAGCGGGCCGTGCGCCGGCCCTCGTGGGCGCGGGACGACGGCGCGGCCGATGTGACGGACGGGTTCGCGGGGCCGTACACCGTGGTCGTCGTGGACGGCGATCCCGGGGGCGCCGATGTGCGCGAGGCGGTGGCGCGGCTGGCGCTGGAGGGACCGCGGGCCGGCATACACGTCGTGTGCCTCGCGGAGACGGCTTCGGCGTCGCCCGCGTCGCCGGTGACGGAGACGTACGAGGCGGCGTGCACGGTGTCGCCGACGTTCCGGGGGTGCGGTGCGGTCGCGCTGCTCAGCGGGGATGTGGCGACGGCGCTGCGGCTGATGCGGGTGGCGCGCGGCGGAGCGGCCGAGCCGGGCGCCCCCGGCCGCGACCAGACGGTGGACGGCGAGGCCCACGGCCCGGTCGGGCACGGCACCGTCGCCGCGGTGGACGCCGTCTCGCCCGCCTGGGCGGAGCGGTTCGCACGGGCACTGGCACCGTTGCGGACGGAGGGCGGCCTCGGGGAGCGGCACGCGCGTGTGTCCGTGCCGCTGCCCCAAGCGGCACGGCTGCTGGACGAGCTGGGGCTGGCACGGGCCACGCCCGCGTCGCTGATGGCCCGGTGGGCCGACGCGAGCGACGACCCGCAGGCCCTCGGCGGGCGCGCCTGCGCCGTGCTCGGGGCCGGACCGCGCGGCCCGGTCGGAGCGGACCTCGGCGTGGACGGGCCGCATCTGCTGATCGAGGGACCGCCCGGCAGCGGGCGTACGGAGCTGCTGCGGGCCGTCGTCGCCTCGCTCGCGGCGGCCGAGCGGCCGGACCGGCTGGGCGTCGTGCTGATCGACGGCCGGGACGGCGTCGGCGCCGGCAGCGGGCACGGCGACGGACTGCGGGCGTGCACCGACATACCGCATGTCACCACCCACCTGACCGCCAACGACCCCGTCCGCATGCGGGAGTTCGCCCAGTCGCTGAGCGCCGAGCTGAAGCGGCGGGCCGAGTTGCTCGGGCGGTCCGACTTCGCGGAGTGGCACACCGGGCGGGCGCTGTCGGGCCGCATGGTCACACAGCGCGCGGCGGCAGCGGGCCCCGGCGCCGGGCCCGGCGAGCTCACCGGGGACCTGGACAGCCCGCCCAGCTCCACGATGCGGCTGCGGCCGGGAGCGGGGCGCCGGCAGGCCGAAGCGGTGCCGCCGCTGCCCCGGCTCGTGGTCGTGGTGGACGACCTGGACGCCCTGGTCTCGCCCGCGTTGGGTTCCACCGGCAGGCCGGCGGCCGGCTCGGTGGTGCGCGCGCTGGAGGCCGTGGCGCGCGAGGGCGAGCGGCTCGGGGTGCACCTGGTGGCCGCCGCCGCGGTCGGCGGCCGTACGGCGGAGTCGGAGACGGCCCGTCGGGCGACCCTGCGGGTGACGCTGGACGCGGTCGCCGCCGGGCCGGACGAACCGGCGCCGGGACGCGGCCGGCTGGCCTGGGCGGACGGACGGGTGTTGCCGTTCCAGGGCGGCCGGGTCACCGGACGCATTCCGCGGACGGCGACGCTGCGGCCGACCGTCGTGCCGCTGGAGTGGCACCGGATGGGCGATCCGCCGGCCCGCCGTCAGGTGCGGGAGCTGGGGAACGGCCCTACGGATCTGGCGTTGCTGGCCAGTGCCGTGGAGCGGGCGGCCCGGGAGGTCTCGGCGACCGAGGTGCCCTCGCTCCTGTGACGCCGGCCGGCACTCTCAGCCCTTCCGGCGAATGAGGACGAGGCCGTTCCGGCCGGCAGCCCGGGTAAGAGCGCGCAGCCCGCGGGGGGCGCGGGCCACCGTGTCGGCGCGGGTCTTCCCGCTCGGCCGTCGGAGACACACGGCCTGGTCACGAGGCGGTCACGATCGCCCACTTGACAGCGGACGCGGTCTTGCCGCCCCCCATGGCAGGGCGTAGACCAGATCGCACGGGACAGCGCTCGAACGTTCGACGAGGCACGAAGAACGGGGCAGTCATGCGCAGCACGAGCAGCAGGAACCGGACACGCAGGGCCGCCAGGACCGCGGCAGCCGTCTTCGCGGGCGCCCTCGCACTCTCCCTCACCGCGTGCGGTGGGGACGACAAGGACAGCGGCAACGAACAGGGCGGCTCCGGCGAGGAGTCCGCGAGCACCGTCACCCTTCCCAAGCTGGACGGCGAGTCCCTCGAAGTCGCCGCGGTGTGGACCGGTGCCGAGCAGGAGAACTTCAAGAAGGTCCTCGCGGAGTTCGAGAAGCGCACCGGCGCCAAGGTCACCTTCGTGCCCGCGCAGGACCCGATCATCAACTTCCTCGGTTCGAAGGTCGCGGGCGGTCAGCCGCCGGACGTCGCGATGCTTCCGCAGCCCGGCGCCATCAAGCAGGCCGTGGACAAGAAGTGGGCCAAGCCGCTGGGCGCCGAAGCGGTCAAGGAGTTGCAGCAGAACTACTCGCCGGGCTGGCAGGACATCGGCAAGGTCGACGACAAGCAGTACGGCGTCTACTACAAGGCCGCCAACAAGTCCCTGATCTGGTACAACGCACAGGTCTTCGAGAACGCGGGGGCGGCCGAGCCCAAGACGTGGGAGGAACTGCTCACCACCGCGCAGACCGTCTACGACTCCGGTGTCACTCCGTTCTCGGTGGGCGGCGCGGACGGCTGGACCCTCACGGACTGGTTCGAGAACATCTACCTCTCCCAGGCCGGCCCGGAGAAGTACGACCAGCTCGCGAAGCACGAGATCAAGTGGACCGACGCGTCCGTGAAGGACGCGCTCACCACGCTCGCCCAGGTGTGGGGCAAGAAGGACTACGTGGCGGGCGGCGCCGACGGCGCGCTCCAGACGGACTTCCCGGCCTCCGTCACCCAGGTCTTCACCGGTGGCGACCAGCCGAAGGCCGCCATGGTCTACGAGGGCGACTTCGCGCAGGTCAACATCACGCAGGCGAAGGCCGAAGTCGGCACGGACGCGAAGGTGTTCCCGTTCCCGACCGTCGGTGACACCGCTCCGGTCGTCTCCGGCGGCGACGCGGCCGTCATCCTCCAGGACTCCGAGGCGGCGCAGGCGCTGGCGACCTGGCTGGCCTCCCCGGACGCGGCGACGATCCAGGCGAAGCTCGGCGGCTACCTCTCGCCGAACAAGAGCGTGGAGAACTCGGCGTACCCGAACGAGGTGCAGCGGAAGACGGCGAAGGCGCTCATCGACGCCGGTGACGACTTCCGCTTCGACATGTCCGACCAGGCCCCGCAGGCCTTCGGCGGCACCCCCGGCAAGGGCGAGTGGAAGGCCCTCCAGGACTTCCTGAAGAACCCCTCGAACGTCGCGGGCACTCAGCAGAAGCTGGAAGCCGACGCCGCCGCGGCGTACGGAAACTGACGTCATGGCGTCCGCGGAAGCGGCAGGGGGCACCGCGCCCCCTGCCGCACCCAAGTCACGCAAGAGCGTGACCGGCACCCGCAGGACGGTGGCGGTGCTCTTCCTGCTGCCCGCCCTGGTGCTGCTCGGCGCGCTCGTGGTGTACCCGATCGGGTACTCGGTGATCCGCAGCTTCTACGACCAGTCCGGCGACGGCTTCGCCGGATTCGACAACTACGAGGCCCTGTTCACGGACGACGGCATCCGCACCGCCCTGAAGAACAACATCGTCTGGGTGGTGTTCGCGCCGACCGTCGCGACCGCGCTCGGTCTGATCTTCGCGGTGCTGACCGAGCGGGTGCGCTGGGGCACGGCGTTCAAGCTGGTCGTCTTCATGCCGATGGCGATCTCGATGCTGGCGGCGGGCATCATCTTCCGGCTCGTCTACGACCAGGACCCGGACAAGGGCGTGGCGAACGCGGTGTGGGTGGGCGTCCACGACACCTTCGCGCAGGCGTCGGCGTTCCCCAAGGCCCACCCGGGCCGCGAGTCGCCCCTCGAAGCGGCGCCGGGCGGCGGTTTCATCACCAAGGCCACCGTCAGCGCCGGAACCCCCGTCACCCTTCCCCTGGTCGGCGTCGCGCCCGACCGGATGCCGGACGACGCGGGCAGGGCCGTCGAGGCGAAGGCGGAGTCCGGCCAGGTCACCGGAACCACCTGGCAGGACTTCACGCGCGGCAAGGGCGTCGGCACGCTCGGCGGGGTCGACGCGGCCGAGCTGGGCTATCCCGGGATGAAGATCGAGGCCGTCAAGGACGGCAAGGTCGTGGCCTCCACCAAGGCGGCCGACGACGGCACGTTCACGCTGCCGGCCGCGGCCGACGGAGCCCGGCTGAAGCTTCCGGCGGACAACTTCAAGGAGCCGTACAACGGCCTGGACTGGCTCGGCCCGTCGCTGGTCACCCCGTCCATCATCGGGTCGTACATCTGGATGTGGGCCGGTTTCGCGATGGTGCTGATCGCGGCGGGGCTCGCGGGCATCCCCCGCGATCTGCTGGAGGCGGCCCGGGTCGACGGCGCCAACGAGTGGCAGGTGTTCCGCAAGATCACGGTGCCGTTGCTGGCGCCCGTCCTCGCGGTCGTCACCGTCACCCTGATGATCAACGTCCTGAAGATCTTCGACCTGGTCTTCATCATCGCCCCCGGCTCCTCCCAGGACGACGCGAACGTCCTCGCGCTGGAGCTGTACCGCAAGGGCTTCTCCGAGGACCAGCCGGGGATCGCGAGCGCGATCTCGGTGTTCCTGCTGCTGCTGGTGATCCCGGTGATGTGGTTCAACATCCGTAGGTTGCGACGGGAGGTGCGGCGATGAGTGCGGACGCCGGCAGGCTCACGAAGGCGGCGCCCGAGCCGCTCACCGCCGTCAAGGGCAAGGAGTCCCTCGGCGCCCGGCTCGCGTCCTTCGTCAGCGGCGGGCTGGTGCGGGTGTTCCTGATCGTGGTGGGCCTGTTCTGGCTGGTCCCCACGATCGGGCTGCTGCTGTCGTCGCTGCGGCCGCCGGAGGAGATGACCGCGAGCGGCTGGTGGGAGGTCTTCAGCAAGCCCTCCCAACTCACCTTCGACAGCTACGACAAGCTGCTGGGCAACAGCGACATCACCGACTCGATCCTCAACACGGTGCTGATCACGGTCCCGGCGACGCTCCTCGTGGTCATCATCGGCGCGCTCGCTGGATACGCGTTCGCGTGGATGGAGTTCCCGGGCCGCGACTGGTGGTTCCTGGGCGTGGTCGGCCTGTTGGTCGTGCCGGTGCAGGTGGCGCTGATCCCCATCGCCGAACTCTTCGGCAACATCGGCATCTTCGGGTCCCTGGTCGGCGTGATCCTCTTCCATGTCGGCTTCGGGCTGCCGTTCGCGGTGTTCCTGCTGCGGAACTTCTTCGCGGAGATCCCGCGGGAGCTGCTGGAGGCGGCGCGGCTGGACGGCGCCGGTGAACTGCGCCTGTTCTTCCGTGTCGTGATGCCGCTCGGGGGTCCGGCGATCGCCGCCCTCGGCATCTTCCAGTTCCTGTGGGTGTGGAACGACATGCTGGTCGCGCTGATCTTCACGGACGCCGACAGCCAGCCGATCACGGTCGCGCTGCAGACCCAGGTACGCCAGTTCGGCAGCAACATCGACGTCCTGGCGCCCGGCGCGTTCATCTCCATGGTGATCCCGCTGGTCGTGTTCTTCGCGTTCCAGCGGCAGTTCGTGTCCGGCGTGATGGCGGGCGCGGTCAAGTAGCCGCGGACACGGGACGCTTGCGCGGGCGACCGACGCGAGGGGCGGGCCGGCTCCGGCCCGCCCCTCGTCGTTCACTCACGGTCCCCCGTATGCCGTAGGACCCGTAACCAAGTCACTCCATTGGCCGTTCCCGGGCCGAACGCCCGCACCGATCGATGGATGTCCCTTGCCCAGGTTCAGTGTCATTGTCCCCGTGTACAAGGTGCAGGCGTACCTGCACGAGTGCCTGGATTCGGTGCTCACACAGTCGTACCCCGATCTGGAACTGATCGCCGTGGACGACTGCTCGCCGGACGGCTGCGGAGCGATCGTCGACGAGTTCGCGGCGCGCGACCCGCGCGTGCGCCCGGTGCATCTCACGGAGAACCAGGGCCTCGGGCCCGCCCGCAACGCCGGCATGGCCGCGGCGACCGGCGACTACCTGATCTTCCTGGACAGCGACGACACCCTCACTCCCGACAGCCTGCTCGCGATCGCCGACCGGCTGAAGGAGACGGGTGAGCCGGACGTCCTGGTCTACGACTACGCGCGCACCTACTGCACCGGCGAGACGGTCCGCAACCAGGCCGCCGGGCACCTTCGCGAGGAGGGCCCTGCGCCGTTCCGGCTGGCGGACCGGCCGGGCCTGCTGCGGCTGCTGATGGTCGCCTGGAACAAGGCGTACCGGCGGGAGTTCGTCGAGGCGGAGGGCTTCGCCTTCCCGGCCGGCTTCTACGAGGACACGCCCTGGACCTACCCGGTCCTGATGACGGCGGAGTCGATCGCGACCCTGGACCGGGTGTGCGTGCACTACCGGCAGCGCCGCCGGGGCGGCATCCTCGGCACGGTCAGCCCCCGGCACTTCGACATCTTCGAGCAGTACGACCGGGTCTTCGCCCACGTGGCCGCCCGGCCCGAACTCGCCCGCTGGCGGCCGCTGCTGTTCCGGCGGATGGTGGACCACCTGGTCGTGGTGTTCGCCCGGCGCGACCGGCTCCCGCGCCGCAGCCGGGCCGCGTTCCTGCGCAGGGCCCGCGCCCACTACCGGCGTTACCACGCCCCCGGTGTCCCCCTCCCGGCGCGCACCCGCCTCCACTACACGCTCGTCCGCCTGGGCGCGCACCGCACCTATCACGCCCTGCAGCTCACGGCGGCCCTGCTGCGCCGCACCGGCAAGCTCACCGGCCGGCTGCTGAAGCGGCTGCGGGCCGGCGCCCTGCGTCTGCACTACCGCCTCCAGCGGCTGCTGCCGGTGCGCGCCGACCGGGCCGTCTTCGCCGCGCACGGCGTCCAGGGGCACGGCTGCCACCCGGGCGCCCTGGAGCAGGCGTTCCGTACGCATGCCCCGCACATCCGCACGGCCTGGATCGCCGACGCCGGGCAACGGGGCTCGATCCCCACCGGTACCCGCCCCGTGCGCCCCGGCACGGCCGCCTACTGGACGGCGCTGGCCCGCTCCAAGTACCTCGTGCACAACGCCTCCTTCGACCGTGGCCTTCTCAAGCGCCCCGGCCAGGTCCTGGTGCGCACCCAACAGGGCACTCCGCTCAAGCACATGGGCCTGGACCTGCGCGAACGCCCGGCGGCGACCGGTGAGAGGGACGTCGAAGCGCTCCTCGACGACGTCGACACGTGGGACTACGTCCTGTCCGGCAACCGTCACTCCACCCTGGTCTGGGAGCGCGTGTACCCGGGCGAGTACACCACCCTCGAATACGGCGGCCCCCGCAACGACGTCTTCCAGCAGGCCACTTCGGCGGACGTGACCCGCATCCGCGACCGGCTCGGCATCCCCGAGGGCGCGGTGGTGATCCTCTACGCGCCCACGTACCGGGACTACCGGCGCACCCAGACCGTCGCCCTCGACCTGCACCGCGTCGCACGCCGCCTGGGCCCGCGCTACGTCATCCTGGCCCGCGCCCACCACCGCCACGGCGGCCCGCTCGTCGAGAACCCGTCCGGCCGGGTCCTCGACGTCAGCGGTCATCCGAGCGTCGAGTCGCTGTGTCTGGCTTCGGACGCGCTCGTCACGGACTACTCGTCGATCATGTTCGACTACGCCAATCTGGACCGGCCGATCGTGATCCACGCCGACGACCGGGAGGCGTACGAGGCGGCCCGCGGCACCTACTTCGACCTGCGGTCCTTCCCGCCGGGCGCGCTCTCGCGCGGCGAGGACGAGCTGATCGACATCTTCGCCACCGGCCACTGGCGCGGCTCGCGCTCCGCCCAGCTCAGGGCGGCGTTCCGGGAGCGCTTCTGCCCCTACGACGACGGACGGGCCGCCGAGCGGGTCGTCCGCCATGTGGTGCTGGGCGAGCCGGACCGGTCGGCGGTGGTGCCGCTCGGCGAGCGCCACCCCGTGCCGGCGCCGGCCGCGTCGCTCACGCACACCCCGGCGGCGACCGTGCCGCATCCCGCGGGGCCCGTGACCGTCACCGAGAGCCGCTGAACGGCGTTCTCACTGAAGAGGAGTTCGCATGCCCTCCAGCCCGTCACGGCCCACGCCGAGCCGGCCGCCCACCTGGCGTCCCGCGGGGCGGCCCGGCCGCGGAGCGCTCCGCGGGAAAGGCCGGAGTGAGAGTGCGGGCCGGCTGTGGCTGGTCGCGCGGTTCCCCGCGCCCCCAGGGCACCGGCGCACCGCAGCTGACTTCGCCCCGGTCTCGTTCAGAACACCGACAGGAAGAGCAGTATGCCCCGCTTCAGCATCATCGTTCCGTCCCACGGGGTCGCTGGCCGGCTGTCCCAGGCGCTGGACTCGGTCCTGGGCCAGTCCTTCGGCGACTTCGAGCTGATCCCGGTCACGGACGGCCCCGACGCACCGGCGCAGGGCGTCGCCGCCGGGTACGCCGAGCGGGACTGCCGGGTGGCGCCCGTCCACTCGCCGCCGGCGGCCGGGGCGGCCGGGGCGCGCGATGCCGGGCTGCGGTCGGCGACCGGCGACTGGCTGCTGTTCCTGGACGGCGACGACGTGCTGGTGCCGGGCGCGCTGGCGGCGCTCGACGCCCGGCTGAGCGAGACCGGTGACGTGGACGTCCTGTACTTCGAGCACGAGCGCACCCCGTGGTGGGTGGGCGAGCCGACCAACCCCGCCGCGCTCGTGCTCGCGCGCACGCCGGACGGGGTCTTCCCGCCCGAGCGGGCGCCGTATCTCACCGGGGTGGAGCTGCCGTCGTGGAGCGCGGCCTACCGGCGCGCCTTCCTCTCCGAACGGCAGCTGACCTTCCCCGAGGGCCGTTTCACCGACATCGGCTTCGGCGGCCTGGTCGTGCTGAGCGCGGAGCGCATGGCCGTGCTGCGGCAGGTCGTCGTACGGCATCTGCTGCGCCGGCAGGGCAATCGGCTGGGTCTGCCGGGCGGGCATCACTTCGAGCTGCTCGCGCAGGCCGAGCTGGTGCTCGCGCGGGCCGCCGAGCTGGAGCTGCCCCCGGAGCGGTGCGGGCCGCTGTTCGAGCAGCTGTTCGCGGCGGTGCTGAAGACGGCCGCCCATCCGCGCAGGCTCCCGCGCCGGCGCCGGGCCTTCTTCCAGCGGGCGAGCGGGCTGTACCGGCGGTACCGGCCCGCCGGGTACCGCACGCCGGGCGGCAGTCTCGGGGTGCAGCACCGGCTGCTGGCGAGCGGGGCGTACCTGGCGTTCCGGGCGCTGCGCGGCGCCAACCGGGCACTGGCGAGGGCCGTTTCGGCGGTGCCGCGGCCGCGCGGACTGCGCACCCGGCTGCGGTACCGGCATCGGCTGCGCACCCGGCTGGACGCGAACCTCGCCGTGTACTGCGCGTACTGGGGCCGCGGCTATGTCTGCAACCCGGCCGCGATCCATGCCAAGGCGCGGGAACTCGCGCCCCACATCCGCTCGGTGTTCCTGGTCGAGGCGGACCAGGCGCACACCGTTCCCGAGGACGTGGAGTACGCGGTGATCGGCAGCCGCGCGTACTGGGACGTGCTGGCCCGCGCCAAGTACCTGATCAACAACGCCAACTTCGCGGACGCCGTGGTCAAGCGCAAGGGCAGCGTCCATCTGTCGACCCAGCACGGCACTCCGCTGAAGAAGATGGGCGCCGACCAGGCGACGTACCCGGTGGTGGCCGCGGCGACCGGCAGCTTTTCCAGGCTGCTGGCCCGCGTGGACCGCTGGGACTTCAACCTGAGCTCCAACCGGCACTCCACCGAGACGTGGGAGCGGGCCTTCCCGGCCGCGCACGAGACCCTGGAGTACGGCTATCCGCGCAACGACGTCTACTGCACGGCGACCGCCGCCGACGTCGAGCGCGTGCGCCGCGATCTGGGCGTCCCCGAGGACAAGAAGGCGCTGCTCTACGCGCCCACGCACCGCGACCACGCCACCGGCTTCGAGCCCGGCCTCGACCTTCACGCCCTGTGCGAGGAGATCGGCGACGAGTACGTGGTGCTGCTGCGCGCCCACTACTTCTACGACCAGGGCACCGCGCGCGGCACCGGCCGGGTCATCGACGTCACCGGGCACCGCTCCGCCGAGGACGTGTGCCTGGCCGCCGACGCGCTGATCACCGACTACTCGTCGATCATGTTCGACTACGCCAACCTGGACCGGCCGATCGTCGTGTACGCCGACGACTGGGACGTCTACCGGGAGCTGCGGGGCGTCTACTTCGACCTGATGGAGGCGCCGCCGGGCCGGGTGGCGCGGACGCCGGGCGAGCTGGCGGCGGTGCTGCGGGACGGCTCGTACGCGGACGAGGAGGCGGACGCCCTGCGGGCCGTGTTCCGGGAGCGCTTCTGCCAGTTCGACGACGGGTTCGCCGCCGAGCGTGTCGTACGCCGGGTGCTGCTGGGCGAGCCGCCGGAGGCGCTGCCGCCGGTGGTCCCGCTCGCCGACCGTGTCCCCGCCCCCGCCGCGACGACCCTCGTGAGGAGCTGACGTGCCCCGCTTCAGCATCATCGTCCCCGTCTTCAAGGTGCAGGGCTTCCTGCGGGAGTGCCTGGACTCGGTGCTCGGGCAGTCGTACACCGACTTCGAGGTGATCGCGGTCGACGACCGCTCCCCCGACGGCTGCCCGGCCATCCTGGACGGCTACGCCGAGCGCGACGCACGGGTGCGGGTGCTGCACCTGGCGGAGAACGTCGGCCTGGGCCGGGCCCGCAACGCCGGTCTCGCGGAGGCGAGCGGCGACTACGTCCTGTTCCTCGACAGCGACGACCACTACACGCCGGGCCTGCTGGAGGCGGTCGCCGCGCGCCTGGACGCGACCCGCGACCCGGACATCCTGGTCTTCGACCATGTGCGTACCCACTGGTGGGGGCGCGGTGGCCGCAGTTCGTCGGCGGACCTGCTGGCCGCGGCCGGCACGGGCACGGTGAGCGTGCGGGAGAACCCGGAGTACCTGCATCTGTTCCTGGTGGCCTGGAACAAGGCGTACCGGCGTGACTTCTTCCTGAAGCACAAGCTGGCGTACGCGCCGGGTCTGTACGAGGACGCGCCCGTCACCTACCGCGCGATGGTGCTGGCCGACCGGGTCGCCTGTCTGGAGCGGATCGGGGTGGAGTACCGGCAGCGCCGGCAGGGCGCGATCACCAGGACGCCGGGGCGGCGGCACTTCGACATCTTCCCGCAGTACGAGTCCCTGTTCGCGTTCCTGCGGCAGCGCCCGGACCTGGCGTGGGCGTGCCCGCCGCTGTTCGAACGGGCCCTGGACCACATGCTGTTCGTGCTGGCCCGCGAGGACCGGGTGCGGCTCGGCCACCGGCCGGACTTCTACCGGGCGATCCGCTCGTTCTACCTCCGGCACGTCCCCGAGGGTTTCGTCCCGCCCGGTGGCACGCGCGGGCAGGAGATGCGGCTGCTGGCCACGGCGTCGTACGAGTCGTTCGCGGCGGCCCGGGTGCTGCGTGAGGTGCGCGGGTTCGTCGGGGGCGGCAGGCGACGGGTGACGCGCGTGGCCGGGCAGTGGGCCGGGCGCACCCTGTACGCGGCCCGGTCGAGGCGGCCCCTCGATCCGCATCTCGCCGTGTACTCGGCGTTCTCGCACCGGGGTGTGCTGGGCGATCCGGCGGCGATCCACGCGAAGGCCGGTGAGATCGCCCCGCAGATGAAGGGCGTGTGGGTGGTGCGGGAGGACGCGGTGGACGCCCTGGCGCCCGGCATCGACTTCGTGGTGCCGGGCTCGCGGCGCTATCACGAGGTGATGGCCCGGGCGACGTACTGGGTGAACAACGTCAACTGGCCGGGCACCCTGGCCAAGCGGCCCGGCAGCGTGCACATCCACACCCATCAGGGCACCCCGCTCAAGTACATGGCGGCCGACCTGCTGACCAGGCCCGGTGCCCGGCACGGCTTCGACGTGCCGAAGATGCTGTGGCGGGCCGACCGCTGGGACCACAGCCTGGTGGCCAACCGGCACTCGGAGCTGGTGTGGGAGCGGGCCTACCCGTGTCACTTCGCATCGGCGCGTACGGGCAGCCCCCGCAACGACGTGCTGGTGAACGCGGGTGCCGAGGCCACCGAGGCGGCCCGTGGCCGGCTCGGTGTCCCGGCCGGGCACACCGTCGTGCTGTACGCGCCGACCCGCCGTGACTACCGCCGCGGCGGCCATGTCGACCGGATCGACCTGGCCCGGTTCGCCCGGGACCTCGGCACGGGCCACACGCTCGTCGTACGGCTGCACCCGGCGCTGGCGAAGGGCGTCGCGCGCGGGATGGGCCTGGCCGATCTGCACCGGCGGGGCGTGCTGATCGACGCGACGGACGAGCCGCACCTCGAGGATGTGATGCTCGCGGCCGATGTCCTGGTCACCGATTACTCCGCCCTGATGTTCGACTACGCCAACCTGGACCGGCCGATCGTGATCCACGCCGACGACTGGGGGGCGTACACGGCGAGCCGGGGCGCCTACTTCGACATCACGGCCGACGCGCCGGGTCATGTGTCGCGCTCGTACCGGGAGTTGGCGTGGCTGTTCGCCTCCGGGACCTGGCGGGACGGGGAGTCGGCTCGGCTCAGGAGCGGATTCCGGGAGCGGTTCTGCGAGTTCGACGACGGGCTGGCCGCCGAGCGGGTCGTCCGGACGCTGATGCTGGGTGAGGGGATGGCGGGGCCGGCGGTGGGCGGCGCGGACCGGGTGCCCGGTCCGGCGACCGCGCGGTCGCTTCTGGACGCCCGCTGACGGGCTCACTCGATGAGGTGAAGTGAGGCAATGCCGTTGACCCCGTTGATCCCAACGGGAACATACGGCAAATGCCCCGAACCGATACGACCTCCCACGTCGGAAAGGCGGCCGTCGGCTCTCTCGTCCGGAGGACGGTGCGCGGTGCCACCGCGTTGCGCGGCGGCCGCGGCCCGCGCCCGACGCCGTACCAGGTCTTCGGCTTTGTGTTCTTCCTCGTGATGCTGCTGGCGTACTGGGCCGTGCCGCTGTGCTGCGACGCGGGCCAGCACGCGGCGGTCGTGGAGCGCATGAAGGCGGATCTGCTGCATCCGCGCCATCCGATGGCCGACCTGCCGGGCGCGGGAAGCCCCTACTACTCGCCGTACGCCCTCGCGCAGGGCGCCTTCGCCCGGCTGACCGGGCTGGGCGGCTGGGAGGTGGTGCGGCTGGCCGGGGTGCTGAACCTGGCGGTGCTGCTGACGGGCCTCGGGCGTTTCGTGCGGGTGCTGACGCCGCGGCCGTGGGCGCCGGTGCTCGCGCTGGGCGCGATGACGCTGCTGTGGGGGACCGAGCGGGCCTGGTGGAGCGGGTACCTCAGCCTGATGTCGATGACCGGCAACCTCGGCTACCCGTCGGCGTTCGCCATCGGGCTCACCTTCTGGGCCTGGGCCTGGACGGGCGCGCGGGCCCGGGGGCGGGGGCGGAGGCCGGTGCGCTATGTCGGGCCGAGCGGGCTGCCGGGGTTCGCCGGGTACGCCGGGCTCGGCGTGCTGTACGGGCTGATCCTGCTGGTCCATCCGATCACCGCGGCGGCCGCGGTGCTGGGCGCGGTGGCGTTCGTCGCCGGGTGGCAGCGGGGGTGGGGGGCCGCCGTGTGCGTGCGATGGGGTGTCCTGACGGGGACGGCGGTCCTCCTCGCCTGGTCCTGGCCGTACTTCGACGTGTTCGCGCTGGCCTCGGACCACAGCGTGGACTTCGTGCACCGGCGGCTGTACGAGCAGCTGACGGGGCAGTTCTGGCTGGCGCTGGTCGGGCTGCCGGCGCTGTGGCTGCGGTGGCGGGCGTCCCGGCGCGATCCGCTGGTGCTGCTGTTCGCGCTCGACTGCCTGCTCGTGGCGTACGGCTGGGTCACCGGCCACTACACCTACGGCAGGGTCCTCGGGCTGACCTTGGTACCGCTCCAGTTCGCGCTGGCGGTGGAGCTGGCGGTGCCCGGGCCCTGGGGCAGGGCGCGCCGGGTGCTGGGCGGGGCGGCGGTGGCCGGGGCCTGCGTCGGGTTCCTGACGGTGCAGGGCGGAGCGGTGGTGCCGCGGGCGCTGGACCCGGTGGGCCTGGAGCAGCCGTCGCGCTGGCCGTCGTACGCGTGGGTGGCCCGGCATGTCGGCAAGGGCGAGGTGGTGATCTCCGACGGGCACTACGCCCCGCGGTCGATCCCCGGGTACGGGCCCGACCTCGCCGCGCCGATCTGGCCCGATCCCGCCCTGGACGAGCGGGACCAGGAGCGCCGGCTCGCCGATGTGCGTGCGTACCTCTCCCCCGCCTCGACCCGTGCCGAGCGCGTCACCGTCGCCCGGCGCTATCACGCGCGCTGGCTGCTGCTGACGCGGTGGAAGCGGGTGCCTCGGGAGGCGGTGGTGGTGGCGTGGAGCCGGGAGACGGGGGAGGTGCTGGCGCGGATCGGCTGACCTGGGCGGCGCCGGGCCGGCGGGGTCCTACTCGATGACGAGGTCGACGTCGATGTTGCCGCGGGTGGCGTTGGAGTAGGGGCAGACCTGGTGGGCCTGCTCGACCAGCTTGCGGCCGGTCTCCTCGTCCAGGGTGTCGGGCAGTTCCACGCGCAGCGTCACCTTCAGGCCGAAGCCCTCGCCCTGCTTGCCTATGCCGACCTCGGCGGTGACGGCGGCGTCGGTGACGTCGACCTTGGCCTGACGGCCGACGAGGCCGAGCGCGCTGCCGAAGCAGGCGGCGTAACCGGCGGCGAACAGCTGCTCCGGGTTCGTGCCCTCTCCGTTGCCGCCCAGCTCCACCGGCGGGGCCAGCTTGAGGTCGATCCTGCCGTCGTTGGAGACGGCGCGACCGTCACGGCCGTGGGTGGCGGTGGCGACAGCGGTGTAGAGCGCGTCCATGGGAACCATCCCTCTCGATTCGTGGTCCGGCGGCTCCGTTGGCGGCCTCCGGACGACGACAAGTAGAGCACACAATTCAATTGCACACAACTGAATGACGGGCAGGAGCTACCCTGGAGTCATGACGACCACGCCCACGGCGGACTGGCTCCGCCTCGACCAGCAGATCTGCTTCTCCCTGAACGCCGCCTCACGCGCCTTCGGCGGCGTCTACCGCGTGGTCCTGAAGGACCTGGGGCTCACGTACCCGCAGTACCTGGTGATGCTGGTGCTGTGGGAGCACGGCGACCTGCCCGTGAAGACGCTGGGCGAGCATCTGCGCCTGGACTCCGGCACCCTGTCGCCGCTGCTCAAGCGGCTGGAGGCGGCGGGTCTGGTGCGCCGGGAGCGCAGCGCCCGTGACGAGCGCTCGGTGGAGGTACGGCTCACCGACGAGGGCGTCGCGCTGCGCGAGCGGGCGTTGCAGGTGCCGCGCCGGATCGCCGCGGCGACGGGCTTCGACGCGGACGCGATCGGCGAGCTCCGGGAGCGCCTGGACCAGCTCACCGAGGCCCTGGACGCGGCCGCGCTGGAGGAGGCGCGGCGGCAGGACGCGTGACCCGTGTGACCCCGGCCGGTGCCGTCGCCACCTCCGAGCGGCGGACGTAGAGCCGTAGCGGGACCTCGGGCCGCCGCGGGGACAGGGGCCGGAACCGCTCCCCCACGACGTCGAGCTCGAGACGCTCCGTCGGATTGCGCGGGTAGCAGGACGAGTTCAGCGCGTACAGCTCGGCGACGACCCGGACCCGGTCGACCGAGTCGAGCCCGCGCCGCAGCTCCTCGGCCCCGAGCTCACGGCCGTACAGCGTCCCCGAGCGCGGCCCGGGCTGCCCGCGCGCGACGTCCCACGCCTGCCGGAACCCCTTCGGACAGGCGAGCGCCGCCCGATGGAGGGCAGGTACAGCACCGGGTCGCCCCCACACCCCGAGGCCGAACATGACGGCGACGGGCACACACACGGCGACGACGGGGGCCGCGCCACGCGGGCGGCCGCTCCCTTCCGGCTCCTGTTCCGCGTTCACCACGCGCCACATTTTGTGCGATGAGCCGACGATTCTTTGGCGTTGACGGCGTATCTCCACGGATACGGCATTCGCCCGGCCTACGATCCCGATGACGCACCCCTTCCGGCCCGAACCTCCGTCGCACGCGAGTGAACCGGGGCCCGGGCGCCGCCGTCTTCCGGCTCGGGCCGCCCGTCCGGCCCCGCGGGCGGCACCCCACCCTTCCTACGATCCGGAACGCGGCCCCATGGACCCTCACGCCCCGCACACCACGCCCGCACCGCAGGTCGGCGTCGTGGTCATCGGCCACGACGACGCACCGCACGTGACGTCGGCGGTCCGCTCGGCGCTGGCCCAGGGGCCCGTCGTCGGCGAGGTCGTCGCCGTCGACGACCGCTCGACGGACGGCAGCGCGGAACTGCTCACCCGGCTCGCCGCGACCGAACCCCGGGTGCGGGTGGTCCGGCGCCGGGTCCACAGCGGCGGCCGCGGCAGCCCGCGCAACACCGGCCTCGACCGGGTGACCTCGCCGTACGTGATGTTCCTCGACAGCGACGGAGTGCTGCCGCCGGGCGCGGTCGACGCGCTGCTCAGGGCGGCGAGGGACGCGGGCGCGGAGGTGGCGGGCGGGCTGGGTGTGCGGCGGGAGCTGCCCGAGGGGCACGCGGGGCGTAGGGGGCGTGCAGAGCGCGAAGTGCTTGAGGGACATGCGGGACGCGAGGTGTCCGAGGGACGCGAGGTGTCCGAGGGACGCGAGGTTCCCTGGGAGGCCGGGCTGTACGCCGCGCGCGCCGTGTACGAGCGCCCTGCGCAGCGCCCGCGTCTGGTGCACGACACGCTGTGCGCCAACAAGCTCTACCGCACCGCGTTCCTGCGGGAGAACGGCATCCGCTTCCCCGAAGGGCGGATCGCCCACGAGAACCTCGTCTTCAGCGCGCGCGTGCTGGCCGCCGGCCCGCGCGTGGCCCTCGTCCCGAACCGCGTGCACGTCCGGCACGTACACCGCTCGGCCGACGGGCCTCCCACCTCGCTGGAGCGGACCGGCATCGCCGACTGGCGGGCGCGCACGGAAGCGAGCCGGGCGGCGTACGAGATCCTGCTGAGCGCCGGGTGCAAGGAGCTCGCACGCGAGGCGCGGGCCAGGTTCCTCGACCACGAGCTGCGGATGTACGCCCGCGAGCTGGAGGTGCACGACGCGCACCACCGGCGCACGTGGTGGACGCTCACGCGGGCGTATCTCGCGGAGTACGACGCGTCCGACTGGGAGTACCGCCCCACCGCGCCCGGCTGCCTCGTCGGCCGTGTCGTCCTGGCCTCCCCGGAGCCCCGCGACCTGCCCCGCATCCGGGATCTGGCCTCCCGCCCGGCCCGTCTGCTCCCTCCCTACGCCCACTCCCCCGACGGCACCCCCGTCTGGTCGGCCGACCTTCCCCGGATCACCCTCGAACCCCTGCTGACCCGCCCCGTCCGCTTCCTCCCGCTGGCTGTCGACGCCGAACTGCGGCCACGCGCGCGCGGCGCCCTCCTGCGGCTGCGTCTGCACGAGCTGTACGGCAGGGTGGCGCAGGCCGGGCCGGAGGCGCTGGAGGTGGAGTGGCGGTGCCGGGCGACGGGGCGGACGGCGGGACCGCGCACGACCGTGGGGCTCGCCGCGGAGGCCGACCGGGGCGAGGGCGGGGGCGGCCTCTGGTCGGCGGAGGTGCCGGTGCGGTGGGCCGCGTTCGCGGTCGGCCGGAGGCCCGCCGGCGCGGCGTCCGCGTGGGATCTGTGGCTGCGGGTGCGTTTCCGGGGCGGCGCGTACCGCGAGGTCACGGCGCGGCTGCGCACGGACGCCGTACCGTCGCGCCGGTGCGCCGTGGTGCGCGCCCGGCACGCCGTCGTACTCGTGCGGCCCTGCACCGCACACTCCGGGACACTGGCCCTGCGCGTGGCCCCCGTTCTGGGGGGAGTCATGTCAGTTGTCCGTGGCGGGCTCCGCCGCCTGCTTCACTGTCACTCACGACCACAGGCCCACTGACGAGGGGACGCACGCACATGTCCTGGCTGATCACCGGCGGCGCCGGTTACATCGGAGCGCACGTCGTACGGGCGATGACCGAGGCGGGCGAGCGCGCCGTCGTCTACGACGACCTGTCCACCGGCATCGCCGACCGCGTGCCCGACAGCGTGCCGCTGGTCGTCGGCTCGACGCTGGACCGGGAGCGCGTCGCCCGCGCCATCGCGGCCCACCGCATCACCGGTGTCGTCCATCTCGCGGCGAAGAAGCAGGTCGGCGAGTCCGTCGATCTGCCGCTGCACTACTACCGGGAGAACGTCGAGGGCCTGCGGGTTCTCCTGGAGGCCGTGACGGCGGCCGACGTGCGGTCCTTCGTCTTCTCCTCCTCGGCCGCGGTGTACGGCATGCCGGACGTCGACCTGGTGACGGAGGAGACGCCGTGCGTCCCGATGTCGCCGTACGGCGAGACCAAGCTGGCGGGCGAGTGGCTGGTGCGGGCGACCGGCCGCGCGACGGGCCTCTCCACGGCGTCGCTCCGCTACTTCAACGTGGCCGGCGCCGCCGCCCCCGAGCTCGCCGACACCGGCGTCTTCAACCTCGTCCCCATGGTCTTCGAGAAGCTGACGGAGAACGCGCCCCCGCGCATCTTCGGCGACGACTACCCGACGCCGGACGGCACCTGCATCCGCGACTACATCCACGTGGTCGACCTGGCGGAGGCCCATGTCGCCGCCGCCCGCGCCCTGCAGGACTCGCCGGGCCACGACCTCACGCTCAACATCGGCCGGGGCGAGGGCGTTTCGGTGCGCGAGATGATCGACCGGATCAACGCGGTCACCGGCTACGACCGCCCGCCGACCGTGACCCCGCGCCGCCCCGGCGACCCGGCTCGCGTCGTCGCCTCCGCCGACCGCATCGCCACCGAGCTGGGCTGGAAGGCCAAGCACGACGTCCAGGAGATGATCGCGTCGGCGTGGGCGGGGTGGGTGCGGCAGCACCCGGACGCGGCCCGCGACTGACACCGCCCCGCCGATGCGCGGGCCCGCGCCACGAGGCGTTCCGGTAGGCCGGCCCCGCGAGCACCCGGCGACGCCCCTGCCGCGCCGGAGCGGGCCCGGTTCGGGAACACGGTGCCGAGGTGCCGGTGGACGGCGCGTTCGGTGACGACCGGGGTCCGGTGACGCCGCTCCCCCGCGCGCGGATGACTCAGAGCGCCTTGAGCGCCTGCGCGGTGGCACGGGACAGGGCGTCCAGGTAGCCCTTGGGCACCTTGGGGCCGCGGATCACGACGGAACGCCAGTACAGCGGGCCCGAGATCAGATCGAGGGCCAGTTCCTCGTCGATGCCGGGACGCACCTCGCCGCGCTTCTCCGCGGCCATCACGATGCCGCTGGCCACGCTCGCCTGCCCGTCCCGCAGCGCCTTCTGCACGGCCTCGGCGATCTCGGGGCTGCGGGCCGCCTCGGCCTGGAGGTCCGGGAGGATCTGCGAGGCCAGGGGGTGACGCAGGGCGCGCGCGGTCACCTCGTACAGCAGCCGCAGATCGCCCTCCAGGGAGCCGGCGTCCGGGACGGGCAGGCCCATCACGGCCACGGCCGAGACCACGTCCAGCACCAGGTGCAGCTTGGAACGCCAGCGCCGGTAGACCGCCGTCTTGCCGACGCCCGCCCGGCGCGCGATGCCCTCGATCGACATCCGCGCGTAGCCGACGGCCGCCAGTTCCTCGAAGACGGCCGCCCGGATGGCCTCCGTCACGTCCTCCCGCAGGACGGCCGCCCCGGCGGGGGCCCGGCGGCGCGGGGGCGTCTGGGGCTGGTCGGCGTTGGTCGTCATGCCGAACAGCATAGGGCGTTACGACGATACGGTCCCGTCCCCACGTTGCCGTAACCTCGCTCACGCCACGACGAAACGGTTGCGTTCCGACGCTCCTTCGCCCTACGCTCGCGTTGCGACGATACGGTCCCGTCCCGACGTAAGAAAACGTGAAGAGTCACGTAAGAGAACGTCGCCGCACCCCTCCCCCCGAGCGAAAGCAGCGGATGTGAGCCAGGTCCTCGACACACCGCCCCCGACGACACCCGCCCCGGCGGGGCCCGGCCTCGCGGACCTCGCCGCCCGGCACGGTCTCGCCGTCAGCGGTGCCCGCCCCTCCCTGCCCGAGTACATCCGCCAGCTGTGGGCGCGCCGCCACTTCATCGGCGCCTTCGCCACCGCCAAGCTCACCGCCCAGTACAGCCAGGCGAAGCTCGGCCAGGTCTGGCAGGTGATGACGCCGTTGCTGAACGCGGCGGTGTACTACTTCATCTTCGGCATGCTCCTGGGCACCAGCCACGGCGTGCAGGACTACATCCCGTTCCTGGTGACCGGGGTGTTCGTCTGGACGTTCACGCAGAGCTCGATCATGGCGGGCACCCGCGCGATCTCGGGGAACCTGGGCCTGGTGCGCGCCCTGCACTTCCCGCGGGCCGCGCTGCCGATCTCCTTCGCCCTGCAACAGCTCCAGCAACTGCTGTTCTCGATGGCCGCGCTGTTCGTCATCCTGCTCTGCTTCGGCATCCCGGTCGCCGCGTCCTGGGTGCTGGTGCTCCCGGCGCTGTTCCTGCAGTTCACCTTCAACGCGGGCGTCGCGATGGTCATGGCCCGCATGGGCGCCAGGACCCCGGACATCGCGCAGCTGATGCCGTTCGTGCTGCGCACCTGGATGTACGCGTCCGGCGTGATGTTCAGCATCAGCCACGTCACCAGCAGCCACAAGGGACTGCCGTCCTGGGTGCCGGAGCTCCTTCAGGTCAACCCTGCCGCCGTCTACATCGACCTGATGCGCTTC
The DNA here is from genome assembly GCF_043195415.1 of Streptomyces sp. Y7. Classification (NCBI taxonomy): domain Bacteria; kingdom Bacillati; phylum Actinomycetota; class Actinomycetes; order Kitasatosporales; family Streptomycetaceae; genus Streptomyces; species Streptomyces sp. Y7. The sequence continues at coordinate 50,632 of NZ_JBIDDQ010000037.1, forward strand.
GCGCTCATCGACAGCTTCCACGCGAGTCAGCTCCCGCCGCACGTGTGGGCCATCGCGACGGGCTGGGCCCTGCTGGCGGGCGTCGGTGGCTTCATCTACTTCTGGAAGGCTGAGGAGACGTACGGCCGTGGCTGAGAACCCGAGCGACACCATCCCCACCGTCATCGCCGACGGCGTCGACATCGTCTACCGCGTCAACGGCACCGGCGCCGGCCGCGGTTCCGCCACCGCCGCCCTCAACCGCATCCTGCGCCGGGGGCAGGCCGAGAAGGCGGCGGGCGTGCGCAAGGTGCACGCGGTCAAGAACGTCTCCTTCGTGGCGTACCGGGGTGAGGCCATCGGCCTCATCGGCACCAACGGCTCCGGCAAGTCGACGCTGCTCAAGGCGGTCGCGGGTCTGCTGCCGGTGGAGAACGGCCAGATCTACACCGACGGACAGCCCTCCCTGCTCGGCGTGAACGCGGCCCTGATGAACGACCTCACCGGCGAGCGCAACGTCCACCTCGGCGGCCTCGCGATGGGCATGTCCCGTGACCAGGTCAAGCAGCGCTACCAGGAGATCGTCGACTTCTCCGGCATCAACGAGAAGGGCGACTTCATCACCCTGCCCATGCGCACGTACTCCTCCGGCATGGCGGCCCGGCTGCGCTTCTCCATCGCCGCCGCCAAGGACCACGACGTCCTGCTCATCGACGAGGCCCTGGCGACCGGCGACCGCTCCTTCCAGAAGCGCTCCGAGGCCCGGATCCGCGAGCTGCGCAAGCACGCGGGCACGGTGTTCCTGGTCAGCCACAACAACAAGTCGATCCGGGACACCTGCGACCGTGTCCTGTGGCTGGAGCGCGGCGAGCTGCGCATGGACGGGCCGACGGACGACGTGCTGAAGGAGTACGAGGCGTTCACCGGCGACAAAGCGGCCAAGCCGAAGCCCAAGCCCAAGCCCGCGCCGGTCCCCTCGTAGACGACGTTCCCCCACACATGAGGGCGCCCCGGGCTGTGACAGCCCGGGGCGCCCTCACGCGCGTACGCCTTACGGCGTCACACCGCTCAGGTGTGCGTCCGCAGCAGCGTCCTCATCGTCCGCATCGCCACCGACAGGTTGGCCAGGTCGAACTCGTCCGACCCGCGGATCTCCTCCAGGGTCGTGCGGGCCCGGCCGAGGATCGCGCCGTTCTTCTTCTCCCACACGGTGAAGCGCTGCTCCGGGGTCGCGGTGCCGTTGCCGGCCGCCAGGACGTCCGAGGTCAGAGCCGCGTGGGCGGCGTAAAGGTCCTCGCGGATGGAGGCGCGGGCCATGGACTGCCAGCGGTCCGAGCGGGGCAGCTCGATGATGCGGTCCATCAGCTGGGTGATGCTCAGCCGGTCGGCGAGGTCGTAGTAGACCTCGGCGACATCCATCGGGTCCTTGCCCATGCGGTCGGCCACCGAGACGATGTCGAGCGTCGGGAAGGCGGACGAGAACCCGGCGACCCGCGTGGCGAGTTCGGCCGGGACACCGGCGGCGGTCAGCTCGTCGTAGATCTGCTGGTACCACTCCAGGTCCGCGCCGCGCAGCAGCTTCGGCAGCTGCGACCACACCTGCTCGACCCGGTCGGCGAAGAAGTCGACCGTCTCGGCGAGCTGGAGCGGCTGCTGCCGGTTGTTGAGCAGCCAGCGCGTACCGCGCTCGACGAGGCGGCGCGAGTGCAGCCGGATCCGGGTCTGGACCGCGGCCTCCGCCTTGTTGTCGAGCGCCTCGACCGCGTCCCACACCTCCGCCGAGCGGAAGATCGCGCGGGCCACGGTCTGCGCCCGGACGATCTCCTCCAGCGAGGCCCCGGTCTCCTCGCGCAGCCGGTGCAGATACGTCGTACCGCCCGTGTTGACCGTGTCGTTGACCAGCACGGTCGTGGTGATCTCACGGCGCAGCGGGTGGCTGACGAGGTACTCGGGGAACTGCTCGCGCAGCTTGGTCGGGAAGTACGCGTGCAGCAGCGTGCTCAGGTACGGGTCGTCCGGCAGCGTGGTGTGCAGCAGTTCCTCGGCGACCGTGATCTTCGTGTACGCCATCAGGACGGCCGTCTCCGGGCCGGTCAGGCCGTGGTCGGAGCCCAGACGTTCGCGGATCTGGCGGTCGGTGGGCAGGAACTCCAGCGCCCGGTCCAGGTGCCCCTCGCGCACCAGGTGCTTCATGAAGCGCTGCTGGGCGTGGAGCATGGCGCTGGACTGGGCGAGGGCGTTGGCGATCGCCGTGTTCTGCGCGTAGTTGTTGCGCAGGACGAGGTGGCCGACCTCGTCGGTCATCTCGGCGAGCAGCTTGTTGCGCTGCTTGAGGGTCATGTCGCCGTCGGAGACCAGACCGTTGAGCAGGATCTTGATGTTCACCTCGTGGTCGGAGGTGTCCACGCCGGCGCTGTTGTCGATGGCGTCGGTGTTGATCTTGCCGCCGTGCCGGGCGAACTCGATCCGGCCGAGCTGGGTCAGGCCCAGGTTGCCGCCCTCGCCGACGACCTTGACCCGCAGGTCGGCGCCGTCGACGCGGATGGCGTCGTTGGCCTTGTCGCCGACGTCGGCGTGCGTCTCGGTGCTCGCCTTGACGTACGTACCGATGCCGCCGTTCCACAGCAGGTCCACCGGCGACTGCAGGATGGCCTTCATCAGGTCGGCCGGGGTCATCTTGGCGACCTTGCCCTCGATGCCCAGCGCCTCGCGGATGTGCGCGTTGATGGGGATGGCCTTGGCGCTGCGCGGGAAGATCCCGCCGCCGGCCGACAGCAGCTCGGTGTTGTAGTCCTCCCAGCTGGAGCGGGGCAGCTCGAAGACACGGCGGCGCTCGGCGTAGGAGGTGGCCGCGTCCGGGTTCGGGTCGATGAAGATGTGCCGGTGGTCGAAGGCGGCGACCAGGCGGATGTGCTCACTGAGCAGCATGCCGTTGCCGAACACGTCACCGGACATGTCGCCGATGCCGACGACCGTGAAGTCCTCGCTCTGGGTGTCCACCCCCAGCTCCCGGAAGTGCCGCTTGACGGACTCCCAGGCGCCACGGGCGGTGATGCCCATGCCCTTGTGGTCGTAGCCGGCCGAGCCGCCGGAGGCGAACGCGTCACCGAGCCAGAAGTTGTACTGCTCGGCGACCCCGTTGGCGATGTCGGAGAAGGTCGCGGTGCCCTTGTCGGCGGCGACGACGAGGTAGGTGTCGTCCTCGTCGTGCCGGACGACGTCGGCGGGCGGCACGACGTCGCCGGCCACCATGTTGTCGGTGATGTCGAGCAGCGCCGAGATGAACGTCTTGTACGACGCCACACCCTCCGCGAGCCACGCGTCCCGGTCCACGCTCGGGTCCGGCAGCTGCTTGGCGACGAAGCCGCCCTTGGCGCCGACCGGCACGATGACGGTGTTCTTCACCATCTGCGCCTTGACCAGGCCGAGGATCTCGGTACGGAAGTCCTCACGCCGGTCGGACCAGCGCAAGCCCCCGCGCGCGACCTTGCCGAAGCGCAGGTGCACGCCCTCGACGCGGGGCGAGTAGACCCAGATCTCGAACGCCGGGCGGGGCGCCGGCAGGTCGGGGATGGCCTGCGGGTCGAACTTCATGGAGACGTAGTCGTGCGGGTGTCCGCCCGCCGCCTCCTGGAAGAAGTTCGTCCGCAGCGTCGCCTTGATCACCGTGAGGAAGGACCGCAGGATCCGGTCCTCGTCGAGGCTCGCGACCTGGTCGAGCGCCGCGTCGACCTCTTCGAGCAGCGCGTCGACGATCTCGTGGCCCGCGCGCTGGCGGTCCGGCGACATCCGCGCCTCGAACAGGGAGACGAGCAGCCGGGTGGTGTGGACGTTGTTGCGGAGGGTGTCCTCCATGTAGTCCTGGCTGAAGGTGGAGCCGGCCTGACGCAGGTACTTCGCGTACGCCCGCAGCACCATCGCCTGCCGCCAGGTGAGCCCGGCGCCCAGCACGAGGGCGTTGAAGCCGTCGTTCTCGGCCTTGCCGGTCCAGGTGGCGGCGAACGCCTCCGAGAACCGCTCGCGCGCGTCGTCGCCGAGGTACTCGCCGCCGGCCTGCGGGGCCATGCGCAGACCGAAGTCGTAGATCCAGGCGACACTGCGGTCGGAGCAGCGCAGCTCGTAGGGCCGCTCGTCGACGACCTCGACGCCGAGTCGGCTGAGGACGGGCAGGACGGCGGACAGGGAGACGGCCGCGCCCTTGCGGTAGATCTTGAAGCGACGCTCCTCGGGGGCGGCGCCGACCGGCTCGTACAGGCTCAGCGAGAAGTTGTTCTCCTCGGTGAGCTGCTCGATGTGGACGAGGTCGGAGACCGCCGCGCGCGGGGAGTGGTCGGCCTTGTAGCCCTCGGGGAAGGCGTTGGCGTAGCGGCGCGTCAGCTCGGCGGCGCGCTCCTCGCCGAGTTCGGCGTTGAGCGCGTCGGTGAAGCCGTCGGCCCAGGAGCGGGCGGCCTCGACCAGGCGGGCCTCGATGCGCTCCTTGTCCGCGTCGGACAGCTGCGGCAGCTCGGTGCCCTGCGGGACCCGGACGACGAAGTGCAGCCGGGAGAGGATCGACTCGGTGTTCCAGGCGGTGAAGTCGACGCTGGTGCCGTCGAGCTCCTCCTTCAGGATGTCGATGATCCGCAGCCGCACCCCGGTGGTGTAGCGGTCGCGGGGCAGGTAGACGAGGGCCGAGTAGTAGCGGCCGTACTCGTCCTGGCGCAGGTACAGCCGCAGCCGGCGGCGCTCCTGCAGGTACAGGACGGAGGTCGCGATGCGCTGGAGCTCGGGGACCGGGGTCTGGAAGAGCTCGTCGCGCGGGTACGTCTCCAGGATCTGGAGCAGGTCGCGGCCGTCGTGGCTGTGGGGCGAGAACCCGGCGACCTGGAGCACCTCGTCCACCTTGCGCCGGATCACGGGGACGCGGCGGACGGACTCGGTGTAGGCGGCCGAGGAGAACAGGCCCAGGAAGCGGCGCTCGCCGACGACCTCGCCCTTCTCGTTGAACTTCTTCACCCCGACGTAGTCGAGGTACGACGGCCGGTGCACGGTGGCGCGGCTGTTGGCCTTGGTGAGGATGAGGAGCTTGTGCTCGCGGGCCTTGGCGCGGGCGTCGGCGGGCAGCCGCTCGAAGGACGGGCTGACCGGGTGGCTGTCGGTCTCGGAGTGGTGCGGGTCGGAGCGCAGGATGCCGAGGCCGGTGCCCGGCACGGCGGCCAGCGAGTCGTCCTCGCGCAGTTCGTACTCGCGGAAGCCGAGGAAGGTGAAGTGGTCGTCGGCCAGCCAGCGCAGCAGCTCGCGGGCCTCCTCGAACTCCTGCTCACGGAGGTCGGAGTGGGGCTCCCGCGGCAGCTCGTCGGCCATCCGCAGGGCCAAATCCCGCATCTTGCTCCAGTCCTCGACGGCCTCACGGACGTCGGACAGGACGCGCAGCAGGTCCGCGGTGATCTGCTTCAGGTCGCCGCGGTCGGTCTCCCGGTCGATCTCTACGTGGATCCAGGACTCGGTGTGGGTGTCGTGCGGCAGCTCGCCGGTGGGCGGCGTGGTGAGCACCTCGATGAGCTTGCCGGTGACGTCGCGGCGGACGAAGACCTGGGGGTGGATGACCACATGGATCCCCCGCCCCTGCCGCGTCAGCTCGTTGGTGACGGAGTCGACGAGAAAGGGCATGTCGTCGGTGACGACCTCGACGACGGAATGGCTGCACATCCAGCCGTTCTCTTCGACGGTGGGCGTGTGCACCCGCACGTTGGCCGTGCCCTGGGGGCGGTTCTCGGCCAGCCGGTAGTGCGAGAAAGCGGCTCCGAAGATGTCGACCGGGTCGCGGTCGGTGAGGTCCTCGGGGGCGGTGTGCAGGTAGTAGCGCTGGAGGAACGCGAGCACGGTGTCGTGGTCCGGGGTGCCGGAGCTGCTCGCGTCCGTGTTCCCAGTCGGTAGGTACCCCCCGACCGGGCTGTTCTCAGCTACCCGGGCGGCCCTCTCGAGCAGCTCGGCCTTGGCTTCGTCCAGCTTGGTCTGCATTGTCCTCTGGCTCCTGTCGCGCGCCGTTGCGTGACGTTGAAGGAAGTACGGTCTCTTCCCCTCCGGTGTAACGCCTCGACGCGGGGTGTCCGGTCTGCTTCGACGCTATGCCGCAAGGTGAGATGAGCGGGGGTATATGAGCCAATCTTGAGCTGCACCCGAGGTGTGACGCTGTTTTTTGCGACGCCCTGACCCGGGGTGTACATGGCCTGCCGGGAGCCCCTACGGCTCCCTCCCGCCCGCGAGGACCAGCGACTGCCGCCCGGTCACGGATGTCATCCGTGCTCACCGGGCGCAGGGCAGGGGCAACAGTGCCCCCGCGAGCTATCGCGCTGATCACGCCACTAAGGCTATCGCTCCTTACAGGGCCTCCGTCATGAGCCGTATGTGTACAAAACCATGGGGAGAACTTTGACGTTCTGCACAGGGGCAAACGGGGCGGGGTGGGCGTAACTGGCGGGGCCGGACAGCAAGGGGGAGCCTGAGATGGAGGGCCGGGACGGCGCCCCGGACCGGGAACCGGGCCGGAATCACGCCATCCGGGCTGGAGCGGTGTCCGAAAACAGACGTCACTCGGAGACGGTGAGGTCGGGTCCTGCTCCGTCGGACGACCGGCGCCGGTGCGGCTGCGGCGGGCGGTGCGGTGCGGTGCGGTGCGGCCGGGCTGAGTCGGCGCGGTTGCGCAGCGGGGCGCGAGGTGGCGGGGCCGCGAGGTGGCGGGACGGCCCGGCTGGTGGCACGGGCGGCTGACGGCACGGCCCGGCTGGTGGCACGGCGACGCGTGGTGTGGGCAGACCCGCGATCCGTACCGCGCGCCCGGCGGACCGGCAATCCGCGCCGCGCGAGCCCTTGGCAAGCCCGCTGCCCCGAGGCACGTTGCCCAAGAAGCAGGACGGCCGAGAAGAGGAGCGCACCCGACATGACAGCGAAGATCCTCATCGTCACCGGCGACGCCGCGGAGTCCCTGGAGGTCCTGTACCCCTACCAGCGCCTCCGCGAGGAGGGCTACGACGTCCATATCGCCGCCCCCACCCGCAAGAAGCTCCAGTTCGTCGTCCACGACTTCGAACCCGGCTTCGACACCTACACCGAGAAGCCCGGCTACACCTGGCCCGCCGACCTCGCCTTCTCCGAGGTCGACCCCGGCGACTACGCGGCCGTCGTCATCCCCGGCGGCCGGGCCCCCGAGTACCTGCGCAACGACCCCGAGCTCCGCAAAATCCTCAAGTCCTTCTTCGACTCCGACAAACCGGTCGCCCAGATCTGCCACGGCCCTCTGCTCACCGCTGCGATCGACAGCCTCAGCGGCCGCCGCGTGACGGCGTACCCGGCCCTGGAGCTGGACATGCAGGCCGCCGGCGCCACCTTCCAGGATGCCGAGGCGGTCGTCGACGGCACCCTGGTGTCGTCCCGCGCCTGGCCGGACCACTCCGCCTGGATGCGGGAGTTCCTGACCGTCCTGCGCGCGAAGGCACCGGTGACCTGAGGCACCCGGCAGCGGTCGGCGCGGTGCGCGTGGCTCCGCCGGCGGGGGCGCCGCGCCGTCCGGGGGGGGTGCCCGGTGCGTGTGGCTCCGCCGGCGGGGGCGCCGCGCCGTCCGGAGGTTGCCCGGGGCGCCGCGCCGTCGGCCTGATGTACGCGGTGCCCCGACCGCCGCTCACGCAGCCAGCCGCTCCGCCTCCGCGACGGCCTCACCGAGCGTGTCCACCACCGGCACGCCGACCATCTCCAGGCTCGCCCGGCTGTGCGACCCGCCGGTGTAGAGCACGGCCCTCGCCCCCACGTGCAGCGCCGCCACCGCGTCGTCGGCCGCGTCCCCGATCACCACCGTGCGGGCGGGGTCCACGCTCGCGAGCGCCTTGAGGTGCCGCACCATGTGCTCGGCCTTGCTGCCCCCGGACGGCCCGGTCCGCCCGTCGACCCGTATGAAGTGCTCCTCGATCCCGAACCCGCGCACCAGGGGGACGAGCTCCTCGTGCCCGTACATGCTGAGGATGGACTGGCTGCGTCCCCCCGACCGCCACCGCACCAGCAGGTCCCCCACGCCCTCGGTGAGCCCGCACCTGACCCGGTGCTCGGTGTAGTACCGGTGGAAGGTCTCGTCCATGACCTCCCACTCGGCATCGGTCGGCAACCGCCCCAGCAACCGCTCGTAGAACTTCGGCACCGGGACGCAGTACAGCGTGCGGTACTGCTCCATCGTGATCGGTTCGAGCCCGAGCTCGCCGAACGCCGCGTTCGTCGCCCCGATGATCGCGTCATTGTCGTGGAAGAGGGTCCCGTTCCAGTCCCAGACGATGTGCGCGCCTACTTGCATCCCCATGTCGAAAACCGTACCCGCCACCACTGACAATCATGAGAACAGCGGGTCGACGGGGCAGCACCGCATCGGGCCGGGCTCAGTCCCCCAGCCCCACCAGGTTCGGAATCTCCTGGGTGGCGAACCACAGCAGCTCATGGTCCTCGGCCCCGTCCACGACGAACTGCGCGTCGTCGTCCCCGCCGTCCGCCGCCTCCAGCACCTCCGCGGCCGCCGCAACGTCCGTCTCGGCGTCGTCCGCGTCGACGTGCACGGCCGCCGCCTTGGCCAGCGCCACGCCCCCGGCGATCCGCACCTCGCCCAGCGCCGAGGGGTCCAGCCCCCGGTCCGGGTCGGCCACGGCCGCGCCGTCGGGCACGTCCACGGCGACCACGACCCGGCGCCGCACGGCCTCCGCGTCCGCCGCGAGCAGCCGCAGCGAGGCGAGCGCGGCCCGGTTCAGCGCCGCGTACTCCAACTCCTCGATGTCGTCGGAGAGATACCACTCGCGCAAGGCCGGCGTGACGGCGTAGGCGACGAGCGGTCCGGCCCCCAGCTCTCCCGTCTTGTACGCCTCGGCGAGACCGGGGAGGGTCAGAGGGACGTAGACGCGCATGGCTGACCACTTTCGTGTTCGTAGGGCTCCGCGAGCACCCGGAGAGGGCTGTCCCGCACCTCCCGGAGAGCCTTCAGGATACGTGCGGGTGTCCCCTTTCGAGTCCCCACCATGGCCCTCCGAAGCGTCCACTCCGGGCCGCGAACTCACCCTGGGCTCCCTTGCAACCACGGCCTTCCGCGGGCACGGACCACCCGGATAGGTGAAGTTTCCCGCCGCCCGGCGCGAGCCCCCGCTCGCTTGCCGCCGGCCCCCGGAGCCCCGTACAAGATCACCATCCACGAAGTTACTGCCCGGTATCTTCCGGGCCCGCCGAACGGGGACTCCATGCACAAGGTCATGACCAGGACGCAGCACCGCCTCGGCGGCCGCCCGCCGACCCGCCGCGACACCCGCCGCCCCGCCGGCTCCCCGCCCCGCACCCCGAGCGGCGGCACGCCCCGTACGGCGTCCCCCGGAGACCGCCCACCCGGCTCCCCCGGCGCGACGGGCTCACGCACCCGCACCAGGCCCACGGACAGCCGCCCGCCGACCGCTCCGACCCCTGTGCCGCGCCCTGCCCGCTTCCCGGCCACGGACCGCACCCCAACAAGTGACCGCTTCCCGGCAACGGACCGCGTCCCCGCAGCGGACCGCGCCCCGACAGGGGATCGCACCCCGACGTCAGGCCGCATCCCCGCGGCGGACCGTATGCCCGCGTCCGGCCGCATCCCCGCAGCGGACCGTATCCCCGCGTCCGGCCGCACCCCCACCGCGCGCCGTATGCCCGCGTCCGGCACCACCACTGCAGCGAGCCACACCCCCGCAACCCACAGCCTTCCGGCAGCCCCCACCGCCCCGGCGCGGGCCGCCATCCCGCAGCCCCGCCCCACCGACGTCTTCGCCGACCGTCTGCTCCTGGTCCTCAGCGGCCAGCGCCCCGTCCACTCGATGCTCCGCCACACCGCCGGCCGGGCCTACGACGAACTCGCCTGGCTCGCGGAACGCGGCCCCCTGCGCACCCGCGGCAGCCGCCCCGTGGTCCGCGACATCGGCTACTTCGAGCCCCGTCCGGGCGCCATCGAGGCCTTCGCCCGCATCGGCGCGGGCGACCAGCTGCGCGCGATGGCGTTCCGCCTGGAACAGGGCGGAGACCTCCGCTGGCGCTGCACAGCGGTAGAACTGGGCGGCCCGCGCAGGCCCCAGGCTCACGACGACTGACGGCGCACACGGCGGACGACGCCCTGGGCCGCCCGAACGCGAAGGGCCGGGCCCCCGAAGGAGACCCGGCCCTTTCAGCCGCTGTACCGGCGCCGGCGGCACCGTCACCGTCGTGTCAACGGCGACAGCGCGGCGCCACGGGCATCGCGCCCGGCGTCACTTCTTGCGGCGGCGACCGCCACGCGCCTGCTTGCGGCGCTCCGCACGAGTGAGGCCGTCGGCCTCGGAGCGGACCGGCTCGTCGTCGTTGGCGAAGTCGCCCTCGACGATGTCACCCTCGCCGTCCACCTTGGGCGCGGTGTAGTGCAGCCGGTCCGGACGCCGCGGAGCCTCCAGCCCCTTGGCGCGGATCTCGGGACGCGCCGCGCCCGCCTGCGCCGGCACCGCGTCCTTCTTCTCCAGGTCGGCCACCGGCTTGGTGTCCTCGACGGGGACCTCCTCGACCTGCTGCTCGACCTGGACCTCCAGGTTGAACAGATAGCCGACGGACTCCTCCTTGATGCCCTCCATCATCGCGGTGAACATGTCGAAGCCCTCGCGCTGGTACTCGACCAGCGGGTCCTTCTGCGCCATCGCGCGCAGGCCGATGCCCTCCTGGAGGTAGTCCATCTCGTAGAGGTGCTCGCGCCACTTGCGGTCCAGGACCGACAGCACGACCCGGCGCTCCAGCTCGCGCATGATCTCGGAGCCGAGCTGCGCTTCACGCTGCGCGTACTGCTCGGCGACGTCGTCCTTGATGGACTCCGCGATGAACTCGGCGGTGAGACCGGCCCGGTCGCCCGCGGCCTCCTCCAGCTCCTCGATGGTGACCTTCACCGGGTAGAGCTGCTTGAAGGCGCCCCACAGTCGGTCCAGGTCCCACTCCTCGGCGAAGCCCTCGGCCGTCTCCGCACCGATGTACGCGTCGATCGTGTCGTTCATGAAGTGCTGCACCTGCTCGTGCAGGTCCTCGCCCTCCAGAACGCGGCGCCGCTCGCCGTAGATGACCTCGCGCTGGCGGTTGAGGACCTCGTCGTACTTCAGGACGTTCTTACGGGTCTCGAAGTTCTGCTGCTCGACCTGCGACTGGGCGGACGCGATCGCGCGCGTGACCATCTTGTTCTCGATCGGCACGTCGTCCGGGACGTTCGCCATCGACATCACACGCTCGACCATCTGGGCCTTGAACAGCCGCATGAGGTCGTCACCGAGGGAGAGATAGAAGCGGGACTCGCCCGGGTCACCCTGACGGCCGGAACGACCGCGCAGCTGGTTGTCGATACGCCGCGACTCGTGCCGCTCGGTGCCGAGGACGTAGAGGCCGCCGAGGTCCTTGACCTCTTCGAACTCCGCCTTGACCGCCTGCTCGGCCCGCTCCAGGGCGGCGGGCAGGTACTGGGCCCACTCCTCGATGTGCTCCTCGGGGTCGAGGCCCTGCTGACGCAGCTCGGCCTCGGCGAGGTCCTCGGGGTTGCCGCCGAGCTTGATGTCGGTACCGCGGCCGGCCATGTTGGTGGCGACGGTGACGGCGCCCTTGCGGCCGGCCTGGGCGACGATGATCGCCTCACGGTCGTGCTGCTTGGCGTTCAGCACCTCGTGCTGGACACCGCGCTTCGACAGCTGCTGCGAGAGGTACTCGGACTTCTCGACCGACGTCGTACCGACGAGGATCGGCTGGCCCTTCTCGTGCTTCTCGACGATGTCGTCGACGACCGCCTCGAACTTCGCGACCTCGGTGCGGTAGATCAGGTCCGACTGGTCCTTGCGGACCATCGGCCGGTTCGTCGGGATCGGCACCACGCCGAGCTTGTAGATCTGGTGGAACTCGGCGGCTTCGGTCATCGCCGTACCGGTCATGCCGCACAGACCGGGCTGTTCCTTGCCGTTGTGGTCGTGGCGCTTGTAGAGGCGGAAGAAGTTCTGCAGGGTGATCGTGGCGAGGGTCTGGTTCTCGTCCTTGATGTCCACCCCTTCCTTCGCCTCGATCGCCTGGTGCATGCCCTCGTTGTAGCGGCGGCCGGCGAGGATACGGCCGGTGTGCTCGTCGACGATCATGACCTCGCCGTCGATGACGACGTAGTCCTTGTCGTTCTTGAAGAGCTCCTTCGCCTTGATGGCGTTGTTCAGGTAGCCCACCAGAGGCGTGTTCACCGACTCGTAGAGGTTGTCGATGCCCAGCCAGTCCTCGACCTTGGAGACGCCGGACTCGTGGATGGCGACCGTGCGCTTCTTCTCGTCGACGTCGTAGTCGCCGGTCTCCTCGATCCCCTTGAGGGGGTTGCCCGCCTCGCCCTTCTTCAGGCGCGTGACCAGCTTGGCGAAGTCGCCGTACCACTTGGTGGCCTGGTCGGCGGGGCCGGAGATGATCAGCGGCGTACGGGCCTCGTCGACGAGGATGGAGTCGACCTCGTCGACGATGGCGAAGTTGTGGCCGCGCTGGACGAGTTCGTCCTTGGACCACGCCATGTTGTCGCGCAGGTAGTCGAAGCCGAACTCGTTGTTCGTGCCGTAGGTGATGTCGCACGCGTACTGCTCGCGGCGCTGAGCCGGCGTCATGTTCGCGAGGATGCAGCCGACGTTCAGGCCGAGGAACTTGTGGACGCGGCCCATCATCTCGGAGTCACGCTCGGCCAGGTAGTCGTTCACCGTGATCAGGTGGACGCCCTCGCCGGACAGCGCGTTCAGATAAGCGGGCAGCGTGCCGACGAGCGTCTTGCCCTCACCGGTCTTCATCTCGGCCACGTAGCCGAGGTGGAGGGCGGCGCCGCCCATGATCTGCACGTCGTAGTGCCGCTGGCCGAGGACCCGCTTGGCGGCCTCGCGAACGGTGGCGAAGGCCTCGGGAAGCAGGTCGTCCAGGCTCTCACCGTCGGCGTAGCGCTGCTTGTACTCATCGGTGAGGGCCCGCAGCTCGGCGTCGGAGAGGTCGACGAAGTCCTCTTCGATGGAGTTGACCTGGTCCGCGATGCGGTGCAGCTTGCGCAGGATCTTGCCTTCGCCTGCACGCATGATCTTCGAGAGGACGGACACGGGGGTTGGTCTCCTTGCCGGTCGGGCCTGGGACGGTCGGTTTCCATTTGGCTTGGCTGAGCAACGGCCATCGTATGCGAGGACCCTGCCGCGCCGGGAGCCTGCCGGGGGCGACGAGCGTCCGCTGCTTCAAATCTCCGTCAAAGGGGACAACGGACGGGGGTCGCGGATGGTGCCGCGTTCCACCCATGAAATGTGCGAAATGCGATCGCGTGCTCACGCACCGCATAAACGTTGGCGCTTGCGATGAACCCGCGAGGAGAATCGGCCGATGGAACCCGTCACGCTCACGACCGCCCGCCTCCTGATGCGCACGGTGGACCCGAAGGACGCCGACGCGGTGTACGAGGCCGCTCAGGATCCCGACATTCAGCGCTGGACCACGATCCCCTCGCCGTACCTGCGCGAGCACGCCGACAGTTTCACGGGGGAACTGGTCCCCGAGGGCTGGCGGAGCGGTTCGATGTTCACCTGGGGCCTCTTCCTTCCCGCAGGGGAGGAACTGGCCGGCATGCTCGGCCTCACGATGCGTTCCATGAGCGAGGCCGAGATCGGCTTCTGGGGCACGAAGCAGCACCGCGGGAACGGCTATGTCACCGAGGCCGTCCTCGCCGCGGTCCGCTGGGCCTTCGTGGAGATGTCGATCGACCGTGTGGAGTGGCGCGCGGAGGTCGGCAACACCCCCTCGCGCACGGTCGCCGAACGGGCCGGATTCACCCTGGAGGGCACGCTTCGCTCCGCGATCGTCAACCAGGGCGTCCGCCGGGACTGCTGGGTGGGCTCCCTGCTCCCGTCGGACCTGGCGCTGCCGTCGGCGGCCCCGTATCTGCCGCCGAGGGAACGGCCCGCCTGACCGCTCGCCGGGCCCGTCGGGCAAAGCCCCAGCTCACCTCGCGTTGTCAGTGCCAAGCTCTAGGGTGCGGACCATGACCACCGTGCACCCCACCATCGACCTCTCGGCCGACGAGGCCCGCCGCGTCGCGCTGCGCGCACAGGGCTTCCTCGGTGCTCTCGACCGCAGGTCAGGCGTCCGCGGCATCCTCCGTCACCTCGGCGCGGTGCAACTCGACACCATCTCCGTCCTGGCCCGTTCCCACGAGCTGATCCCGTACGCCCGCCTGGGCGCCGTGGGCCGCAGGACGGTCGAGAAGGCGTACTGGAACACCGAGTCCACGGGCACCGCTCCGGCCCGGCCGCACGCCTTCGAGTACTGGTCCCACGCGGCCTGCATCCTCCCCGTCGAGGAGTGGCCCCACTTCGCGTTCCGCCGCCGCGCCTATCGCAACCGGCCGCACTGGAACCACGAGCTTCCCGACGGCGCCTACGACCAGGTGATCAAGCAGCTCCGCGCGGAGGGCCCCCTCACGGCGACCGAGCTGGGCGGCGCGAAGCGCACGAGCGAGTGGTGGGACTGGTCAGGCGCGAAGGTCGCCGTCGAGCGCGCCCTGATGTACGGCGAGGTGGTCTGCGTCGAGCGCCGCGGCTGGAAGCGCGTCTACGACCTCGCCGAGCGCGCCGTCCCCCAGTCCCTGCTGCACGACGAGCTGGACGACACCGAGTGCCTGCGCCGGCTGGTCCGTCTGGCCGGTCAGTCCCTCGGCGTCGGCACACGCGCGGACATCGCCGACTACCACCGGCTCAAGGGCGAGCAGGTCGACGCGGTGATCGCCGACTCCGGCCTGGTCCCGGTCACGGTCGAGGGCTGGGGCAAGCCGGCCTGGGCCGACCCGGCGGCCCTGGAGACACCCGCGCGCGGCCGTCACCGTACGACGCTGCTGTCCCCGTTCGACTCCTTGATCTGGGAACGCGCGCGCACGGAGCGGATCTTCGGCTTCACGCACCGCCTGGAGGCGTACGTACCGAAGCAGAAGCGGGTCTACGGCTACTTCGCGATGCCGGTCCTGGCCGGCGGCCACCTCGTCGGCCGTGTGGACCCGGCCCGTGAGGGCCGCACCCTGGTCGCCAAGCAGGCCACGCTGGACGGCCCGAAGGCGGTCCCGGCGGTGGCGCAGGCGCTGGTCGAGGCGGCGAGCTGGGTGGACTGCACGGACGTAAGGGTGGAACGGGTCGACGCCCCGGAGCTGCGCGAGCCGCTCGCCAGGGAACTCGCCCGCCTCACAGGGTGACGCTCGGGGTCCGGCTCAGCGGATCTCGAGGATCTTCTCCCGCATCGCGTACACCACGGCCTCCATCCTGGAGTGCAACTGAAGCTTCTCCAGGATGTTGCGCACGTGGTTCTTCACGGTGTTCTCGGAGATGAACAACTCCTTGGCGATATCGCGGTTGTTCATCCCCGTCGCGACGAGCTTGAGGACCTCCAGCTCGCGATCGGTCAGCCGCGGCGCGGGCACGAGCCGGCGCTCGTCCGTCCGCTGGATCATGGACTTGAACTCGGTGAGCAGCTTCGACGCCATGGACGGGCTGATCTGCGACTGCCCGTCGGCGACCGCGCGAATGGCGGTGGCCACCTCGTCCGTGGAGATCTCCTTCAGGAGATAGCCGGTCGCGCCCGCCTTGATCGCGTCGTAGAGGTCGGCCTCCTCGTCGCTGATCGTCAGCATGATGATCTTCGCGCTGGGGGCCACCTCCTTGATGGAGGTGCAGGCCTCGATACCGCCCCGCTTGGGCATCCGCACATCCATCAGGACGATGTCCGGCAGCAGGTCAGCGGCCTTGTCGACGGCCTCCGCGCCGTCTCCCGCCTCCCCGACCACCTGGATGTCCTCCTCGGCAGCGAGCACGATCTCCAGTCCGCGGCGGAACAGGGCGTGGTCGTCCACGACGAGGACTCTGATCGGCTCCTTGCGTGGAGAGCCCGCGTCAGGGCCCGCGCCGACGATGTCACCGTCGGCACCCTCGTCCCGCATCGGTCCGAAGCTGTCCGCCATCGTTCCTCCCCCTGAAGGCTGCGGCTGGTCATATGCCATCGCCAACCCAAGGCAGCGGCCCACCGGTTGGGCCGGTCCGGCCATGATTTCATGCCCGACCGGCACTCCGGTGACGAGCGGGGCGCGAAGTGGTCGCACACCGGTGCCCCTGGGGGCGCACATGCGCTCCAGGGGCACCGGCTCAGCTGTCGGCCGGGTGGGTCAGCCGCCCAGCGTGCCACCAGCCGCGGGAGATTGCGCCTGGGTCACCATCGGATCCGTGTTGAGGTGGATGACCCCGTAGTCATAGGCGTGCCGCCGGTAGACGACACTCGGTTCCTTCGTCTCGGAGTCGACGAAGAGGTAGAAGTCGTGCCCGACCAGCTCCATCTCGTAGAGAGCCTGGTCGAGGGTCATCGGGGAGGCGACGTGCGTCTTCTCGCGTACGACGAGGGGCCCTTCGCCCTTCACCTCCAGCGAGCCGATCTTCTTGGTGGGAACTCCGTCCGGCTCTTGTTCCTGGAAGGCGTGGCCGTTGCCGTTCAGCGTCGCCGCGCCCGGAACGTGGTCGGGAACCTCGGCCGCCGTGAGTCGGCGGGCACCTCGGCGCGAGAAACGCTTGTCGTGCTGCTTGCGCAGCCGGGCATCCAGCTTCTCCGCAGCCAGATCGAGTGCCGCGTACGGGTCGCTGGCCGCTGCCTCCGCCCGGATCACCGGACCACGGGAGCGGAGCGTGATCTCCACTCGGTCGCTGCGGTCGGCCTGTCGCGGGTTGGGCTCCTTGGACACCTCGACGTCGAGGCTGATCACCTTGGCATCGAGCCTCTGGATCTTCTCCAGCTTCAGCTTCTCGGCCACGTGCTTGCGGAACCGCTCGGGCACCTCGGTCTTGCGGCCCTTGACGACGATGTCCACGCAGAACTCCGTTCCCGGATCGCCCCGCTCCATCGGCGGAGCATCTCCCTTTTGCACCAGACTCCGGGGAACCCCGGAGCCTCGGACTCGGTGACTTCCACCTCCTCCTCCCCCATGGGCAAGATCTCCACCCCATGGCCGCGGCTGATTGCGCAAAACCCGCGGCACGGCATTCGGATATGGCGGGGATGGCCTGCGCCTTTCCCTCACAACCGAACATATCTCGCCCGGACGGATGTCGTCACCCTCTACTGCGGCGTACCTCCGTTCAGGTGAATTGACCCTCTCGTTACCTGCAACGATGCAAGTTCTCACTCAGTTCCGGTTTATTTCGAAAGAATCCGGAGGCGCAGCGACCACTGCGGCGCGGATCAGGTCATCAGGCCGTCCGGTGGCCATGATTCCCGGCACCTCACGCGTCCGCCGCACAGCGCCCTCCGTAGATCCGGTCTTCCGTTCTCCTCTGCTTTCCCGACTTCCCGCTCGATACACAACGGTTGGCCCGCCACCACACCCCGCGGGCTCCGCGATCCCCCATCTATACGCGTCCACCTCCCCTTCCGTTCCGTCGTACACGCGCCGTCCTCCCTCGCCGAGCGGATCCACCGGCTGCGCCCCGCACGGCTCCCGCCCCACCCCGGGCGGCTCCACCCGCTCCGGTGCACGAGCGCCGGCCCTCACGGCCTCCGCTGCCATCGCCCGGCGCAAGGCCCGCGCGGCCTCCGCCAGGGACGCACCCGTCGTCATCAGGTCGTCGACGAGCACGACCGGTCCACCACCGGCGAGCAGCCGTCCTCCCCCGGTCGCGACCGTCAGCGCGCCCGCGAGATTGTCCAGCCGCTGCCGGGAGTTGAGCCCCGACTGGTCGGCCACCGCACGCCGCTGCCGCAGTACGGCGAGCACGCGGGCCGGCGTCCCGGCCCGCCGCAGCTCACCGGCCGCCGCCAGCGCGATCCGCCGCGCCGGATCATGCCCGCGGGCCCGCACGGCACCCCGTGCCGACGGAACGGGCACGAGCAGCACCGGCGTACCGGCGCCCCGAGGCGGCAGCCCCGCCTCCGGCGCCCACGCCTGGGACCCCCGGTGGCGCACAGCCCGCCCCGACGCCCCGACGCGGGCAGCATCCGCCTCCCGGAGCCCTGCCCGCACAGCTCCGGCCAGGGCCGTCCCGAGCGGCGCCGCGAGTGCCAGCGCGCCACGTTCCTTGTGGGCCAGCAGCACGGCCCTCGCCTCGTCCTCGTACCGCGCTGCCGCGTGCACGACCGGCAGCCCGGACGGCTCCGGCACCGGTCGTACCCGGCTCGGTGCGGTCCCGCTCAGGACGGCACGGCACTCCGGGCAGAGCACCGTACGAGGCTTCCCGCAGCCTCCGCACTCGGCCGGCAGCACCAGATCGGTGAGGTCCTGCCACCACCCCCGCATGCCCACCACTGTGCCAACGCCCGCGCCCAGCGACCACCCCTGTGGATAACTCCCTGTGGAAAACTCCGCGGCCTCTTACTCGGGCGCCCATTCCGGCCCCGTACCGGAGCCGTGCCGGATTCCCTGACCGCCGAATGCAAGTGGCCTGGCACCGAATGCCACCCGAATAGGCCGGAGAACTGAAACGGCCGCTTTCGGCCGGAGCGGGACTCCGGCCGAAAGCGGCCGCCATGCTCACCACCGTCACCCTCCGACGGCGGGCTTGGGACGAAACCTCACCCCGGATAGACCGGCGCCGCCCCGTCCGTCACGACCTTCTGCCACTGCGCACCGGACGGCAGCCGTACGATCCCGTCCTCCGAGTAGCCGACCAGCGGCAGCCGTGCGTCCTCGGACGCGGTGATCTCCTTGACGCCGCTGAGCGCCGCGGGCGCCGGGCCCTCCGGGGTGGAGCCGTCGACCTGCACGTACCGCATGGTCTGCACGCCGCCCTTCTCCCGTCCCACCACGACGAGCCGGCTGTCACCGGCCCACGACATGGCCGAGACCTCCTCCAACGCGGGCGTGGCGGACCGCAGTTCGCGCACCGAGACGGCCGACCGGTCGCCCGACCTGCCGTCGTCACCCCGCTCGATCCGCCCGATCAGCAGCGACGACTTCTCGCCCTGCTTCACCACGAGCGCGATCCGGACACCGTCGGCGGCCACCCGTACGGACTCGATGCGTCCCTCCAGACCGGCCGGCATGTTCACGGTCACCGGGTCGCCCACGCCCTCCTTCAGCAGGAGCAGCCGGGAGTTGTCGGGATCGCGGTCGGCGATCCACAGATCGCCCTGGGCGTCCCAGCTGGGCGCCGAGAGCCGTTCGTCCGCCGTGGCGCCGGCGCTGGTCAGCTCGGGGTCGCCGAGCGGTCCGCCCGACACGAGTGCCCCGACGTAGAGGTTCTTGCCGTCGAGTCCGACGCCGGCCGCCATGTCCTCGTCACGCGACACCCCCACCGACTTCAGCTGCGTCTCGCCCTCGCCCAGCGCTCCCGGCACGGGGTCGGGGTTCGTGTCGTTGGTGGCCGCGTCCAGCCGGACCAGCCGGTGCTTGTCGTCGAGGAGGTACAGATAGTCCGCGCGTTCCACGGACCCGCGCGCGGCGACGGCCTCCGCCTCGTCCTCGGCCAGCGCGCACAGCTGTCGGCCACCCGCCCGCAGCACGACCCCGTCCACGGTGGGCGTGAGGTTCTGCAGGGTGAACAGCAGCTGGGCCGCCATCTCGTTGCACTTGGTCGGCCCCACGTGCGCGGCCTTGTCGTTCAACCGCACCGTCAGCCGGTTCTGATCGTCGGTCGTCAGCGTCGTGACGTCCTTCTGCAGCGCCGTACCGGTGGGGAAGCTCGACCGGACCACCGGATTGAGCCAGCTGGTGGGCCCCTTCAGCAGGGAGCGCACGGTCTGCGTCATGGGGTCGACGTTGCGGCGCACGAAGACCGGGTCCGCGACGGCCGCCGTGTGCGGGGAGGTCCCGAGCGTGGTGTTCGTGGCGAAGTAGTACTTGTCGACGGACATGTAGTTGCGCTGGAAGTCCGACTTGCCCATGACGACACCGCTCGGCGGCACGTCGATGCGCCACTGCTTGGTCTTCTTGTCCCGCGTGAGGTGCATCGCCTCGCTGTAGTCGCCGCTGGCGGGCGCGTACGACTGCTGCGCGTCCACCGTGGCGACCTTGGCGCCGGTCAGCCGGTACGAGAGGTTGTCGGTCTCCTCCCGGCCTCCCACCCGATCCACGTCGGCCGCCGGTCCGTCGGCGAGCACCATCGTGGACAGCAGGGGCCGCCAGTTGTCCGACGCTTCCTTCGTCAGGTACTTGCGCGCGATCTCGTAGTTCGGATCGTCGCTGGTCAGGGCCTCCAGGAAGCCCGACACGATCTCCGACGACGAAGCATCCTCGTGCGGCGGCATCGCGAAGACCCGCACCTGGGCCTCCTGCCGCGGCGTGGACTCCACGCCTCGCAGATCACCGCTGTCGGGCATCGAGGCGCACCCCGCCAGCAGTACGGCGCCACAGACGACGTACGCCGCCGCGCGCCCCGGCCTGCGCCGGGCGCCCCCCTCGCGGTCAGCGCCCACGAGATGCCTCCCCATGCTTGCTCGACTCCTCGGTGTGCCCGGCTTCCTCGCGCGGCGGCCCCTGCGTCTCGGGCTCCTCGCCCTGGCGCCGTGCGCCCGATGCCGGCCGGGGCACCACTCGTGCGCCGTTGCCGGGCAGCGCCGTCGGATCGGCCTTGGGGGCCGAGGAGGCACCCAGGCGCGGGGCTATGGGGTCCCTCGACGGCATCGCGGCCGCCTGATCGCCATTGTGCTGAGCCGGCACCGTGGCGGCCTTCTCACCCCCGCCGCGCGGCAGGCCGGCGTCATCGAGTCCGCGGTTGCGCCGCGAGTCCTTGGGCTCCAGGGGTATCGGCGAGCCCCTCAGCGGCTCGTCCGCCGTCCTCGGCAGCGTCAGCCGGAACTGCGAACCGCCACCGGGCTCGCCCCACGCCTGGAGCCAGCCGCCGTGCAGCCGCGCGTCCTCCAGCGCGATGGACAGCCCCAGACCCGTACCGCCCGTCGTACGCGCGCGTGCCGGGTCCGCCCGCCAGAAGCGGCTGAAGACGCGCGTCGCCTCACCGGGTTTGAGCCCGACGCCGTAGTCACGCACCGCGACCGCGACCGCCCCGCCCGCCGACGCGAGCTTGACGACGACATCCCTGCCCTCGCCGTGCTCGACGGCGTTGACCACGAGGTTGCGCAGCACACGCTCGACCCGCCGGGCGTCCGCCTCGGCGACCACGGGCTGCTGGTCACCGACGACGCGTATGTGCGTGCCCTTGCGCTCGGCGAGCGGCTCGGCCCCGCTGACGACGCGCCGGACGACCTCCCGCAGGTCGATCGGCTCGGCCTCCAGTGCCGCGGCGCCCGCGTCGAAGCGGCTGATCTCCAGCAGATCGGCGAGCAGCGACTCGAAACGGTCCAGCTGGTCGGCCAGCAGCTCCGCCGAGCGCGCGGTCACCGGGTCGAAGTCCTCGCGGGCCTCGTGGATGACGTCGGCCGCCATCCGTACGGTCGTCAACGGCGTCCGCAGCTCATGCGACACGTCGGACACGAACCGCCGCTGCATCCGCGACAGGTCCTCCAGCTGCTGGATCTTCAGCTGAAGGTTCTGCGCCATCTTGTTGAAGGCCTCGCCGAGCCGCGCGATGTCGTCCTCGCCGGTGACCTTCATCCGCTCCTGGAGCCGCCCGGCCGACAGCCGCTCGGCGATCCCGGCGGCCATCCGCACCGGCGTGACGACCTGACGCACCACGAGCCAGGCGATGGCCCCGAGCAGTACGACGACGAAGAGACCGGCGGTGGCCAGCGTCCCCTTGACCAGGCTCAGCGACTTCTCCTCCTGCGTGAGCGGGAAGAGGTAGTACAGCTGGTACGGGTCGCCGTTGGGGTCGTTGACCTGCTTGCCGATGACCAGCGCCGGCTGGGACTCCTTGTCGGCGGTGGGGTTGTAGATGATGCGGGTGTAGCTCTGGAACGCCCCCGTACTGCTGTCGATCCGCTCCCGCAGATCCTCGGGCACGCTCCCCGTCGGGTTGACGTCACCGGAAGCTCGCGGACCGCGTCCACCGGTGTCACCGCCCGCGGAGGCCGGCAGGGTCACCACGTCGAAGGCGCCCTGACCACCACTGGAGAGCGAGGAGACCAGGTCGCTCATCCACTGGATGACGTTCTGCTCGGAACGCTCACCGGTCGCCGCGCCGTCGTCCGCGGTACCGGCGGCGGCCTCGTCGGAGCTCTTCTTGGCCGCCGCGAACCCGCCCGCGGCCTGGCTCTGGGAGGCCTTCACCTTGGCGTCCAGCAGGCCGTTGCGCACCTGCCCGATGACGACGAAGCCCAGCAGCAGGACGACGCCGAGCGACATCAGCAGGGTGGTGGCGACGACCTTGAGCTGGATGTTGCGCCGCCACAGCCGCATGACGGGCAGCAGCGGCCGGCGCATCCAGCGCAGCACGAGCCGAAGGACGGGGCTGCCCTGGACTCCGCCCTGCAGCAGCCCGCCCTCGAAAAGCCGGCTCCAGCGGGAGCCCGCCGACTTCCGGCCGACAGGCCGCTCCGGGCGGGACCCGGTCCGACCGGGGGCCCCAGCGGCACTGTCTCCGGTCATGTCAGCTCGGCCCTGCCTTGTAGCCGACGCCACGGACGGTCACCACGATCTCCGGCCGCTCCGGGTCCTTCTCGACCTTGGAGCGCAGCCGCTGCACATGCACGTTGACCAGCCGGGTGTCGGCGGCGTGCCGGTAGCCCCACACCTGCTCGAGGAGCACCTCACGCGTGAAGACCTGCCACGGCTTGCGCGCCAGGGCGACCAGCAGGTCGAACTCCAGGGGCGTCAGCGCGATCGACTGGCCGTCCCGCTTCACGGAGTGCCCGGCCACGTCGATGACCAGGTCACCGATGGCGAGCTGCTCCGGCGCGGGCTCCTCGGACCTCCGCAGGCGCGCCCGGATCCGGGCGACGAGCTCCTTCGGCTTGAACGGCTTCACGATGTAGTCGTCGGCGCCGGACTCCAGGCCCACGACGACATCGACGGTGTCGCTCTTCGCCGTGAGCATCACGATCGGCACTCCGGACTCCGCCCTGATCAGGCGGCACACCTCGATGCCGTCCCGCCCGGGAAGCATCAGGTCCAGCAGCACCAGATCAGGCTTGGTCTCGCGGAATGCGGCCAGCGCCTTGTCGCCGTCGGCTACGAAAGACGGCTCAAAACCTTCACCACGCAGCACAATGCCGAGCATCTCGGCCAGTGCGGTGTCGTCGTCGACGACAAGGACTCGTCCCTTCATAAACGACATCATCCCATTCTCATAACAGTGGCGAAGGCAGTGGTGAGATAGGTCACCGGCCAGTGACCTTAGTCGTAGCCGGTCGCCACTGTCTGCCCTCAGTTCCGTCACAGGGCGTCACCTTTGGGCGGGTCTGTCCCCCTCTGCCCGCCCGACTGGTTCCAGCCTCTACTTCACAACGTCTGCGTCACCTGCCGCGACCTGGCGCACAACTCGGCCAGCGCCTCGGCCGTCACCGGCGACACGACCCCTTCCTCCGTGACGATCGCTGTCACCAGCTCCGGCGGCGTCACATCGAACGCCGGGTTGTACGCCTGCGTCCCCAGCGGCGCCACCGGAATCCCGCCTCCCGGCTCCCCGCCCGCCACCGGCGCCAGAGGCGCGGCGAACTCGGTCACCTCGAACCCGGGCCGCTGCTCGACCTCGATGGACGCCCCGTCCGACGTGCCCTGATCCACCGTCGTCAGCGGCGCCACCACGATGAACGGCACATGGTGATAGCGCGCGAGCACCGCGAGCGGATAACTCCCCACCTTGTTCGCCACCGATCCGTCGGCCGCGATCCGGTCCGCCCCGATGAGCACCGCGTCCACCTCACCGGAGGCGAACAGCGAGCCCGCCGCGTTGTCGGTGAGCAGCGTGTACGCCATCCCGTTGCGCGCCGCCTCGTACGCCGTCAGCCGTGCCCCTTGCAGCAGAGGCCGCGTCTCGTCCACCCACAGCCGCCTGAGCTGCCCGACCCGGTGCGCCGCGAGCGCCACCGCGAACGCCGTGCCCTCCCCGCCCGACACCAGCGCTCCGCTGTTGCAGTGCGTGAGGATGCGGTGCCCGCCACCGGGCAACAGCTCGTCCAGGAGCGCCAGCCCGCGCTCGGCCATCCGTGCGCTGGCCTCGGCGTCCTCCTTGTGCAGCGCCCGCGCCGCACCCAGCGCCGCCGCGGCCGCCTGCTCGACGTCCCCACTGCCGGCGAGCTCGGCCCGATACGCGTCCTGGGCCCGCCGCACTCCGAGGGCGAGGTTCACCGCCGTGGGCCGGGCGCCCGCCAGCGAGTCCGCGGCAGCGTCCACGTCGAAGCCGCGCGCGGCGGCGAGCGCGACGCCGTACGCCCCGGCGATCCCGAGCAGCGGCGCCCCGCGCACCGCGAGCGAACGGATCGCCTCCACCAGCGCGGACGCATCCGTGCAGACGAGCTCGACCTCCTCTGCCGGCAGCCGCGTCTGGTCGAGTAGGACCAGTACGGGGCCTTCTGGTGGTTCGTCCCATCGGATCGCCGGAATCTCGATCGGCCTGCTGTCCTCGCCGGATTGCGCGTGCTGATCAGCCATACGGTCAGTCTGCCCCTTGTACGGCGGACAATTGAAGGTGCGCAGCCCATACCGCGGCCGGTACCCATTCGACCACCCCATGGCACGATGGCTGCCAACCTGCCGCCGCGACCGCGGACGGGCACCGTGAAGGAGCGACGATGAAAGACACTCCGGGCTGGGCCTCGCCCGGATCCGCCCCGTCCGACGGCCAGGAACCCGGCGCCTCCGGTCCTGCCGAGCCCGCAGACCGTCCCGACCCCGCGCAGCAGCCGGGAGCGGACCCACAGGGCCCCGGCCCGAAGTGGTCCAAGGAGCAGCCGCCACCCGGCCAGTGGTCCGCCCCGACCGGGGCACCGGCGCCCGGCCAGACCCCACCGCCGCCACCGCCCGGTCCGGGCTGGGGCGCCCCGCCCGCCGGACCCGGCGGCCCCGCAGGCGGCCACCCCGGATACGGTCCCGGCGGATACGGCGGCTGGGGAGGCGGCTGGGGCGGACCTCCGCCCGCGGCCAAGCCCGGCGTGATCCCGCTGCGCCCGCTCGGCGTCGGCGAGATCCTCGACGGCGCGGTCTCCACCATGCGCACCTACTGGCGCACGGTCCTCGGCATCTCCCTGACCGTCGCGATCGTGACGGAGATCCTGGTCATCCTGCTTCAGGGCTTCGTCCTGAACGACCGCACCAGCACCGCCGCCCTCGACGACCCGAACGCCAGCCTCGACGAGCTGACCCGCGCCATGGGCGACGCCATGCTCAGCTCCAGCGTGATCTTCCTGATCTCGATGATCGGCGCGATCGTGGCGACGGCCCTGCTGACGACGGTCACCAGCCGCGCGGTACTGGGCAAGTCGGTGACCACCCGCGAGGCCTGGCGAGACGCCCGCCCCCAGGTCCCGCGCCTGTTCGGGCTGCTCCTCCTGCTGCTGCTCATGACCTTCGGCGTGGTCTTCGCAGGTGCCCTGCCGGGCATCCTCGTGGCCGCCACCGGCTCCGGCGGCGCCGGCGTGGCGCTCACCATCCTCGGCGTCACCGGCGGCTTCGTCGTCGCGCTGTGGCTGTGGTTCCGCTTCTCCCTCGCCTCCCCGGCGCTGATGCTGGAGAAGCAGGGCATCGTCAAGGCACTGAGCCGCTCCGCCAAGCTGGTCCGTGGCTCCTGGTGGCGAGTCTTCGGCATCCAGCTGCTGGCCACGATCATCGCGAACATCGTCGCGGCGATCGTCGTCATCCCCTTCACGTTCCTCGCCGCCGCCCTCAGCGGCGACGCGGGCGCCAACATCCTGGACGGCACCACCGATCTCGGCTGGACCTTCCTCATCGTCAGCGGCATCGGCTCGGTGATCGGCTCCATGATCACCTTCCCGATCACGGCCGGCGTCACCGTCCTGCTCTACATCGACCAGCGCATCCGCCGTGAGGCCCTCGACCTCGAACTGGCCCGCGCAGCCGGCGTCCAGGACTACGGCACCAACACTCCGGGGAGCTGAACGGGTGGGCTTCACGGGGGGAGTTCTCACAACAGCGTCAGCACTGCCGGACACGGCCGCACGCACCTTGCTCGGCACCGGCGACGCACTCGTCCGCTCGGTGCTCGGCGCCGCCGACACATCCGTAACGACACTGTCGCGCTCCGCCGACGCATCCGTGCTGTCGCTGCTCGCGCGCTCCGACGACGAGCCGCCCCTGACGATCCCGCGCGACCCCGCACGGGAAGCCGCCCGGCGCGAGCTGTCCAAGAGCATGTACCACGAGAACGAACCCAGCTGGTTCCAGCGCGCCCTGGACACCTTCTGGGACTGGGTCGAGGACCTGTTCAGCAGTGCCTCCACCGTGACGCCCGGAGGGCCGCTCGGCCTGGTGGTCGTCATCCTGGTCATCGCGGCGGTGATCGGCGCGCTCTGGTGGCGCCTGGGCACCCCACGCCGCCAACCCACCTCCTCCGCCGCCCTGTTCGACGACCGCGCCCGCAGCGCCGCCGAACACCGCTCCGCCGCCGAGGCCCACGCCGCCCAGGGCCACTGGAACCAGGCCGTCCAGGAACGGATGCGCGCCATCGTCCGCTCCCTGGAGGAACGCGCACTCCTCGACGTCCGACCGGGCCGCACCGCGGACGAGGCCGCCGCCGAAGCGGGCCGCTCCCTGCCCGCCCACACGGACCGGCTGCGCGCCGCGGCCCGTGACTTCGACGACGTGACGTACGGCGGCCGGACCGCGACCCCGCAGGCGTACGAGCGCATCGCGGAACTCGACCGCGACCTGGAGCACACCAAGCCCCAACTCGCGAGCAGTGCCCCCAGCACGGCGCACAACGCCCGCCAGGGAGCCGCCGAATGACCCCCGAGGCCACGCTCCCCTCCACGTCGGCCTCGCCCACCCCGCGCCAGCTGTGGACCCGCGCGCGAGGCATCGCCCTCGCCGTCGTGCTCCTGCTGACGGCCGCCGTGGTGATCGCCACGATCCGCTCGGACGCCCGCCACGGCGCCCTCGACCCGCGCTCCGCCGACCCCAAGGGCAGCCGCGCCGTCGCCGAACTCCTCGCCGACCGCGGCGTGGACACCCGCGTCGTCACCACCCTGGACGAGGCACGCGCCGCGTCCGCCGCCGACACGACCGTCCTGGTCGCCGCTCCCGACCTGCTGACGCAACGTCAACAGTCCTGGTTCCGCTCGGCCGTCACGGAAACCGGCGGTCGCACCGTCCTCGTCGCACCCGGCAGCTCGTCGGTCGAACGCCTCGTCCCCGGGGTCACCGCGGACCCCGCCACGAGCCTCGACTCGGAACTCGCCCCCGACTGCGCCCTGCCCGCAGCCCAACGCGCCGGCACCGCGGACCTCGGCGGCATCCGCTACAGCACGACCCACCTCAACGCCGACGAGTGCTACCCCAGCGAGCGCCTGGCCACCCTGCTGCGCGTCCCGGAGTCCACCGGGGACGGCGACACCGTCGTCCTCGGCGCGCCCGACATCCTCTACAACGAACGCCTCGACGAGCAGGGCAACGCCTCCCTCGCCCTCCAACTCCTCGGCTCCCGCGCCCATTTGGTCTGGTACCTCCCCTCACTCTCCGACACGTCGGCCGCCGACGAGGACGACGAACGCAGCTTCTTCGACCTGCTCCCCTCGGGCTGGGTCTGGGGCACACTCCAGCTCTTCATCGCCGCCGGCCTGGCCGCCCTCTGGCGGGCACGCCGACTGGGCCCCCTGGTGCCCGAAAAACTCCCCGTGGCGATCCGCGCCTCCGAAACCGTCGAAGGCCGCGCCCGCCTCTACCGCAAGGCGAACGCCCGCGACCGCGCGGCCGCCGCTCTTCGCTCCACCACCCGCACGCGCCTCGCCCCCCTTGTCGGCGTCCCCGTCTCCCAGGCGCACGCGCCCGAGGCCCTGCTCCCCGCCCTGTCCGCCCACCTCCACGGCCACGGAGACGGACAGAACCTGCCTACCCTCCTCTTCGGCCCGCCGCCCGGCGACGACGCGGCACTCATCTCCCTCGCCGACCAACTCGACGCCCTCGAAAGAGAGGTACGCCGTCCATGATGGACCCGACCACTGACAACGCCGGGAGCACCGGGGACCCGGGCACCGCCCGCGCATCCCTGGAAGCCCTGCGCGCCGAGATCGCCAAAGCCGTGGTCGGCCAGGACCCCGCCGTGACCGGCCTCGTCGTCGCCCTCCTCTGCCGCGGACACGTACTACTAGAAGGAGTCCCCGGGGTCGCCAAAACGTTGCTCGTCCGCGCCCTCGCATCGGCACTCGAACTCGACACCAAGCGCGTCCAGTTCACCCCCGACCTCATGCCGAGCGATGTGACGGGCTCCCTCGTCTACGACACCCGCTCCGCCGAGTTCTCCTTCCAGCCCGGCCCGGTCTTCACCAACCTCCTCCTCGCGGACGAGATCAACCGCACCCCGCCGAAGACCCAGTCGTCCCTCCTGGAGGCCATGGAGGAACGCCAGGTCACCGTCGACGGCACCCCGCGCCTGCTCCCGGACCCCTTCCTGGTCGCCGCGACCCAGAACCCGGTCGAGTACGAGGGCACCTACCCCCTTCCCGAGGCCCAGCTGGACCGTTTCCTCCTCAAGCTCACGATCCCGCTCCCCTCACGCCAGGACGAGATCGACGTCCTCACCCGTCACGCCGAGGGCTTCAACCCGCGCGACCTCCGCGCCGCCGGCGTACGCCCCGTAGCAGGCCCGGCCGACCTGGAAGCAGCACGCGCGGCAGTGGCCAAGACGACGGTCTCCCCCGAGATCACGGCCTACGTCGTCGACATCTGCCGCGCCACCCGGGAATCGCCGTCCCTGACCCTGGGCGTCTCCCCCCGCGGCGCCACGGCCCTCCTCGCCACCGCCCGCGCCTGGGCCTGGCTCACCGGCCGCGACTACGTCATCCCCGACGACGTGAAGGCCCTGGCCCTGCCCACCCTCCGGCACCGCGTACAACTCCGCCCCGAGGCCGAGATGGAAGGCGTCACCGCCGACTCCGTGATCAACGCGATCCTCGCCCACGTCCCCGTCCCCCGCTGATGGCACTCACCGGACGCGCCGCACTCCTCGCGGCCCTGGGCTCCCTCCCCGTAGGCATCTGGGAGCCCAGCTGGACGGGCATCCTCGCGGTCAACGCCCCCTTGATGGCGGCCTGCGCCTGCGACTTCGCCCTGGCAGCACCAGTACGCCGCCTGCGCCTCGCGCGCTCCGGCGACACGTCCGCGCGCCTGGGC
Source organism: Streptomyces sp. Y7 (assembly GCF_043195415.1). Lineage (NCBI taxonomy): Bacteria > Bacillati > Actinomycetota > Actinomycetes > Kitasatosporales > Streptomycetaceae > Streptomyces > Streptomyces sp. Y7. The sequence continues at coordinate 79,820 of NZ_JBIDDQ010000037.1, forward strand.
GAAACGGCCGACGTCACCCTCACGATCACCAACCCGTCCAGCCGCCCCCTCCGCGCCCACGTCCGCGACGCCTGGCCTCCCAGCAGCTGGCAGCCGGGCACGGAGGTGGCGGCCTCCCGTCACCGCGTGACGATCCCCTCCGGCGAACGCCGCCGCCTCACCACGCGCCTACGCCCCACCCGCCGAGGCGACCGCCAGGCGGACCGCGTGACCATCCGCTCCTACGGTCCCCTGGGCCTCTTCTCCCGCCAGAGCACCCACAAAGTTCCCTGGACGGTCCGGGTGCTCCCCCCGTTCACGAGCCGCAAGCACCTGCCCTCCAAACTGGCCCGCCTGCGCGAACTCGACGGCCGCACCAGCGTCCTCACCCGAGGCGAAGGCACAGAATTCGACAGCCTGCGCGAGTACGTCCCCGGCGACGACACCCGCTCCATCGACTGGCGCGCGACAGCCCGCCAGTCCACCGTCGCGGTACGCACCTGGCGCCCCGAACGTGACCGCCACATCCTCCTCGTCCTGGACACCGGCCGAACGTCAGCCGGACGAGTCGGCGACGCTCCGCGCCTCGACGCCTCCATGGACGCGGCGCTCCTCCTGGCCGCCCTCGCCTCGCGAGCCGGCGACCGCGTGGACCTCCTGGCCTACGACCGCCGCGTACGCGCCCTGGTCCAAGGCCGCACAGCAGGCGATGTCCTGCCCTCCCTGGTCAACGCGATGGCCACACTCGAACCCGAGTTGATCGAAACGGACGCTCGAGGCCTTACGGCGACGGCTCTCCGTACGGCACCCCGCCACTCCCTGATCGTGCTGCTCACCACCCTGGACGCGGCCCCCATCGAGGAGGGCCTGCTCCCCGTCCTCTCTCAGCTCACCCAGCGCCACACAGTTCTGCTCGCGTCTGTCGCCGACCCTCACATCGCCCGCATGGCGACAGCCCGCGGGAACACGGACGCCGTCTACGAAGCCGCAGCCGCCGCCCAAGCCCAGAACGAACGCAACCGCACGGCAGACCAACTCCGCCGACACGGCGTCACGGTCGTCGACGCGACACCGGAAGACTTGCCGCCGGCCCTCGCAGACGCCTACCTGGCGCTCAAGACAGCGGGACGCTTGTAATTGCAGTGGAATTCCGGGCCCTTCTTCGGAAGGGCCCGTGCGCAGTCCACAAAACGCAGAAAGGCCCACGCCATACGGCGTGGGCCTTTCCTAAAATTTGTTCGGCGGCGTCCTACTCTCCCACAGGGTCCCCCTGCAGTACCATCGGCGCTGTAAGGCTTAGCTTCCGGGTTCGGAATGTAACCGGGCGTTTCCCTCACGCTATAACCACCGAAACACTATGAAACTGTCGAACATGCCGCACCACGCCGTGACC
>NZ_JBIDDQ010000038.1:0-70598 GCF_043195415.1 Streptomyces sp. Y7
GGGTCGCGGCCCGCACGCATAAGTACAAGAGGCACAGGGGTCGCGGCCCGCACGCATAAGTACAAGAGGCACAGGGGTCGCGGCCCGCACGCATAAGTACAAGAGGCACAGGGGTCGCGGCCCGCACACGTAAGGGCGAGAGGCACGGGGTCGCTGCCCGGCGAGGCGGTCGGGGGTGGATCAGGTGTTCGGTCTGCGGGCCTCGAAGAGGTGGCGGGTGCTGTGGGCGACGAACGGGCCGTCGGACTCGATCCGCTCGTGCAGGGCGCGCAGTTGGGGCCGGTAGGCCTCGACCGTGAAGCCGGGGACCATCCAGATGACCTTGCGCAGGAAGTGGACGACCGCGGCGATGTCGTGGAACTCCATGCGGAGTTCCTCGGCGCGCAGGTCGACGATCTCCAGGCCGGCGACCTCGGCGTCGGCCCGTTCGCGCTCGGGGTGACGGCCGCCGCGGACCTCTTCCGGCTGGGGGCCGAGGAAGTACTCGACGAGTTCGAAGACGCTGTGCGGCCCGACGTGCTGGGCGAAGTACGTGCCCCCGGGCCGGAGCACCCGGGCGATCTCCTGCCAGGGCGCCCGAACCGGATGCCGGCTCGTGACGAGGTCGAACGCCGCGTCGGCGAACGGCAGCGGCGCGTCCTCGGGCGAGGCGACGACCGGAACGCCGCGCGCGGCGAGCAGGGCCGTGGCCTTGGCCACGTTCGGCGGCCAGCCCTCGGTGGCGACGGTGAGCACGGGCGCCTTCGCGGCCCGGCCGAGAGCGAAGTCCAGGACCTCCCCGCCCCCGGTCTGGAGGTCGAGCGCGGCGGTCGCGCCGGCCAGCCGGTCGGCCAGCGAGACGGCGTATCCCCAGCTGGGCCGCGCCTCGGTGGCCCGCCCCTCGAACCACGAGAAGTCCCAGCCCTCGGTGGGCACGGTGGCGCCCTCGGCGACCAGCTCCTCGAACGACCTGCCGTCCTGTCCCATGCGGCTCATGATCGCAGGGCGTTGTCCGAGGCCGCTGCTAGTTTTCGGCACCATGAACGACTCGACGTACACCGCTGGTGAGAAGGAAACGCTCCGGGCGAGCCTGGACCGGCACCGGGACGCGGTGCTGTGGAAGCTGGAGGGCCTGGACGACGAGGCGCTGCGCCGGCCGATGACGCCCACCGGCACGAACCTGCTGGGCCTGGTCAAGCACCTCGGCTCGGTGGAGTACGGCTGGTTCGTGTCGAGTTTCGGCGGCGAGGCGGAGCCGCTGTGGTTCGACCCGTACACCGACGAGGACATGCGGGCCGACCAGGGCGAGACGACGCGGCAGATCGTCGAGTTCTACGGCCGTGCCCGCGCCGCCGCCGACCGCGTGATCACCGAGCGCTCGCTGACGGACCTGGGGCGGCCCGCGTGGCGCGAGAGCGAGATGTCCCTGCGCTGGGTGCTGGTCCACATGATCGAGGAGACGGCACGGCACGCGGGCCACATGGACATCCTGCGCGAGCTGCTCGACGGCACGACGGGCGATCAGCCACGGAGCTGATCACCGAGCACGAGCAGCGACGCGTACGTCGTCGGTGTCCCGAGGCGCCTACGGCACCAGGGGTCGGACTTGCTCCGCTGTGAAGCGTACGAAGCCCTCCGGGTCGGGTTCGTCGGCCGTCGGCTGGAGCACGACGGTGTCCGCGCCGGCGTCGGCGAGCCGCTGCACGGCCTTGGCGACGGTGTCCGCGTCTCCGGCGACACCGAGTTCGGGCACGGATCCGACGCCTTCGGCGACGAGTTCGGCCTTCAGCCGGGCGGATGCGTCGGGCCCGGTGGCGGCGAGCAGGTACACGACGATCTCGTGCGGCTCGGCGTCGCCGCGTCCCGCTGCCCGGCGGCCCTCGTCGACGAGCTGCCGTGCCCTGCGCACACCCTCCGGCGGGGTCGACGCGGTGAGCAGCGTCCCGTCGGCGGCCTCGCCGGCCAGCCGCAGCGAGCGGGGTCCGGTGACCCCGGCGATGATCGGCACCGGGTCGGCGGGCGGCCAGTCGAGGGCGACGTCGTCGAGCCTGACGTACCGCCCCTCGACGGTCACCCGCTCGCCGCGCAACAGGGCCCGCAGCACGTCCAGATGCTCGCGCAGCAGCGTCACCGGCGACTCGACCCGCGCACCGACCTGTCCCATCCAGTCCTGCACGCCGTGCCCGAGGGCGAGGATCGGCCGGCCCGGGAACATCCGGTACAGACTGGCGGCCTCCATTGCGGTGATCGCGACGTTCCGCAGCGGCACGGGAAGCAGTCCGACACCGACCCTGAGCCTCTCGGTCCAGGCGAGGGCCGCGGCCGCGGTGGAGATCCCTCCCTCCCGGAAGCAGTCCTCCCAGAGCCACAGCTCTTCGAGTCCCGCCTCGTCGGCGAGCCGGGCGACGGATCGGAGTCGTTCGGGGGCCAGCTGGGGACGGAATACTGCGCCGAGTCCGGTCATGGGGCCTTCCTACCCGGGTAGCACTCGGCGGACAACAGAAAATCCTGGAGGTGGCTGAGGATGGGGCGACGCCTGCGAGACGGGCGGGGGGTGCTGGTCGTTCACGGGGAGCTCGGTGACGTGCCGGTGCCCCTGGAGATCGCCGCGTCGTACCGGGCCCGCACGAAGGGGCTGCTCGGGCGGGACGGCGTCGACGGGGCGATGCTGCTCACGCCGGCCGGCGGCGTGCACACGTTCAGGATGCGCATGCCCATCGACGTCGCCCACCTCGACCGCGGGCTGCGCGTCATCGCCGTGGGCACCATGAAGCCGGGCCGGCTGGGAATGCCCCGGCTCCGCTCACGGCATGTGCTGGAGGCGGAGGCCGGGGTGATGGCGGGGTGGGGCCTGGCAGTCGGGGTCCGGGTCAGCGTGGAGGTGGATTGAGGCCCCGGTTCGCCGGTCAGCCGTCCGAGCGCGGGAAGGACACCTCGACGCGTCGGTTCTTCTTGCGGCCCTCTTCCGTGGAGTTGGGCGAGATCGGGTACTGCTCGCCGTATCCCCGCACTTCATAGGTGACCGAGGAGTCGTTCAGCTCCGACTCCAGGACCCCCTGCACGGCGTTGGCGCGCTTCCGGGACAGGACGTCGCCGTGGGCCGAGGAGCCCAGGTTGTCGGTGAAGCCGAAGACGCGGATCCGGGTGGCGTTCTGCTTCCCGATCTCCTCCGCGATGGAGGCGATACGGGCTTTCGCCTCGCCGGTCAACTTCGCGCTGTCCTTGGGGAACAGCACCTCGGCCTGGAGCGCGAACTTCACGTCCGCGTTGGTGTCCTCCCGACGTTCCTCACCGGTCTGGTCCTCGACCACCTGCTTGATGTCGAGGACCTTGGCTTCTGCCAGCGTCGCGCCCTCCGGGAGCTTCAGATCGGGGTCGTTGGCGTCCACCTCGACGGGCGCGGCGGCGGTGGCCTCGGTGCCGGGCGGCACGCTGGGGTCGTCGTCCGCGTCGGCCGTGGTGGCGACGAGGACGTTGGCGGCGACCATGATCGTGGCCGCGGCGAGGGTCAGGGTGAGGCGGGGAGCGCGGGTCATGGGGGGCCTCACCCGGAGATCGTGATCGGGGCGCTGGCGAACGTCGGCAGCTGGAAGGTGACTTCGGCCGTGTCAGCAGGCGGCGAGGGGAACTGCATGAACACCGGTACGGACGCGCCCGGCTTGATCCTGGGCATGTCCGTGGTCGCCAGCGGACGGCCGTCGGTGTCGCGCAGCACGTAGTAACGCTTCTTGTTGCTGGAGTCGACGAGCGTGGCTCCGCCCAGTGAGTCGCCGTGCCGGGTGATCTCGGTCTCGTCTCCACGTGTCTGGATCGGGACCCGAACGGCCTCGGCGCCGTCGTTCACGATCTCGCCGCTCACGGTGACGAAGCCCCCTGAGTCGCGCTGAGCAGAGGTGATCCTCAGGATCAGTCCGTCCTCGCCCTTGAGCTCGGCAAGGAGATCATCCGTTCCCTCTTGGGCACTCGGGTTGGACCCGTCGTCCTTCGAGGCCGAAGCCGACGTCTTCGGCTTCTTGTCGCCGCCGCCTCCACTGCCGCAGCCGGCCACGCCGAGGGCCAGTCCGGCCGCGACGGTCATCGCGACCATCCCCCTGAGGGCCTTCGTGGTGAACCGAATGCTCATGCCTCTGCTTCCTTCGTCATTCGTCGTTCGCTGTCAGTCGGCCAGGTGGACGTCGAAGAGATCCTCGGGGTGCGGAAGGCTGGCCGGATCATCCGGATCCGGGTCCCAGTTCCCGTCGTCACAGGTGAGTTGCGGAAGCGGCAGTGTGTCACTGCCGTCGCCCTCGTCGTTGTCCTCTTCGGGGAGGTCGAACCCGCAGAGAGGCTCGATCACGGCCGTGGCCGACGCCGTCGACTTGAAGTCCTCCGTGCCGGGGACGATGGACTCACCCACGGACTTGTTGGTCTCCACCACCACCGTGTAGCCGAGCAGCTCCGACTCCCCACACTGCTCGACAGTGGCGTCGTTCTGGTCCGCCAGCTCGTAAGCCCGCCAGCACCCGTCGAACACCGCGCCGTCTCCGTCGAGAATGTCCTGCCACTTCGTGGGGTCGTTCACGACCTCCAACCAGTCCCCCGCCAGTTGGTCCCGGGTTTCCTGCGCCGCGGCCAGCGCCGCCGCGTCCGCGGCTGTCTGGGCGCCGTTCCGATTCGCCGCGGCCTGACCGACCGCAAGGTAGGCGAACGCGAGAAAGAGCAGGCCCGCCACCACCATGATGTAGATGGGGAAAGCCTGCCCTGCGTCGCCGTCCGTGCGGCGCCTGATCAGGTGAGTTCGTCGATCTTGTCGACGATCGCTTGGTAGATCGTCTCGCCGATGTCCGTCCCCGTAATCGCCAACACAATCGCCACCACCACCGCGATGATGCCCAGATACTCCACCGCCGTCTGCCCCTTGTCGTCGCGCGTGGCGCGAGAGCGCAGGTAGGCGACGGTGGTGTTGATCCAGTTGCTCATGGTGTTCCCCTCTGGGCTCCAACGTGCTGTGAGAAGTCTCGGGAGAAAAGTAAGCGGGAATTCCCCGAAGACCAGAGGGTCCCTGGGCCCAATTCCGGGCATCGGCCGAAAAACGTTGCTCCGTCACCGCCGGTCAGCTCCGTCCTGGGTGGGAACCCGGGGCCGTACCCAGCCAGTTGGCGGCGGCCTGCGCCCGGCTGGTGCTGTGGAGTTTGGCGAAGATGCGGTTGATGTGGTTCTTGACCGTCTTCTCGCTGATGAAGCAGGCGGCGGCGATCTGCTGGTTGTTCATGCCCGCCGCGATGAGGTCCATGATCTCCGCCTCCCTCCTGCTCAGCCGGAACCGTGACCTGTCCAGGGACGACTGTCCCACATGTGATTGCACTTGCGAAAGCAGTTCGCCGGAATTCCCTGCAACAGTCGGGAGTTCATCGTTTGCTCGCGCGAGCGACACCGTTGCGGCAGCCGCCGCCGTGGGCGTGAACCGGGTCCGGCCCGCCCTGATCTCCCGTACGGCCTCGATCAGTTCGTCGGTGGTGAACTCACCGTGGACCAGGTAACCGGAGGCGCCTCGCCGCAGGGCCTCGCGGACCGTCTCCGACTCTCCGCTGTACGTCAGCATCATCACCGGCGCGATCCGCACCAGATACGGAAGGGCGGTGATGCCGTCCGTGCCCGGCATCCGTACGTCCAGCAGGATCACGTCGGGGTGGTGCAGGCGGGCCGCCTCGTGGGCCTCGTGGCCGTTCGCCGCCTCGGCCACGACCCTTATGTCGGCGTGGGCGGAGAGCAGGGCCGTCAGGCCCGCCCGGACCACGGGGTTGTCGTCGGCCACCACCAGGCGCAGGGGCGTGGGGGGCGGGGGTGACTGGGCCGTCTTCATGGGGTGGTCGCCTTCGTCGTCGTGAGGGCCGCCAGCGGCAGGTGCAGGCGTACCTCCGTGCCACGGGCGTCGATGCCCTTGCCGAAGTGGATGCGGGCGCCTATCGAGGCGGCTCGTTCGGCCATGCCGAGGAGGCCGAAGTGACCGGTCCTGCGGAGGTGTTCGAGGGTCGTGCCGGGAGGGAGTCCCTCGCCGTCGTCCTGGACGGTCAGGCAGAGCACCTCGCCCTGGACGCCCGCCCGGACGCTGACCCTGGTGGCGTTCGCGTGGCGGTGGGCGTTCTCCATGGCCTCCGCGGTGATGGTGAGGAGCTGGCGGGCGACGGCGGGCGGAACGGGAGGCGCGGGGGCGTCGCCGCGCGGGCCGTAGATCGCCGGTACGCCGGTGCGGGCCGTGAAGTCCGCGGCCTGCCGGGTCAGTTCGGGGGCCACGTCCGTCATCCGGTCCGGGTCGGACTCGCGGCGCAGGTCCGCGAGGAGTTCCCGGGACTCCGCCGCCGCTCTGCGGGCCGAACGGGCGACCAGTTCGGCCTGGTCCCGGATCCGGGCGGGGTCCAGGGGGGCCGTCGCCGCGGAGGCGGCCAGGCCGTCGGCGGCCAGCGCCACGCCGTGCAGCGTCTTCGCCACCGAGTCGTGCATCTCGCGGGCCAGGCGGGCCCGTTCCGCACTCACCGCCTCGGTGACCGCGAGACGTGCCTGGACCGTCGTCAGGGCCTGGGTGGCCGTGCCGAAGCGGAGCATCAGGTGACGGAGGGACGATCCCAGCGCGCCCGTGATGACGCAGAGGCCGGGAAGGAGCAGCTTGTCGACCAGGCTCGCCGACCTCGCGTCGGTGTTGATGGCGTAGGCCAGGAGCAGGATCAGGGACTGCACGCTCGCGAAGACCGCGGCGCCCCGGTAGCCGTAGACGATGCCGGCCAGGAGCGGGGTGCAGACGCTGACGTAGGCCAGGGTCGTGTCCGGGCCCGCGGAGACGAGCAGGAGGGAGGTGAAGAGGGTGTCCGCGGCCAGGAGGGTGGGGTGGCGCAGGAGGAGCGGGCCGAAGCGTTCCCAGTCGCGGAACAGGACGTAGGAGCCCATGAAGGTGACCACGACGGCCGCGCCGACCAGCCGGGTGCCCAGGCCCGGCGCGGCGTTGAGCAGAGCGGCGGGTGCGGAGAGGGCGATCATCGCGAGCCGGAAGCCGAAGACCTGGCGGCACAGCGCCTGAAGGGCGTTGACCTGAAGCGGTATCGTCGAGGTCCGCTCGGTCCGCTCGGTCCGCTCCGTGCGCCGGGCGTCCGCGCTCGGGACCGCCGTGCCGGGCTGCTCGGTCCGCCGGGCGTCCGCGCTCGGGACCGCCGTGCCGGGCTGCTCGGTCCGCCGGGCGTCCGTGCTCAGGGCCGCCGTACCGGCCCGCTCGCTGCGCGTGGTCCGTCCGGAGCGGGCGGACAGGCGCCGCGCTCGCAGGGACCCGAGGCCGAACCTCGACGCCCGCGCTTCCCTCCCCGCTCCCGTTCCGGTCCTCATCCTCAACGGCATGCCCGCCACGGCCCCTCCCCCCTACTCCCCCGTCAGCGACCCGAAGTCCGTGCCCGAGCCCAGCAGCAGTCCCGCCCCCAGCAGGAGCATCGTCGCCGGAACCATGAACGTGGTGATCATCAGCGTGGCCCTGGGTACCGCGCGGGCCGCCTTGCGGCGGGCGTTCTGGGCGTCGGTGCGGCGCATGTCCTTGGCCAGGGCGACCAGCGTGTCCACGATCGGCGCGCCCAGTTCCTCGCCCTGCTGGAGTGCCGTCACGAACATCGCCACCTGTTCGGAGTCGTTCCTGCGGCGCAGTTCCGTGAAGGCCTGGCGGCGGCTCATGCCGAGGTCCATCTGGCGCAGGGTGATGCGCAGTTCGTCGGCCCAGGGGCCCTCGTACTTGGAGGCGACCCGGTCGAGCGCCTGGCGGAAGCCCAGGCCCGCGCTGACGACGACCGCGAGGACGTCCAGGAAGTCCGGCAGGGTGCGCTCGATCTCGTCCTTCCTGATCCGGATCGCCGACCAGATGCCGACCTCGGTCCAGAAGGCGCCGAACGCCAGCAGCAGGAGCGCGACCAGGATCTGGCCGCGCAGCAGGAACACCAGGAAGCCGACCGCGCCGAGGAAGCCGTACACCGCCCGCCTGGCCGCGTAGCGGTCGATCGTCAGACCGCCGGGGTTGCCCGCGAGGTCGATCCTGCGGCGGTACTTGGCGACCAGCTTCGGGCCCATCAGCCGCAGTACGGCGGGCGCGTAGCGCATGCCCATGCGGTCGACGAGCGAGTCCACGGCGCCGGTGCGGGTCGCGCCGACCTCCAGGGCCAGCGCGAGATCGCTGGGCAGCCTGGTCTCCGCCCGGTACATGCGGACGGCGGCGAAGACGCCCCCGACACCCAGGGCCATCACCGTCGCGAGGAGGAGTCCGATTCCCATGAGCCGTCCCCGCCCCTCAGACGTCGATCCGCGACATACGGCGGATGAGGATGAAGCCCACCGCGTACAGTCCGAACGCGATCAGCACCGCCGCCTGGCCCAGGGGTGAGCCGGTCATCCGGTCCAGGGCGCCGTCCTTGACCCCGTTCATCAGGAACAGCGACCCGATGCCGAGCACCGGGACGGCGTACGACGTCATGCTGACCTGTGAGAGCTGGGTGCGGACCTCGCGCCGGGTCTCCTTGCGCTCCTCCAGCGTCTCGGTGAGGTTGCGCAGGGCGCTGACGACCTGGCCGCCGGCCCGGTTGGACAGCACCAGGGTGGTCACGAGGACGACCAGTTCGCGGGACGGGAGGCGTTCGGCGAGCTCACCGAGGGCGTCGTCCATGGAGGCGCCCAGCGCCAGCTGGTTGGAGACCTTGGCCAGTTCCTCGCCGGCCGGCGCCTCCAGCTCCTCCGCCGCGAGGCCGATCGCGGTGCGCAGGGCGAGACCGGCGTGGGCGGCGTTGGCGAGGATGCGGGCCAGTTCGGGGAGTTGGTTGATGAACCGCTCGATGCGCTTCTGGCGCTGCCAGTTGAGGAACTGGACCGCGGCCCACACGCCCAGCAGGCCGGCGATCGGTCCGAAGAAGGGGGCCAGGGCCGCCTGGCCGACCAGCCACAGCCCGGCCACCGTCACCAGCATGTAGACGAAGAACTCGCCGGGGGTGACGTCCAGGCCCGTCGCCGTCAGCCGCAGCTCCAGCTGCTTGCCCAGCCGTGTGCGGCGCAGACGCCGGTCCAGGTCGGCGAAGCGGCGCCGCCGGCCGCCGGCGCCGGTGAGCTGGCCGGTGGCGGAGAGCCGTTCGACCAGGGCCTGGCGCTGGGCCCGGCCGGCGGCGTAGGCGTGGACGCCCACCACGGCGAGCGCGCAGGTCAGCAGCGCGACGCCGGTGGTGAGCGTGATGCGGGTCTGGAGGTCCATGGGGGTCCTACCTGGCTTCTCGGGTGGCGAGCTCGAGCGGTGACTGGGCGACGCCGAAGGCCTGGGGGATCGGCTGGCTCGCCATGTAGAGGCGGTCCGCGGTGCGGCGCGGCAGCGGGTAGTACGCGAAGGCACCGTGGACGCGGCCGTCCGGGGTCATGGGCTGGGCGTGGAAGCGGGCGACCGTCGCCAGGCGGTACGGCTCCGCCCCGTGGCTGTCCAGGATCGCGATCTCGGTGATCCGGCGGGCTCCGTCCGGGAACCGGGTCAGCTGGATGAGCACGTCCACCGCGGAGTTGATCTGGTCGTGCAGGGCCTCGAAGGGGACGGCGACGTCGGACATGGACGCGAGGGTCTTCAGCCGCATCAGGGCGTCCTCGGCGCTGTTGGCGTGCACGGTGGCCAGCGAGCCGTCGTGGCCGGTCGACATCGCCTGGAGCATGTCGAGGGACTCGCCGCCGCGGACCTCACCGACGACGATCCGGTCGGGGCGCATGCGCAGGGAGTTGCGGACCAGGTCGCGGATGGACACCTGGCCCTTGCCCTCGACGTTCGGCGGGCGGGACTCCAGCCGGATCACATGCCCCTGCTGCAGCTGGAGTTCGGCGGAGTCCTCGATGGTGATGATGCGCTCGGACTCGGGGATCAGACCGGACAGGGCGTTCAGCAGGGTCGTCTTCCCGGTGCCCGTCGCGCCGGAGACGATGACGTTGAACTTCGCCTGCACCAGCCCGGCCAGCAGATACACCATCGGCTCGTCGAGGGAACCGAGGCCGGTCATCTCGTGCAGGGTGAAGGAGCGCGGGAAACGGCGGATGGTGAGGGTCGCGCCGGTCAGGGAGAGCGGGGGGATGATGACGTTCACCCGCTCGCCGGAGGGCAGCCGGGCGTCGACCATCGGGTTGGACTCGTCGACCCGGCGGTTCACGGTGGAGACGATCCGCTCGATGGTCTGCATCAGCTGGTCGTGGGAGGGGAAGCGCAGCGGCAACTGCTCCACGCGGCCCCCGCGTTCGACGAAGATCGCGTCGGGCCCGTTCACCATGATCTCGGTGATGGAGGCGTCCTCCAGGAGCGGTTCCAGGATGCCCAGGCCGAGCGCCTCGTCGACGACCCTGCGGATGAGCTGCGAGCGCTCGACGGTCGACAGCACCGGGCCCTCGCGGCTGATGATGTGCCCGAGCACCCGCTCGAGTCGCGCCCGGCGTTCCGCCGCGGCCAGCGAGCTCATCTCCGCGAGGTCGATCTCCTCCAGGAGCTTGGCCCGGTAGGAGGCGACGAGGTGGCCGTCCTCGCCCCGGCTGCCGTTCTCCTCCGGGGTGTTGATGCGGGACCGCAGACTCATGGGTACCTCGTTCAGTGGTCGAGCGGCATGGTGGCGGTCTTCTGCGCGGGGTCGAAGTCCCAGCCGGGGACGATCGAGGGGATCTCGACGGTGGCGGTGACGGTGACCTGGTCGCCGCCCCGGGCCTCGGAACAGGAGACGGACAGCCAGTCGCTGATGGCGTTGACGCAGCCGTCCTGCGCGCTGTCGTCGAGGGAGGCGGCCCGCGCCCCCGCCCTGGCGGCCGTCCCCGCCTGCTGGGCGCTGTAGGCGATCAGCCCGACCTGGACGCCGGCCATCGCGACGAGGATCAGGACCGGGACGAACCCCAGGTACTCGAGGGCGACCTGCCCGCGGTCCCGCCCCGTACGGCGGGGGAAGAGTCGGTACGGCATCTCAGTCCTTCTCCTCCTGTACGGCGCCGGCGTGGCCCTCGACCGTGAACGGGAAGCCGATCGCGCCGGGGAAGAGGACGGGCACCCGGAGCGTCACATCGGCCGTGACGTAGCCCCCGCTCGCGCCGCACTGCACGCCCGCGTCCCCCTGCCACGCCTCGGGCAGGTGCTGCAGCCCCGCCTCCTCGCAGCCCGCCTGCCCCTGCGACGCCGTCGCCGCCCTGGCGGCCTCGTCCGCAGCATTCCCCGCGAGCGTGAACGTGTACCCCACGAGCACGAACTGCCACATCAGCACCAGGGTGATGACGATCAGCGGCAGCATCCCGAGGAACTCGACCGCGACCTGCCCCTTGTCGCCCCGCCCCCGCCGCGTCACCGCCCTATCTCCTTCCGCCTGCGGAACGTCAGCGCGGCCCGGTCGCCGCCGCCGCGCGTCCGGCCCTCGCGGCGGTGCGGTGCCGCCCCCTCGGTGCCCTTGACCAGGCCGAGTTCGCCCGCGAGACCCCAGAGCGCCTGTTTGACGGTGCTCTTGGGGTCCAGTTCGTGCACCCGGCCGGCGTCGACGGGGCCCTGGAGTTCCTTGAAGTTGGCGGGGATCGCGGTGGCGGCGATGCCGGTGCCGGTGATGCGCTGGATCAGGGCGGGCTGGATCTCCGCGCTGCGGGTGTGGCGGTTGACGACGATCATCGTCTCCTCCGCCTTGCGGATCTGCAGGCGGTCCCACATCCGCACCGTGCGTTTGGCGGCGCGCACCGCGACCACGTCCGGGGTGGTGACGAGGAGGGCGGTGTCGGCCATCTCCACGGCGGCCGCGCTCGCGCCCGACAGCTGGGACCCGCAGTCGATGACGACGACCTCGTAGCGGGAGCGCAGGGCGCTGACGATGTGGCGGGCGGCGCGGTCGGTGACCTCCTCGCCGCGTTCGCCGTCGCCGGGGGCGAGCAGCAGCGCCACGCCCGTGTCGTGCCGGAACACGGCGTCCGCGAGGACGCGCGGCGTGATGTCGTTGATGGCGGCGAGGTCGACGACCGAGCGGCGGAACTGGATGTCCAGGTAGGAGGCGATGTCGCCGGTCTGGAGGTCCATGTCGAGCAGTGCGGCGCCGCGGCCCGACGCCTGGGCGGCCAGGGCCAGCTGGATGGCCGTGAGGGTGGCCCCCACGCCGCCCTTGGCGCCGCTCACCGTCACCACGGTGCCGCCGACCCCGCTGAACACATCGGAACCGGCGCCCAGATGACGCCGTACGCCCATGGACCACTGGGCCACCGCGTTGACCCGGCTGGCCAGTTCCTCGTAGCTGAGGGGCAGCGCGACCAGACCTCGTGCGCCGTAGTCCATGGCGGCCTGGAAGAGGCCGGGGCTCGCGTCGGAGGTGACGAGGATGACGCCGACGGCGGGGAAGCGCAGGGCGACGTCGCGGATGAGCTCCAGGGCCGGGACGGGGCCGATGCGTTCGTGGACGACCACGACCTCGGGGAGCTCGTCGATGGACTCGGCGGCCAGGCGGGCGAGCGTGTCGACGAGCTGGGTGGAGTCGGTGACCGGGGCGACCGGCTCGGCGTCGGGGAGCTGGCTGAGCAGCGTCGTGAGGGACCGGACCGCGTCCGCGTCGCCGACGGCCGGGAGGATCCTCGTGGGCATGGGGGCCTCTCACTTGTCCTTGGCGAGTTCGTACGTGCGGTTCGTCGCGGGGATGTCGGAGTCGGCGCCGGGTGCGACCAGGGCGAGCCGGACCTCGTCGGCGAACGACTCGGCGTACGTCAGGCGCTGGGCGTCGATCGGCTCCAGCGCGAAGGTGATGGGAACGGCCTCGGTGGGCTGCCGGGCCTTGTCGTCCTCGTCCGGCTTGAGGGAGGTCAGTTCGCCCACGTCGATGACCCGGGCGTTCTCCACGATGAGCCGGGACTGGTCGGGGTCGCCGTCGCGTTCGCCTTCGAAGGTGGCGTAGACGTTGACCTTGGAGCCCGGGGTGATCTTGCCGGCCACGCCGGTGGCCGCGTCGATCATGATGGCGAGTTCCTGCTCGCCGGTCTGGAGGGCGGGCTGGTCGACGATCATGTCGCTCTGCAGCAGGGAGCCCGACCTGAGGGCGGTGACGGCGATCTTGCCCTGGATCTCGCGGAGGCTGGTGACCGCGTTCTTCGACAGCCACCGCTCGGGCATCTCGATCTTCTCGAACTGGTCCGCGGTGAGCGGTGTGTAGGGGGCCACGTTCTTCTTGAGCCGGTACGCGGTGACCTCGGGACCGACCTTGGACTTCACGTCGTTGATGACGGACAGGACACCGGCGAAGGCGCCGAGGGCGCAGACGATCGACAGGAGCAGGAGTATCACGCCGCGGCGCTGACGGGAGTTCATGAACCGTGCAACCTCATTGGGGGAATCGGTCGGGGGCGGTCGGGCGGGGCTCGGGTCCGGTCAGCCTGCGCGGGCCGGTTGCTCGTGGACGGGCGGGGTGGCGGAGCAGAAGACGCAGCGGTCGCCGATGACGTCGATGCCACACCAGTGACAGGAGTTCTGCCGTACGGAGGTGACGAGCTGGTAAAGCACCGACAGCTCGGGCAGATAGGCGCAGAACTCGATGAGCTTGGGCGTCCCCCACCAGGTGGCCGACTCGGCGGGCAGGGGGACCTCGCGCAGGCCCTGCGCGTTCCAGGACGGGGCCAGGGTCGCGGTGACCCAGTCGGACTGGAGCTGTCCCTGTGCGACCAGCATCGACGTGCCGAACTCCGGGCCGGGGAGGGTGACTCCGGGCGCGATGCGCGCGAGGTGCGGGGCCGGGTGGGCGAGCACGCCGAACTGGCTGCCGGGCATCCAGGACTTGGCGTGCGACTTGAGGTCGACGGGGACGCGGTCGAGCCGGGTGACGGAGCCGAGGAGGGCCCCCGCGTGTATGTAGTGGGTGAGCAGCCGGCCGGCCGAGGCGAGGACGCCGGGGCTGAGGTCGCAGGAGGCGAGCTGGCGGAGCTGGCGGGCCAGGACGGCCAGTCCGAGCGGGGGCAGTTCGGGCCGGAACACGGCGATCCGGTCGCTCTCCAGCAGGGACCGTACGGTGTGCAGGCGCTGCCGCACGCCCCGGGGGACGGCCTGTGAGCAGACGACGATCACATGGCCGTGCTGCTCGACGAGGGTCTGCATGCCCGCCAGCGACCGTTCGAGCGGCTCGCGGTCGAGGTCCTGGAGCACGACGGCGGGCACGGTTCGCTCGTCCTGCGCCGGCAGCGCCATGTCGGCGCTGGTCACGGCAATGGCAGTTGGCACGCGTCGCTCCCCGTTCCCGCCCGGTCCGGTGAACCGGTGTTACTCCGGTGCACCGGGATGACTTCATTGCGTGACTATCCCAGCACTGTATCCACGGCTCGATGGCCGGAGAACAGCGTTTGTGCAGCCGGGAAGGAACTCTGCGCGCACAACTCCCGTCAAAACGGGACAGGTTGCGCACACCAATTCTCCACGACCGGAATCTCTTGACACCCGGATTGGTCTGGACCAACTTGGTTGACATGTTCATACTTAGACGACAGGGGCGTCGTGGCCGACCGGCACGCCTCTGGGCGGCGGCCGTCACCGCCGCCCTCTCCCTGACCTTCCTCGGCGCGGGCCACGCGTCCGCCGCGGACGTCAACAACGCCAAGAACGCCGGCTTCGAGGCCGGCCTGAGCAACTGGACCTGCTCCGCGAACAGCGGCACGACCGTCTCCTCCCCGGTGCACGGCGGCGCGACCGCCCTGAAGGCGACCCCGGCCGGGCAGGACAACGCCCGGTGCACCCAGACCGTGGCCGTCAAGCCCAACTCCTCGTACACGCTGAGCGCCTGGGTCCAGGGCGGCTACACCTACCTCGGCGTGACGGGCACGGGCACCACCGACGTGTCGACCTGGACGCCGGACTCGTCGTCCTGGAAGCAGCTGTCGACCACCTTCACCACCGGCGCCTCGACGACCTCGGTGTCGGTGTACACGCACGGCTGGTACGGGCAGGCGGCGTACTACGCGGACGACCTGTCGGTCTTCGGCCCCGACGGCGGCGGTGGCACCGACCCCACCCCGACGGTCCCCGGCGCGCCGGGCGGGCTCACGGTCTCGGGCACGTCCTCCTCGTCGGTCTCCCTGGCCTGGAACACCGTCTCGGGCGCGACCGGCTACAACGTCTACCGCGGCGGCACCAAGGTGACCGCGGTGACCGGCACCTCCGCCACCGTGACCGGGCTCGCGGCCTCGACCTCGTACTCCTTCCAGGTCACGGCGACCAACGCGGCCGGTGAGTCGCCGAAGTCGACGGCGGTGACGGGGACGACCACGGCGGGCCCGGTGGGCCCCGCCCTGCCCAAGCACGCGGTGACCGGCTACTGGCAGAACTTCAACAACGGCGCCACCGTCCAGAAGCTCGCCGACGTCCAGTCGCAGTACGACATCATCGCGGTCGCCTTCGCGGACGCGACCTCGACGCCGGGCGCGGTCACCTTCAACCTGGACTCGGCCGGGCTGGGCGGCTACACCGTCGACCAGTTCAAGGCGGACATCAGGGCGAAGCAGGCCGCCGGGAAGAAGGTCATCGTCTCGGTGGGCGGCGAGCGCGGCACGGTGGCCGTGAACGACTCCGCCTCGGCGGCGAACTTCGCGAACTCGGTGTACTCGCTGATGCAGACATACGGCTTCGACGGTGTCGACATCGACCTGGAGAACGGCCTCAACGCCACCTACATGACGCAGGCCCTGCGTTCGCTGTCGTCGAAGGCGGGCTCGTCGCTGATCATCACCATGGCGCCGCAGACCATCGACATGCAGTCGACGTCGAACTCCTACTTCCAGACGGCCCTGAACATCAAGGACATCCTCACGGTCGTCAACATGCAGTACTACAACAGCGGTTCGATGCTGGGCTGCGACGGCAAGGTCTACAGCCAGGGCTCGGTGGACTTCCTGACCGCCCTGGCCTGCATCCAACTGGAGGGCGGCCTGGCCCCGTCCCAGGTGGGCCTCGGCCTGCCCGCCTCGACCCGCGGCGCGGGCAGCGGGTACGTGTCACCGACGATCGTGAACAACGCCCTGGACTGCCTGGCCAAGGGCACCAACTGCGGCTCGTTCAAGCCGTCCAGGACCTATCCCGACCTCCGGGGCGCGATGACCTGGTCCACGAACTGGGACGCGACGGCGGGCAACGCCTGGTCGAACGCGGTGGGTCCGCACGTCCACGCACTGCCGTAACCACCCGCGTCACCGGTGGGGTGAGGCGCGGCGGCCCCTCACCCCATCGGCCGGTAGTGGCCGAGCACCCAGGCCAGCTGCGGGAACCACTCCTGCAGCCGCGCCCGCGGTCTGGCCTCCACCACGCACTCGTAGAACCGGCCGTCCACGTGCACCACGGCCACCATCAGGGCCTTGCCGTCCGGGCTCGCCTTGTAGTGCACGCCCTGGATCTCCGGCCAGCGGAACTCCATCGTGAAGGCCGACATCTCGAAGACGACGCCCGACGCGTCCACGACGACCGCGTTGCGCTTGTCGACGGCCAGGAACTCCGGGCCGCCCGGAGCCGGCTGGGGCGGGACCGGGGCGTACGGGGGCGGTACCGGCGCGTGCGGGGGCGGCGCCGGCGCGTACTGCGGTGGGGGCGGGCCGAAGCCCGGGCCGGGCGGGGGTGGCTGCTGGGTCATCCGTCGGGTCCTGGATCCTTGTTCTCGTGCGCGGGGTCAACTTCTCGGTGCTGCGGTGAAACATTCTCCCCGGCCCACCGCATCAGTGAAGTGAGGACCTCACCGACAGCCGGCGCACAGCAAACAGGGGGACGCATGAGCCAGGCCCGCGCGGACGACTATGCGCAGTTCGCGGTGGCCCGGGCCGGGCATCTGTACCGCTCGGCCTGTCTGCTGACGGCCGGGGACACCCATCTCGCCGAGGACCTGGTGCAGGAGACGCTCGGACGGCTGTACGTGCGCTGGGCGCGGGTCTCGCGGACGGACAACCCGGCCGGCTACGCGCAGACCGTCCTCACCCGGACCTTCCTCGCCCATCAGCGGCGGCGCAGCAGCACCGAACGGGCCACCGACGTGCTGCCGGACCACGCGGCCGAGGGCGGGCCGGGTGACCTGCCGTTGCGGCTGACCCTGCTCCAGGCGCTCGCCCGGCTGCCCGCCAAGGACCGGGCCGTGGTCGTCCTGCGGTACTGGGAGGACCGGTCCGTCGAGGAGACCGCGAACGCGCTCAACGCCAGTTCCGCCGCGGTGCGCACGCGGTGCACCCGGGCGCTCGGGCGGTTGCGTGCGCTGCTCGGCGAGGACCTCGGCGAGTACGCGACCCCCTGACCCCCGGCGTCCTCCAGCCGACCCGACCCTGACGAACGGTGGATCTGCCATGCCTGTGGAACACGACGAGGAACACTTCGAAGGGCGGCTCGGTCACGCCCTGCACGACCTCGGTGACCGCTTCGAGGCCGACCGTGCCGCACTCGCCGACGCGGGCCGGGCGCGGGGGCACCGGCTGCGGCTCAGGCGCCGGGCCGCGGTGGCCGGCGGCGCGGCCGGCATCGCGCTGGTCGGTGTGGGCGGGGCCCTGCTGGTGCCCTGGGACGGCACGCCCGCACCGCGGCCGGCGAGCTCCGACGTGGCGGAACGGCCGTCGGGGAAACCGGCCCCGGATCCCGTCACCGGCGCCGAGCTCATCCGCGGGCTCGAAGAACTGCTTCCCGACGGCACGACGAGCAACGAGGAGGCCCGCGGCACCGCGGACTCGCCGCCCTCGCCGTACGTGCGCCTCGTGTTCGACGACGGCAAGGGCCCCGCGGCCGTCGCCGTCTCCATGGACCGGGTGGAGCCGGGCAGCGAGAACGCCCGCCAGTGGACCACCTGCCCGGACAAGGCCCTTGTCCCGTACGACCACTGCGAGGTCCACCGCAGCCCCGGCGGCGACGTGGTCATGAGCGTGCAGGGCTACGAGTATCCGGACCGCCGCGTGGACACCAAGCACTGGTACGCCTCGCGCGTCACCCCCGAGGGTCACCACATCATGATCAGCGAGTGGAACGCCGCGGCGGAGAAGGACGCTCCCGTCACCCGGGACGAACCGCCGCTGCGCCCCGAGTTGCTGGTCGCCGTCATCACGAGGGGCCCGTGGCAGGCCGCCGTCGACGCGATTCCCGAGCGCCAACACAAGCCGACCGCCACGGCCGCCCCCGACGACGCCCCCGCCGAGCCGGACACCAAGGACGTCCTCGCCACCTTGCAACCGCTCCTCCCCAAGGGCGTCAAGGTGGTCGAGAAGGGCAGCAACTACACCTACCTCGTCCTCGACGACGGCAAGGGCAGGAGCTACCTCCAGATCGACGTCCAGCACGGCATGGGCGACGTGGCGGACGAGCTCTTCGGGAACGACTCCGAGACCCTGCCCGACGGCACGAGGGTCGGCTTCCGCGAGAACGGCGGGGACAAGGGGGTCGCGGGCGCCGTGATGTGGACCGTCGACACCCTGCGCACCGACGGCTTCCGTGTCGTCGTCAGCGCCCTCAACGCCGGAACCCAGCACGACGCCCCGACCCGGAAGACGCCCGCCCTCACCAAGGAACAGCTCCGGGAGATCGCCCTCAGCCCCGAGTGGGACCGGTACCGCTAGAAGAACTCCGACCAGGGCTGGTCCCAGACCTGCTTCACGCACAGCACCAGGAACAGCAGCCCCGCGATCGCCAGCATCACGTTGCTGAGCGGGCCGTTGCGCCATGGCGCGGGCGTGCGGGAGGAGTTGAGGAGCCAGATCAGGGTGCCGGCGAGGAACGGCAGGAAGGCCGCGCCCAGGACGCCGTAGATGATGATCAGGCGGAAGGGTTCGCCCTGGAAGAGCAGGACCATGGGCGGGAAGGTCAGCCACAGCAGGTACGCGCGGAACGGCCAGGAGCGTTCGCGTGTGCCGGAGGCGACCTCCTCGCCCTTCTGCTCGCCCTGGCCCCGGAAGCGGGCCACGAAGTCCGCGAACATCAGGCTCACGCCGTGCCAGACGCCGATCAGGGAGGTGTAGGAGGTGGCGAAGAAGCCGATCAGGAAGAACTTGGCGGTCGCCGTGCCGTACTCCTCCTCCAGGATGTCGCTGAGCTGCAGCAGACCCTTGTCGCCGCTCGCGATGGCCACGTTCGCGGAGTGCAGCAGCTCCGCGCCGACGAAGAGCATCGCGACCACGAAGATGCCGGTGGTGATGTACGCGACGCGGTTGTCGAGCCGCATCACCTTCATCCAGCCGGTGTTCGTCCAGCCCTTGGCGTTGACCCAGTAGCCGTACGCGGCAAGGGTGATGGTGCCGCCGACTCCGCCGATCAGGCCGAGGGTGTTGAGGATGGAGTCCTTCTCGTCGGGCAGGACCGGCAGCAGGCCGGCGAAGGCGTCCCCGAGGTTCGGCGTGACGCGGATCGCGAGATACACCGTCACCACGAACATGACGCCCACCAGGACCGTCATGACCTTCTCGAAGACCGCGTACTTGTTGAACCAGACGAAGACCAGGCCGACCAGGCCGCAGGCGATGGCCCACCACTCAAGGTCCATCACGTCCGGGAACAGGGCCTGCAGCGGCAGCGCGCTGGAGGACATGGCGGCCGCGCCGTAGACGAAGCCCCAGATCACGGCGTAGACGCCGAAGAACCAGATGGTCCAGCGGCCGAGGCTCGCCCAGCCGTCGAACAGGGTGCGGCCGGTGGACAGATGCCAGCGTCCGGCCGCCTCGGCGAGCGAGATCTTGACCAGGCAGCCGATGACGGCGGCCCACAGCAGGGTGTAGCCGAAGTTGCTGCCCGCGATGAGGGTGGCGACCAGGTCACCTGCGCCGACGCCGGTCGCGGCGACGACGATGCCGGGCCCGATGTACCGCCAGCGGGACCTGCCCGGTGGGGGGTTGGTGCCGGAGGATGCCTCAGTGTCCGTGGGGTTTCCTGTGGTGTCCGCCATGCAGATCAAGAAAGCGTAAAGAGGCGGAACCGGCAAGGGGGCGGGAACGGATCAGTCCGCACCGCGGAACGACCCGCCGACGACCAGCCCGGGCGCGCACCGGCAGGTGCCGAGCTCGAACCACACCGTCTTGCCCACCCCGTCGCGCACCTCGCAGCGCAGGGTCCCGTGCGCGGCGGACAGGGTGAGCCGGAACCGGCTCTCCGCCGCCTGCCGCAGGGCGTTCGCGGCGAGGTCGCTCACCAGCCGCTCCGCCATGTCCGCCAGGTCGAGGTCCGCCAGCCCCCATCCCTCCAGCTGGCGGCGGACCTCCGCACGGGCCTCGCCGACCGCGGTGGGGCGTGGGTCGTACTCGACGCTCAGGTGACCGGCCCCCAGGGGCGGTTGGGGATAAGAGCCGTACAGCATGGGTCCAGGGTGGCGGGTGCGGCGGTGTGTCCACAGGGGGAGAAATACCCGATTCCCTACCTGTGTGCGGACTCCGCTACCCGTACTGCAGCCGTACGCTCGCCCCCTCCCGCTCGTCGCGGACGTCGACATACGTGCACACCTGGCGGGCGAACCACAGCCCCTGCCCGGGTTCCGGTTCCACGCGCGGCGGCGGTACGAAGCCGAGCAGCGGGTCGTCGACACGGCGGGCGACGCGCAGCTCGCAGACGCACGCCGGGGCCTCGCCCCACAGCAGGGCGCCGTCGAGCGGGCCGAGTGCGGCGGCCGCCTCGCTGACGGCGGTGGCGAACAGTTCCACGTCCGCGGCGGGCAGTCCCTGGACGGTGGCCCAGGTGCGCACCGCGTCGGCGGCGGGGGCCGGGCCGGGCAGCCGCTCGGCGTCGGCGGGCGGGGCCGGCAGGGGCACCGCGTCGAGCTCGGCGGCGAGCAGCACCGGGTCCACGTACACGCCGGAGTCGGGGTGGGCCCGGCGGGCGGCGGCGACGATGGCGTGGCCCGCGACCCGGGAGTCGTAGGCGCACAGGGCGGTCGTGGCGAGCGGGGCGAAGAGCAGGTTGGCGAGCGCCTCGTAGCGGATCCACTCGGCGGTCTCGCGCGGCGAGCGGCCGGCACGCCCGCCCCAGACGGGTTCCATGAGGAGATGGATACGGCCGCCGGGGCCGGCGTGGGCCGCGAGGTGACCGGCGCTGCGGGCCACGGCGTTGGCCGCGGAGCCGGTGTACCACTCGGTGTGCGGGACGAGGTCGACGTTCTTCACGTCGGCGCCGAGGGCGTCGCGCAGGAGGTCCAGGTTGCCGGGCGCGGCGATGGCCACGGGCGGGGGCTCACCGGGCGCCCCGAGGGCCTCGGCGAGAAAGGGCAGGGCGGCGGCGAGGAACTCGTCGTCACTGCCGAAGACGGCCATGCGGTGGTCGAAGCAGTCCTGCGCCGGGGTGGGCGGGGCGGGTCGGGTGGTCATCGGTACGGACTCCCCTCGGATACGAGTCGGTGGCGGTCGGGTCGGCGCTGTGGGCCGTGGGTGTCAGCGCTGCGCCGCCACCCAGGCGGCGATCTGGCTGCGTTTGTTGAAGCCGAGCTTGCGCAGGACGCGTTCGACGTGGCCCTCGGCGGTACGGCGGGCGATGACCAGACGGTCGGCGATCTGCTGGTTGGCGAGTCCCTGGGCGACGAGTTCGGCGACCTCGCTCTCGCGGCGGGTGAGGCGGACACCGGTCGTCGAAGGGACGGATCTGTGGCGGCCGTTCGTCCTGCGGGCGGCCGTGGGCCGGAGGGGCCGGGTGTCGTCGCCGACGGCGTACTCGACGGTCCGGGCGAGGTCGAGCGCGGCACCGCGTTCGTACGCGCGCCGGTAGTCGGCCGGGCCCAGTCCCTCCCGTGCCCGGGTCTCGCTGTCGCGGCGGGTGGCCTTGAGGGTCGCCGATCCCCAGCGGTCGCGGTCGATGGCGGTCCAGGTGCGGTCGGCGGCGCCGAGGAGGGCGGCGGCGCGCTCGTGGATGCCCCGCTCGACGGCGGTGCGGGCCAGGAGGTCGAGGGTGAGGGCGATACCGATGACGTCGTGCACGGCGATCTTCAGGCGCAGGGCCTGCCGGGCGTGCTGTTCGGCCCGGGCCCAGTCGCGCTGCACGGTGCGGGCGAGGGCGAGCATCCGCAGGACGTAGGAGCGCACCCACTCCTCGCCGTGCCGCTCGCACATCCGGCGGGCGCGTTCGCAGACCTCGACGGCACGGTCGGCCTCGCCCAGGAAGCCGAGGGCACAGGCCAGTTCGACCTGGTTCAGGCCGTGCACGCTGAGGTGCTGGCCGGGGACGGCGCCGCGCGCGACGCTCGCCTCGAAGTGCCGGAGCGCGGTCGGCAGGTCGTCCATGAACAGGGTGATGACACCGATGACGTACTCGGCGTGCGCGGTCTCCGCCGCGTCGTGGAGGTCCTGCGCCAGGAGGTGGGCGTCGCGGGCGAGGGCCAGGCCCGCGGTGAGGGCGTGGGTGGCGGCGGCGAGGAGGCCCGCGATCCACAGGCCGCGGGCCCTCTCGGGGGTGGGTTCCGGGTTCGCGGCGAGGGCGCGGTCGAGCCAGTGGCGGCCCTCGCGCGGGGCGCCGCAGGCGTGCCAGTAGAACCAGAGGGTGCCGGCGAGGCGCAGACCCGCCAGGCGCTCGTCCGGGGCGGTGAGGCTGAAGTCGAGGGCGGCGCGCAGGTTGTCCTGGTCGGCGCGCAGCCGGGCGACGATCTCACGCTGGCCGGGCCCGAACCAGGCCCGCTCGCAGGCGGCGGCGCGGCGCAGCATCCAGTCGCGCTGACGCCGGCGGGCGGCGGGCTCCTCGCCGGGGAGAGCGCGCAGGCGGTCCAGGCCGTAGTGGCGGAGGGTGTCGAGGAGGCGGTAGCGGATGCCGTCGGGGCCGGACTCCCGGGAGAGTACGGACTTGTCGACGAGGCCGGTGACGGCGTCCAGGACGTCAGGGCGTCGCAGGGCCGCCTGTTCCTCCTCGCCGGCCGGGCCTGCCGCCGTCGCCTCCGTGCACACCGCCTCGGCGGTCTCCAGGTCGAAGCTCCCCGCCAGCACCGACAGCCGTGCCCAGACCAGTTGCTCGCGGTCGGTGCACAGCTCGTGGCTCCAGTCGACCGCGGCGCGCAGGGTCTGGTGGCGGGGCAGGGAGGCGGGGCTGCCGCCGGTGAGGAGGCGGTAGCGGTCGTCGAGGCGGTCGAGGAGCTGGTCGACGTCGAGGACGCGCATCCGCACGGCGGCGAGTTCGATGGCGAGGGGAAGCCCGTCGAGGCGGTGGCACAGGCGGGCGACGGCGGCCCGGTTGGCGGCGGTGAGGCGGAAGCCGGGAACCACCGCCGCCGCCCGGTCGGCGAACAGGGCCAGGGCCGGGGAGCCCTCGGGCGAGGACAGGTCGCCGTCCGGGTCGGGGACCGCCAACGGCCGTACGTCGAGCAGGTGTTCCTCGGTGAGGCCGAGGCGGTGGCGGCTGGTGGCGAGGATGCGCACGCCGGTCGTGCCGTGCAGCAGGGCCGCGGCGAGTTCGGCGCAGGCCGTCGGCAGGTGCTCGCAGTTGTCGATCAGCAGGAGCAGCCGCCGGTCCCTCAGCTGCTCCACCAGGGCCTGGAGGAGCGGCCGCGCGGAGTGGTCGTGCAGGTCGAGCGCGTCGGCGGCGGCGAGCGGCACGAGTGCCGGGTCGTCCAGTCCGGAGAGCGGCAGGAAGCGCACGCCGTCCGGGAAGGTGCGCCGCAGTCCGGCCGCGAGGCGTGCGGCGAGGCGGGTCTTGCCGACACCGCCGGGCCCGGTCAGCGTGACGAGCCGGGCCCTGGACAGCAGCTCGCGGCCGGCGGCGAGTTCGCCGCGCCGGTCGACGAAGCTGGTCGTCTCGACGGGCAGCTGCCGGTCCTGTCCAGGCGCTGATCCGCCCATGGTCGGCCGTTCCTCCGGGGTGAGGTCGAAGGGAGCCGGATAGTCGGCGGCCAAGGGGCGGCGGGTGCGCCGGTCCCCGCCACGCCGCCGCTCCCGCCGTTCCCCCCTTGCACGGATCACCACACTCCCCCCACCCGCCACCGTCCCGCACGCCCGGATCACACCCCCGGGTGGACTTGGCCGGGGGTCACTCGGACCGGAGGCCGCGCGCGTACACTGCGCGGCCGATTTTCGGATGGTTCACGCCATCGAAGGCCCTTCCGCCCTTGACCTGTCCATGCCACCGCCGCACCATGAGCGCCACATCCGCACTACGTCCGTACGTCGCACTGAACCCCACCCCCCACTCCCACAAGGAGAATTCATGCGACTTCGCATACGCGGCTCAGGTGCCCGCAGCGGCAGACGAACAGCTGCCCTCGCCGGCCTGCTGGCCGTCGCCCTCGCGGCGCCGCTCTCGGCGAACGTGTCCGCGAACGCCGACAGCGCCACCAAGCCGGCCGCCTCGGCCGACGACATCCGCCAGTACGAGGTCCGGCTGCACGCAAGTGCCGCGTCCCGCACGGCACTTCAGCGTGCCGGCGTGACCGTGGACGCCACCGACGACCACGGTGTCGTCGTCTCCGGCCGGGCCGACCAGATCAGGAAGCTGAGGTCGCTCGGCTACGACGTCACCCCGCTCGGCGCGGTCCCCGACCGGTCCGCCGGCGAGGACGACGTCCGGCTCTACGACTTCCCGTCCGGCGACTCGCGCTATCACAACTACGCGGAGATGACGGCCGAGATCAACTCGATCGTCTCGGCCAACCCCTCCATCGCGAGCCAGCGTGTCATCGGTACGTCGTACCAGGGCCGCAACATCGTGGCTCTCAAGATCAGCGACAACGTCGGCACCGACGAGGCCGAGCCGGAGGTGCTGTTCACCCATCACCAGCACGCCCGCGAGCACCTCACCGTCGAGATGGCGCTGTATCTGCTGCGCGAGCTGACCTCCGACTACGGAAGCGACTCCCGGGTCACCGGCCTGGTGAACAACCGGGAGATCTGGATCGTGCCCGACCTCAACCCGGACGGCGGCGAGTACGACATCGCCACCGGCTCCTACCGCTCCTGGCGCAAGAACCGGCAGCCCAACTCCGGCTCGTCGTACGTCGGGACCGACCTCAACCGCAACTGGGCCTACCGGTGGGGCTGCTGCGGCGGCTCGTCCGGTTCGACGTCCTCGGAGACCTACCGCGGCACGTCCGCCGAGTCGGCGCCCGAGGTGAAGGTGGTCGCGAACTTCGTGCGCGGCAGGGTCGTCGGCGGCAAGCAGCAGATCACGGCCGGCATCGACTTCCACACCTACAGCGAGCTGGTGCTGTGGCCGTTCGGGTACACCTACTCGGACACCACGACCGGGATGACGGCCGACGACCGCAACGCGTTCGCCGCGGTCGGGCAGAAGATGGCCGCGAGCAACGGCTACACGCCGGAGCAGGCCAGCGATCTGTACATCACCGACGGGTCGATCGACGACTGGCTGTGGGGCAACCAGAAGATCTTCTCGTACACCTTCGAGATGTACCCGAGGTCCGGGGGCGGCGGGTTCTACCCGCCCGACGAGGTGATCGAGCGGGAGACGTCCCGCAACCGCGACGCCGTCCTGCAGTTGCTGGAGAACGCCGACTGCATGTACCGGTCCATCGGCAAGGAGGCCCAGTACTGCTCGTAGCTACTCGGCGTCGGACTCCTCGGCGGCTTCGGCACCCTCTTCGAAGTAGGCGTCGAGGACCGCGTCGAGCTGCTCGTCCCACTCCGTGAAGCGGCTCCTGGCCGTCGCCTCGATCTCGATCGGGTACCAGCGGCGGTCAGGGGTGTGCACCGTGACGGTGTAGCGCCTGCCGAAGCGCGGTGTCTCGGTCTCGACCGCGCCGATCTCGTCCCAGCGGAACTCGCACTCCTGGTCGTCGAGGGTGAGCCGAACGCCTCTGTGGTCGGCGACGATCCGGGCCCGGCGGTCGGCGGCCTCGAAGGCGGGTCCGTCGACGGGAGCCTCGTCCTCACCGTCGGCGGCGTCCTCCTCATCCGCTTCGTCGGCCCCGTCGACGGCGTCCTCCGCGTCGTCATCGACGGCGTCCGCGGCCTCCGTCCCGGGCTCACCGGAGTCGTCGAGGGCCGTCTCCTCCGCATCGGCCTCCCCGGCCGCGTTCTCCTTCTTCGCACCCTTGGGCGCGACGGACGCGGGCGAGGTGAGACCGGGGATGAAGGCCGGGTCGAACCCGGCACCCTCCAGGGGCTGGCTGCCTGAACCTATGCGCTGCTCCACAGCCGAGCAGTATGGTCGACAACCCTGTGTCCCGCGCAACCAGCCCCCGCATCGTTATACGAACAGGCTCAGCACCGCCGCCACCACGAACCCGGCCACCGACAGGACACTTTCCAGCACCGTCCACGTCTTCAACGTGTCACGCTCGCTGATGCCGAAGTACTTGGCGACGATCCAGAAGCCGCCGTCGTTGACGTGCGAGGCGAAGATCGAGCCGGCCGAGATGGCCATGATGACCAGCGCGACGAACGCCTGGGAGTGGTCGCCCTCGGTGAGGAGGGGGGCGACGATGCCGGCCGTCGTGACGATGGCGACCGTCGCGGAACCCTGGGCCACCCGCAGGACCAGCGAGATCAGGTACGACAGGACGAGCACCGGCAGGCCCACGTCGTTGAAGGTGTCGGACAGGGCCTGGGCGACACCGCTGGCCTTGAGGACGGCGCCGAATACGCCGCCCGCGCCGACCACCAGGAGGATGTTGCCGACGGGCTTCAACGACGAAGTCGAGACCATCTCAAGGGACTTGCGGGACCAGCCGCGGCGGATGCCCAGCAGATAGTAGGCGAGCAGCAGGGCGATCGTCAGGGCCACGAACGGGTGGCCGAAGAACTCGATCACCGAGCGCGGGGTGGAGGGGTCCAGGGCGATCGAGGAGAACGTGGCCGCCAGGATCAGCACCAGCGGCGTACCGATGATGCCGAGGACCGTGCCGAGCGGGACCGGCTTCTCCTGGGTCTCGACCCCGGCGTCCCGCTGCTCGTTGACGACGGCGAGCTTCGCCTCGGCGGCCGCCTCGACCATGTCCTGCGGCACGGCGACGAAGATGCGCTTGCCGACCCAGGCCGAGTACGCCCAGGCGGCCAGTACCGCCGGGATGCCGCAGACGATGCCCATGAGGATGACCCAGCCCAGCTCGACGTGGAGCAGACCGGCCGCCGCGACCGGACCGGGGTGCGGGGGCAGGAAGGCGTGGGTCATCGACAGGCCCGCCAGCAGCGGGAGGCAGTAGAGCAGGACGGACTTGCCGGAGCGCTTGGCGGCGGCGTAGACGAGCGGCGCGAGGACGAAGATGCCGACGTCGAAGAAGACCGGGATGCCGAAGATGAGGCCGGTGAGGCCCATCGCGAGCGGGGCGCGCTTCTCGCCGAAGAGGTTCAGCAGCCGGGACGCCAACACCTCGGCGCCGCCGCTGACTTCGAGGATCGCGCCGAGCATGGTGCCCAGGCCGATGATGATCGCGACATGGCCGAGGATGCCGCCCATGCCGGATTCGATGGTGGACACGGCGTCCGAGCGCTGGACCGTGCCGAAGAGTTCGGTGACGGAGAGACCGGCCATCAGGCCGACGACTATGGAGACCGCGAGGAGCGCCACGAACGGCTGGAGGCGCGTCTTGATGATCAGGAAGAGCAGCAGGGCGATACCGAGGGCGGCGACGGTGAGGAGACCGGCCGTACCGTCGATCAGCAGGAGCAGGCCGCCGGTGTGGGGTGGGGTCTCGGGGGTGGCGGCCGCGGCGAGCGGGTGGGGCATTTGGGGGTCCTCTGGTTAAGTACATGAAGCTTTCGGGCAGGGGGGATCGCGGCACGGCGCCCAGGGGTGCGGGCCGCCATGCCGTTCACGGCGTGCGGGGGGGTGAGGAGGCGTCAGCCCAGTACGGCCAGCGCGTCGATCTCGATGAGCAGACCCGCGGGCAGACCGACGTAGACGGTCGTGCGGGCGGCGGGCGGCTGGGTGAGCCCCTGCTCCTCGAAGTAGGTGTTGTAGATGTCGTTCATCTCGGCGAAGTGGGCGACGTCCGTCAGATAGACGCGGATCATCATCACGTCGTCCCAGGAGGCGCCGCCCTCCTGCAGGATCGCCTTGACGTTGGCGAGGGTCTGGAGGGTCTGCTCGCGCAGGGTGGGACCGGCCGGCGTCGGGGGCTGCCCCTCGACCGCGGGGAGGAAGCCGACCTGGCCCGCGACCTGGAGGATGTTCCCCTTCTTCACGCCGTGCGAGAACTTCGCCGGGGGCGTGGTGTGGGTCTTCGGGGTGAGTGCGGTCTTCTCGGTCATGCCGTGCCCTTCGCTGAGTTTCTGCCGGAGTACTCGCCGCTGATGTCGTCCGCCGTACGGCGCACCAGCGGGAGCAGGGTGAGGAGTTCGTCGGCGGTGACGACGACGTTCGGGGCGGAGACCGACATCGCGGCGACGACTCGGCCGTCGGCGCCGCGGATCGGCGCGGCGACGCAGTTGATGGACTCCTCGTGGCCACCGAGGTCGGTGGCCCAGCCCTGTTCGCGCACCTTGGCCAGTTCCCGGAGGAAGGCCTCCGGGTTCGGTGTCGAACGGGCCGTGTACATGGGGTAGTCGAGCTTGTCGGCGAGGGGCCGGCGCTCGTGCTCGGGCAGGTCGGCGAGCAGCAGCTTCGCCACGGCGGCGACGGTGATGGCGACGGGCTTGCCGATCCGTGAGTACATCCGCACCGGGTAGCGGCTCTCGACCTTGTCGATGTAGAGCACCTCGTCCTCCTCGTACACGGCGAGGTGGACGGTGTGCCCGCACCGCTCGTTCAGCCGGACGAGATGGGGGTGGGCGATCTCGCGGATGTCGAGGTTCTCCATCGCCTCCTGGGCGAGGGCGATGAGGCGGGCGCCGAGGCGGTAGCGCTGGTCGGACTGGCGGTAGACCATGCCGTGCTCGTGCAGGGTGCGCAGCAGCCGCAGCGCGGTGGACTTGTGGACGCCGAGGCGGTCGGCGACCTGGCCCAGGTCCGCGGGGCCCTCGGCGAGCAGCGGCAGGATGCTGAGTGCCCGGTCGACGGTCTGGCTCATGGCGTACGTACCTCCTCGTCGGCCCGCTCGATGGCTTGCGTCCAGCCGGGGCCGAGTCGAAGTTTCTCCCACCCGGCGTCGTCCAGGGCCGCCAGGCGGTCGGCGGTGTCGCGGACGGGGGGCGTGGCGAGGTCTCCGGGGGCGGTGAGGGTGGCGGCGGCCCAGAGGTGGCCGTGACGCAGCCGCTCGCGCGGGGGGAGGCCGCGCAGGGTGGCGGAGAGGAACCCGGCGGCGAAGGCGTCGCCGGCCCCGGTGCTCGCTACCACGTCAACAGCGAGAGCGGGTTCGAATGTGGCTGCACGGTTGGCGGCCGATCCAAGGGGCGCGGGGAACTGCGCGACCAGCCCGCCACCACCCGCGGACGACACGAATGCGGTAGCCCCCACTCCTCCCTGCTTCACCACCAGCACCTGCGGCTCGGGCAGCGCATCACGCACCGCGTCCGGTCCTCCCGCGATCCCCCAGGCCTCCTCCGCCTCGTCCTCCCCGACGAACACGACATCGGCACCACGCGCCAGTTCCAGCAGCACCCGCGGACCGTCGGCGTCACGCCACAGCCCCGATCGGTGATTCACGTCGAAGGACACGAGAGGGCGCCCGGAACGCGGAGCGGTCAGCTCTCGCATCAGGCCGAGACAGTCCTCCGACAACGCCGCCGTGATCCCCGACAGATGCAGCACCCGCCCCGAACGCGCCGCCCTCAGGTCCACGTTCTCCACGGACATCGCCGAAGCCGCCGAACCCGCCCGGTAGTACGCCACCTCGTGCGCGTCGGTGGCCCTGTCGCCGGCCGTACGGAAGTACACCCCCGTGGGCCGCGAGGGATCCCGGCCCACCGCCGAGACATCGACGCCGTATCCCCCGATCGCCTCCACCAGATGGTCCCCGAACCCGTCGGCCCCGACCCTGCTCACCCAGCGCACGGAGTGCCCGGCGGCGGCGAGCCCGCACGCCACGTTGGACTCCGCTCCCCCGATCCCGCGCTCGAACGACGGCACGTCGGCGAGGCGTCCGGGACGCGAGGGCAGGAACGTGACCATGGACTCGCCGAGCGCGACGACATCCACGCCGTCGGGGGCATTGCGGGGTCCGGTGAGGGTCACGATCGTCGTAGCTCCAGGCCTTGTGCGGGTGGATCGGCGGCTCCGTTGACCCGCGGTTGGCCGAGATGTTAGACAGCGGTAAGCGATATACGCAATGGGCGTTGCAGCTAGTGCAACACCACAGATCAGGGAGGTTCCATGAGCAACGAGGCGCTCGCCCGTCTGGCCGAGGAACGCGTCGACCACCGCTTCAAGGGCCTCCCCCCGGACGCCGACGGACTGACCGTCAGCGAGCTCGCGGCCCAGCGCCGCAATCTCTTCACCGACGGCTTCGCCACGCCCGTGCTCGCGCTCTCCGCCGAGCGCCTGGAGCACAACCTCGACCTCATGGAGACGTACGCCACCCGGCACGGCCTCGCCTTCGCCCCGCACGGCAAGACCTCCATGGCGCCGCAGCTCTTCCAGCGGCAGATCGAGCACGGCGCGTGGGGCATCACCCTCGCCGTGCCGCACCAGGTGCGGGTGGCGCGAGCCTTCGGCACCGAGCGGATCTTCCTGGCGAACGAACTGGTGGACGCCGCGTCCCTGCGCTGGATCGCCGCCGAGCTCACCGCCGACCCGGCCTTCCGTCTTGTCTGTTACGTCGACTCCGTGCGCGGGGTCGAGCTGATGGACGCGGCGCTGCGCGACGCCGGGGCGACCCGGCCGGTGGACGTCGTGGTCGAGCTGGCGGCCGGTGACGGCGCCCGGACCGGGGTCCGTACGGAGGCGGAGTGCGCGGCCGTCGCGGACGCGGTGGCGGGCGTGCCGACGCTGCGGCTGGCCGGTGTCGCGGGGTACGAGGGCGAGGTCCCGCAGGCGAACCCCGAGCGGGTGCTCGCCTGGCTGCGCCGCCTGGTGGCGCTGGCCGTCGAGTTCGACAAGGCGGGCCGGTTCGCGGGCCTGGAGGAGATCGTCGTCAGCGCGGGCGGCAGCGCCTGGTTCGACGCGGTGGCGGAGGTGTTCGCCGAGATCCCCGAACTCTCCGTGCCCGTCCTGAAGCTGCTGCGCTCCGGCGCGTACGTCTCGCACGACGACGGCCACTACCGCAAGCTGACCCCCTTCAACCGGGTCCCCGAGGAGGGCGCCCTGGAGCCGGCCTTCCGGCTGTGGGCCCAGGTCGTCTCCCGCCCCTCCGCCGAGCAGGCCTTCGTCAACGCGGGCAAGCGGGACGCCGCCTACGACCTCGACCTGCCGTTCGCGCAGGTGGTCCGCCGCGACGGCGCCGAGCGCCCGGCCACCGGCATCTCCGTGACCGCCCTGTCCGACCAGCACGCGTGGCTGGCGACGACCGGGGAGGCGGACCTTCAGGTCGGCGACTGGCTCGGGATGGGGCTGTCGCACCCGTGCACGTCGTTCGACAAGTGGCAGCTGATCCCGGTCGCCGAGGCGGACGGGACGGTCGTCGACTACATCCGCACGTTCTTCTAGGAGGGGGCGGTCGTGCAGGAACTCGTCATCCGGGACGCGGAGGTCGTGGACGGCGGCGGCGGCGCGTCCTACCGCGCCGATGTCGTCGTCGACGGCGGCAGGATCGTGTCGATCGTGCAGGAGGCGGCCGCGGCCGGCTGCCAGCGCCCGAAGGCGCGCCGGGAGCTGGACGCGGAGGGCCTGGTCCTCGCCCCCGGCTTCATCGACATGCACGCGCACAGCGATCTGGCGCTGCTGCGCGACCCCGACCACAGCGCGAAGGCCGCGCAGGGCGTCACCCTGGAGGTCATCGGCCAGGACGGCCTGTCGTACGCGCCGGTCGACGACCGCACCCTCGCCGAGGTGCGCCGCGCGATCACCGGTTGGAACGGCTCCGGCGACGACATCGACTTCGACTGGCGGTCGGTGGGCGAATACCTGGACCGTCTCGACCGGGGCATCGCGGTCAACGCCGCGTATCTGATCCCGCAGGGCACGGTCCGCGCGCTCGCCGTCGGCTGGGAGGACCGGGAGGCCACCCCGGCCGAACTCGACCGGATGCGGCAGTTGGTGGCGGAGGGCCTGGAACAGGGCGCGGTGGGCCTGTCGTCGGGGCTGACGTACACACCGGGCATGTACGCCAAGGACGCCGAACTGACCGAGCTGTGCCGGGTGGTGGCCTCCTACGGCGGCTACTACTGCCCGCACCACCGCTCCTACGGTGCCGGTGCCCTCCAGGCGTACGAGGAGATGGTGGACCTGACCCGGGAGGCGGGCTGCTCCCTGCACCTGGCGCACGCGACCATGAACTTCGGCGTGAACAAGGGCCGGGCGCCGGAGCTGCTGGCCCTGCTGGACAAGGCGCTCGCGGAGGGCGCCGACATCAGCCTGGACACCTACCCCTACACGCCCGGCTGCACGACGCTCGTCGCGATGCTGCCGAGCTGGGCGAGCGAGGGCGGTCCGGAGGCAGTCCTGGCCCGGCTGTCGGACGACGACACCGCCGAGCGGATCCGCCACCACATGGAGGTCATCGGCGCGGACGGCTGCCACGGCGTGCCCATCGAGTGGGACACGATCGAGATCTCGGGCGTGAGCGACCCGGACCTCGTGGACCATGTGGGCCGCACGGTCCGGCAGTCGGCGGACGCCCGGGGCGAGACCCCCTGGGTGACCGCCCGCCGGCTGCTGCTCCAGGACCGGCTGGGCTCGACGATCCTGCAGCACGTCGGCCACGAGGAGAACGTGCGCGCGATCATGCGGCACCGCGTCCACACGGGCGGCTCGGACGGCATCCTCCAGGGCACCAAGCCCCATCCGCGGGCGTACGGCACGTTCCCGCACTACCTCGGCCACTACGTGCGGGAGTTGGGGGTGCTGTCGCTGGAGGAGTGCGTGGCCCATCTGACCTCGCGCCCGGCGGCGCGGCTGCGGCTGCCGGACCGGGGGCTGGTCCGCGAGGGATACCGGGCGGACCTGGTGCTGTTCGACCCGCGGACGGTGGCGGCGGGTTCGACGTTCGAGGAACCGCGGCGGCTGCCGGCGGGCATCCCGTACGTCCTCGTCGACGGCCGTTTCGTGATCGAGGACGGCCGTAGGACGGATGTGCTGGCGGGGCGGGCGGTCCGCAGGACGACTCGGTGACGTGCGGACCGCCCGCCGCGAGGCGTTACGGCTTGGGCAGCACGCACCCGCTCGCGCTCAGGTCGAGCTTGTTGTCGACGCCGAAGCAGGCGGGGATCTGGTAGGTCTGCTGGGCGTAGTTGATGCCCTGGCGGACGGTGACGTTGCCGCTCTCGTCGACCTCGCACGGGTTGTTGACCGTGCAGCGCTGGCCGTCCTCGTTGCCGGTGTTGTTGACGGCGACGACCTTGTTGGTGGCCTGGTCGATGACGGGGGAGCCGGAGGTGCCGCCGATGGTGTTGCAGGCGGAGGTGTAGCGGACCGAGTCCTTGAAGGTCCAGTCGCCTTCCTTGAGGCGGTAGGCGAACCCGTCGATGTTGCAGCTGTACAGCCGCTTCCAGTAGCCGGAGGCGACCGTGATGGCCGTGCCGGCGGTCGGGTGGGTGTCGGCCACGGTCAGCGCGTTGATCCCGTACGAGCTCTTGATCTGCCCGTACGTGGTGGTGAGCTGATAGATCGACACGTCCGTGTCGGTCATCGTGCCGTAGGCGATCTTGCTGGCCCGCAGCGTGGCGACCTTGTTGCCGGAGGCGTTGAGCAGACCGAACGTCCGGCTGGAGGCCCGGTCGACGACGACCTGACCGGGGCCCGGCATGCCGGTCTCCAGACAGTGGCCGTTGGACATCACCAGCGCGGGGTCGTTGTCCTCCGAGGCGGGGAACCGGACGACCGAGCCGGAGCAGTTGCTGAGCGAGACGGTACCCGCGAAGTTGACGGCCTTGACCTTGGGGTTCAGGACCTGACCGAGGCTCTCCGTGGCGGAGTTGACGGTGTCCTGGACCACGGAGGTGACCGAGTTCGTGTCGACACCCTTGCCGAAGGACTGGGCCGTGTCCGCGTCAGCCGCGGCCGCGGGTGCGGCGCCGGCCCCGGCTATCGCCAGGGCGAGGAGGGCGGCGCCGAGAGGTTTTCTCATGTGGGGGTCCCCTCATACGAGGAGGGTGACCGAAGAATCTCCGGTCACCCGCACTTTTGTCATGCGCATTCTCACGCAAGAGGGGGGTGCGGACAAGGAGTTGGTTACCGGCGGGTTCGGGCCGTAGGGGTTTCCCTATCACGGTGCGCCGGGAGCAGCGGCCCGACGGCGCCGGACGTTCACGAGAGGGTGCCGGGATCACCACATGCGGCGAACTCGGCACTCACGCGCCCTGGGAGGCCGACCCGCGTGCATCCTCCGCGGAGTCGATGCGCAGGCACGACCCGCCGACAGGTGTCCAGTTTGTCGAGCCGGCCCGCAGCCTCCCGGGCACTGGGCACCACACGACCCCGGACCGCACGCACAGGTGGCACCGGTTGAAGCACCTTCAGAAACGCACGCGGCCTCCACGAATCAGCTCGTGGAGGCCGCCGACGTCCGGCTATGTCCCCGTCATTGCTGCGGAGCTGTTACGCCCAGCCCTGCACATTGGACTTCGACTCGACGGGAGGACCGTCAACCGCACCCATTCCCCTGCCAACCTTTTTCAAGACGCATGCGCAACGCGCGTACAGGAAGTGATCGCTTGTTTGGGTAAATTCCAGACCGCCGGGAAAAGCCACCGGAATTTCCCCCAACTCCCGCCGATCCAAAGCATAGAGGGCCTCGTACAGCCCTTCGGCACACCGGATCAAGTCCTCTGGATCCAGCCCGTCAATCCGCTCAGCGACGCCACCCAGAGCTGACCTCACCTCGTCTGCGTCCTGGGCAGGATTCGAGCCGATGATGCGCCAGAAGTCGATCACGTGCGCCGCCCTCACCCGAGTTCCAACTGCTGAAATCCTCTTTCCTGAAGCTTCTTTTACCCGGCGAAGTGATGTCGTTGCCCAACTGCACCCCCTGCTGCTTCAGCTCCTCCATGCGAAGGTGCTCAGCAATGAAAACGCATCCGCACGGCGACTTCACGCTCGACATCGGAGAACGCAAGCACCCGGTACTGACGCAGATCAGCCTCGCCGACACGATCCGGTGGGCTCCTGACGCCCCCACGGAATTGGAGCTCACCGGCCGGTGCACGATCGCCGGATACCCGCAGGGCGGCCTCGCAGTGACGCTGGCGGACGGACAAGGGGGTATTGCCGTCTTCCAAGCTTCCCAAGATCCCGAAGGCACCAGCTTCGTTGTCCGCGTACCCGTCACGGAGCTCCCCGTGGGTATCTGGCGCGGCGAACTCCGACTCGGGAGATGGTCGTTGCCTCTCCCGGCGCTGCCCGGAGACCTCGTCCGGGCAGTCACCATGCGCTTCATGCCCTGAGCCCTGAGCCCTACCCCCATCCGCCCCGTCTTCAGCCCGGCTTCTTCGTGTTCCCCTGCCCCCGTCCCGGTTTGTCGTCCGAGTTGCCCGGCCCGGTCGAGGTGGTGGGTGCGGAAGAAGCCGCGCCGGTGGCCGTCGGGTCGGCCGAGGGCTTGTCGCCGGAGTCGGCGTCGTCCGACGCGGACGGGCTCACGGAGGCGCTCGGCGACGTGGTTCGCGACGGAGCGGTGTCTTCGGACCCCGACCGGAGGGCACCGGCCGAGGAACCTTCGGAGGGCACTCCCGGCACCGGCGAATCGCCGGTCGTCATCGACGTCCCGTCGTCCTTGGTCTTCGCGCCACCCGGCGAGGAGGACCCGGACAGGGAGAAGCCGGCCACCAGCGCGCCCAACGACACCGCCCCCACCAGGCCGGCCGTCAAGGCGGCGCGCCGCGAACGCCACACGCCGGGCTGGTGCCGGCCCCGATGGCTGCGGAGGCCGCCGCGTCCCTCGTCGTAGTCGTCGCCGTAGTCGTGGCCGTCCTCGTAGACATAGTCGTAGCCACCGTCGGCAGCAGAGGCGCCGCGGACGCCTCCGGCGCCACGGTGCTCATGGGCACCGTCCGCCCCATCGACGACCGGAGGCAGCTCGGTCGTCTCGTCGTAGGCGTTCTCCCACCCATGGGCGGCCGCGGGGTCGGCGTACGCGTCGTACACCGGGGCCGGCTCGGCGTGCGGGTGGTACACGTTCGGGGGCGTCTGCGGCCCCTCACCCTCCGGGGGCACGCCGGGGACGCCAGGAGTGGCGGCGGGGGGATTCATGCCGTTCGCTCCGTATATCCCGTCTTCGTGCTCAGGTGGCCTGGACATGGCAGCGCATTGTAGAGACGGGAGGGCCGGGAGAGACAGCTACCGACGATAACGGCCCAAATCGCCACGTCTCACGTGGCGGGAAACACGGCGCAAAGGGCGTTACCGAGCCGTAAGCTCCATGACATGCAGGTGATCCAGTCGACGAAGCTCGCCAACGTCTGTTACGAGATCCGGGGCCCGGTGCTCGAGGAGGCGATGCGGCTCGAGTCGGCAGGGCATCGGATCCTCAAGCTGAACACCGGCAACCCGGCCGCGTTCGGCTTCGAGTGCCCGCCCGAGATCCTGGAGGACATCCTCCGCAATGTGTCGTCGGCGCATGGCTACGGCGACGCGAAGGGACTGCTCGCGGCCCGCCGGGCCGTCGTCATGCACAACCAGACCCTGGGCGTGGAGACCGATGTCGAGCACGTCTTCATCGGCAACGGCGTCTCCGAGCTGATCGTCATGGCCATGCAGGGCCTGCTCGACGACGGGGACGAGGTGCTGGTCCCGGCCCCCGACTATCCGCTGTGGACCGCGGCCGTGTCCCTGTCCGGCGGCACCGCCGTGCACTACCGCTGCGACGAGCAGTCCGACTGGATGCCCGACCTCGCGGACATCGAGCGCAAGGTCACCGACCGCACCAAGGCCCTCGTCATCATCAACCCCAACAACCCGACGGGCGCGGTGTACGACGAGGCCATGCTCCGGGGGCTGACGGACATCGCCCGCCGGCACAACCTCCTGGTCTGCTCCGACGAGATCTACGACAAGATCCTCTACGACGGCGCCACGCACACCCCGACCGCGGCCGTCGCCCCCGATCTGCTCACGCTCACCTTCAACGGCATGTCGAAGGCGTACCGCGTGGCCGGGTACCGGGTGGGCTGGATGTCGATCTCGGGCCCGCGCGCCCACGCCGACTCCTACATCGAGGGCCTCACGATCCTCGCGAACATGCGGCTGTGCGCGAACATGCCCGGCCAGCACGGGGTCGTGGCCGCGCTCAGCGGACGGCAGACCATCAACGACCTGGTGCTGCCCGGCGGACGCCTGAAGGAGCAGATGGACGTCGCCTACGAGCTGCTGACGCAGATCCCCGGCGTGACGTGCGTACGGCCGAAGGGGGCGCTGTACCTCTTCCCGCGGCTCGACCCCAAGGTCTTCAAGATCAAGGACGACCGGCAGATGGTCCTCGACCTGCTGCGGCGCGAGAAGATCATGGTCGTCCAGGGGTCGGGCTTCAACTGGCCGGAGCCGGATCACTTCCGGGTGGTGACCCTGCCGACGGTCACGGACCTGCGGGACGCGATGGGGCGGATCGGACGGTTCCTCGACGGTTACGGCCAGACGTGACCCTGCGCCCACCGACGGGGCCGTGACCCTGCGTGTACACGTGGTCCGCTTTTGTGAACCGCTCAACTTTAGACAGAATCTAAGCTAGGATGGTTTCCTGTCAGCGCACAGGAGGCCATCCCCATGTACGAACCGATCCGAACCAAGTCGGTCCACAGCACGATGGCCGGCAGCCCCACCGACTTCCCGCACCGCTCGCGCGAGGAGGAGCTGGACATCCAGCTCGCCGGCCATCTCGCCGCACTGCTCGCCGTCACGGACGAGCTGCGCGCGTCGGCGCCCTCGGAGGACCTGGACGTCGCGGGCG
This sequence comes from Streptomyces sp. Y7, assembly GCF_043195415.1. Taxonomy (NCBI): domain Bacteria; kingdom Bacillati; phylum Actinomycetota; class Actinomycetes; order Kitasatosporales; family Streptomycetaceae; genus Streptomyces; species Streptomyces sp. Y7. The sequence continues at coordinate 37,743 of NZ_JBIDDQ010000038.1, forward strand.
ACCGGCTCGCGGACCAGGTGGCCCGGCTGCGGCAGGGCCGTAAGCCGGCCCGTTCGGTGGCTTCCGGCGGACAGCCGAAGCTCGCGGCGCTGCACCGGCGTGCCCATGCCCTCGCCGGGCGGGCGCTGGTGGTCGCCGCGTCCCGTGCCGACACCGCGGCCGCGATTCTGGCCGCCGAGCGGATGGACGCGCACGCCGCCGCGCAGGCCGAGCCGCAGGAGCTGACCGGCGTCGGCTGAACCCCTTGAACGGCCCCGGTCCGCGTGCACCCGCAGCGACGCGCGGACCGGGTGCCACAGCACTGCGTCGGCTTGGGCCGCCCACCGCCTTCGCCATAAGGGTTCGCGTCGTCGGCGCGGATCCCCCTTGGTCGTGGCTTGTCGCGCAGTTCCCCGCGCCCCCATGGAGTTCACCCGTGTTGTAACGGGACCGGTATGACACCTGCCGTTCATCCCCTTTGACGGGGAACGTTGGATTCCGCGAGCACGCTCCACCGCGTGAGACGTATCGCTGGAATCATCCTCGCGGTGCTGCTGATCGGTGGCGTGGTGGTCGCCGTCGTCGCAGGCCGCAGCAATGGGGACAACGGCACGGCAACGAAGACCGTGCAGGCGGTGATCGGATCGGAGAAGGCGGAGTTCTTCGCCGATCCCGACGTGGTGAAGGCCCTCGCCGCCAAGGGCTACACCGTGAAGGCCGAGACCTCCGGGTCCTGGGCCATGGAAGGGCTGGACCTCAAGGGGTACGACCTCGCGCTCCCCTCGAGCCAGGCGCCCGCCCGTGAACTCGCCGCGAAGTACAAGGTGACGGGGACCCTTCCCCGCCCCTTCTACTCGCCCCTCGTCGTAGTGGCGCACAAGAACGCCGCCGAGGTGCTCGCGGACAACGGGCTGGCCACACTGGACGAGGCGCACCGCGGGACCCTGAAGATGCCGGCCTATCTCGACGCGGCCCGCGCCGACCGGACCTGGCAGCAGCTCAAGGGCGCCAGGAAGTACGGGGAGTTGACGGGCACGCTCTACCTGTCCAGCACCGATCCCGAGACCTCCAACTCCGGCGCCCTGTATCTGGCCGCCGCCTCCTACGTGGAGAACGGCGGCAAGGTGGTCGCCACCGGTGCCGAGGTCGACCGCACCGCTCCGCTGCTGCACAAGCTGGTCAGCGTGCAGGGCGCCCAGCAGTCCGGAAGCGACGCCGTGTTCCGGGACTTCGTCAGCGGCGCCGGCAACCCGCTCGTCGTGGTCTACGAGTCCCAGGTCGCCTCCCTGCTGGCCGAGGGACAGCAGCCCGACGACCTGGTCGTGCTCTACCCGGACACCACGGTCAACAGCGACCACACCGTCGTACCGCTGACCGAGAACGGCAAGGCCGTCGCCGAACTCCTGTCCTCGGACCCGGTGTTGCGCAAGCTGGAGGTCCGGCACGGGTTCCGTCCGCAGGGCGAGGCCACCGGGTTCGCCTCGGACACCACTTACCTCAAGCAGGAACTGACCGGCGTCCACCAGGCCGCCGTGCCCACCTCCAAGGTGCTGCACGAGCTGGCGCTCCGGGCGCGCGGATAAGGGGGGCAACAGCACATGAGCACCAACGACGACACCTTCGTCCTCACCCCGCCGGAGCCCGTGGCCGCGGTGCCGCGCGAGAAGGCCGGCGGACTCGTGCCGGTCGGCGACGGCGTCCGCAGCGAGATGGCCGGCAAGGCCTCCGCCTACGTGGACGCGCTCGCCGGACTCGACGCCCGCTCGCCGGAGTTCGCCGGCAAGGTCGGTGAGATCACCGCGCTCGGCGCCGGCGAGATGCGGACGGCCGCCGCGCAGTCCAACCGCATGCTGGAGCGGACGATCCGGAGCCTGCCCGACAAGGGCGGGGACGCCCAGTCGCAGGTCGCGGGCTCGCTGGTCGAGCTGCGCCGGGTGCTGGAGGACCTGGACCCGCGCGACCTGCCCGCCTCCAAGGGACGCAAGTTCCTCTCGCGGCTGCCCGGTGGCAACAAGCTGCGTGACCACGTCGCCAAGTACGCCTCCGCGCAGGGCACCCTGAACAAGATCGTGGGGTCGCTGCGGGGCGGACAGGACGAGCTGCGGCGGGACAACGCCGCGCTGCAGACCGAGCGGGTGCGGCTGTGGGAGACCATGGGCAAGCTCCAGGAGTACGTCGTGCTGACGGAAGCCCTGGACACCGCGGTCGAACAGCACATCACACAGGTCGCCGACCCGCAGCAGGCCGACGGTCTGCGGGCCGACATCCTCTTCCCGGTCCGGCAGAAGCACCAGGACCTGCTCACCCAGCTCGCGGTGTGCGCGCAGGGCTACCTCGCCATGGACGTCGTACGGCGCAACAACGAGGAGCTGATCAAGGGCGTCGACCGGGCGGCCACGACGACCGTCTCGGCGCTGCGCATCTCCGTCATGCTGGCCTCCGCGCTCGACAACCAGAAGAAGGTCATCGAGCAGGTCAACGCCCTGCGCGGGACCACCGAGGACCTCATCCGCGGCAACGCGGAGATGCTCGCCACGCAGAGCGGGGAGATCCAGCGCATCGCCGCCGATCCGGCGGTCGGCGCGGAGACCCTGCGCAGCGCCTTCCAGCAGATCTACCGCACCCTCGACGCCATCGACTCCTACAAGGTGCAGGCGACCGAGGCGATGGCGGCGACGGTGGAGAACCTCACCGTCGAACTGCAGCAGGCGAGCGGCTATCTGGAGCGCAGCCGCTCGCAGGGTGCGCTGGAGGGTGGTCTCGGATGAGAGCACGCATCCTCGCGCCGGCGCTCGCCGCGCTGGCGCTGCTGACCGCCTGCACCTCGCAGAAGGCGGCCGACGAGCCCGACGACGCCCCCAGACCCGGATCCCTGCGGATCCTCGCCTCCAGCGAGCTCAGCGACATGACGCCGGTCCTGGACCGGATCGCCGACGACACCGGCATCGAGGTCCGGCCCACCTACATGGGCACCCTCGACGCCGTGGAGACGCTGGCGCAGGGCAAGGCCGACGGGCGGTACGACGCGCTGTGGCTGTCCTCCAACGACTATCTGCGGCTGCGGCCCGAGGCGGCGAGGAAGGTCGTCTCGGAGACGCCGGTCATGTCGAGCCCGGTCGCCGTCGGCATCAGGTCGACGCAGCTCGGGAAGCTGGGCGGGAAGCCCGAGGACGTCACCTGGTCGCAGATCGAGCAGGCCGTCCAGGACGGCAGGCTCACCTACGGCATGACCGACCCGGCCCGCTCCAACTCCGGCTTCGCCACCCTGGTCTCCGTCGCCTCCGCCCTGTCCGGCGCCCAGTCCGCGCTCACCGACGCCGACGTCGCGAAGGCCACGCCCCGGCTGAAGGAGTTCTTCAAGGGGCAGAGACTGACGTCGGGTTCGTCGGGCTGGCTGGCGACGGCGTACAAGCGGCGCGGGAACGTCGACGCGCTGCTCAACTACGAGTCCGTCCTCAAGGGCATCCCGGGCCTGACCGTGATCCGCCCCAAGGACGGCGTCGTCACCGCCGACTACCCGCTCTCCTCCCTCGCGTCCACGAACTCCGCGACCCGCGAGGACGTCCGCCGGCTCACCGAGGCGCTGCGCACGGACGACATCCAGCGGCTGATCACCGAGCGCACCCATCGCCGCCCGGTCGTCGCCTCGGTCGAGCCCGCGCCCGGCCTCGACACCGGCCGGCGCCGCGAACTGCCCTTCCCGGGCAGCCGTTCCGTCGCCGACGGCCTGCTGGACTCGTACGAGAACGAGCTGCGCCGCCCCTCCAGGACGGTCTACGTCCTCGACACCTCCGGCTCGATGGAGGGCGACCGTCTGGATCAGCTGAAGAAGGCGCTCACCGACCTCACCGGTGACTTCCGTGAGCGCGAGGAGGTCACACTGATGCCGTTCGGATCGGGGGTGAAGAGCGTGCGCACCCATGTGGTGGAGCCGTCCGACCCGAAGTCCGGTCTCGCCGGGATCCGCAAGGACACCGACGCGCTGACCGCCGAGGGCGACACCGCGATCTACACCTCGCTGGAGGCGGCGTACGAGCATCTGGGCTCCGGACGGGACACGTTCACGTCGATCGTGCTGATGACGGACGGCGAGAACACCGCGGGCGCCGACTCCGCCGACTTCCACGCCTGGTACGTCGGCCTGGACCGCGAGCGGCGCGCGACGCCCGTCTTCCCCATCCTCTTCGGCGACTCCAGCAAGAAGGAGCTGGAGTACATCGCCGAGCTGACCGGCGGCCGGCTCTTCGACGCCCAGCAGGGTTCGCTGGACGGCGCCTTCGAGGAGATCCGTGGCTACCAGTAGGGCAGTGGCGTACCTGGAGTCCCGCAAGAACATCGCCGGGAGCGCGTGCGGGCTGGTCGGCCTGGTGCTGACCTTCACGGGGGTGGCGGGACCGTACTGGCCGGCCGTGGTGGTGGGGCTGTACGGCGCGGGCGCGCTGATCGCCCCGCCGGAGCGGCCCGCGCCGCCCGACTTCCCCGACCCCTCGGCCCAGCTGGACGAGCTGCGGGGCGACTTCGAGAAGCTGCGCGGCTATCTGACGGACGTGGAGCTGTCCGTCACGGCCGCCGCGAGGCTGCGTGAGCTCACCGAGCTGCTGACCGCGCTGCTCGACAAGGGGTGGGTCGCCGAGCTGCTCGCGCACGATCCGGAGGGCGTGCACGTGCTCTCCCGGATCGTGCGGCGCGATCTGCCCGAGGCCGTCGACAGCTTCGCGCGGACGCGGTGGTGGACCCGGATGTCGCCCGGCACCGACTCCCCGGAACTGCATCTGGAGCGGCAGCTCGGACTGCTGAGGAAGGACGCGGAGAGGCTGGCGGCGGGGCTGCGCGAGGTGCAGGCCCGCCGCCAGGAGTCCCACACCCGGTATCTGGAGGACCGGGGCGGGACGGGTGGTGATCAGCGCCTGACGTAGACCGTCGCCGCTGCCGTCGACGGCTGGTGCAGGTCGTCGCCGGGCCAGCTGACGGTGTAGTCCGCGTCGCCGCGGGTGCGCGGCAGGTCGTTGATCGTGAAGGTGCCGTCGGCGCCGACCGTCACCGACGACAGCGTGCCGGTGCCGAGCCGGTCGGTCCGGGTGACCTTGAGGACCGCCCGGTCCGGCAGCGCCTTGCCCTGCGCGGTGAACGTGCCCGCGATCTCCACGCCCGCGCTCAGGGATCCCTCCTCGGGCGCGGTGAGCGCGATCGAGGTGGGCGCCTTGCCGACGGACACCGTGGTGGTGATGTCCTCGGCGGGGCGGTGGGTCAGGTCGCCGAGGTAGGAGACCTTGTACGTGGCGTCGCCGACGAGGTCGGGCTCGTCCAGGACCGAGAAGGTGCCGTCGGCCTTGACCGTGAAGGTGCCCAGGTCGTGGGTGCCGTTCGCGTCGGTGCGGGTCGCCCTGACCTTCAGGGGCTCGGCGGGCGCCGGACCGTCCTGCTCCAGCTTGCCGCGCACGGCGAGCGCCTCGCCGGCGGCGGCCTGGGCGGGGCTGTGGGTGAGGCCGCCGGTGAAGCGGGCGTCGTACTGGACGGCCGGGGGCTGGATGATGTGCAGCCAGTACTGGCTGCCGGCCGCGTTGGTGGTGACCGCGAACAGCCGGGAGCCGTCGGCCGCCCACTCCATGCCGCGCGGCACGACCCTGTCGCCGTCGAGGCTGCCCTCGAAGACGAACTCCAGCGGGGCCGTCGAGTCGGCCGGGTCGGCGGGCTGCACCAGCAGGTCGGGCGTGGAGCCGGTGGCCGAGGCGCCGCGCGCGATGTACTTGCCGTCGCCGCTGAAGGCGACCGCGCTCGACGTCGCCCCGTCGGGCAGCGCCCGGTAGCCGGCGGCCGCGTCGGACAGGTCGGAGGTGTTCAGCAGCCGGGTCCCGGCGGTCGCGTCGGCCACGGCGACCTTGCCGCCGTCGGCGGACAGGGCCAGGTCCTTGACGTCCAGGGCGCCCTTGCCCTCGGCGTCGGCGAAGCGGCGTGCGGCCTCGCGCACGGGGCTCGGGCCGCTGGTGTCGTAGACGGTGAGGAAGGGGTTGGCCGCCTGCGCGTTGCGCGGCTGCCCCATGAGCATCCTGTCCCCGGCTCCGGCCTCCAGCAGGAGATCGCCGTAGTCGTTCCAGCCGGTGCGTGTGTGCACGCCGTTGAGGACGGCGTCCAGGTTGGTCTCGGCGGTGGCGCACTGCGAGAGGGAGGACGCGAGCGGCGTCGTGAAGTAGACCTGCCCGCCGGACTGGGCGACCTCGCGGCCGCAGTAGTCCACGTTGGCGTAGGTGACGACGGTGCGGGCGTAGGTGGTGGTGTCGATGGCCTCGATACGGTCGCGCAGGCCGACGTAGAGCTTGCTGCCGTCGGCGCTGACGGCCAGGCCGGAGACATGGGCCTGGCTGGTGGTGAGCGTCGTGAGGCGCTCGCCCGCGAAGTTGTGGACGGCGATGGTGCCGGAGTTCTGGTAGTAGCCGACATTGCTGTCCGCCACGAAGACGAGCTGGTGGACGTTGTCGACGGCGAGCGCGGAGTACGAGGCGATCGGCAGCTTGGCCACGGACTCGGAGGCCGCCGCGTGGGCCGCGGGCGCGGCGGCGACTGTCAGGCCGGCCCCGGCGAGTGCGGCGGCGAGCAGCGTGGCCGCGAGACGTCTGGGACGGTGTGCTGTATTCAACTGTGCCCCCCACAGGCTGAATTGAGCGGTCACCGGACTCGGTGACGCTCCTGTGGAGACCATGGAACAGCCGTGAAGATCATGCGATCAAGGCGGCGCGACCGTACAGCGGAACGAAAAACAGGCGAGGGCCCGCCGCCGCGCTCCTCCCGTCGGGGCGGACGGGATCATGCGGCGACAGGCCCACAGCCCCGTACGCCGTTGTACGGAACCTCGCCGGTCCTGGGGTGCTGTCACCGCGGCCGGCCGTGACGATGTTGCTGGTCAGGGCATGATCGGAGCCGGCCGCGGCGTCTTGGGGGGCTGAGCTCAGCCCAGGCGCTGCACCAGCGCTTCGTACTCGTCCCACAGCTCCTTCGGCGTGTGGTCGCCGAAGGTGTTGAGGTGGTCGGGGACGAGCGCCGCCTCCTCGCGCCACACCTCCTTGTCGACGGTGAGCAGGAAGTCGAGGTCGGAGTCGGCCAGTTCGAGGCCGTTCGTGTCCAGCGCGCCCTTGGCCGGGAGGATGCCGATCGGGGTCTCGACACCCTCGGCCTTGCCCTCCAGGCGCTCGACGATCCACTTCAGCACGCGGCTGTTCTCGCCGAAGCCGGGCCAGACGAACTTGCCCTCGTCGTTCTTGCGGAACCAGTTGACGTAGTAGATCTTCGGCAGCTTGGCCTGGTCCTTGTCCTTGGCCACGTCGACCCAGTGGGCCATGTAGTCGCCCATGTTGTAGCCGCAGAAGGGCAGCATCGCGAACGGGTCGCGGCGCAGCTCGCCGACCTTGCCCTCGGCGGCGGCGGTCTTCTCGCTGGCCACGTTGGCGCCGAGGAAGACGCCGTGGTTCCAGTCGAAGGACTCCGTCACCAGCGGTACGGCGGTGGCGCGGCGGCCGCCGAACAGGATCGCCGAGATCGGCACGCCCTTGGGGTCCTCCCACTCGTGCGCGATGATCGGGCACTGCGAGGCGGGGACGGTGAAGCGGGCGTTGGGGTGGGCGGCGGGCGTCCCGGACTCCGGCGTCCAGTCGTTGCCCTTCCAGTCCGTCAGGTGGGCCGGAGTCTCCTCCGTCATGCCCTCCCACCAGATGTCGTTGTCGTCGGTGAGGGCGACGTTGGTGAAGACGGAGTTGCCCCACAGGGTCTTCATCGCGTTGGCGTTGGTGTGCTCACCGGTGCCGGGCGCGACGCCGAAGAAGCCGGCCTCGGGGTTGATGGCGTACAGCCGGCCGTCCTCGCCGAAGCGCATCCAGGCGATGTCGTCGCCGATCGTCTCGACCGTCCAGCCGGAGATCGTGGGCTCCAGCATGGCGAGGTTGGTCTTGCCGCAGGCGCTCGGGAAGGCGGCGACGACGTACTTGGCCTCGCCCTGCGGCGGGGTGAGCTTGAGGACCAGCATGTGCTCGGCCAGCCAGCCCTCGTCGCGGGCCATGACGGAGGCGATGCGCAGGGCGTAGCACTTCTTGCCGAGCAGGGCGTTGCCGCCGTAGCCGGAGCCGTAGGACCAGATCTCGCGGCTCTCGGGGAAGTGGGAGATGTACTTGGTGCTGTTGCACGGCCAGGGCACGTCCTGCTCGCCCGCCTCCAGCGGCGCGCCGAGCGTGTGCACGGCCTTCACGAAGAAGCCGTCGTCGCCGAGTTCGTCGAGGACGGGCTGACCCATGCGGGTCATGGTGCGCATGGAGACGGCGACGTACGCGGAGTCGGTGATCTCCACGCCGATCGCGGACAGCTTGGAGCCGAGCGGGCCCATGCAGAACGGGACGACGTACATCGTCCGGCCGCGCATCGAGCCGCGGAAGACGCCCTTCTCACCGGCGAAGATCTCCCGCATCTCGGCGGGGTCCTTCCAGTGGTTGGTCGGGCCCGCGTCCTCCTCCTTCTCGGAGCAGATGAAGGTCCGGTCCTCGACGCGCGCGACGTCGGTCGGGTCGGAGGCGGCGTAGTAGGAGTTCGGGCGCTTGATCGGGTCGAGCTTGCGGAACGTGCCCTTCGCGACCAGTTCCTCGCTCAGACGCTCGTACTCGGCCTCGGATCCGTCACACCAGACCACGCTGTCCGGCTGCGTCAGTTCAGCGATCTCGTTCACCCACGAGACCAGTTCGCGGTGGTTGGTGGGGACGACGGGGGGAGCCGCGATGTCGCGCGCCACGGTTGCTCCTAAATGAGGGATTTTGTCCTGAATATGCCCTTGTATGCCCCGTGGGGGCCGCGACCCGGATGCTTCGCGGATCCGACCGGCTTTTCCGATCTTCCGCGCTCATCCGGTGCCGACCGCACTCATTTGATCATCCGACGCGTCCGCGCATATGTCCAGAGGGCGTCACAGGTGAGCGGCGTGAGCATCGCCACTCATCCACATGTTTTCGCCGCGTCACCGCCGCTTCACCCCGGGTGCGCCCATTGCGGGTACCCCGTGAGACGATGGCCACTTACGGACGCCCATCTGGCCGCTCTGACGCGTAACTTACGGTTCCGTAGGTACGATGCCCCGCATGAATGCGCCCGTCCCCGACGCGCCAACGGACACGCCGGCCGCCGGCCGCGGATCCGCCGCGCCCTCGCTGCCGCACCAGATCGCGCACCACGCACAGCAGCTCTCGGAGGAGATCAAGCCCAAGCTCCGGGGCTGGCTGCACCTCGGCATGTTCCCGGCCGTGCTCGTCGCCGGCCTGGTACTCACGGCCCTCGCGGACTCACCCCGGGGCAGAGTCGCCTGCGGGATCTATGTCCTCACAGCCTGCCTGCTGTTCGGCGTCAGCGCGCTGTACCACCGGGGCAACTGGAGTCCGCGCATGGACGGCATCCTGCGCCGGCTCGATCACGCCAACATCTTCCTGATCATCGCGGGCACGTACACCCCGCTGACGATGCTGCTGCTGCCCGGGGCCAAGGGCCAGTGGCTGCTGTGGGGCATCTGGGCGGCCGCGCTGGCCGGCATCGTCTTCCGGGTCTTCTGGGTGGGCGCCCCGCGCTGGCTCTACACCCCCTGCTACATCGCGATGGGCTGGGCGGCCGTCTTCTTCCTGCCGGACTTCATGCGCTCCGGCGGTATCGCGGTGCTGGTCCTGGTGATCGTCGGCGGCTTGCTCTACAGCGCGGGCGGCGTGATCTACGGCATCAAGCGCCCGAACCCCTCACCGCGCTGGTTCGGCTTCCACGAGGTGTTCCACTCGTTCACGCTGGCGGCGTTCGTCGTGCACTACGTGGGAATCTCGCTGGTGGCGTACCAGCACGCGTAGTCCGCAACCCGCCCCTCGAAAGGCCACGGCTCCCCGCCGTGGCCTTTTTGCTTGCCGAAACCGATTGACAGTCTTTCGCTTTTGAAAGCTACTCTCATTTCATGGACACTGTCTCGCCTCCGCCCTGCCGGCGGCGGCTTTCCTGCCGAGCACACCGGAGGCGGAGCAGGCCGAGGCGGCGGACAGGGCTGCCGAGGCGGCCGATGCCCGACAATGACACCCATGACCCCCGCACAGTCCTCTCCCCCGACCGACCGTCCCCAGCTGGGGCTTCGTGAGCGGAAGAAGATCAAGACCCGGACGGCGATCCGCGACGCGACGTACGCGCTGATCAAGGAGCAGGGCTACGACACCACGACGATCGAGCAGATCGCCGAGCGCGCCGAGGTGTCGCCGTCCACGGTCTTCCGCTACTTCCCGACGAAGGAGGACATCGTCCTCACGGACGAGTACGACCCTCTGATGCGGGAGGAGTTGCGTGCTCGGCCCGCCTCGGAGTCCTGGATGGACTCGGTGCGGTACGTGATGCACCGGTCCATGGACGCGCTGCTGGCCGAGGACCCCGAGGCGGTCCGGATCCGGGCGCACCTGGCGGTCCAGATCCCCGCCGTCCGCGCCCGGATGATCGAGAGCATGTCGGCGACCGGACGGCTGCTGCGGGGCGCCATCGCGGAGCGCTCGGGTCTGGACCCCGACTCCCTCGAAGTGCGGGTCTGTGCGATGTCCCTGGTCGGCGGGCTGATGGAGGTCAACATCGCCTGGGCGGAGAACGACTGCCGGGACGACCTGCGCGAGCTGGTGGACCGGGCCCTGGAGGTCATCGAGCACGGCCTCCCCGCGAAAAAGGGCTGAGGCACGCGCCGCGGACCGTGTCATCCTGGCCGGGTGAACGGTCCCGAGATCGATGTCGAGTTCGCCCCCGAGCTGCGGGTGTTCCTGCCCAACGGCCGCCGCCAGGACGGTGCCGCCCGGGTCACCACCGACGGGGTCTCGACCCTCGGCCATGTGGTGGAGTCCCTCGGCGTCCCGCTGACCGAGGTCGGCGCCCTGGTCGTGGACGGCCGCGAGATGCCGGTGTCCTACGTCCCGACCGCGGGCGCGTCCGTGTCGGTGCGGCCCGTCGCCCGCCCCCAGCGGGTGCCCGGTGCTCCCCTGCGGTTCCTGCTCGACGTCCATCTGGGCACCCTCGCCCGCCGGATGCGGCTGCTCGGCGTGGACACGGCCTACGAGTCGACGGACATCGGCGACCCGGCGCTCGCCGCCCGCTCGGCCGCCGAGAAGCGGGTCATGCTGAGCCGTGACCGGGGGCTGCTGCGCCGCCGTGAGCTGTGGGCCGGCGGCTATGTGTACAGCACCCGTCCCGAGGACCAACTCCGTGACGTTCTCGACCGGTTCCGGCCCGAGCTGCGTCCCTGGACCCGGTGCACCGCCTGCAACGGGCTGCTCAAGGAGGCCACGAAGGAGGAGGTCGCCGAGCAGCTGGAGGGTGGGACGCAGCGGTCGTACGACGTGTTCGCGCAGTGCACCGAGTGCGGGCGGGCGTACTGGAAAGGGGCGCACCATGAGCAGCTTGTCGCCATCGTGGAGCGGGCGGTCGCGTTTCGCGAGGAGCGCCGTTGAGGGGTGAGCGGGGTGGGGAACCGCGGCACCGTTGTGGCTGGTCGCGCAGTTCCCCGCGCCCCTGAAGGGGCACTCAGCGCCCCGGCGTATCACCCTTCCCGCAGGCGACTCCGTCCTTGTTCGGGTCGAGGCGGAGCGGGTCGTCCTTGCCGTTGACCTTCAGACGGCCGTAGTCGTTCTTCTTCAGCCAGTCGCAGCGGGACTTCGTCGTGGGCTTCACGGCCGGCGGGAAGTCCGTCGGGACGCAGACGTTGACCGAGCCGTAGTGGCGGTCGCAGCCGGAGACGGTCGGGCCGACCTTCTGCGAGGTGCGCTTCTTGCCGGGGCCCGTGACCTTGCCCTCCAGGCGGTCGGCGAAGTCGTGGACGTGCGCCGAGGAGTCCGTGGCGCTCAAGGCCGAAGGACCCCGCAGATGGACCCACTTGGCCACCGACGGCACCCCGTTGGCGTCGACCGCGAAGAGCATGTACCAGCCGGGCGGGGCCAGGTCGGGGTTGCTCGTCACGTTCAGGTCGACGTTGTCGCCGTCGACGGACAGCGGCAGATCCACGAACCGCTGGTTGGGGTCGGAGGAGTGGGTCACGGCCGCCGGGCGGATCAGCTCGGCCTTGGCGATCGGGCGGTCGACGGTGATGCGCTGGGTGTCGCCGTACGTCCACTCGCTGTCGATCACCGAAGTGATCGTCGGGCGCTCGCCCTTGAGGAGATAGGGCGGGGTGTAGACCGACACGTCGTGGTTCCAGCTGCCGTTGCCCGGGTTGTCGCCCGTGGCCATCACCCGGCCGTCGGGCAGGAGGAACGCCGAGGAGTGGTAGCCGCGCGCCTCCGGGTCCGCCGCCACCGGGTCGAAGGTGCCCGTCGCCGGGTCGTAGAGCGACGACTCGTACACCGGATCGGCCCGGTTGTGCAGCGCGCCGCCGGTCTCCAGGACCTTGCCGTCGGGCAGGAGCACGGCGGAGACGTACATCTTGCCCTGGTCGCCGGTCTGCGGGACCTTGCCGTTCCCGAGGTCGACGGTGCCCTGCGGCAGCGGCGGTCCCGCGACGTAGGACGGGTCGGGCTGCTTGAGGTCGATGACGTCGGTGAGGCGGTTGGCGTCCGGGTTGGAGTCGATGTTGCCGCCGCCGATGGTGAGGACCTTCTGGTCCTGGGCCGGCGGCAGCAGCACGCTCGCGGACTGGTCCCGCTGGTCCTTGTTCCGCAGGCCGGGGATCTGGGTGACGGTGTTGGCGCCGTAGTCGTAGATCGCCGAACCCGTGCCGGGGATGTTGTTGCCGAAGACGTGGCTGCCGGAGTAGAAGAGACGGCCGTCCTGCATGAGGATCATCGACGGGTACAGACCCCAGTAGGACCAGGTCTGTTTGACCTTCCAGAGCTCCAGCCACTTCTGCTCGGCGTCCGACCACAGCTCGGCGGTCACCGAGCCGGTGGAGTCCTCCTTCAGGCCGCCGAAGGAGATCACGTCACCGTTGCCGAGGATCGTCGCCGACGGATACCAGTGGCCGTCGTTCATGTCGTTGGTCCTGCTGTACGTCTCGGTGACCGGGTCGAAGACGTACGAGTCCTTGTAGCCCTGGTAGCCGATGGTGCCGTCGGCCGACGGATAGCCCTTGTTGCCGCTCATCACGAGCACCCGGCCGTCCTGCAACTGCACATGCCCGGCGCAGAACATGTCCTTCGGCGTCGGGATCTGCTTGTACGTGCCGTTCTCGGGGTCGTAGACCGTGCTGGTGAACGTGCCCGCCTCGAACATCTGCTCACTGTTGCCGGAGCCCGCGATCAGCAGCACCTTGCCGTTGTTGAGGACGACGGAGTGCATGGAGCGGACCGGGTTCTGCGTGGGCAGCACGTCCCAGCGGCCGTTCGCGCACTCCTCGGCCGTGCCCGTGCACACCGGGTCCGGGACGGGGTCGGCGACCTGGTCCATCGTGTAGTCGTCGGTGGTGACCGAGCCGGTGCCGTAGACGGAGACGCCCCAGGCGATCCGGTCGGTCCCGGCCGGCACCTCGGGGGTGCGGACCGTCGCCTCGGTCCAGCCGGCCGCCATGTCCAGCGTCTTGAGGTCGGTCCAGTACTGCCAGCCCGCCGTCGCGTCGTGCCGGAACAGGGTGACCGAAGTGTCGGGGGTGGTCGACCTGTACCAGAGCCCCAGGTCGTACTGCTTGCCCGGCGTGACGACCGGCGCGCACTCGGCGGACTCGGTGATGAGCGCCTTGCGGTCGCCCTCGACCCGGCGGGTGAGCGTGACCTTCATGGCTTTGGAGCCCGAGTGGGCGTCGGCCACGGTCTCGAAGGTGAAGTCGTTGTCGCCCCAGCCGGACTTCTTCCAGCAGTAGGGCATGTCGTCGCTGCCGGCGGTCTCGAAGCCGGGGTTCTTGACGAGGTTGGCGGCGGAGGCGGACTGGGGTGAGGTGAGGAGCAGACCGGCGGTCAGGGCGCCCACCCCGACCAGTGCGGTCCTTCTTCGGTGTGTGGCGACGAGGCGCTTTTTCATGCGGCTCTCCTTGCGGTGCGGCTCCCGGGCCGCCGACCTGAACGACGGCTCGGCAGATAGACCAGCGCTTCGGTACCGACGAAGCGCAGGACGAAGGTGATGACCAGGGCCAGTGCGGTCGCGGGCAGCACGGCCAGCCCGAACTGGCCCACCAGCAGCGCGATCAGCGGGATGCGCAGCACCAGATCGGCGTTGGCGAGCAACGCGAACCGGGCGGTGCGGTCGGCCCAGTGCCGGTGCTGCCGCCGGTCGCGGAACAGCAGCTTCTCGATGAGCAGGAAGTTCCAGGCCACACCGAACTGGTTGGCGACGATCTCGGCGGGCAGATAGTGCAGCCCCATGTGCGTCATCGCCCACAGCGCGGCCAGGTTCGGCACGAACCCGGTGAGCCCGATGAGCCCGAACACCACCATGCGGGACAACGGGTCGGACGTACGCAGCCCGGCGAGGTGCCGCAGGAAGCGCCGGCCCTCCGCCGCCGTCGACTTGGACTCGCCCGCGAACCGCTCCTGGAAGACGAACGGCACCTCGGTGACCGTGCGCGGGCGGCTGCGGACCGCCAGCTCCAGCAGGATCTTGTAGCCGAGCGGCTGGAGCGCCTCGGCGGTGATGTCGCTGCGGCGGATCGCGAAGAAGCCGCTCATCGGGTCGCTGATGCCGTGCAGCCGGCGCGGGAAGAGGGACTTCGTCAGCCAGGTCGCCAGCCGGGAGACGGCCACGCGGTAGCTGCCCGCGAGCCCGGCCCGGCTGCCGCCCTTGATGTACCGGGAGGCGACGACGAGCCCGGCGTTCGCGCGCTCGCCGGTGGCGACCAGCTCCGGCACGAGGGACGGCGGGTGCTGGCAGTCGCCGTCCATGACGACGATCCAGTCCGACCCGGCCGCCTTCATCCCCTCGACGACGGCGCCGCCGAGCCCGCCGACGGGTTCGTCGCGGTGGATGACGGTGACCGGGAACGGGCAGTCCTGCGCGGCCTCCTCGATGACCTGCGGGGTGTCGTCGGTGGAGTCGTCCACGAAGACGACCTCGCACGGCAGCCGGGACGGCACCGACTCGGTGATCTGATGCAGCAACTGCCGTACGTTCGCCGACTCGTTGAAGGTCGGCACGACGATGGTGACGGCGCCCGGCTCGGGCACCTCGACGGCTTCGACGGACGGCTCGCCGAGCTGTCCGGGGGCGGTGGATTCCTGGGTCATCGGACGCCTCCGGAGGCGGTCTGGATCTGGCGGATCTCGATGCGGTCCTCGCCGCGGCCGAACACGGCGACCGGCTTCGAGTGCTCGATGGCCGCCTTGACGTTGGGCAGGTCGACCGCGTCGCGCCGGACCGTCGGGGAGGCGACGACGTAGTCGAGGTCCTTCCAGCCGCGCGGCATCGTCTTCGTGACGGCCGGGTCGAGGTCGGCCTTGTAGAACCAGATGACGCCGAGCCCGGGCTCGTACCCGGCGTGCACCAGGTCCAGCCACAGCGCGTCGTCGACCAGCACCCGGGTGTCGCCCGGGTCCTCCACCTCACTGGCCAGCCACTTCGAGGCCGCCTGGTAGGGCGCGTTGGCGTCGGTGGTGACGGCCGTGCGGTCGCCGTCGTACCAGCGCGGGACGACATGGGCGCCGGCGGAGATCGCGAGTACGGCCGCGAGGGCGTACCGTCCGCCGGTCAGATACCGGTGCTCGGCCTCGGAGTGCCATCGCCGCAGCACGGCGTGGGCGACGGAGGCGGTGCCTCCGGCGAGGACCAGGGCGAGGAAGGGCAGCGCCTGGATGACGTACATGGCGGGCAGATAGCCGTTGGGGCGCATGGCCACCACCGCGAGGATGACCACCGCGAACGACGGTCCGGCCAGGGCACGGGCGGTGACCGACCAGCGCCAGGTGACCAGGAGCAGCAGGCCGCCCGCGAGGCCGCCGAGGAGGAGGACGCGGTCGTAGTAGAGCCACGACTGCAGGACGCCCCAGGAGCCGGAGCCCCGGTCGAGGATGAAGCCCGAACCGGGTCTGGTCATCTGGTACTTGATGCCGTCCCACAGGGAGACATGCCCGCTGCCCGGCAGCAACTCGCCCTTGAGCAGGGCGAACAGGGGGTACGACAGGCCGATCAGCGCGCACGCCGTGATGGCGCCGGTGAGCGCGAACTTGCGGGTGTCGCGGTGGCTGTGCCGCCACATGGTGATGAGGACCGCGGGGAGGACGAAGAGCATCGTCTCCTTGGTCAGCACGGCGGTCGCGGCGGCGATCCCGGCGCCGAAGTGGTGCCACAGATGACGGCTCGGCGAGGCGGCGAGGGCGAACGCGAGCAGCGTCCACATCACCGCGAGGTTGTCGAGGAAGATCTCCCGCTGGAGCACGACCGACAGCGGCGACAGGCCGAACAGGACCATGCCGAGTCCGGCGGCCCAGCGCGGCAGGGACAGCCGCCTCCCGATCACGTACACGAGGACCGCACTGGCGGCGCTGATCACGAGCATCGCGGCGCGCATGGTGCCGACGGTCATCGACTCGGGGCTGAGCGCGGCCGGTATCCAGGTCAGCAGGGCGAGCTGGATCCAGCCGAGCGGCGGGTGGTCGTACCAGTAGGTGTAGTGGGCCAGGCCCCGGCCCTCCTGGACGGCCCAGGCCTGGGCGAGGTAGGTGCCCTCGTCGTCGCTGAGGGTCGGGTAGTCGGCGATGTTCCAGCCCTGTACGACGAGGATCGCGACGAGGAGTACGCCGCACAGGATCAGGTCGGGCCGGGACGAACGCAGCCGGAGCGGTGGGGTCGTTCGACCGGTCGGACGCGCCACAGGCGCAGGCTGCCGCTGCGCGGGGACCTCGGCAGTGGTCACCGCGGGAAGGGTGGAGGTCACGCGGGGACGTCCTCTCGGAGGTCTCGGGCCGTTTCGGCATCGGTGAGATGCGCGCCGACGTGACTGGTCAGCTCCCAGTCGTTCTGGCCGCGCTGCTCACGCCAGACGGCGCGGACGGCGGCGCCGGCGAGAAGGACCTGGTAGAAGGGACCGCCCACGACGAGCTTCAGGTAGTGGACGAGGCGGACGCGCAGTCCGTACTGCTTGCCGAAGTCGTGCAGCCCGACGATCTCGAAGACGAAGGTGACGAGCGCGGTGACGGCCGGCAGGAAGGTGATGAAGGCGACGCTCACGGGCACGTCGACGAAGACCGCGATCGCGATGTTGAGCGGGATGACGAGCCCGGTGAAGGCCTGCATGAACGGTGTCATGAGGGTGTACCGGGCGAGCAACCGCTGCCCGAAGGTGGGCAGTTGCCGCCAGTCCTTCTTCCGGTAGACCTGCAGGAAGCCCTGGTTCCAGCGGGTGCGCTGCTTCAGCAGCGACATCAGGCTGCCGGGCGTCTCCTCCTTGGTCACCATGTCGGAGTCGTAGGCGACGACGACCTTCTTGCCGACGCTGGACAGCCGCACGCCCAGGTCGCAGTCCTCGGCCAGGCAGTTCGGGTCCCAGCCGTCGGCGTCGCGCAGCACGCCGGTGCGCACGAAGACGGTGTTGCCGCCGAGCGGGATGAACCCCTTCTGCGCGTGCAGGTGCAGCCGGGAGCGGAACCAGAAGAAGTACTCCAGGCAGTTGCGCAGGCTGTACCAGCTGGAGTGGAAGTTGATCAGCTGGACCCCGCCCTGCACGACGTCCGCCTCGGTGGTGCGGAAGGCGTGGTCGACGTGGGCGAGGAGCTCCGGGTGGACCTGGTCCTCGGCGTCGAAGACCCCGACGACGTCGCCGCGGCAGTGCGGCAGCGCCGTGTTCATGGCCTTCGGCTTGTTCTTCTTCTCGTGCGTGTCGACGACGACGCGGACCCGTGGATCACGCGAGGCGGCCTTCTCGGCCACCTCCGTGGTCTCCGGGTCGTCGTGCCCGACGATGACGATGATCTCGAAGTCGGTGTGCGTGGACTCCAGCAGTCGCTGGATGGTGTGGTCCAGCACGGCCTGTTCGTGCCGTGCCGGAAGCAGCAGCGAGAACGACAGATGCTCGCCCCCGTCCGGTCTGCTGAACCGGGTGGAGGCGAGCACCTCGGGCGTACGCCACGCGTGCATCTGCCACCACAGGGTGAAAGCCGCCATCCAGAACAAGGCCAGTGAGACGACGGCTATGAAGACAGACGTCAGCAACAGATCCCCCCAGATCCCCAATGCCCCCTGCCGCGACAGCGAGTCACATCTGTCGCGGAACTGTGTAGACATTAAGGGGGATCTGTGAAGCCCGCAGGCCGATTCGATGAAGAGCGCGTTTCCTCACAACGAGCCCCAGGAGTGAGCAATTCGAACACGAGTTGCGTAACGCCCCCGGGGCCCTCGCCGTTCTAGCTGTTCAGCGCGGTCCGCAGCCGTTCCGGATCGGTGGTCGGAGCGTCGCAGGTGAAGTTACGGCAGACGTACGCGGCGGGTGCGCCCTGCTGCAGGGGACGGTCGGCGAGGAGCGGGAATTCGCCACTCTCCGGAGTTCCGACGGCCACCACCGCACCCGGCGCGGTGCCCAGAAGCGCCGTGCGGTGCAGGACCTTCGTCGCCGGGTCGTCGATCGCCGGCCCCACGACCGCCACCTCCCGAGGCCCGTCGAGGTTGGCCTCGGCGACCGCGAGCCCCCAGCCGATGAAGCGGGGGACGCGCGGCCCGAGAGCCTTGACGACGCCCAGCGCACGCTGGGCCGCGGTGCGATGGGGTTCCGCGCCGGTCTGCGCGGCGTAGCTCAGCAGGGCGCCGGCCGCCGCGCTCCAGCCGGAGGGGGCGGCGTTGTCGGTGGGGTCCTGCGGGCGGCGGATCAGCCGCTCGGCGTCGGCGGCGGTGTCGTAGAGGCCGCCGGACTCCTCGTCGACGAAGCGGGCGAGCACGTGGTCGAGCAGGAAGCCCGCGAAGTCGAGCCAGACGCCCTCGCCGGTGACGGACGCGAGCGCGAGGAAGCCCTCGGCCACGTCGGCGTAGTCCTCCAGCACGCCCGCGTTCGCGCCGACCTGGCCGTCCTTGCTGGTACGCGCGATACGGGCCTGCTCGTCGAGGTGCAGCCGGACGAGGAGGTCGGCGGCGCCCAGGGCCGCCTCCACCAGGTCGGGGCGGTCGAAGTAGGCGCCGGTCTCGGCGAGCGCGGCGACGGCGAGGCCGTTCCAGGCGGCGACGATCTTGTCGTCCCGGCCGGGAGCGGGGCGGGTCGCGCGGCGCCGCAGGAGACGCTCGCGGATCGAGGTGACCTTCTCGGCGTCGAACAGTTCGTCCTGCTGCGGGAGCTGGAGGACGGAGGAGCCGTGCTCGAAGGTGCCCTCCTCGGTCACACCGAAGTACCGGACGGCGAGCGCGGCGTCGTCGTCGCCGAGCACCTCGCGCAGCTGCTCCGGCGTCCACACGTAGTAGGCGCCCTCGACGTGCCGACCGGTCCCGTCGTCACTGTCGGCGTCCAGGGCCGAGGCGAACCCGCCCTCGTTCGTGCGCAGTTCGCGCACCATGAAGTCTGCGGTCTCCAGGGCGACCCGGCGAGCGAGCTCGGAGCCGGTGGCGCGCCACAGATGGGCGTAGGCACGGCACAGCAGGGCGTTGTCGTACAGCATCTTCTCGAAGTGCGGCACCACCCAGTCCCGGTCGACGGAGTAGCGCGCGAACCCGCCCCCGAGCTGGTCGTAGATACCGCCCCGGGCCATCCGCTCGCAGGTGTCCCGGGCCATCTGCAGCGCGCCCTCGGCGCCCGTGCGCGCATGGTGGCGCAGCAGGAACTCGATCACCATGGACGGCGGGAACTTGGGCGCGCCCCCGAATCCGCCGCGCTGCGGGTCGTACTCCCGGGTGAGCCCGAGCAGCGCCTGCGCCAGCTCCTCCTCGCCGGGGGCGTCGGGGCCGCCGTAGGAGATCTCCCGTCCGGCGAGGTCGCGCACGATCTTCCCGGCCACGTCGGTGACCTCGTCGCGCCGGTCGCTCCAGGCGCCGCGCACGCCCTCCAGGACCTGGCGGAACGCCGGCATGCCCTGCCGGGGCGCGGGCGGGAAGTAGGTGCCGAAGTAGAAGGGCTCGGCGTCCGGGGTGAGGAAGACCGTCATGGGCCAGCCGCCCTGACCGGTGGCCGCCTGCACCGCCTCCATGTAGACGGCGTCCACGTCCGGCCGCTCCTCGCGGTCGACCTTGACACTGACGAAGTGGGCGTTGAGGTAGTCGGCGGTCGCCTGGTCCTCGAAGGACTCGTGGGCCATGACGTGGCACCAGTGACAGCTGCTGTAACCGACGCTGAGCAGGACCGGTTTGTCGCTCTTGCGGGCCTCCTCGAAGGCCTCGGCCGACCACGGCCACCAGTCGACCGGGTTGTCCGCGTGCTGGAGCAGGTAGGGGGACGTCTCGTGAGCCAGTCGGTTCGGCATGGGGTCCATCCTGCCGCAGTACCCCCTCCGGCATGCGTCAGGCGTCCACCCGACGGTGACCTCGCGTCCTCCGGTTCCCCGGACCGGACGGCGACGACGCGCCGTCATCCTCGGGTCGGCCGTGCCGTACGGCCCACCGCTCCCGCCGACACTCCCCCGGCACCCGACGTCGCCGCATCCTTCACCGCAGCATCCGGCACCCGTCACCCGGCCCTCTCCCCACAACGCCCCGTCCGCAGCACACTTGACCAAGAACGCCGTAGCCACTGGAGGGGGACGTGACATGCGGGACAGCCATCGGACGGAGGCCGAGAGGCTGTTGACCCGGGCCGTCGAGGAGGAGGTGCGGCGCTCGGGCGGCCGCATCGAGGGGCCCGTGCTGCTGTCGCGGGCGCGCGGCGGGCTGGACGACATGGCCGAGGCGGCGGCCGAGGAGTACACGGCGTACACCCGGGCGCTGGACGAGGCGGACGCCGGCCGCCTCACGTTCGGGCAGCGCTTCGCGCGCGAGGGCGGTGCCACGCCCCTGATGGTGGCCGGCGTCGCAGCCGTCGCGGCCGTCGTCACCGACCTGGCGCTCGGCACCGGCACGACCACCGCGCTGGGCGCGGGCGTCACCGTGGGCGTCGTCGGCGTGGCGGCCACCGTCGCCAAGGTGGCCGGCACCCATCTGCCCGCCGCGCACCATCGCGCGGGCGCCGTCGGCCAGCCCGGCGGCCCGGAGCAGCTGCGTCTGCAATGGCTCACCGCGCTGGAGGTCCGCGGCATCCGCCCCTTCCTCGACCAGCAGCGGGTGCTCAGCGCGTCCACCGGCCCGACGAAGACGGGGCCGCGGCTCAGGGGCGCCGACAAGAGCGCCGCCGCCCGCGGCCGCAATGTGCTGGAGCAGTCGTTCGGCCAACTCCCCGAACCGACGGGCCCGTTCGCGGGGCGCCGGCAGGAGATGGCCCGCATCGGGCAGTGGGTGCAGGCGGCACGCGCGAGCACGGAGACCAGGCCGACGGTCGTCGTCCTGCACGGACCGCCCGGCAGCGGCCGTACCGCGCTGGCGATCCGCGCGGCCCACGAGCTGAAGGACCAGTTCCGCGGCGCGTGCGTGGTGGACCTGCGCGGCGACACCTCGGAGGAGCCGCCGCTGTCGACGAGAGAAGCGCTACTGCATCTGCTGAACCGGCTGGGCGCCCCACGCGAGCAACTCCTGTTCCGCGAGCGCTCGTCGGCGGACCAACAGGTCAAGCGGCTCAGCGAGCTCTACCACCAGCACCTCACCGGCCTGCCGGTCACGGTCGTCCTGGACGACGCCTCCGACGCGCACCAGGTCCGCACCCTCGTCCCCGAACGCTCCGACAGCCTGGTCCTGGTCACCTCCCGCGAGCCCCTCGACCTGCCCTCCGACCTCGCCGCCTGGGTGCACCAGCTTCCGGTGGAGGCCCTCGACGCGGCCGGCGCCGAGGAGCTGCTGACCGCGGCGGCGCAGGATTCCTCGGGTCCCTACGACGCCGAATCGGCCGACCTGATCCGGCAGTTGTGCGGCGGCCTGCCGCTGGCGCTGCGCGTCGCGGGCTCGTCGCTGGGCCCGCGCTCACCGCGCGCACTGGCGACGGATCTGGGCGCGTACGGCCCGGTGGAGCCGATCGAGCGGGTGCTGTGGCTGCGGTACACCGACCAGCCGGAGGCGGCCCGGCGCCTGCTGCGCCGCCTCGCGCTGGCGGGCCGGGCCTCGCTGGGCGCGGCAGCGGCGGCGGCGCTGCTGGCCACCGACGAGGCGGAAGCGACCCGGCAGCTGGCGGCGCTGTCCCGGTCGGGCCTGATCGACCACGTCCGCGGCAACCGCTACCGCCTGCACGACCTGGTCCGCGCCTTCGCCCAGGCCCGCCTCGTCGACGAGGAGGACCCCGCGGAGCGCACGGCGGCGCAGGAGCGGCTGATCGTGAACTACGCCGATCTCGCCGACTCGGTGCTGCGGCTGGTCGACGGCAACATGTCGACCCGCTCGGACCGCTTCAGCCCGCACGGCTTCACCTCGCTGGACGACGCGCTGCGCTGGCTGGACGACGAGTCGAGCTTCATCACGGCGGCGCTGCGGCACGCGGAGGACGCCAACCAGGCGGCGGTGCTGAACCTGCTGGGCGCCCTGTGCGACTACTGCCTGCTGCGCGGCGACCTCTACCGCCTCGGCGAGATCAGTGAGCTCGCGCAGGCCGTGGACAAGGGGCTGCTGGTGCGCTCGGTGCAGTGGCGCACCGGCATCGCGGCCCGTCAGCTGGGCGAGCTGGACAAGGCCCGCGCGACCCTGACCTCGGTGGTCGAGCTCTATAGGGAGGCCCAGCACGACGCGGGCGCGGCCCGTGCCCTGTGCTCGCTGGGGATCACCCTGCACCACCAGGGCAACCTGACCGAGGCGGCCACGAAGCTCCGTGAGGCCCTGGACCTGCAGTCGGCGCCCGAGCTGGCGACGGACCGCGCCTGGACCATGCACGCGCTGGCGGCGGTGGAACGTGACCGGGGCCGGGTCGCCGAGTCCCTGGACCTGCTGACCGAGTCCCTGTCCCTGCACCGGGCCGGCGAGTCCCTGCACGGCGAGGCGTGGGCCCACTTCCAGCTCGGCCAGCTGGGCCTGCGGATGGGCGACGTACCGCGGGCGGACGAGGATCTGCGGGCGGCACTGGAGCTGTACGGCCGCACCCGCGACGCCCGCGGGGAGGCCTGGGCCCTGACCCAGCTGTCCCGGGCCCGGCTGGTCGCCGGCGACCCGTCCCCGGCGGTGGACGGCCTGCGCCAGGCGGCCTCCCGCCACCGCGACAACGAGGACGCGCGCGGCGAGGCGTGGTCCCTGTACTACCTGGGCCAGGCCCTGGAGGAGACGGGCAACCTCGACCTGGCGGTGCGGGAGCTGGAACGCTCCCGGACGATGTTCTCGCGGATGCGGGACGTGTACGGGCTCGCCTGCGCCCGGCACCACTCGGCGCGGGTGACCCGCGACCTGCGGGCCGCGCAGACCGGATCCCTGCGCAACTCCGGATTCGCCCGTCAGCTCCTGGTGGACGCCCGCGCCGACTTCCAGCGCATCGGCGTCGCACACGGCGAGGCATGGACATGCCTGGAGCTCGCGGTGGTGGACGCCGGGAACACCCGCACCCAGCAGGCGCTGACGCTGTGCGACGACGCGATCGTCCTGTTCGCGTCCTACGGCGACCGGCGCGGCGAGGACTGGGCCCGCTTCCTGCGCTGCACCCTGCTGCCGTACGCCGCACCCGGCGGCGTGGAGGTCGGCACGGCGGTCGCCCAGGAGGAACTGTCCCAGCTCTCCCGCACCGGCGACGCACTGCGCGACACGAAGCTGGACGGCTATGTGGAGGCGTACCAGTTGTTGCTGGAACGGGGTGTGAACCTGGAGGAAGGGTGGCAGGCGTGGCGGCTCGGCATGGTGCCGAACCGCCACGCACGCGAGGTCATGGGAGTGGCCGCAGCCGCCCGGCACTGAGGTGCCGGGCCCCGGGGACCTCCGCCCTCAGCCCTGCTGCGGCTTGGCCGCGCCGGTCGCTTCGGCGGACTCCCCGGATTCTGCCTTCGGATCCGGGACCTCCGTGAACTCGACCCTGTTCATGTGGCGGTTCATGGACTTCATCAGGCCCCACACCGCCAGCGCCATCACGGCGAAGACGATGAAACCGAGGACGCCGGGGGTGACCTTGTCCTCGTCCACCTCCTTGGCGAGGGTGGCGAGCTGTGTCATTGCCAGGCTTGCGCTTGCGCTCATGTCAGGCATTGTCGCGGATGCCCGCAAAGAGGTCGTCCTCGGGGAGGGAGGTATCGACGAGGGACTTCGCGAGCTCGTACTCCTCCGTCGGCCACACCTCCCGCTGGATCTCCATCGGGACCTTGAACCAGCCGCCGTCGGGGTCGATCTGGGTGGCGTGGGCGATCAGGGCCTTGTCACGGATCTCGAAGAAGTCGGCGCACGGAACATGCGTGGTCAGCGTGCGCTCGGTGCGCTCGAACTCACTCCAGCGCTTGAGCCAGTCCCCGTACGGCGACTCCAGGCCGCGCTCCAGCAGCGCGTTGTGCAGCGCCTCGGTGCGGGGGCGGTTGAAGCCCTGGTTGTAGTAGAGCTTCTGCGGCTGGAAGGCCGGGCCGAACTCCGCCTCCGGGTACTTCTCGGCGTCCGCCGCGCCCTCGAAGGCCACCATCGAGATCTTGTGGGTCATGATGTGGTCGGGGTGCGGGTAGCCGCCGTTCTCGTCGTAGGTGGTGATCACCTGGGGACGGAACGAACGGATCTGCTTCACCAGCTCACCGGCCGCCTTGTCGACGTCCTCCAGGGCGAAACAGCCCTCCGGCAGCGGCGGCAGCGGGTCGCCCTCGGGCAGACCGGAGTCGACGAAGCCGAGCCACTCCTGCTTGACGCCGAGGATCTCGCGGGCCTCGTCCATCTCCTTCTTGCGTACCTCGTGGATGTGCTCCTCGATGTACTTGTCGCCCTGGAGCTTCGGATTGAGGATGGAGCCGCGCTCCCCGCCCGTGCAGGTCACGACCAGCACGTCCACCCCCTCGGACACGTACTTCGCCATGGTGGCCGCGCCCTTGCTCGACTCGTCGTCGGGGTGGGCGTGCACGGCCATCAGTCGCAGCTGGTCAGTCAAGACTCAATCCTCGTAGTCGGCGCCCCGGTGTGCCCCGGCGCGATCGGCGGCTTCTATAGTGACCGAATCGAGGGGCGGATAATTCCGCGATACGGCCCCCGGGCCCCTCTTTCAGAACATCGGTCCCGCCCCGGCGGAGAGGACGATCATGAGTACGGCGAGCACGCGGCTGCCCGAGGGCCGCTACGGCCGTTCCTCGGACGCGCGCGCCGACCGCACGCTGAAGATCGTCGGCGGTGTTCTCGGAGCGCTGCTGCTCGCGCTGATCGGCTATTTCGCCTATCACTACGTCGGCCAGAACAAGATCAGCGCCGAGGTCATCGAGTTCGACGCCCAGAAGGACGCGGTGAAGGTGCATCTGGAGGTCCGCAAGGACGCCGGCGCCTCCGGCTACTGCACGCTGCGTTCCCAGGCGGAGAGCGGTGCCGAGGTGGGCCGGGCCGACTTCCGCTTCGACGGTGACGCCACCCGGATCGACAAGGTCGTCACGCTCCGTACGACGTCCCCGGGGACCACCGCCGAACTGCTCGGCTGCCACTCCGACTGATCCCCCGCACAAATGCGACCGAGCTTGGTCGAGGCTGACCGGATCAGCCCACAATACCTAGGCGCTGACCTGCGTTGATGTGATTCTGATGGCTTATGTCCTCCCCCTTCGGCCTTTGAATTGTTAGGCTCGTGGTTTCGCCCATCCATGGAGGAACATCCTTCTGGGTAGGGCGATGCTTTGTATTCCCAGTACCGACGAGGAGCACCAGTGACCCAGACCAGCGAGAACGTCACCTGGCTGACCCAGGAGGCGTACAACCAGCTCAAGGCCGAGCTGGAGTACCTGTCTGGTCCTGCGCGCACGGAGATCGCCGCCAAGATCGCGGCCGCGCGCGAGGAGGGCGACCTGCGCGAGAACGGCGGGTACCACGCGGCCAAGGAGGAGCAGGGCAAGCAGGAGCTCCGTGTGCGCCAGCTGACCCAGCTCCTGGAGAACGCCCAGGTCGGCGAGGCGCCGGCGTCGGCCGACGGTGCGGTGGCGCCCGGCATGGTCGTGACGATCGCCTTCGACGGTGACGAGGACGACACGATGACCTTCCTGCTCGCCTCGCGCGAGTACGCGAGCTCCGACATCGAGACGTACTCGCCGCAGTCCCCGCTGGGCTCCGGCGTGATCGGCCACAAGGTCGGCGAGGACGCCGAGTACGAGCTGCCGAACGGCAAGAGGGCCTCGGTGAAGATCCTCAAGGCCGAGCCCTACAACGGCTGACCCCGCCCTCGGGACCGCCGGCACCGGTCTTCCACGAGCCCCCGGCCGCCTCCCGGCGCCGGGGGCCTCGTCATGCGGCCGTGCCGGCCTGAGACGACCGACGCCGTAGGTCGGTGAAGAAGAAGGCCCCGTCCAGCGATTGCGTGGCGGGGCCTTCCTCGTGGTGCCGGACGATGGGCGATCAACCGTCCGCCCGGCGGTATTTGCGCACCGCGAGCGTGCGGAAGATGACGACGATCGCGATCGAGTAGATCACCGACGCCCAGATCGGATGCTGCATCGGCCAGGCGTCGGACGGCGAGAGTCCCGGGTCACCGAACAGCTGACGGCACGCCTGCACGGTCGCGCTGAAGGGATTCCACTCGGCGATGTGCCGCAGCCAGGGAGTCATCTGACTCGAATCCACGAACGCGTTCGAGATGAACGTCACCGGGAAGAGCCAGATGAGCCCTCCCGACGTCGCCGCCTCAGGCGTACGAACGGACAGGCCGATCAGGGCGCCGATCCACGTGAAGGCGTATCCCAGCAGAAGCAGCAGGCCGAAGCCGGCCATGACCTTCCCGAAATTGGTCGGTTCCGCGTATCCGGGGCGCCAGCCGACGAGCAGAGCAACGATCGCGAGAACCAGCAAGGTCAGCGCCGTCTGCACCAGATCCGCGACGGTCCGACCGGTCAGCACCGCGCCCCGCGCCATCGGCAGCGAGCGGAACCGGTCGATGAGCCCCTTGTGCATGTCGTCGGCGATGCCGGCGCCCGCCCCGGCGGTGGCGAACGTGACGGTCTGCGCGAAGATGCCGGCCATCAGGAAGTTCTTGTACACGTCCGGGTCGGTGCTGCCGCCGATCGACATCGAGCCGCCGAAGACGTACGTGAACAGGATCACGAACATCACCGGCTGGATCAGCCCGAAAAGGATCATCTCGGGAATCCGGGTCATGCGAATCAGATTCCGTCTGGCGATGACCAGGGAGTCGTTCATGGTGCTCACTTGACCAGCCCCTTCCGGGCCCCGAGTCCGCTGACGGCGTCGATGACGGCGCTCACTTCGCGACCTCCTTCTTGTCCTGCTTGCCGTTCTCCTCGTTCTTGACCTCCGCGAGGTGGCCCGTCAGGGACAGGAACACGTCGTCGAGGGTGGGGCGGCGCAGCCCGATGTCGTCGATCTCGATGCCGCGGGTGTCGA
This sequence comes from Streptomyces sp. Y7, assembly GCF_043195415.1. Classification (NCBI taxonomy): domain Bacteria; kingdom Bacillati; phylum Actinomycetota; class Actinomycetes; order Kitasatosporales; family Streptomycetaceae; genus Streptomyces; species Streptomyces sp. Y7. The sequence continues at coordinate 65,121 of NZ_JBIDDQ010000038.1, forward strand.
GCTCGCGGATGACCTCGGCGAGCAGCTTGGCGCCACCGGTCACCGGCACGGTGAGCTTGCGCATGTGGTCCTCGACCGTGGTGTCGCCCTTGCCGAAGCCGCGCAGCACTTCCGAGGCGGCCTGCATGTCGTCGCGCTCGTGCACCACGACCTCGACGCGCTCGCCGCCGGTGCGGGCCTTGAGCTGGTCGGAGGTGCCTGTGGCGATGACATGGCCGTGGTCGACGACGGCGATGTCGTGCGCGAGGTGGTCGGCCTCTTCGAGGTACTGGGTGGTCAGCAGCAGCGTCGTACCGCCGGAGACCAGGCGCTTTATGACCTCCCACAGCAGTTGGCGGTTGCGGGGGTCGAGGCCGGTGGTGGGCTCGTCCATGAACATCACGGGAGGTGAGACGACCAGGGCCGCCGCGAGGTCGAGTCGGCGGCGCATGCCTCCGGAGTAGGTCTTCGTGGGCCGGTCGGCGGCGTCGGCGAGGTCGAACTGCTCCAGCAGTTCGTCCGCGCGGGCCTTCGCCGCCTTGGCCTTCATCTGGTAGAGCTGGCCGACCATCTGGAGGTTCTCGCGGCCGGTGAGGTATTCGTCGACCGCGGCGAACTGGCCGGACAGGCCGATGGAGCGGCGGACGGCGTCGGGGTTCTTCAGGACATCGATGCCCGCGACGACCGCCGAGCCGCTGTCGGGCCGCAGCAGCGTCGTCAGACAGCGGACGGCCGTCGTCTTGCCCGCGCCATTCGGCCCGAGCAGACCCAGGACGGTGCCCTCGGGGACATCGAAGTCCACGCCGTCCAGAGCCTTTACGTCGCCGAAGGTCTTCACCAGGCCTTCGGCATAGATGGCGCCTGGCATATGAGTCTCCACGTCATCGGGGAAGCTTCGGAAAGGCTTAGGTTTGCACTTTTCATCGGTCTCAGCGGCGGATTATCGAGACACACCATAACGCGATGTATCGCGTCTCTCAATGGACTTACCCGAATGAGTGACAAAGAGCCTCCGACCTGGACTTTCGTCCTCCGTATCGCCCTCCGGCGCGACCGATCGATCGCGCCTCAGTCGATGACGGTGTAACCCGCCTCGCGCAGGGCCTGGCCGACCTCGACGCAGTGCACGGGACCCTTCGTCTCCAGGTGCAGCTCGACCTCCGCCTCCGTGAGCCCGAGCCGCGGATCGGTCCGTACGTGACTCACATCGAGGACGTTAGCGTCCACCACTGACAACGCCCCGAGAAGCGTCGCGAGCGCACCCGGCCGGTCCGTCAGCCGCAGACGTACGGCCAGGTAGCGGCCCTGCGCGGCCATGCCGTGCCGCAGGACGCGCTCCAGCAGCACCGGGTCGACGTTCCCGCCGGACAGCACCGCGACGACCGGGCCCTCGAAGGCGCCGGGGTCGCTCAGCAGCGCCGCGACCGGGCTCGCCCCGGCCGGCTCGACGACCAGCTTGGCCCGCTCCAGGCACAGCAACAGGGCCGCGGCCAGCTCGTCCTCGGAGACCGTGCGGACCTCGTCCACCAGGTCGCCGATGATCCGGAACGGCACGTCACCGGGCCGGCCGACCTTGATGCCGTCGGCCATCGTCACCGGGTGGTCGACCGCGACCGGGTGCCCGGCTGCCAGCGAGGGCGGGTACGCCGCGGCGCCCGCCGCCTGCACGCCCACGAGGCGCACGTCGGGCCGCAGCGACTTCACCGCCATCGCGATGCCCGCCGCCAGCCCGCCCCCGCCGATACCGACGACGATGGTGCGCACCTCCGGGCACTGTTCGAGGATCTCCAGCCCGACCGTGCCCTGACCTGCGATGACATCGGGATGGTCGAAGGGGTGGATGAACACCGCCCCGGTCTCGGCCGCGTACTCCTGCGCCGCCGCCAGCGTCTCGTCGACCACCTGCCCGTGCAGGCGCACCTCGGCGCCGTAGTCCTGCGTCGCGCTGATCTTCGGCAGCGGCGCGCCCTTCGGCATGAACACGGTCGAACGCACGCCGAGCAGGGACGACGCCAGAGCGACACCCTGCGCGTGGTTGCCGGCGCTCGCCGCCACGACCCCCGCCGCGCGCTCCTCCGGCAACAGCCCCGCAATCCGGACATAAGCGCCGCGCAGCTTGAACGATCCGGTCCGCTGAAGGTTCTCGCACTTCAGATGCACCGGCGCACCCACCAACTGGGACAGGTGCCTGCTTCCCTCCATCGCCGTCACCCGCGCCACGCCCGAGAGCATCTTCTGGGCGCCCCGTACGTCGTCGAGCGTGACGGGAGGCAAGGAGTCAGCCGTGCGGTAGCTCATGACACAAGTCTCGCAGTTCACAGGCACAAGGCCCGGGTGTGACCAAGCACCGAGATGGGTTTACGCAGCGCCGGTACACCCCGCCTCCGGGCCGCGTACCCTGTCCCCCAACCCAGCACCCCCTTCATGAAGTGAGCCCCCGGCCATGCCCACAACACCTGAAATGTCGATGGACATGACGACCGTCGCTGACAGCGGTCTCCTCGACACGCTGCAGCACGAGGTGGCGGTGTTCGCCCGCCGTGCCGAACAGACCCGGCTCGGTGGTGTCGGACAGGTGCGCAACTCCATGGACCGCGCCGCATACCTGCTGCTCAACCGCCTCGACAAGGAAGGCCCCATGGGGGTCAAGGCGCTCGCCGCGAGCATGGGGATCGACTCGTCGACCGTCACCCGGCAGGTGGCACCGCTCGTCGACACGGGGCTCGTCAAGCGGACCTCGCACCCCGAGGACGGGCGGGCGGTGGTGCTTCAGCTGTCGCCGCGCGGCCAGTCGCGACTGGAGGAAGTGCGCTCGTCGCGACGTCAGTTGATGGCCGAGCTGACACACGACTGGGCCCCGGAGGAGCGCGAGGCGTTCTGCGCGCTCCTCACTCGCTTCAACGTCGCGCTCTCCACGCGGATGGCGGCCCAGGGGATCTCGGGCACGGAGCCGAACTCGGCGTCCTGAGCACGGCCGGGTGGACCGCGACGCCCGGAGACCGGAATGCCCGCCACTCGGGTGACAAGCGTCCTGCACGCGTGCGTGCACGGATGATCCGCTGATCCGCTCCCAGCTCTTGACCCCGGGCCGCCGCTGGCCTCATATGAAACCGGGTCCTCCTCGTGCGCGACCGCCGCGTCACGCGCGGGGCCGGGACCGGTTCGGTTCCCCAGAGCGCGGTCAGGCGGGAGGGGCGGTGGGACGACGCAAGGCGGTCCAGGGCGCCCGCCGGGACCGGGAGTTCGAGGCCTTCGTCGCGGGTGCGGCCGGGCGGCTGCTGCATGCCGCCACGCTGCTCACTGCGGAGCCACGGGACGACAATCCCCGTGCACGGCGCCTGCTGACGCTGTCCCTCGCGCACACGTACGCGTGCTGGGACCGACTGCGCGGCGAGGACCCGTACGACCGCACCCGCCAGTACCTGGCCACCCGCTTCTCACGCGCCGCCTGGCACCAGTACGGCGCCCTGGGCCGTTCCCGCGCGCACGCCGCCGGCCCGCTCGCGAGCCTGACGCCGCAGGAGCGCCTGATCCTGGTCCTGCGGCTGTACGAGGGTGTGGCCGAGGAACAGACGGCGGCCCTGCTCGGCCTGCCCAAGGAGCGCGTCCACACCATCTGCGACCGGGCGACGGCGACCCTGCTGCATCCGCCGCGCGGCCCCGCCCCGGCCGTGCTGGGCGCGAAGACGGTGTCCCCGTGAACCGCACCCAACGGGAAGCGGCCGCCCGACAGATCATGGAGCGCACCCCGCCACCGGTGCCGCCCGAGATGTACGAGGAGGTCGTCCGGCGCGGCGGTCATCTGCTGCGCCGCAGGAGGATCGCCCTGCGGCTGATGTACCTGCTGCTGTTCGCGGCGACGGTGGCGTTCGTGGTGTGGGCGCTGGCGGCCCAACCGTGGGTGGAGCCGCCGTCGGAGACGACTCCACCGCTGACGGGCTGGTGAATCCGACCGGTCGGTGAAGCTCACCGGTCGGTGACGCTCACCGGTCGATCAAGCTCACCAGTCGGTGAAGATCACCGATGGGTGCAGCTCACCGATGGGTGCAGCCCCTTCTTCAGGGGCGCCGTCCGCTAGCCGAGCGCCTGCTGGAGGTCCTCCAGCAGATCGTCGACGTTCTCGATGCCCACGGAGATCCGGACGAGGTCGGCGGGCACCTCCAGGGCCGAGCCGGTCACCGAGGCGTGGGTCATCCGACCCGGGTGCTCGATGAGGGACTCGACGCCGCCCAGGGACTCGCCGAGCGTGAACACCTTGGCCCGGTTGCAGACCTCGACAGCGGCTTCCTCCCCACCCGTGACCTGGAAGGACACCATGCCGCCGAACGCCTTCATCTGCTTGGCGGCGACCTCGTGACCGGGGTGCTCGGGCAGGCCCGGGTACAGGACCCGCGTCACGCGCGCGTGCCGGGTCAGCATGTCGGCGATCTTCGTGGCGTTCTCGCTGTGCCGGTCCATGCGCACCGACAGCGTCTTGGTGCCGCGCAGCACCAGCCAGGAGTCGAAGGGCCCGGCGACCGCGCCCATGGCGTTCTGGTGGAAGGCCAGTTCGTCGCCCAGGTCCGAGTCACCGACGATCAGCGCGCCGCCGACGACGTCGGAGTGCCCGCCCATGTACTTGGTCAGCGAGTGCACCACGACGTCCGCGCCCAGCGACAGCGGCTGCTGGAGGTAGGGCGTGGCGAAGGTGTTGTCGACGACCAGCTTCGCGCCGGCGTCCCGGGCGACCTGCGCGACGGCCGCGATGTCGGTGATGCCGAGCAGCGGGTTGGAGGGGGTCTCCACCCAGACGACCTTGGTCTTCGGGGTGATGGCGGCCCGCACGGCCCCGGGATCACTGGTGTCGGCGACCGACCACTCCACCCCCCACCGGGCCACGACCTTCGCGAACAGCCGGAACGTGCCGCCGTACGCGTCATCGGGGATGACCACGTGGTCCCCCGGGCTGAGCAGCGTACGCAACAGGCAGTCCTCGGCCGCCAGTCCGGACGCGAACGCAAGCCCGCGACGGCCGCCCTCCAGGGCGGCGAGGTTCTCCTCCAGGGCGGTCCTGGTCGGATTGGCGCTACGGCTGTACTCGTAGCCCCCACGCAGGCCGCCGACGCCGTCCTGCTTGTAGGTCGAAACCTGGTAGATCGGCGGGACGACCGCACCGGTGAGGGGATCGGCGGTGTTGCCCGCGTGGATCGCGAGGGTCTCGAAGTGCTGACTGATGTGCCTGTCGCTCATGGGCACCGAGCGTAGTGCGCGAACGCTCCTGATGCCGGACGGCGGCATTACCCGAGGAACGCAAGGCCGGGAATGAGGCACCCCGAGACCACGGAGAGCCGCGAACGGCGCGAAGGTGGCCGTGCCGGGGGGGGCCGCCCGCAGCGGTCGGCGTCAGGGAACGGTGAGACTTTGAGGTACGCCGACCACCGCCGGGGGTGTCCGCCCGCAGCGGCCGGCGTCAAGGAACGGCACCTCTTGATGCCGGGCATCCGCCGGACCGAGGACGGA